>NZ_JADPIX010000069.1:0-11321 GCF_023073155.1 Bradyrhizobium sp. 45 | reverse complement strand
GCGCGGCCGCGCCGGCAAGATGGCGGTGCCGTAATGCGCCGCCATCTCCGCGTAGGTACGATTGATCTGCGGGTCGTACAGGCTCGCCTTAATGACCGCAACCTTGGTGTTGTCGGGCACCAGCAGCGCCGGTATGCCGCCGATCGCCGCGAAGGCGCCAACATGGGCGCTGATCCAGTCGGCGAGCCCCTGCGTCCACGTCGCCTGCGCGTAGGTGAAGCTCGATGCGCCGAGCACGGCGACGAAGATCTGAGCCGTTCTGCGCTCACCGGTAAGGCGGTCGACCACCACCGGCACGCCATCGCCGGCATAGTCGACGAACAACTTGTCGCCGGCCGCATGGGCCTGGCGCATCGTCACCGACAGACGGCCTTCCCAGGCGCGGTAGAGCTCACCGAAGCGCGAGTACCGGTATCCGCCAGGCTCCGCGGCGATATATTCCTCCCACAGGATCGACAGCGTCACGTGCTTGCGTTTGAGCTCGCGGTGCACGCTCGCCCAGTCGGGCTCGGCGATGCGGCGGTGACCCTGACGGTTGCCATTGCCGGTCTTCGCGAACAGGCGAAGTTCCAGAACCGTGTCGGTGACGTCGTCTGGCAACGGCCAGCTCAAGCCCGCGGCCTCGAACCGCCGGAGCGCCAGGCGCACCGTCGAGGGCGCCGCGCCCACCCGTCGCGCAATCTCGCGGCTCGGCAGCCCGGCCGCCTTCATTCTGATCACATCGCGCACACGGCGCATCGCAAGCCTCTCCGTCGGCATCCAGGGTCCCCTTCGCAAAGCGAAAGAGTTGACCCTATGGGAGCCAGAAGAGGCCTCGTCACCCGGGCGACATCATCCCGGAATGGTGGGCGACATCATCTCGGAACGGGTGGGCGACTTCAAATCGGAATGGTGGGCGAGATCATCTCGGAATCCTGGGCGACATCGATCGGAATCCGCAGTCTGTCGCTCAGCGATACATGGCCGATTGTAATCCCGTCCGGCGAAGGCGTGCCTCGTGGGCACCCAAAAACCCCTACGTGCCTGCCAGGTTAATTACGCCCGCGGGTAGGGCCTGCCAAATGGCTCCGCATCTGTTGACATGCTGTAATCGGCCGCGAGACGTAGCTCTCGGAGCGGTCTTACCTGCCGGATCGACTCCTGGTAAAGCTCGTGCGCTTTATAGGCTACCAGTTCGACATCGTCGTCGAATTCACCGTAGACGATCACGTCAATTTCGTTGCCAGGCCGGTCACTCTTGCGGTTGCGAGCGACCTCAAGCCGGCGTGCGTGCGGGATTTTGGCGAGTACGGAAAGGCCGTCGACTATTTTGTCGACATGCGCCTAATCTTTTGCGGTGAAGAATACGATGTGTCGAATCATAGATGACCGTCGGTGATCGCGAACATTCCGGTTTGACTTCGCCCAAAGCGACAGATGCCTCATCGCAAAGTCTGCAAGCCTCGGGCAGCCGTTCAGATGCCACTGCACGGCAGGCGCCCTGCACCATTGCGGTGGCGGGTGTTTAGCTTGCTGTTCTTCCTCCGCTATTACGCAAGGTAGACAATCTCTGAGACGAAATTCTGCATCGAAGTAAGGAACCGCCTGATCATAGTCGCTAGGACAAGTTCAGCAGATGCTTCCGTCGACGGTCATTAGCTTCGCGCGGATCTCGTGCATGAAACGGTCTCACTTGCAGGATCGGCGCATAAGAACTGCAGCAAAATGCGCTCCTTCGTTGAATACAGGCTGGGTCACAAAACAGAAGGGGGAAGGCCGCCGCCAGCCCCTGAAGCGATGACATCGACGCGTGACTTCAAGGTTGATTCCGCTCTTCGGCTGATCACCGCAGAGAGATGATCGTGAAACGACTTTCAATCGCGGAACGTGGCGATAGTCTTAGCCATACATGTCGCCTGGGAGGAGCTTATCGTTTCGGCGCTGCTCGTCGCGAAGTAACGAAGAAGGGTAGTACCTGGTGCACACGCTTGCCTGGAGGCGCTTCCAACGCGCAGCTGCATCGCGCCGGAAGGCTGCGCTGCCTTCCGGAAAGTCGCTGAAATGCTGCTCCGCCTTCGCCAAGTTTTGGGAAAAAATGGCCGCCCGAGGTGCCGCGGTTCTGATCGAGCACTCCTAGACGGCCTTCACTTGGACCGCGTTGCTTGCATGCGCGTGAGAGCCCAACGCGCTGGTACATCGGTGGATGCGATTGCCCAGGGAAGCGCGGCTGCCATTTGCTTGACATCAATACAAGTAATTCGATGGTCTATCCTTAGGCAAAGCCTAGCGGAGGCAAGACATGCGCAATCTGCTGTTTGTCGCTGCTAGCACTTCCCATGCCACTTGGCTTTGTCTCGCCTTCGGGCGTACGTCCTGCGACCGCTTGGCAGGACGCTCTTGTCTGCAAGGACGTATCCGGGGGATCCTGGCAATTGCCAGTTCTCGTTCGGGGACGGACGCCTATTGCGGTATCGACCCGACATACGCATTGGCGCGGCGGGTAGAACGATCGCGCTGACAACCAGTACAAGACGCCACGAAAAGACGCACCAAGGGAATGCGGGGTGTTGTTGACGAAATCGTGTCTTCGACGAATAGTAATGGCCTTTGAACGTGTGCAGCAGAAGCTGCTGACCTCGCAATGGCGGCCGCCGCTTAGATTGCGACCGCACTACTGCGCCTTAACCCCGCTTAGCCCTTTTTGCATCGCATGACTTGGCTGGCCGTGTCAAACTGTCGAGTCTTCGATGGCCTGACGCTTGGGTTGCCACGGCTGCTACGAATTGAGCAGCAAGCCGACGGCAAGCGCACCGGCGCCTCAGGTCAGCGACGCCTCTAAGCGGCTCGCCTGACAAGTCTGTACGGTCGGGTTATCCACACGCCATCGAATTAGCGGCGGCAGACGCGCGTCTTCACGATCTGCTGCGCTGGAAAGCACTCGCTTGCATTTGACGAAGGCGCGGCGGTCACTCCGAGCTCGTTTGAAGGATTTCACCGCGGAATACGCGCAACGCAATTTTCGGCCGACAGGCAGGGGTTCATCGAACTAATCGATCGCGATATGCCGCTACAACAGAGGTGAGCGCGAGGCCTGTTTCGGGAGCTGGAAAGTGCCAAGTATCCCGGGGAAGGGATTGGAGCAGGGCATGGTACGCAATTTCTATCAGCTCTGTATGGGGAAGTAAGTATGCCGGAGCGTTGATGCAGCGCAGCAGGTGTGAGCGGCAACAAATCCTCGGGCTGCAGTTGAACTTGATGAGGCTCGGAAAAGAACTCGCTCCGGTAGAGTATTGCCTCCCTGGGCAGAGCCAGCCAGTCCGACATGCAAGAGATGCGGTTAAGACAACGCCGCAGGCAAATTGCCAGAATGATCGCATCGGCGCGCCCTGAGACCCAGCGTGACGCAACGCGCTTCCAAATGACAATTTGAATCTGGTGAGTTCTTGCTTGATGGTCGCGCGACCATTGGAGTTTTTATGCACGCGCCTACTACTTTGGAGGCGTATGTTTCCCTTTCATGGTTGACAGTTTTCACTCGTCCGCCATAGAAAAAGGGTGGTCCCCCGGGATGCGCGCAATACTCAACTGCTTCGGTCGCAAGAATCGGATTACCGTTCGCCTAGCATATTCGGAGACGCGGGGACTTCGGGAGGGCGGTGGCTTCAAAATCGTAGGCGAGACAGGTGAGATTAAATTGTATCGCTTAGAGCTGCGAAATCGACCTGAGGCCATCTGACGGAACGGATCGAAAATGAGCCACGCTTCGGAAGTATCAGTTGAGCGGATCACGATTCCAATCCTGCAGCGGTGGAAGCAGGAGCGGCGGCGTGTCGCCATGACCACCGCCTACGATGCGGTTACTGCAGGCATCGCTGACCCCATCGTCGACATCATTCTTGTCGGCGACAGTGTTGGCAATGTCTGCCTCGGATTCGACAACACGTTGCCTGTCAGCGTGGCGATGATGAATCATCATCTCGAGGCTGTTGCGCGCACAAGGCCCCGTGCCCTGCTCGTGGCCGATATGCCGTTTCTTAGCTTTCACCTCAGTCCGGAGGAGACGATACGTAACGCCGGAGGATTCCTGCAGCGAGGTGCAGATGCAGTGAAACTCGAGGGCGGGGCCAAGCGCGTGGAAATGGTGCGCGCCCTGGTCGATTGCGAAATTCCCGTCATGGGCCATCTCGGCCTCACCCCGCAGAGCGTCAATATCATGGGCGGATTCAAGGTGCAGGGCCGGAAAGCCGATGACGCTTTGCGGCTGCTTGATGACGCTCACCGTCTGCAGGAGGCCGGATGCTTCGCGTTGGTGCTTGAAGGCATTCCGGCCGAGCTCGCCCAGCGAGCGACCGAATCGCTGTCGATACCAACTATTGGAATAGGCGCGGGTCCCGGGTGCTCGGGCCAAGTGCTCGTATTCCATGACGTGCTGGGGCTGACCGAAGGTCGTCGGGCCAAATTCGTTCGCGCCTATGCAGATGGTTTTCAGCTGTTGCAGGAGGCGCTGTCGCGCTGGGCTACCGATGTCCGCAGTGGAGCGTTCCCGGCGCCGCAAGAGTCCTATCGGCTTCCTGAAAGCCTGGGTGACATCATCGCAAACTGGGCTCCTCCTAAGACAACCTGATGTAAGGTGCTACGATGCAGACGATTACGACGGTCGCTGAGCTTCGTCGTGAACTGGCGAAGGCTTGCAGCGCGGGCAAACGCGTCGGGCTAGTGCCGACAATGGGCTATTTGCACGAGGGCCATCTGGCCCTGGTCAAGGCGAGCCGAGCGCAATGCGACGTCACCGTCGTTAGCATCTTCGTCAATCCGACGCAGTTCGGAGCAAACGAGGATCTCAGCAGCTATCCTCGCGATTTCCTGCGCGATGAAAAATTGTGCCGCGATGCCGGTGTTGCGATTGTCTTCGCGCCGGGTGCACGGGAAGTCTATCCGGCTCAATTCGAGACCTTCGTCGAACCGGGCGAATTGGCGAAGCCACTATGCGGGGCTTTTAGGCCTGGGCATTTTCGCGGCGTCGCAACCGTGGTATGCAAGCTGTTCAACATGGTGCGTCCGGACGTCGTGTTTTTCGGGCAAAAGGATTTTCAGCAATGCGCGGTCGTGCGTCGCATGGCAACTGATCTCAATCTTCCGATCGAGATCGTCACCGTGCCAACCGTTCGGGAACCGGACGGGCTCGCGATGAGCAGTCGCAATCGCAATCTGAGCGAGGAAGAACGTCGGCGAGCCGTTGCCATCAGTCGTGGGCTGTTCGCCGCGGCGGATGAGTTCCGCTCAGGAGTGCGCGAGGTGGATAAGCTGATTGCGATCGCGGAGCGGCATCTTGAGACCGTTGATCGGCTGCAATACCTTGAACTTGTCGATGGTGATACGCTCAAGCGCGCCGCGAGTCCGCTGCGGCTTCCGGCGGCGCTCTGTGCCGCAGCCTACGTCGGTTCGACCCGGCTGATCGACAACGTACTGCTCGCGTTGCCAACTCTGTAGCGCAATTCAGAACCAAATCGACAAACTGTGTTCTTCTTATCTGTTTCGGCGGTCTCGTCGGTGTAACCCTGGAAGTTCCGACGCGGCCGCCCCTCGCGCTTCGCCGCGGCAAGATTTCTAGCCGGGGTAGATCGAAGTGGTCGAAACTAATGCGCACGTAGCCCGCGTCGACCGGGGCTTCCGTAATCAATTCCGACTGAAGATGACGCGCGACTGTCTGGGGCAGCGCGCATTCGCCGATCTTGCACTGATCCTTCTTGAAGGAGAGAATATGCGCGTAACGAAACACCGACACGCGATCCGGACGGAGTTCGATGCATTTGGCGCACCGGATCTAGCACTACAGTTGCAATTTTCGGGTGGTTCTGAATCTATGGGCCACCATCATTCGGGATTTGATGATTGGTGGAGCGTCGGTCGAAGATGCGCGACGCTGTGGGCTTCTTTGTTGCGGCAGACCGAGCAACGGATTCGTCCGCTGTTTACGTAGGAGCGGGTCGCGATCTCGGCGGGGCAGCTTTCTCGATGGAATGTTGGGCAACGAGCGCATCCCTCCCGCACACGGACAAGAATCAATGCCGGTCCATGTGCACAGCCAATTCGATGAAGAAGTCGTCAATGGCGAGCCGTGACGGGGGGCGTTGACAAAGACGATGGGTCTAGCAGGCACACAAGCCTCTGCGTACCTTCGATGATCAACTGTTTATGTCGGCGTCTACATCGCGATGTCGGTTGCCACAAGCTCAGGCTACGCAAGCCCAGAGTAACAGGGTTGCAAACCAATCGCCTCGCATTGAGGCCCATTGCGATCGGCGGACAATTTCATCTCGTCGTCAGCTTTGCGACTGAGCCATATTGATTTGTCGCGGATATGACTACGGAAGGCGAGGCCGCGTTGGCGCGCTGAAGGGCGTCACGGAATCGCAATACGCGGTCTCGAGGCGCACTCGGGTGCTTCGTGCTCCTTCAGTGCGCGACCGCGCTCATCAATCAGCAAGTATCAAGCTTGTTGAGAGCCCCCGACGCTCCATGCCTAGCCGGCACAGTTGCCCGATCGTATCGAGTCGTCACGTGCGTTTTCGCGGTGGCATCGTATTTGCAATCAAAGATGTTGTCGCGGATCGAACTAGAACAGTGACGATCGACGCGATCCGATATCACGCGCTGAACCGTCCGGCATGGCGGATTGCGCCAACAAACGATGTCCTCTCGACCGCCGAACCTGCGCACTCTCTGTCGCTCGGGAGTCCGTCGTTGGTACAGCGCCCGCAGGTCGTCTATCAATAGGGTCCCTGTCATGGCGTCTGCTGGTCAACCATCCTCTCGGTTAGCAACGCGTCTTGCATTCTTCGTTCCCGGCGTTGGCTTCGGGGCCTGGGCCCCGCTCGTACCATTTGCGAAAGACCGGCTGGCGGCCGATGACGGCGTGCTTGGCCTACTACTGCTCTGCCTGGGTGCTGGATCCATCATCGCGATGCTTCTGACCAGTGTTTTGAGCGCCCGCTACGGCGTCAGGCTGATCATTCTTGTGGGTGGGCTTAGTCTCGCGATCGTCCTGCCGTGCCTCACGACAGCTAGCAAGTTGGCGCTCGGCGTCGCGCTTTTCGCCTTAGGCGCCTCGATAGGCTCGATTAGCGTGGCCGCGAACATTCATGCGATGGAGGTGGAGCGCACGGCGGAGTGCCCGCTGATGTCCAGCTTCCACGCTCAATTCAGCATCGGGGGACTTGTGGGGTCTGCAGCCATGACCGCTTTTCTCTCGCTGCAGATTGACGCATTTGTTTCGGCTGTGGTCTGCTCGGGATTGATAGTGATCGCGATCATGCTGGCGTGGCCGCGATTGGTACCAACGGCGCAGGCGGACCAGGGACCGTCGTTCGTTCTGCCGCGTTCCATCGTGCTCCTTCTAGCCGTGATTGCGGCGATCGCCTTCCTTATCGAAGGCGCGATGCTCGATTGGGCTGCCTTGTTGGTCGTCGGCGCTGGTCTTGCTCCAAAGACGCAGGGCGGCTTAGCGTATGTACTGTTCTCCATAGCCATGACGGTGGGACGCCTTGCTGGCGACGCCGTCGTCGAACGGGCGGGGGACCGCGCGACACTTATGTTCGGAAGTCTACTGGCCTTGGCAGGTTTCGGAGCTCTGCTGGCGGCACCGGCGGCCGTCATCGCCATGATCGGCTTGCTGCTCATTGGTCTTGGCCTATCGAATGTCGCCCCGATTCTGTTCCGGCGCGCCGGCACGCAGGAGGCGATGCCCGTTGGTCCGGCGATTGCCGCGATCATGACGGTGGGTTATGCCGGAATTCTCATTGGGCCAGCTGGTATCGGCTTACTGGCCAAGTACGTGGGACTGCCGGCCGCATTTGGGGTCCTAGCCGGGCTCATGTGCCTCGTCGTGCTCTTGGCGCCGATCGCGACGGCGAACACACGGTGAATGCGTTTGAAACGTGAAAGAGCGGCACCCGCGCGCAAGAGAAGCTCCGATCGTGTCTTGTCTCTGATCGAGACGGCAATGAGGTGGCTAGCTGATATCTGCCTGGCGCCGATGATCGGCTACTTTTTGCTGGTCCCAAAGCGGTGCGCTTCTCCGGTAGTGCTTCAGGCCCGGCGATTGGTGGTCCGCGTTCTTACAGAGATCTGCCTTCATGCCTACGATAGGTCGCTTGATGCGCTTGCTGTTCGCCCAATCGTTTCATCCCAGGCTTCTATGCCTATGTGAATCCGCGCTTTCGGCTGTTCGCAAGCTCGAGCGTTCAACCCAATTGCCCAAAGCGGACGTTCGCCGAGCAGGCGTTGATACCTCACGGACTTCGAAATACCGGTATCTGGTATCTCGCAGCCCCTGGACAGGTTTGTGCGGTGGCCTTAATCAATCGAATTCTGCAAGCCCGGTCGATTTGATCATTCTTTCTCGGGACTATCCCGACGTTCGAAGCCGAGACAACCTCGCCAGTGCGGGCGGTGCTCGATAGGGTCGACGAGAGTGAGAAGGACCACGAGATCGGCCTTCGTACGGATCTCGCATGGAAGAGTCTCGAAGTCGGCACCAGAAGAGAAAGCTGGATTGACGCGTACACGACGTGAAGATATTGCAGTTTTTGGTCGGCACGCTTTCTCATGGGCATGGTTGGGTCACTTCGTTCCCTTAGGATGGTGCCACGCTTATCGCAAACCCTGCAGATGAACCGCTCCTTACAACGCGCACGTGTGTCTCTCGCGCCATAATGTTGCTCCGAACGGAGCAAGCCGCGTACCAACTCTTAAAACCAAAGGGTGCAGGCGTGGCCCCTTCTCGGCGCTTTTCCTTGAGCTTGAACGACGGCTGAAAGAAGTTGACGTAGAGTTGCCGCCGAATAGTGACGGCCCATCACGTGCGCCGTGTCGAGGGCAACGAAACGGCCGTAGCCCATCAAGCGACGCACAACGCACCATTCTTCTGCTCGACGAAGGCCTGACCGTTCTTGTTGTAGGCACGCGAGCGCGTCACCCCGAGCTTCGGTTGGCGCACCGCGGCGCGAAGACCTCGTTCATGAACCTGCTGTCGTTGTCGAAGTCCACACCGCGTAGAAGCCAGCGGAACCGGCTCTGTGCGTGTTTCATAGCCTCGACAACCAGCGAGCCATCCCGCCTCACCAACGGCAGGCACTCCGTCCAGCCCGTCGCGAATCGGCCATCGTCATGGTCTGGATGAACGATCCCGCCACCGACGTGCCGCCAGGGGCGGCCATGTCGACCTCGCAGAAGCCCGGCCGCGGGCTGTCCAATTAAACGTCCGGTTCGGAACTTCCCGCCGGATGACGCTCATCATACGGCGCGTCTCAACAACATCGATGCGAAAGCGTGGCTCGCCGACGCCTTCGCGCGCATCGCGGACATGCCACAGAGCTGCCTACACCAGTTGCTGCCGTGGAATTAGACGTCGCTCACGTCGACGTCCTCCGCTCAGCGCACGTCAACAGAGTCAATTTCGTCTTCACCATTGGTCGCGTGGCAAAGGACCTCGGCGAGGACGAGGACTGGCTCTGGGATGTGGCCAACGGAGTGGACCCGGTGGGCGGCGTCATCTCGGTTTACAGCATAGGTAACGACGGCTCATGGCGTTCACCGACTCGGCTAACCTGATGGAGCTCATCAGGATGCACAGAGGAACCGAACCCCTCAGGCGTACTGTCCCCGGCTTATCTCGGACGGATACAGTTCAACCAGCTGCACGCGCTATTCAGTTGAAGCCACTTCACCCACTTAGCCGGTTTCGCAGTGCCTGCCGATCGACGACGAGGTAGAGGAGGCTCAGATCTGCGTGCCGTCTTCCCGCGAGCCGTCTGACCAGCGCCCGGGTACCGTCGACCACAAACACTCCGCAATCATAGCCGTTCCCCTGCTGGCGCATGGGGGCATCTCGCAAATCGGCTCCCACCCGCGCTGCGAGCTTTGCTGCAGGTGTGGCATTGTATGCCTTGGCGGAGTCGTAGTATGCCTTGGCGGAGTCGTAATGATAGGCGACCGGCCTGTCGCGATCGCGGCGATCTACCAGCAGCAACGACCAATGGGAGCCGCGGGCATGAAGGTTCGTAGCGCTCGCATCACTCACCGGCAAGAACAGGAAGTCGGCCGTATCGTTGCCATTCCGATCGTTGACAATGCGATGGAATGCGTCCAGGGCGTCGCCGTCCGTACCATGGCCCACCTGAAAGGCGATGAGAGGATCGACGAACCGGGTCCGGGCGGCGAGGTTTGGATTGCTTTGCCGCAACTCCTGCGACAGGAGCTCGTAGTCCCGCTGGATATGCTGATCACCCAGCCATTCCGAGGCTCCGAGCACCCGTCCGCTGCGGTCGCTGGCAGAGGCACTCGCCCTCGAAGCGCCGATCCGGGCATCAGGAACCGAGGATGGGCCAGGGTGATGGATCAGCTGGGCGTCGCGGCGTCCTCGCGGCCCCAACGCAATGGAGTAGGTCTCACCGTTGATAGAGACCGGCTGGGGAGCCATTCGCGAACTCGGCAACAGCATTCTATTGTCCAGTACATCGAGCAGGAAGTCCGGCACCGGCTGTGAGCCATGCTGCCAATCCTCGCCGACGAGATATCCGATATCCTCGAGCTCTTGCGGCGTGCCTGATGAACCGATGAAGAACGGCGGTCTGCCGGCAGGGCTGAGCACCGGCCTTGACTGGGCGTCGTCACGCATTTCCTGCGGTGTGGACGGCAGATCAGTGAAAGAAGCCAAACCGTGGTAGATGTCTGAGGACCGAGCTGGCGCGCCCTCTGGAGTTGGCCACTCGAAGTCGGACGGCACTCGTGGAGACCAGGTTAAGCTCGAGCCGGCCAGGTCCTGCCAACCCGGGCCAACCGGGCCTTGCGCTGCCGGCCACTCACTTGGATCAAAGTCGGACGGCACGTGCGGGGACCAGGTCGAGCTCGACCTGGCCGGTTCCTGCAAGCCAGCCTGCCCAAACGGATCTAGCAGCGGCGGCCACTCACTTTCGGACGGCGGCGTCGGCAAATCTCGCACCCAGGTTGAGGTTGAGTTCGAGCTAGCCCTCTGCTGAGGGAAGGTCACACCCAGCCCTCTGTTCGCCTCAACGAGTTGCAGATACTGCCTGAGCTTCCTGAGACTCAGGCCAAGTTTCCCTTTGGCTTCCGTGAAAGCCCGGTGGTCTGCCTCCAGCGAGCGCCGCTGCTCACTATTGCCGTTGATTCGGCTCGCGATGCTTTCCCTACCCTCTGTGCGGAGCCAATTACTGAAATTGCGTGAGCTATCGCCCAAAGTTGGTGACGGCGGGAATCGGAAAGGCGGCATATCGTGGGGGTGCTTGACGCCTCCACTTCTCCACCGAAGGAGCGATATGCCG
>NZ_JADPIX010000082.1:0-11784 GCF_023073155.1 Bradyrhizobium sp. 45 | reverse complement strand
GACGAGGACGCGTGTCCAGTAGGCGTTGTCTCCGCCGCCCTCGACTACGAGAACCCCATGGGTGAGGATATTCACGACGCTGCCACAGCGCTTGCCACGGCATATGCGAACGGCGATGTCTACCGTGCATCGGGCATGGTCCAGCGGGAACATAATGTCTCTGTACAAAAAACTACAAGATGTCCGCAGCGAGGAAGACGTCAAAGATGTTTACATTCAGGCGTTAGGCTTGAAGAAATATACCAAAGGGCTAATTGATATTCGTACGAAGGAAATGTGGTTCGAGGCTAAACATCACGGCAAGGACTCAAGTTATAAGATGTTCACCCAGCTTCTGCATTATGTGCAGGATGGGTTGAATAAAGGGGACGAGTTACCACCGTTCCTGGCAGTAATGGATACTGAGAAGGCGGCTCTGATGAAGACCGCTGATGTTATTCCATTTTTGAAAAAGAAGACGATAAAATGGGGCAAGTCGGCTACTAAATTCCCGAAGGAGGCGCTCGACCAAGTATCCGCGTTCATTGGAACAAGGATGGTCTCGTTCAGGATAGCGACGCACGAAGATGAATTCATCAGTACTGTAAAAGCCGCTCTGACAAAGGGCGATATTATCCGCATTTCGATCACGCCAGATAATTTGAAGCAAGTTTTCGATAAATGGGTCGAGATGATCGGTCGGGAAATCGGCGGTGCTCCGGTAGATAAATATGCCCTTCTCTTTTTCGCCGACATCATGCATGACGGAACCAAGGCGACTCATGAAAACTTGCCGGCCGAACTTCTCCATCAAGGAGAAGCGCCCGTATTTTCCCTCGACGGTAAACTTTATAAACTAGGTAATCGTGAGGGTTACCGTCAGTTCTGGTCAATTTATCACCGCCCACCAGATGAGGAGTATCGCAATTACTTATTAGAGCGTCGCGACTCCCTAATCCCGCTAGACGAGCGTAGCTTCAAGGGCGCTTTCTATACTCCACTCCACGTGGTTGATAAAGCCTACGATAAGTTAGCCGACGTTCTTGGGAAGAACTGGCAGAAGAACTACATAGTTTGGGACATGTGCTGCGGCGTTGGGAACTTGGAAACCAAGCATTCCAACCCGCGAAACGTTTTTATGAGTACATTAGATCAAGCTGACGTCGATGTTATGAAAGCTACTAGAACCTGCGTTTCCGCCACTCGGTTTCAATATGATTATCTCAATGATGACATTACGGCTGATGGCAGAATTGACTATAGCCTCACCAACAAAGTGCCGCCCGCTCTGCGGCAGGCAATCGCCGAAGGTCGAAAGATCCTGATACTTATCAATCCGCCATATGCAGAAGCTGCAAACATAGATAACATCACAAGTTCTCGTGGGAAAAATTCAGAGAGCAAAAAAAGCGTTTCAAAGACGCAGATTGCTAAAACGATCAGTGATTTTGGATACGCTTCGCGCGAACTATTCGTGCAATTTCTAGTGCGGATCGCCAAAGAGATACCAAACGCTACCTTGGCTATGTTCAGTACCTTGAAATATGTAAATGCTCCAAATTTTGAGCCATTCAGGTCGTTTTGGAATGCATCTTATCTCGGCGGTTTCTTGGTGCCTAGCAAAGCATTCGATGGTCTAAATGGGAATTTCCCTATTGGCTTCCTTATTTGGGAAACCGATAATTCCGCAAAAAAGAAGACACCAATTACAAACATAGTTGCGGAGGTTCTTAATAAAAAAGGCGAAGCAATTGGCGAAAAGCAATTCTATAATCTACCAAGTGAGCGATTTCTGAGCAATTGGATTAAGCGGGCAAGGTCTAATAAGGATGACGCCCTGCCCTTGAAAGGCGCGCTCGTGCCAACGACTAGTATTAAAGATGTGCGTGGCACTAAATGGGCAGACGGAGCGATCGGCGGAATGATTGCGCCCGGTGGTGATGTTCAACACGCAAATCTTACCGCCTTGCTATCATCAGGGTACTGTAGCGCAGGCGGTTTTTTCGTCACCAAGGAAAATCTCTGGAAATCGGCAGTTGTGTTTGCGGTACGGCGTCTAGTTAAGCCGTCGTGGCTCAATGATCGGGATCAGTTCTTACAGCCTGATGAGCCTCTTACTGAAGAATTTAAGATGGACTGCTTAGTCTGGATGTTGTTCAGCACACAAAATCTGACGGCTGGCGCGAACGGATTGGAGTGGAATGGTCGCCAATGGAGTCTGGTCAATCACTTTATTCCGTTCACCGAGGCTGAAGTTAATGCACCTGACCGATTTGAATCAGATTTTATGGTTCAATACCTACATAAAAAGAAGTTTTCGGTTGAGGCTTCCGCAGTCTTACGAGCAGGTAAAATCCTTTGGCAAACGTATTTCTCCATCACCGATGTATATAGCGTTCGTCAAAGCCTCAAACTCAATCGCCCCGATGTTGGATGGTATCAGATCCGATCCGCTCTTGGTCGACGCGAGGAACAGAAAGACAAAATCGAAACCGAATTTGCTGTCTTTGACTCAACCTACGAGACGCTGACATCGAAGCTAGCACCGATGATTTATGATCTTGGCTTCCTAAAAACTTAGCGTGCAGCAGCGGCTCATGCTGGTAAGCAAGCAGGCGAGATCTCGGGACACGAGGCGGAGAGAGAACGTTCGTCTCCGCGCTGTCAATCTGCATAGGTATGGGCGCTTAGCGTACGTTTTCGAACATCCTCTGCGATGACCCCGAGTTGGCGTAGACGAAATACCAAAGGTCCAAACCGGGTGAACGACGACGCCTTCACAGATGAGCTGAGATCGGCCCTGGAGGCCCTGATCTCGGAAGCCCGTGCAGCAGGCCCAGGGCGGGTTGTGACCGCGGCCGAGCGCGCTGCGATAATCTGGGTCACGGACCGCCAGGAAGCCCCCGAGGCCGCCCGCCGCGATCTGCCGGTACCAGAGACCGCACGCCGCTTGCAGTAGGATCCCGGCCGCCCTGGCTCCTGTGGTGGGCGACGCGATCTCTCGTTCATGACGGACACCCGTACCCACGACGATCTACGAACTTACAGCCTCCCAGATCCGGACTGGTGCACAACTGCGGTTCAGCCGGCGAGCCGACGCCACCATGGGCGTGCTTTCCAGGCTTCCAGCTCGGCGCGGGCCTGGGCGGTCTCCGCTTCGGCTCTCTTCTCCAAAGCACTCAACTCTACCCGTGATTGAGCCGCTGCGGCATCGGCCAATGCTAATCGCGCTTGCAGCTCGCGCTCGCGACCCCCGGCCTCCTCAACGACCTGGGCGAGTTGCCGAGCGAGAGCGGCGACCTCCCCGACTAAGTGATCGGATTTCTCAGTCTCGGCGCTCCTGTCAGCTACCGCCTGCGACAGAGCTTGCTGCGCCTCTGTGAGAGCCCGCTCGAGCCGTTCGATATGGGCGGTTAGGAAGGCAACGAAGGTCCTTTCGAGAGGGCCTTCGACAGGAGGCTCAGCATCGATTTCGCTTTCATCGAGAGGGGTTTCGACACCTCTCTTGAGAGCCCGCTCAAACTCTTCGATAGGGATCTCTATCCGGGTCCTACCGTCGTTACCGGGGAGCCTACGCCAGCCCTGTCGGCGCACGAGCTGCCGAGCTGAAGCCGGTTTCAGAGAGAATGCTTCCTCGATCTCCGCATACGTCATGATGCGGGACGAAACCCCCTTCGACACCTCGCTCATGACAGCCCCTCGGTCACTCGGAATGAGACGGACGAGAGGGTGTGTCCATAACTCTTTCGAAAGGGTATCTGACCGCCCTTTCGAGACCCCCGTCGAGGGAGGGCTTACCGTAGCCGTGTTGACTGCCTGTGTCGGTACGGGGATGGTGGGCGAATGCCGGACTCGTGCCGGTTCGAGGAGATAACCGCCACGACGGCAACGTAGAAAAAGCAACGGCCCCTCAGGCGCCAACCTGAGAGGCCGTGGACCGATCTCATAGAGACCGGCGGGGGATCAAACACCTCCCGACAGTCTCACGAGCACCCTTAGGGGTCAAGACGGGACGCCAATCCCGTCAACGGTCTTGCTCGTTCTGTGGAAGGGTGTCGCCCGCTAAGGCGATGCTCGCTGCTGTGCCGTGGCCCGCAAGGGCTGGGACATGTTCGCTGAAGAACTTAGGCGCGCCGTCGAGGTTGCGCCCCGGGGCGCGCTGCCCGAGGTGGCGGCGCTGCTGTGGCGCGCCTTCGGGGCGGGCCAGGTGAGTGAGGCCGAGGCCGAGGCGCTGTCGGCGCTGATCGAGGGGCGGACGGTCATCCCGGCCGCGCCCGTGCCGCCGCGAAGGCCTGCTAGCTCCCGGCCGCGGAGCGACGCCCCGCCGGGCCGACCGTCCATCTTCCCCCCGAAACGCCATCAGCGCTCGCCGGATCGCGCTCGGTCACTAGAGCGACGGCGGACCTTGGCTGCCTCTGGTCCAATGCCCCCGGCGCTCGCGGCCCGGCACACGACTGGCGAACTCGCCGCGTTACGGATCATCGCCGACGAGGTGCGGGCGCGCGGCGCATGTGAACTGTGCGTGTCGGCCATCGCGGCGCGAGCCGGGGTGTCGGCCTCGACGGCACGCAACGCGATCCGGACGGCTGCCCGTTCCGGGCTTCTCCACGTCGAGGAGCGCCGCCTTCTCGGCCGGCGCAATGATCCCAACCGCATCACCATCGTGGATGCCGCTTGGCGGGCTTGGATCGCGAAGGGCGGCCGAACCGGGGGGGGTGCCTTCAAAAAACTCGAGCCCACGGACAGAGGATCTCAGAAAGCGCAATCTTGGAGCGGTCAGCGGCCAGCGGAAACGTCGCAAAGAGCTGCCGGGAGGCAGGGTCGGGCGAGGGCAAGGCCACCTTCCGATTCCGGACCGGGTCCGTCACGGCGAGTGCCATCCATGCGGTAGGCTCATGCACCCGATCGTCATTCCGAACGGCCCGCTGCGCACTCAGTAGCCGTCGAGCACGGCGTACTCGCCACGCGGGCCGAACCGCGGCGCGCTCAGGTCGATGCGGACGCACAGGCGCGTGCGCCTGTCATCGGACTGGCAGTTCGTCAGCACCACGCGGCCTGCGCGGCGTTGCCAGTCCTCGGCCCGCGCCTGGAGCGTCGGCAATGCGACGCGCAGGCGCTCGACTTCGGCGGCGAGGCGGGCGCGTTCCGCCTGACCCCAGAAGGTAGACGCGGCGACGCCGGCAAACTGTGCGCCGGTGGCGCCCAGCACGACGAGGCTCAGAACTGCGGTGAGGCGAAGTGTCAGCCGAGCCGTTGCCTGTCGAACCCCGTGCGTCGCTGCGTCGATCTCACCGCGCGCGTCGTGCAGCGCGGCCACGACCTCGCTGCGCAGTCGGTCGGCCCCGAGCGCGGAGACCGTCGTGTCCAACGACGCGACGCGGTCGGACAGCGTTCCGAAGGCCGGCCCGAGGGCCGACACGTCGAGGGTGAGGGTACGAGGTTTTGCAGCCGCCATCTCGGCCGCCTGTGCGGCCTTGAGCGTCCCCTGCATGTCCTGCCCGAGTCGGTCCACGTCGCGGCGGACTGCCTTGAGCGTGTCGAGCAACTCAATGACGGGGTCGGTTGAGTTCGCGCCGTCCATTGTCGGCAGGGTCCTACGAGTGCTCCGTCTCGGTGGGCGGAACAGGATCCTGTCTCATGGAGAAGATGTGCAGGCGGCCGAGAAGGTCGGTGACCCTTCGGAGGTCCACATCCGGAAGACCGTCGTTGTCGATGATCGAGACCAGCTGCTTGGCATTGGCAGGGCTGTCGTAGGCCCATCGGATCACAACAGCGCCGACGACCTTCGCCTCCCGTTCATCCCTGGCTTGGATTTCTGCCTCCACACGTGCGGTCTCAGCGGCAAGCGCCGTCAGCCTCTGTTCCGGGGTGCGCTTGATGCGCTTCGGCTTGGTCTCGGTCGTGTCCATGTTCGAAGCTCGCTTTTTGAGAGTTGCATTCGAGGGGCGGGCAAAGCTAGGGTTGAGTCCCGAAGGGCGCGGTTACGTCTCGGACTGCGTCCGACACCCGCGGTCCTCAGGGGCTGCGCCCCGCCGGACGGCTTCCCCCCAGTCCGGCGCTTAGGCGCCGGACGTCAGGGTTCCTCACCCTGAAACCGAGCCAGCGTCGGGCCGCTGGACCACGTATGTGCGCACAGGGCGCGGTGACGGGATGGCGCTGTACCGCTTCGAGCTGAAGGTGATCGGCCGCTCCGGCGGGCGTTCGGCCGTCGCCGCAGCCGCCTATCGCTCCGGCACCCGGATGGTCTGCGCCCGCCGCGGCCAAGTCTTCGACTACAGGCGGCGCAAGGGCGTCTCGTCGCGCGAACTCCTCGCTCCCCCAAGCGCACCGGCATGGGCTCGCACGGATCGCCAGAAGCTCTGGCAGATGGTGGAGGCGAGCGAACGCCGGGTCGACAGTAGGCTCGCGAAAGAGGCCGTACTCTCGTTGCCGCGCGAGCTGAGCGTCGAGGATCGCGTCCGGCTGGTCCGCGCGTTCGTCGAGCGGGAGATTGTCGCGCTCGGTCTTGTCGCGGACATCGCGCACCACGACGGACGGACGGGAAAAGACGATCCGGACGGCGGCAATCCGCACGCTCACGTGCTGATCTCGACTCGTCGCGTCGGTCCCGATGGGTTCGAAGGCAAGGAAAAAGCTCTCGACGCTCGAGACACCCTGTTGCATCTCCGTGAAGCGTGGGCTTCGCATCTGAACGAAGCGCTCGAGCGTGCCGGAGCGCCGACGCGGGTCAGCCACCTCTCGCTCGCGGCACAATGCGAGGACGCCAAGGCTGAGGCTGCCGATGCGCGCGCCAGCGGTGACACGGAGAAGGCGGACGAAGCCGACGCAGCGGTTTTCGTGCTTGATCGGAAGCCGGAGCCGAAGCTCGGGCGGGGACACCACCTCCGAACCCGCGCTGGCATTCAGACCGACCAAGGCGAGGCCGTAGACGCGCTCCGGATTGAGCGTGCCCGCCGACAAACGCTGACCGCGACCCTGCGCACGCTGCTCCGAAAGGCCGCGCAGTTTCGGTTGCAACTCGGCGACCGCCTGCGTCAAAGCTTGAGCGAAGGTGCCATGGCCTCGCTGCGGGATACCAACCTCGCGGTGTCGGTGGGTCGCTTGGCACGCGGCGAAGGGGAGCGCCTGACTCCCGATGAGCGCATCAAGGCACAGGAACGACAGCGCGCGTTGAGGCACGAACAAGCTGAGCGGCGCTTGGCTTTGGGAGATGGTGAGCAGGCCTCGGCACGTGAGCGCGACCTGCGTCGAGAGGAGATTGAGCGCCATCGTATCGAACAGGAGTTACTGAGGGTCCGCGCCGTGATGCGGCGAGATCGTGGACGTGGGATCGGCCGCTGAGCGGCCGATCCACGGGCCGGCGCGCTAGTCCCTGCCCCACCCATCGTTCCGAACCGGCTTGCGGGACTTGGGCTTGCGCTTCTGTTCGGCCTTCGGGGTGAGGTTCGGCGGCACCGGAGCCGGAGCCGGCTGAGGAACGACGGGAGCGGGCTTGGCCTCCGCGTCTTTCTTGGCGCGCGCGTCGATGATGAGATCGCCGATGGTACGGTCGAAATTCGGCCCGTCATCGACGTTCGGTGGGACCTTGCACCGACAGGTCAGACACCGGTCAACGCGCACCCGGATCCGCTCAAACGCGCGTTCGTCCTCGGGCGTGATTTCCTTGTTGTCACGCTTGAGGAGCCGCACGCGGTCCCAGGTATCGATCTCGAAATCCTCGATCTCGCATTCCCAGAGTTCGATCCGCACGTCTTCCGGAACGGGGACGCCCGCAACGTACGTCGCGGTACTCAGAAGAAGGGCATTCTCCTTGCGGCACTCCCATGAAAGGTGACCGGCTCTCCTGACCTGTACGAGATATCGACAATCATGAGGGCGCAGCGGGTTTGAAGCTTCCGGCGCAGCGGAGGCATTCTGATCTTTGCGGTCTTCGTTCTGATTGGAGTTGGACATGTGAGGCCCCGGCATTTCCAGTTGCGAGGCCGTCTATGAATATCGCTCTTTGCCGAAAGTACAGAGCGGAGACCATTGGATAAGTGGGCCGGACCGGCAGACAGTATCTTGAAAAAGCTGAGAAATACTGCTACAAGGAGCAAGAACGACATCATAAAGACGGGAGAGACCCGTCACATGTGGAGGGGCATTCGCCACCCCAGTGAAGTCGATGGACTTCACTGGCCACATGTGAATACATTCTTAAAAGTAACCTAATGGAATTTGGCGGCTCGCCAAAGCCCGAATTGGCGGCAATTCACAGTTTCGTGAAGGAGCTGCCTAGGGTGTGGGCAGCCGCGGGGTGGCGTCTTCTGGGCTGTGATAATGACGCTTATCGGAGGTCAAGACGGAGTCGGTCATGGTGGCGCTGTTGGAGCAGATGCTCCGGGACGTGCGCCGGGAGATCGCCGCGATCGAGATGCGCTCGGCCGCGCGGACTGCTGGGCTCCTCGCCCTAATCCGGGATGGGGCCGACACCGCCGAGCAGGACCGGCTGATGTCGGAGGACATGCGCACCCTGGACGGCCTGCGTCAGGAACAGCGGGTGCTGAAGGAGGCCCTGGAACGCCCCGACCTCCCGGCGAGCGCCCAGGATCTGCTCGATCTCGCCGACGCGAAACTACGCCTTGTCCTTGAGGCCCGACTCCAGCTCCAGGACCTGAGGGGTCAGGGATGACCGTCGCGCCCGTCCCGGCCTCATCGCTCCTCGATGACGCGCTCGCGGACGCAGATCGGGAGATCGCCGAGACTGAGCGGCGGCGCGAACGGCAAGTTCACCTCCTCCACGGCCTCGACCCCGGCACGAAGGCGCGGACCTGCGCCGAGCGCCTCCTGTGCGAGATCGACTGGACCCTCTCAATCAACCACACGCACCGAACGCTCATCCAGAACCTGCTGGCGACCGAAACCTCCAACGACGTGGGTTCCCCGTGACCACCCTTCCTACCCCTGTCGCAGAGACCGCAATCGGCCCCGCGCTCGACTTGGAAGCGGTCGCCGCCCGCGCCGCCGGACTCGCTCGGCAGGCGCGCGCCGCTAACACGCTCCGCGCCTACGAGGCCGACTGGCGGGAATTCGCGGGGTGGTGCGCCGCCCGCGGCCTCGAACCGCTGCCCGCCGCCCCGGCCGTGGTCGGGCTCTACCTCGCCGACTGCGCCGACCGGCTGTCGCTCGCGACCCTCGCCCGGCGGGTGAGCAGCCTCGCCGCCCGGCACCGCCGGGCCGGGCTCGGCCTCGACGTGCGCCACCCGGCCGTGGCCGACGTGCTGGCGGGCCTCCGGCGCGAGCGCGGCTCCGCCCAGCGCCGCGCCGAGGCCCTGACCGTGCCGCGCCTGAAGCAGGTGCTCGCCGGGCTCGGCGACGGCCTCGCCGACCGGCGCGACCGCGCCCTGCTCCTGGTCGGCACCGCCGCCGCGTTGCGGCGCTCCGAGCTGGCCGCCCTCGACGTGGCCGACATCGCCGTCCTGCCCGAGGGCCTGCGGGTCACGATCCGGCGCAGCAAGACCGACGCCGAGGGTCGCGGCGCGGTGCTCGCGGTCGGGCGCACGGGACAGGCGACGTGTCCGGCCGCCGCCTACACGGCGTGGCTTGCCGCGACCGGGATCGCCGAGGGGGCGGCGTTCCGCGCCGTCGACCGTCACGGCCGCCTCGGCGGGCGGCTGTCCGGCAACGCCGTCGCGCTGATCGTCCAGCGCCGCGCTGGCGCCGCCGGGCTCGACGCGGCGGCCTATGCGGGCCACTCCATGCGGGCGGGGTTCGCGACCTCGGCCGCCCATGCCGGGGTTGGCGAGATCCGGATCGCTCACCAGACCCGTCACGCCTCGCTCAGCACCCTGCGCCGGTACGTCCGTGAGGGGGCCCTGTTCGCCGACAATCTCGCTGTCGAGATCGGATTGTAGCGCTTCCAGGGCTCTCGTCTGGGACGCCCAGGAGTCCAAAGCGTAAGGCCCGACAAGGAGTTGCGGCTCGGTTATTGAAACGGTTATATTTTCCGCCATATCCTTCCAAGGGCGCGACGTGCTGCCGGATGGAGAGGGCCTTATGGACGTGGAAGAAGACCAGTCGCGCCAGATGGCGATCATCGAGCCCCTGCTGCTCGGCATCCACGACGCCTTGTACGAGGCGGTCGCCACCTACAACGGTGACGGGTACTCGGATGCGGTTCGTGCGCAGCACAGTGATCGCGCTGCCGCGTGCTGCATCTACGACCACGCCGAACGAGCGCTGATGGACCGCTTCGACGGCACGCCTGGGGTGAACTTCCTGGATCGCCGGGGGCTTCACCTGCTCAACTACCGGGATCAGGCGCTGATCCGGGTCAAGAAGGTGAACGGGTTAGGCCAACACGCTAACTACCAGACCCTGCAACAGCAGGATTATGACGACGAGATGCCCCTCCTCGATCTGCCCGAGGCGGCCGTGCGTCTGTATGCGGGCTACCAAATGGATGCCGCCGGGGCCGCGATCGAGCGGGTGATGATTGTCAGGCAGATCGGCAAGGACGTGATCTGGACGGCGCAGGTCACCGCTACGGAAGCCCAGGCTGCGTGGGTGGACATCACGCCGGAGCGGATCCCTGACACTGGTCGGACCGACTTTGAGGCGGCGCGTGCGAGACGAGGACGCTAAGTGACCGACGCGGTCTTCAACGCTGACATGCTGAGACTCGCGCGTGAGGCGCGCGAGATGACCCAGGCTGATCTGGCGAGAGAGGCGTCTGTCACGCAGGCGCTCATCTCGAAGCTCGAACACGGCCTGATCGGCCAACCCTCCGACGAGGTGCTGGGCAACCTCGCGAAGGCACTCCGCTTCCCTACAGCCTTCTTCCATCAGCGCGAGCGCGCGATCGGGTTCCCCGCCTTTCACTACCGCAAGCGCACGAAGCTCGGCGCGAAGCCACTCGCGCGGATCGGTGCGGTCATCAACATCCGGCGTCAGCACGTGGCGAGGCTCTTGCGCTCCTACGACCTGGAAGTCGCCAAGCCGATCCCTCAGATCGACCTGGACGAGAGCGGCCTCACGCCAGAGAAGGTCGCCGAGCGGCTGCGCGCGTACTGGATGCTGCCGCGTGGGCCGGTCGCCTGCGTGGTTGATACGATTGAGCAGGCGGGCGGCATCGTCATCATGACGAGCTTCCACACCAAGCTTCTGGACGGCATCAGCTTCCGTTCGGAGGGCATGCCACCGCTCTTCTTCATGAACAAGGATGTTGCCGGGGACCGCTTCCGTTTCTCGCTCGCGCACGAGCTTGGACACATCGTTATGCACACCGTGCCTGACGACGATCAGAAGATGGAAGAGGAGGCGCACCGCTTCGCTGCGGCTTTCCTCATGCCTGCCTCGGATATCAAATCATATTTGATATCTCCTAAGATTACTGCTCTCGGTAGAGTGAAAGCGTACTGGAAGGTCTCTATAAAAAGCTTGATTAAAAGAACTTACGACCTAAAATTAATTACTGATTCTCAGTACAAAAACATGAATGTTCAGTATAATAAATCTTTCAACGAGGGTGAGCCATACGAAATACAGGTAGAAGAACCTTGGCGCCTTAGAGATATCATCAAGTATCACTGCAACGAGCTTGGATACAGCTTGTCTGACTTGGCGCGCCTTCTGGCTGCGAACGAAGCCGACGTTGAGCGCGCGTATCTCCCGCGCCAGGGCCTACGCCTCGTGGTTTCGAACTGAGTTTTGGGTCCCCTTCTACGTGACGAGGACGCGTGTCCAGTAGGCGTTGTCTCCGCCGCCCTCGACTACGAGAACCCCATGGGTGAGGATATTCACGACGCTGCCACAGCGCTTGCCACG
>NZ_JADPIX010000050.1:0-593 GCF_023073155.1 Bradyrhizobium sp. 45 | reverse complement strand
GCGCGGCCGCGCCGGCAAGATGGCGGTGCCGTAATGCGCCGCCATCTCCGCGTAGGTACGATTGATCTGCGGGTCGTACAGGCTCGCCTTAATGACCGCGACCTTGGTGTTGTCGGGCACCACCAGCACCGGTATGCCGCCGATCGCCGCGAAGGCGCCAACATGGGCGCTGATCCAGTCGGCGAGCCCCTGCGTCCACGTCGCCTGTGCGTAGGTGAAGCTCGATGCGCCGAGCACGGCGACGAAGATCTGCGCCGTTCTGCGCTCACCGGTCAGGCGGTCGACCACCACCGGCACGCCATCGCCGGCATAGTCGACGAACAACTTGTCGCCGGCCGCATGGGCCTGGCGCATCGTCACCGACAGGCGGCCCTCCCAGGCGCGGTAGAGCTCACAGAAGCGCGAGTACCGGTATCCGCCGGGCTCGGTGGCGATATATTCCTCCCACAGGATCGACAGCGTCACATGCTTGCGTTTGAGCTCGCGGTGCACGGTCGCCCAGTCGGGCTCGGCGATGCGGCGGTGACCCTGACGGTTGCCATTGCCGGTCTTCGCGAACAGGCGAAGTTCCAGAACCGTGTCGGTGACGTCGT
>NZ_JADPIX010000133.1:0-11983 GCF_023073155.1 Bradyrhizobium sp. 45 | reverse complement strand
TCAACAATTGCAGAAGGTCCCCGCCGCCAGGACGATAGCGCAGCTGATGACGACGAAGCGCGACCACCTAACCAGGGCGGAGACCGTCACGCTTGCGGTGAAGGCGATGCGTTTGCGCGGCGTCATCCGGTCTATCAGGACGACCCAAATTCTAACACTTTGCGGCGAAGAAGCGAGGGAGAAACAGCCAATCGGGTTAAAATGCGGCCAGGCATCGGATTGGGTCCAACACCTGATTTTGTGTGAACGTCCGGTTTTTTCGCGCGCAAGGGACCACCTGGGAGGGGCGGATTCGATGACTAGAGCTCGATTTTCTCGGCGATGTGTAGAGCATCGTCTACCTCAATCCCAAGATAACGGACGGTGCTCCCAACTTTGTATGACCGAGGAGGAGTTGCAGGGCGCGCAGGTTACCGGTCTTGATTAGATCTGGGCAGCCTTCGTGCGCCACGTCGAGTGCGGGCCATAAGATACCGACACTAAGCCGATGCTATTGCGAGCGTAACGACTGGGCAGTCTGGCTCTCCCCAGTCAGAATTCGCGGCCGACCGCTTCTGGCGCGAAGCGGCCGTTCATTCAAAAACAACAGGCCGACTTCCTCGATGAATGGTTTTCAAACAGACGATTCAGGGACCGTCTACGACCTGGTGGACTTAGAAAGTGGAAGCTACGAAGCGTTGCGTTTGTGTTGGGAGGCTTGTCCGAAAGTGCCCAGGAAGCTGCGGCGCTTTGCCTTCGGAGGGCCAAGGGTCCGTCGCATTCTCCGTCATCGCAACGCATCTGTCGGCAGCCATGCACCCATGCGAAAAATCCAGGCCTGCGGCCGTTGTTCTAGATTTTTGATCGGTCTACATAGCGAGACGGCTGCTGGCGTGTCGCCCCTACGCCTGTAAGGAAAACAATGACAGTTAATAAGGCCAAAGACACTTCGCCTAAAACGCCGAACGCCGAGAACAAGGTTGTCGAAGCCAAGCCGGAATCTTCGACCAAGACTGAAAACAAACCGGACGCAACACCGAAAAAGCAAGATATGGGCGAGGGTCAGAAGGCGGTATCCAAAGCCTATAAGGACAACTGGAACGAAATTTTTGGGAAGAAGAAAAAGCGATAGGACGTCTCTACTGCATGGGGGAGCTGTGCAGCCGCAGCAGTTTCAGTGTCGCCGTTTGAACGCATTCCAACGTGAAGGCCCGGCATTGCTGCCAGGCCTCTCTTACGGTTGAGCTCCGCACCGTTGACTTAGAAATCCATACCACCCATGCCGCCGCCCGGAGGCATTCCCGGACCGGCGCCGCCCTTCTTGGGCAGCTCGGCGACCATGGCTTCCGTGGTGATCAGCAGGGCCGCAACCGAGGCTGCGTTCTGGATCGCCACACGCACCACTTTGGTCGGGTCGATGATGCCCTTCGAGATCAGGTTGACGTATTCGCCGGTTTGGGAGTCGAAGCCGTAGGAATACTGCTCCTTTTCGAGGATTTTGCCGATGATCACTGAACCGTCTTCGCCTGCGTTGATCGCGATCTGGCGAGCGGGCCAGGAAAGCGCCTTGCGCACGATCTCGACGCCGGTCTTCTGGTCGTCGTTCTGAGTCTTGATGCGCTTGAGCTGCTCGGAGGCGCGGAGCAGGGCGACACCGCCGCCCGGCAGGATCCCTTCTTCCACAGCTGCACGGGTCGCATGCATCGCGTCATCCACGCGATCCTTGCGCTCCTTCACTTCGGTTTCAGTCGCGCCGCCCACGCGGATCACCGCGACGCCGCCTGCGAGCTTGGCCAGACGCTCCTGCAGCTTCTCGCGGTCGTAGTCCGAGGTGGTTTCCTCGATCTGCGCCTTGATCTGGCTGACGCGCGCCTCGATGTCGGCCTTCTTGCCGGCGCCGTTGACGATCGTGGTGTTCTCCTTGTCGATCATCACCTTCTTGGCGCGGCCAAGCATGGCGAGCGTAACGTTCTCCATCTTGATACCGAGATCTTCCGAGATCGCCTGGCCGCCGGTCAGCACTGCGATGTCCTGCAGCATGGCCTTGCGGCGATCGCCGAAGCCCGGAGCCTTGACGGCCGCGACCTTCAGACCACCTCGCAGACGATTGACCACGAGGGTAGCGAGAGCTTCGCCTTCGACGTCTTCGGCGATAATCACAAGCGGTTTACCGCTCTGCACCACGGCTTCTAACAAGGGAAGCAATTCATTCAACTGAGATAGCTTTTTCTCATTGATCAAGACGTAGGCATCGTCCATTTCAACGCGCATCTTGTCTGCGTTGGTGACGAAGTAGGGCGAGATGTAACCGCGGTCGAACTGCATACCTTCGACGACCTCGAGTTCGGTCTCGAGCGATTTTGCTTCCTCAACCGTGATGACGCCCTCGTTGCCGACCTTCTTCATGGCATTTGCGAGGAACTTGCCGATTTCCACGTCCCCGTTGGAGGAAATGGTGCCGACCTGGGCGATTTCCTCATTTGAGGTGACTTTCTTGGAGTTCTTGACGAGATCAGCGACCACGGCGTCCACAGCCAGGTCGATACCGCGCTTCAGATCCATCGGGTTCATGCCAGCGGCAACCGACTTGGCGCCTTCCCTAATGATGGCGGCAGCCAATACGGTCGCGGTGGTGGTGCCGTCGCCGGCAGCGTCGGCCGCCTTGGAGGCCACTTCGCGCACCATTTGCGCGCCCATGTTCTCGAACTTGTCCTCAAGCTCGATTTCCTTGGCGACGGTGACGCCGTCCTTGGTGATGCGGGGAGCGCCGAACGACTTGTCGAGCACGACGTTGCGGCCCTTGGGGCCGAGCGTCACCTTGACGGCGTTGTTGAGAATGTCGACGCCGCGCAGCATCTTGTCCCGCGCATCAACGCCGAACTTAACTTCTTTACTAGCCATGATGTGGTCCTTGAAATATTGGAAGGATTAGGCGCTATGCGGCCTTCTTCTTGGCGACAGGCAGATCGGTGAGAACGCCCATGATGTCGCTCTCCTTCATGATCAAGAGCTCCTCGCCCTCGATCTTGACCTCGTTGCCCGACCATTTGCCGAACAGCACACGGTCGCCGACTTTGAGATCGATCGGAATCAGCTTGCCGGCCTCATCGCGTCCGCCTGGGCCGATCGCCGTGATCTCGCCCTGCGAGGGTTTTTCCTTGGCGGTATCCGGAATGATGATGCCGCCGGCGGTTTTGTCTTCGGCATTAATGCGTTTGACCACGACGCGGTCGTGAAGCGGACGGAATTTCATGCTGTCCTCCTTGGCTTTTGTGATTATTTCTGGATTGGCAATCGCAATGAGCGAGTGCTAGCCGCCGCTTCTCACATAAGCCTGTGATGCTGGGGCGCAAGGGCATCGGGCCACGCAACTTGACTTTCTTGAGGAGGAACGCTTAGCGGCGATTGCTAGCAGACGAAGTAGCATGCTGTTAGCGCGCGCGGGCGAGACGACCATCATCGATCAAGGTTGTGATGATCCTTGGGTCTATGAAAGCGGTGTTCAAGGCAAGGCTCGGCCGCGAAGATCCATTAGTCGAAGTTGCTTCTGCCGGCTGTTAACGCTGCCGATTGTCAGGATGCTAAGGCTAGGTCCGCTTTGGCCGAAGTAAAGCGGCTTCATGCGTTCGGAGTCAGTTTCCTGGTGCGCCTCGTAGATCCGCCGCAAGCGCGCCAGCATTTTTGCGTTTAGGCTATGGCCTCAATGAACTAAGGGTTTTCGCCCCAATAAACGTTCTGCAACGTGCTGGTGCTGTCGACGAAAAATAGTCTGACGCGCTCGGCTTTTCGCGAAACCGCAATGAGGTCGGATCCGGCTGCTGCGACTCCGGCTGCGACGGCAAGTGAAGGCGTGCTCCAGGTCGCGGGCACCGCATCTGGCCGAGGAGCCCACCAGGTTGTCCATACAGAGCTGTCCGCCTCCTGCCAAAAAACCTGGAGACGTTCGTTCCATGAGTTCGGAACGGCCAATGCAGAACCTGAACGAGCAGTGCGCCCAGCAGCGATGGCAAAGGGGGCCGACCAAAGCGCTGTCGCAGTATTCCAGAAACTGGACATTGGAGAGCGACTGACCTTATCGATCCAGAATACGTCTAGTTGTTCATTGTTGCGCGAGACGAGAGCGACCGCGCCATCCGCAATTCCAGCAGGAATTATTCTTTGGGGTGGCTGAAACCCAACTTGGTCATCAACGGATAATTCCCAAAACGCGCCCGCACCATCAACCACGATTATGAAGATGCGACCTGCACGAGGCACCGCTGCTATGGCGACAATCGGCCGCTGCCAATTGGCACGCGTGTTAGCAGCGACCCAGCCAACCGCCCCATTTGAGGCGACAATCTCTAGGTCGTCTTCTTTACCCGCGAAAAACACCGCGACGTGCTGGTCGTTGAGCGACGATGCAACCAGGGGCGATGAAGTTACCGGCGGCATCGCGGCCGAATTTGCTGGACGCACAGGATTCCCCACAGGCGGGCGAAAACCTGGCAAAAGCCAGATCGGTCCGGTAGCAGCTGTGCCTGGTTGAGCGATTGCGGTCGAAAAACCGCTTCGGATAAAGTTGTCGCTACCGACATAGAAAACATTTGCGGTGCTGGTGCTTCTGGCTGAAACGGCGACATTTGAATCGACGCGCGCATCGTTCGCCGGCTTAGGGCCCACAAACTCAAGAATGTCGCTGCCCTTGTTCTCGTCCAGGTCAGTCTGGTCCCAGACGCTGATCTGCAGCGGCGCATTAGCTGGTCCAGGAACTCCGCGGGTGGCCAGCACGATCGCTGCTTCGGGCAGAGCCGACGCGGCGATTTTCACTACTCCCGTCCCGTTCGGCACCGGCCGCACAACATTCCAGGTCGGCATTGGCGGCGATAGCACTCTGATGTAGGCGGCATCAGGTCCGTCTGGCGCGTCCAGCGTCAGCACTAAGACATCTGGTCGAAGTGTTCCTCTGATGTTCGCGAAGGCTGCGCCGGCCCCACCGGTTTCATTGCCCCAGCTTCCAGGGATGCTGTGCGGCGTGCCCCACCCAGTAATCGGGACGCCATCGCGATCAAGATCTTCGCCAATCCGAACAAATGCATTGTTTGCTCCATCCGGATTGTCGATCCAGAACACCAGCATGTCCGGGCGACCGTTACCCCGCGTGTCCACGACGCTAATTCCGAGACCGCTGCTTGAGAAGCCTACTGGGTGTGGCACGGACATTTGGTCGGACCAAACCGCAACTGAACCATCCGCCGCGATGTCATAGCCAATCTTATAATAGATGGTGTTTTCACCATCAGGGTTGTCAATCCAGGCGACGATCAGATCGGCGCCGCCGCTACCGTTAACGTCGAATAGAGCGCAGGCAACCTCCTCAGTCGTGTTTCCGAAATGACCGGGCACGGGAAAGTTGCCTGTCCACGTTGGCGTCAGCCCGTCCTCTCCGAGATTAAAGCCCACTCGATACAGCAGCTGGTTTTCGCCCGAGGGATCATCCATCCACATCATCACCATATCGAGCGATGAGCGTCCGTCCGGAAGGAGCCCGTGAATAAAGCCGGTGGCAAGGCCCAATCCTTGACTATTGTTGCCAAGTGGACCGCCCATGGCGATAGGGGGACTCCATCCACCGCGGGGATTTCCGTTGGCGGCTATATCGTATCCGACGCGGTAATAAGCAGTGTCGGCCCCGTCGGGATTGTCAATCTGCCCGACAATGACATCTAACGTTGTGCCTGAGCGACTTAGATCGACGACCACCACATCGGCACCGCTGGTCGAGTTTCCAAACCACCCAGGCACCGGGATAGGCGGGGCGCCCTTCAGCGCCTGTATACGCTCGATATCATCCGCGGAGAGACTTCGAACCCCCTGATTAACGGGATACATCGCTGATTCGAGGTTGGTGGAATGTTTCAACCCGAGATAATGACCCACCTCGTGCAATGCGGTGGAGCCCATATCGGTGAACCCCGGGAGCGGCGAAGGTGAATTGACCCAAAGCACGTTGGGGTTGAATGTGATCTGCGCATTTTTAGTCAAACCGATCGGTGGAGTGACCCCAGGCGGAACGACCCCGGTGAGGATATTCAGCGTCGTGTTGTCGGAATTAGTTATAAGCCCGTCGAAGCGAAATCGAAGGTCCGGACTGTCGTTCACCAACTTAAACTGAATCGGCGCGACCTGTGCCCAAGCCCCTAGTGCGAATTCGATGGCACCGACAATGGCTCGGCCGGACACCGATGCGGGCGGAATATCAATTTTGTAATTATAGCTGGTGAGGTCCATGTCGTTCCTCCCAAAAAGCAATGTGATGCCGGCTATCAACGGCCCAAAACGTCTGATTGTCAATCATACGACCCAAAACTAGCGGTTTGATCTGGGACCCGCTCCTGGATGGTTGCAATCTCCCTGCTTTAAGCTGCCGGAACCGGCAGGTCGTAAATCACCGATGTTGAAGGCTTGAGAAGGATCGGCGGAGAGTTCTTTCAACGCAGTGTCAGTCGTCTTCACGCTGACCGCGATGCCGCGGTAAAACAACTCGAGAAGGCCGCCCGACGAAACCAGGTCACCCTGCTCGAGGCGCCGGCAGATGCCATCGTCCTCGATGTCGCGCAACGCTCCGTAGCGTCGATTATGAAAGAGGCGGAGCCGCTCTACACGCTCGTTTCCCCGCTCGAAGCAAAGGTTCTGGTCGAGGGGCGCGACGTGGGAAAGGTCAAGACCGCATCTCTCACCCGCGTGAAACTGGAAGCGTGGCCGTTTCAGAAGCACGGCACCCTGGAGGGACAGGTCAGAACGCTCTCCGAGGACGTTTTTAGTCCAGATCCCAAGAAAGACGGGGAAGCACGGCCGCACTACAAGGCGCGCATCAAGCTCACCTCAGCCGAGTTGAGCAATGTGCCAAACCATTTCCGTCTTATTCCCGGGATGGCCGTAACCGCGGAAATCAAAGCGGGCGAGCGCAGCGTCATGTCGTATTTCCTCTACCCGCTCCTTCGGGGGCTCGACGAGAGCATTCGAGAGCCGTGATGAATGCGTCGAGTTCAGCGGCCCTCTTTTGAAGGTTGGGTTGTGGCCCTTCACGACTGTTGCGCCGCCTCACGTCATCGGTCGCTGAAGCGCCATAGCGGAAATGGACGGGCCGGCGTCTATCGCAGCAGACGACGCTCTTGACCCGAACCCGCACTCCCAGAATGTCCGATAACACGGAGTTAAACCGGAAGCGGCTTGCTCAAGTCCGCGGCCGAAAAGAGGACGTCGTTAACCGGTGATTAACGAACACCGCTCAATCTAAAACAAAGCAACCAAAAAACAGCGAGTCGGCACTCCTGGATTCCAAGGTGCGGCTGCAACGTCGGTTGGTTCGTCTCCGTGGCCGGTCCTACGTCACGTTCGTGTTTTCCCCGGTCATGCCAATCGTGAACTGGTTTGGGAATCGACGCAACGCTTGCCCCGTTCGCCCGGATTTTTTGTCGGGCGCGCCGGCAAAGGAGGTAAGGATGGCCAAAGTCTTGGTCGTAACGTCAGGTAAAGGCGGCGTTGGAAAAACCACTTCCACCGCCGCGCTCGGTGCCGCGCTCGCACAAAGCGGAGAAAAAGTCGTAGTTGTCGATTTCGACGTCGGCCTGCGCAATCTCGACCTCATCATGGGGGCGGAACGACGCGTTGTATTCGACCTCATCAACGTCGTGCACGGCGTTGCAAAGGTTTCGCAGGCGCTGATCCGCGACAAGCGGCTCGAGAATCTATGGTTGCTTCCTGCATCCCAGACCAGGGACAAGGATGCCCTGACCGATGAGGGGGTCGAGCGCGTCATCGCCGATCTGCGAACCAAGTTCGATTGGGTGCTCTGTGACAGCCCGGCGGGCATTGAGCGAGGTGCAACCCTTGCGATGCGCTATGCGGATGAAGCGGTTATCGTCACGAATCCCGAAGTCTCGTCCGTCCGTGATGCTGATCGCATTATCGGGATGCTCGATTCCAAGACTGCAAAGGCAGAGAAGGGCGAACAGGTGAAGAAACACGTGTTGATCACCCGGTATGACTCGGGCCGCGCAGCACGAGGCGAAATGCTCAGCATCGATGACATTCTCGAAATCCTCACCACTCCACTTCTGGGAATCATTCCCGAAAGCCAGGACGTCCTGCGGGCGTCAAACGTCGGCTCCCCGGTCACGCTGAACAACGCCGCAAGCGCGCCCGCCCGGGCCTATACCGATGCGGCGCGGCGCCTGAATGGCGAGATGATTACGATGATGGTGCCGGTCGAACGCAAGGGCTTTATGGAAAGGCTGCTTGGACGGAGGGCGGCATGAGCATGAACTTTTTGCGGTTACTCAGCCGCCGCCCCGGTTCCGCCCCGGTTGCCCGGGAGAGGCTGCAAATTCTTTTGGCGCACGAACGCGGCCTGCGCGGCCAGCCGAATTTACTTGGGATTCTGCGGGAAGAGATACTTGCCGTGGTCTCGCGACACGTCATGCTCGATCCGGAAAAGGTTATCGTTCGGATGGATAGAGGTGAAAGTGTCTCGACGCTTGAAGTCGATATCGAGCTGCCCAATGAATTCGAGAAACGGATCGCGGCCGCAGGCTGACGCAGGTCCTGCCCCTGAGGAAAGCACGGGGTCATTTACCCGGGAATACCGCGTGGCTTCTTTGGAAGCATCGGTGGCGACGGTCCCTATGACGGGCGTCATGCGAGCCTCTGCGTGTCTACGTGCGGAAGCTCGCCCATCTCGCGGGACCGGCCGGCGCCGTGGCGCTGTTTTCCGGCGACGGCCAATTCCGCGCCGCGACAACGGATCCACGCTCGTCGGGGCGAGGTGGTCGGATTTCCTCGGCGCGGCGTGCTTGCTCTGACACATGCGCGGGGAGCCGCGGGGTGCGGTCGGCTGTCGTCCCGACGCAGACGAATCCTTGCGCTAGGTCTGACATCGCGTCTGCAGGTTCAATGCTTTGAAAAGCACATCGAAGGCACCTGACCGGCACGGCCTGGCCTCAGCGACTGGTTGGGCGCGACTGGCGCCAGCGCTTGCCTCGGAAGTTCCGTGCCGGGGCCGAGGTCTGGGCAGCATGATCGCGGATTTTCCGGTTGCGCTGCGCTCCTGCTGCTCGATGATCTTCGAATCTTCTTGCGCAACGATCGCAGTTTGGTCCGGCGGATGCATCATTTCGCTCGAGGAAAGCGGCTGCGGCGGCGCTTTGAATTGCCGAATTTCGAGCCGGTCTACCTTGGTCAGTGTATCCTGTGAGGGGCGCAATCCGACAGTCGCCTCAGCAGGCGGCTCGTTCACAGGCTCTGTCATGCGAGGCGGTGCCTCGAGCTCCATCACCGCGAGTGTCGCGAGGCCAACGAGGAAGAGAGCCACTCTCATCTGATTTCACGCTCTCCGAACGAGAAACCTCGCTCAGATCCTCTTAGAAGTGAGCTCCAGAAATCGGAGAACGATTGCAACGGTCCAATAAGGCCGCTTAGCGGCAGAGGTGAACCAGGGAGAACGGCTACGGGAGAAGATCAACGACAGGGTTAACGCGGGTCATGTGAACTGGCCCGCTGAAGCGGACAGTTAACTCGCCGACGATGTGGCGCTGACAGCTTCTCACTTTGAAAATGTCACCAAAACTCGCCGCTCGACGGCCATTTCGTCCTCACTAGGCTCAGGCAAATTGGCGGCTTCATCTTGAGGGGGAGACGTGCGTCTGTGAGCCAGCTGTCATTTTGTCTTCCGATATCTAGGTCGCGTCACCAAGGCCCGCATTCTGGAGGCTGTCAACGACGGTGTGAGCGGCGAGGCTGCCGAGCGGATGGCAGATATGAAGAAGGTCGATATGGCGGAAGCAGCCGAGCAGTTGCTCGCTGCGACCGACTGGCTGCCCGCTGTGCTGAGGACTGCCAAGCCGCAAGAGCAATCCGATGCGCCCAATGCTGGGCTAGGCGATGATGCCTATTCGGAGGCTGCCGAGTGAGTTCTCATCCGGGGCCGCGCGTGCGCGGCCCCGGCCAACCATCCAAAATTTCGGCCGCGCGCCTTGGCGCGCGGCCGATTTAATTGATGCAAAGGTAGCGATCACAGACGCATGCCGACACCTGGAGGACGGATACGGGTCCTTCCGATATTGCCGATCGTCGCGAACCGCTAACCCGGGATGGTCGTCTGGCCCGCTTCATCAGCGGCGATGTGCTCTTGCCCGGGTCCTTGTTCAAACGAATGATGGCCGCCGTTCGGATCGTCTTTCGGCGGGAGTTCCTTCCCGCGGCGGTCCGATACGCCACGACAGCATGCGAAATTGGTCGCTCAGGCCCAGCGCATTGCTTATGATGTACAGCAGATCGACCGCGCGTTCTCGACCAATTATGCGCCGGCGACGCCAGGGATCGACGTCGTGACGTGCAAGAACAGACAAGACGCTCAATGTCATCTCATCTGTATCGCAAATGGAAGCGAACAAAAACGCATCGTACTGAGACTCTAGACGAGGAAGGTCGGTCATTTCATACTCCCGCTTCCGCTGGGCAAGACGCAGTGTTGACAATCGGTGCGGAGTCGCGGCTGCTGGAGTTGCTAAGCTGACGCCTCAGTTCACGGGTTTCTTCAAAGCGCCTCGTCACGTCACGGAGGATCGCTGCAGTTCCAGCGGGCCGTCTCCCGTCATCGCGCAACAAGACAATAGTGAATTCGACAGAAATGAGCCGTCCGTCCTTGGTCAATCCCGGCACTGACAAAAGGTCGCCTTGGCCGTAAGGGCTTTCTCCGGTTGCGCGCGGCCATCAGATCGCCGCGGTGGCCGTGGCCCGGAAGCTCACCGTGCTTTGCTGGCATTTGTTGACGAAGGGCGAGGATTACCTGTGGGCGCGCCCGGCACTGGTCGCCATCAAGACCCGCGCGATGCAGCTTCAAGCCGGACATCCGCAACAGAAAGGCAGCCGGCGTGGGCCAGCGTATGCCTACAACATCAAGGCACTGCGCGACCGCGAGATGTTGATTGCCGCACAGGCGGAGCAAAGCTACGAGCGCTTGGTGACGCAATGGAAACCACGGCGGCCAAAAACCGGCGCGCGGGCGCTCAGCTCGGCAAGACAAAATAGGGCAGCCTGGTGGCGCTTGCAGCCGATGCGCCACGCTTCGCCACGAGGTCGCCCGCGCCCACCCAGGATAATCCCGCCTGACGGCAAGTGCCAGCCAGGAATGCAGTCCCGTTCCACGCCAGCATGCCGCCGTGCTCGGGCCGGTCAAGGCCAAGCCTTGCGGTGGCCGCAAACGCGGCCAGCCTTGACCGCCCCTGCGCGCAGCGGCTGCGAGATCGATGGCCGGGACGGAAGAATGGCCCGCGGCGCAGCCGAACAAAAGAATGGACGTACGCGATTTCTGCAATCGTCATCTCGGTCATGAAAAAAATCGCTTGTCCATCTTATCCGTCGTCCGCAAGTGTTTCCAGTGCTCGGCCGGGAAGTCGTAGAACGCCAGTAGCGTGTCTCGATCCTTGCTCAGGCAATCGGCGGCCTTCTCGTACTTCAGCGCGTAGCTCTCGATGAAGGCGTCGAACGCCAGCTCGGCGGCGAGCTTCGTTTCAATCATCCAGATCTCCTGCAACGCGCGTTTGGCCTTCGGCTGCTGGCTCTTCGGCAACTTGGCGAGCACGTTGGCGGTCTTGTGCACCCAGCAGCGCTGCTCGCGCGTTTTCGGCCAGACCTCGCCGGCCGCCTTCCAGAACCCGAGTGCGCCATCGGCGATGGTAAGCTGCGGCGCCACGTCGAGCCCGCGCCGCTTCAGATCGAGCAGCAGATCGCGCCAGTCCTGCGCGCTCTCGCGGGCGCCATCGGTGAAGCCGACCAGTTCCTTGCGGCCTTCCGGGGTCGCGCCGATCAGCACCAGGATGCACTGCTTTTCGTCTTCGAGGCGCGCTTGAAGATGGATGCCATCGGCCCAGATGTAGACGTAGCGCTTCGCCGACAGATCGCGCCTCTGCCACGCGGCGTGCTCGTCGAGCCAGCCATCCTTCAGGCGACCGATGGCGGATGC
>NZ_JADPIX010000116.1:0-12297 GCF_023073155.1 Bradyrhizobium sp. 45 | reverse complement strand
GCCTTCAAATCATCCGGCCACTGCTTACGGCCTGCGCCGGCGTACACTTCGATACGCTGTGTCAATGGTCGTCTTATGTCGTCCGAATGGTCGTCCATTATGAGCACCCTTGCAGAAGATGACTCTTCTAACGGTGCTCCCAAGATCGCGCACAGACAATCTAAAGGGCCGCGGCGCTACGCTTACTGTCGAACTGCCCGAGGCGCAGATGCATGGTCATTGCCGCGTTCGGCAACAATCCGCTGGCGGCCGCGAAGATCTGGTCGTCGGACAGCAGTGTCGCGCCGCCGCTGGCTGCGTCGGCAGTGGTCTGACGACCCTCGCGGTCGGCGAGCACCATCAGCGGATGGCTGCCGAGCCAGACGAAGCGGGCTTCCACCGCTCCCCGCGAAGGCATCGACCGGAAGGCGCCGGCGATCTCTGGTTCTTCATGTCCGGCATATCACACGGCCATGTCCCTGGTCGGCCCCCGAACGGCAAAATACTCTCCGGGATTGAGCGACAGCCAGCCGCTGAACATCCATGTCAGCACGAACATACCACCGACCAGCCCGGCGATATGGTGCCACGCCATCCAGCCGCGATAGGGCGTGAAGGCGCCTCCGACATAACGCCGGCGCCAGCGCAACCGCAGGACGCCGATCCAGAAGCCGGTCACCGCCACCATGAGGCAAATCCCGGATATCCACAGCACCACCTGCCGCCAGAGCGCACCATCGCGGCGAAGAGCCGTGGGATAGATCCAGTGCGGGATCGAGCCGAGCCAGTGCCAGAGCCCTTCTGGTGCGGAACTGGTGGAGCCGACGCGGCAGGACAACGTAATCGTTCTAATCGCGCAGAACGGATAACTCCAAACCACTCGTGGAGTGGCTGAATTCCGCGACGGCACCTTTATTGCGATTTGAACGACCGTGAATTGCGGTGAGAGAATTACCGCCAGATCATCCACCACGGATGAAGGCGCGCCGCAATCAGTTCAATTATTCCACGTCGATCTGTCTCCGTAAAATAGTCGCCGAAGAGCTTGAGCGGGGCACCGGCCTCAACCCGCATGATCGCGACTCCCCGGTAGCGCTCACGCGCCCCAACAACGCCTTCCTTGCGCTCATTCAGGTAAATGTAAAAAAGCCGAAATCGTTCAAAGTCCGCGTTCCGATCGGCCTGGACCGAAAGCGTCCAGGAAACAGATTCTTTGCTGTCGAGAACGAGTTTTAAGCCAAATGGCGTGTGCTTCACCTCCATCGTGACTTTCCGCAATCCCTCGCTGCCATCTTCGTTGGAGAACCTAATCACCCCGGTCCAAAGTCCGCCAAGATAGGGAAAAATAAACTTCTGCAACGACGGTACCCATCGCCAAACAGCAACGAGCGCAACACTCAGAGCGACGGCAAGGCTTGAAGAAACGCGAAGGAGTAGCGCGAGGTTGTGCGCGGCGTTGCTGGGATTGAGCCATCCAGCATAGAATGCCGCGGCGATTGCCAGTGCAACGAGCGCAATGACACCCTGAAAAAGCAGCCGGACCGGCAGAAGGTGCAACACAGGTGACACACATCGGGTGGAAGTGTTAAGGCAATAATCATGGAACGAATTGACTACACTGTAAAGTTGCTTGCGGCCGATGTCTCCGAGCAATCGACCAGAATCCTCTGCTTATATACCGGCGGCCTTCCAGGCGACTGCGCGCCGATGCCCCGCGACCCGGCCCCCGCAGTCGGCGCGCCGTTTGATGAGCGCTTTGCTGGAGTATTGGCTGACGCAACTCAGCTCAATCCCGCGGTGCACGATGGAGCAATCATGATCGGCAGAAGAGGCTTGCATTCGGCTTATATGATCTCCGGCTGGTCTTTCCGGCTGTTTGCTAAGTCTCAAACATTTTCAATCGAGACTAACCGCGGATCTGCCTTCAACAGTTGCATCGCTATGTCCATGATCGACGGCGTTGATGTCTTGTACTTGATTTCCAAAGTCGGTGCCGAAAAGTGCGTTCGTGGGAAGAGTGTCCTTTTGTAGCTTCAGGCGCACGTGACTCCGAATCGATCGGTTGTCCAATTCGCTGACTGCTCACATCCCTCGGCTCACCGGCGAGGCCCTTTCTACCGACAAGCACCTAGCCAATCGTAAGAGAAGAAATCGCGTCGCGGCCCGACTGAAGGGCTGTGCCCCCTTCCAGGAGAATGCTTGGCTTCTGCTCTTTTGCTACCTCGCGCAGAAGATCGTCTATCTCGATGGATAACTTCCTTAACCCCTCGTACTTCTCCTGCGTGTCGAAAATCTTCCGCGATCCGTCTGGCACTCGCAGCGTCTTCGCATGTGCTTCGTTGTGGTAGAGAAAGTCAAGATGTCGCTGAGTCTCCGCCAAAATCCTCAGTTCGTAAAGATAGCCGATCTTTAACGCCATCATATCCGCGTGGTACATCGTTGCCGCAATATCAAAGCTCGGCAAGGAGATGGGCGTTCCTTCTTCAATGGCATCGGCCTTGACGTTCTTACACAGCCGGATTGTCTTTCGAAGTCCGCCTAACGCTTCATCGCACCGGTCAGAGATGCACTTTATATGCAAGAACGGGTAATTGCTGATCGTTTCAGAGGTCTTCTTATTCAGAATATAGACGGCGCGATCGTGCAGCTGCCGGGACTGCTGATACGTTGCCGTATCATACCAGTGTGAAGGGACGACATCGACGGGCCGAGCGAGCGATCCCCCCGAGATGTTAACCGCCTTTCCGCCGGAACTATCTACTTTTGCAGCAGGAAAACTTGCGGGTAGGACCGTTTCGACATTTTTGCGCAGGTCGGATAGGACGCTGAGCGATGTTTTTGGTGTTGGAGAGTAGGAACCGCCTCGGCCGGCTATACCCGTAGAATCGTAAATCAAAAAACTTGTGTCGAGCGTGAGCAGGTCTACGTCGCTCACGCCGCGGATATGTACATTGAGCGGCACGGATCCCTGCAGCTCAAATTCCACCAACCTAATTGAGCTGGCCAACTGCTTTCCGACGCGCTCGGCAGTTTCGCGACTGATCCGCGTATATTCAGGTCCGACCTCCTGCATGGCGCCGAGTGCATACTGCGTGTTTGGCTGATAAGAAGCTCGCTTCTGCCAGCTTTCAGCTTGCAAACTCTTTGTTATGATCTCGCGTTGTGCGTCTTGCGAGAGACGACCGAGCCGGTCCATGCCTTGTCGTCGGGTCTTGAGTTGACCTAATCGCGCATTGATATTTCGGGGCATTTCATCTCCTCGTTAAATGCATGACGCCGAACGTGTTGCGACCATGCCCGTTGAAGTATTCTCCTTCGGCCGATTTCAAATCTTTGGAGAAGTTAAGGTCGCAAAAGCCGAGATGGCTCTTAAGCTCAACCTCTCCGATCCGCGGGTGGTTGCGATAATTGTAAAGAAGCCGATGGCCGTCGGAGTCGTCGCAGACCAACGCCGCCGCAATGCTATCGGAGCCTGACTGTTCAGTTTTCAATCGAACTCGGATCTTGTCCCAGCGCTGAAAGATCGTGACCGTGGCTTTCCATTCATATTGAACCTTTCCGTCGGGCTGGAATGTCTTGCCCATGCATTCCCATTCCCCGGACAAGTTCGGAACCTTTACCGCTGAGTTCAGTACGGGCCATTGCCAAGCGTACCGATTGAAGATCCAATAAAGCGCGCCAAACACGGCGCCGGCTCCGACCAAAGACAAAACAGACGGTGTTAGATTCGCGGGAAGGCCGAGCCGCTGAACCAGGTTAACGGCGGCAAGAAGCACAAACACGATTCCCGCCGAAACCGATGCGGCAACGAGACTTAGATAGCGTCCAACCTGTGCTCGGTCGAGGCCGCCTAAAAGTGCATAGTCGTGCTCAAGCATTTCAGCATCCCGAAGCTTACGGATACGTGAGATGTGCGCGTCACTGCTTCAAGCTGCAGAAAAACATTTATAGCGCCTAACTGTGGGGGAATCTGAATTGACTTGACCGAATCGCGCACCCGATCTGATTCGGTCTCCAGCTAACCCTTCTCCCAATGCTTCTTGGCGGCTGTCAGATACGTGTTGAAATTGGCCACGGGCCATGAGGTGTGCTGATTGTCCCTGACCAGCCAGTGCATCTAGTTCGCGCAGACAAGCTTGGTGCTGTCAGTTTGCACAATCCAGTTGTAGCACTTGGTGAACGTATCCTGATAGGAGCTGCCAAATTTATCGGCCGGCACATTATAAAGCATTCCTTCCAGGTAACACGACGGGGCCACGCCTTCAGCGAGTTCGCCTCTTTCGATCATCCTGTTCCGCATGTTCTTGAACATGCGGACGGATGGCTTGAACCATTGGTTCGTCGCCTTGTGCTTTTCGGTGCAGTTGGTCGAGTGCTGTTTGGGAAAATTCTCTATGCGCGTGTTATCAGAAAGGAAAAAACAAATACCTACATCGTATTTCTGATCGTTGGGGCCAGCGAACTTGTGATAACGCCTGAACTGCGCACAAACGAGCACATCAGTATCTCGTCGATTCCCGCTGCTGGGAATGAAAAGTGCTTTCTTACCGAGCTTGACGCTTTCCCCGTAATTCTTCTTGAGCCATCCCAAGACCTCGGTCTTGAATTGTCCGACGCTGTATTGCCCGTCGCCGAAGTTCTTTTCGTACTCGGTGCGCTCGCTCTCCGTCATACGGCTTAGATCGTAGTAGAAGATTGAGTCCAGCCTCATCACCACATCCACATCGCTGTCAGCGTAGACACTCGTATCATTTCCGTATGAGCCTTGGAGGAAAGTCTCATATGTTTTCGCGGAATAGGGCGCGTTGCTGTCCTCTAGTACGCCTCTGACAGACGCGTACGTGTCGCGCGACTGCTTTACGGAGCCCTGTGCCGACCAAGTGGTCAGTTGTGATTCTGCGATTCCCATAATGATATTCCAGCTACAAAAGAATTTTCTTGAGGTCTAATTCGCGAGAGGCGAACGATTCGCGCCCCCGTTGATGAAGTATATTGAGCTTTGCCATATCGCTTTCAAACAAGTCAGTTGCCATCTCCGGCTTTTCAAACGTGTCGCTAATCCGGATGGTCGGAATACTTTTGAATAGGATGGCTCTGAGCTGGTCCATTGACTGCGTGTTTATTTCCAGCGTCTTCTGCAACAGTTGGACGCTCTGCAGATATTGCGCGAACCACATTTTGCTAAAGAATGCGGGTTTGGGTTCGGGATACATGCCGACCCCGACACTCACGACCCTCAATTGTTCGGGGGGCAGCTTTATTGCCATTTTGGCATCAGCAATTGCATAGAGTGTCGGGTTGTTCGCGCAGTATCCCCCATCGATTAGCTCGACATGATCGCCAGCGGCAGTGACAACCGTCTTTCGCTCAAAGAATGGATAGGCGGAGCAAGAAGCCTCCACCGCATCGGCTATCGTGCAGCCGAAGCCAGGAGCGAACGTTCCTGTCCGCCCATGCGCTTGCGCGACACTGCCCTTGAAAATCATAGGGCGTTCGATCACCCACTTAGTAGTGACGATGCCCACGCCGGTCTTTACAGCATCGAATTTCTTCTCACCGAATACCGTTACGGCAAGTTCGGACAGGGCCTTTGTTTTGTCCGGAGCTGACTTCCTCTCCATGACGATGGGAACATGCACCTTGTACAGTTCGTGGATCTCATCGACCGAGTACCCCAGCGCAATGAGTGCGGCGATGATCGCTCCGGTGCTGGTACCGAACACAAGGTCAAACTTCTCGTGCAGCCGACAGCCGACCAATCCTTCAATTTCTTTCAGGACGCCGAGGCTGTAGAAACCTTTCGCTCCCCCACCATCAAGGCTCAGTATTCGGTAGGCTTTGGAACCTCGCTCATGAAAAACCCGCTACAAGTAATTTTCAGTATTTATGGTTGCATGAAGCCCATTTGCATCCGAGTCGCAACCGACCCAAGGGCATTAAACAAGTAATTTTGTTCTCAGTTCAGAGTCGGCGATTCCGGAGCGGAGGGACCCCGCCTATGGGCCGCTTCAGCGGCCATTTTTTTTGGGTCAGCATGCGCCAAGCTCACGGGTCGTTCGGTCAAGACCGCGATGTCGGAACCAAGCCGGGCCATTCGTCTTCCGGCATCAGTATTGGAGTTCCGCCACCATGGCCCCCCGCGCTAGCTGGAAAGGCTTCCTGCGCCTTTCGCTCGTCACCTGTCCGGTTGCGCTCTATCCGGCCACATCGGAATCCGAAAAAGTCTCCTTCAATCAGCTCAACCGGAAGACCGGCCATCGCATCAAGTACGCCAAGGTCGATGCCGACAGCGGCGAAGAGGTCGCCAACGAGGACATCGTCAAGGGCTATAAGGTCGATACACCTTGATCGAGGTGACCAAGGAGGAGCTCGAAAACGTCGCGCTGGAATCGACGCGAACCATCGAGGTCGACGAGTTCGTCGATCGCAGTGAGATCGATCCCCGATACCTCATCCGCCCCTACTACCTGCGTCCCGACGGCAAGGTAGGTCACGACGCCTTCGCCGTCATTCGCGAAACCATCCGCGAGATGAACAAGGTCGCCATCGGTCGGGTGGTACTGACCAATCGCGAGCACATCATCGCGCTGGAGCCGCTGGATAAAGGTTTGATGGGTACGCTGCTGCCCGTCCCGCGGATGAGTATTTCGACGATATCCAGGACGTCAAAGTTACCAAGGACATGCTCGACCTCGCCAAGCACATCGTCAATCAGAAGGCGGGCCATTTCGAGCCGGAGAAGTTCGAAGACCAGTACGAAACCGCCCTCATCGATCTCATCAACCAGAAGCGCGCCGGCAAGCCGATTACCGCGAAAGCGCGTCCCCGCGGCGAGAACGTGGTGGACCTGATGGACGCGCTGCGCAAGAGCATTGGAGCAGACGCGGCGGCAGCGACAGACTCGCAGAAGAAGCCAGCCAGGAAGGCGCGCAAGGCCTTGGCCGGGCAGAAGGAAATGCTGATGCCGATTGCCGGCAAGAAACCGGCCAAGGAGGCCGCGGCGAAGAAGCCGGCGGCCAAACCGCAGCGGAAGTCGGCGTAGGGTATCCTTGACGTGGGTTCACGGAAAGCTCGCTCCGACAAGCCGGATGCGTTGGGATATCTCCCGGGCCGGCCGCTCTGTTCGCCCCTTTGGAAATTCTCTGCTCGCGATGTAAACGGCAGAGCTGATCGCGAGGCAGCGGCCAGTGGGCGGGGAAGCGTCTCATGGCCAGAAAAACTGAAGTCCTACCAGACTTCGCTGGGCTTCTTCGATCTGGCGATGGCCGCTCCCTCCATGAAAGCGGCTCTGGAAACGTGGGGCGCCGACAGCAATCTGTTTCATCAGGGCGCGGCGAAAGAGAGCCACGATCCAGACATCATCGCCGCGACCATGGCAAAGCCCGGCGTCGTTCTCAGGCGCCCGGTTGGAACCGACCGACCTTTCAGCGAACATGCCGAGCGCCCACCGATCTTGGCGGCGGAGGATTAAGGAAAGCCGCCCGCAAGTCGAAAGGCCCAAAGGCGAAGAAGCCTTCCCCTCGCCCCGTCGACAAGGCTGCGGAGCGGAGGGCCGCTCTCGCCTACGAACGGGAGCAGAAGCGCCGGGAGCTTGAACGGTCGAAGGAAGAGGCCGCCAGGCAGAAGGAGCGTGAACGCCGTCAGCAGGCGGTCGACAAGGCACAGGCTGCGTTGGACAAGGCCGAGCAGGAGCAGGCAAAGAGAGCCGCGGCGATTCAGGCCGAGGTCGAGGCTCTTGAGAAGAGATCGCAAACCGAACAAGCCCGCTGGGATAAGGAGAAGGGGCGATTGGAAGCCGCCTTGCGGCGCGCGCGGGATTAGCTTCTGTGGCGGCATCCACGAGCAAAGGCCAGCTGCCCCTCCAGACGTTTATCGATCGGGATCTGGTACGCGTGCTGCGGCTTGGTTCACCGCGGCGCGGTCCCATCGCTTCTCACGAGCGAGCTCCATGACGGCCCGATGTAGCTCGGCCGGAATCGTCAGCGAGCTTTCCGCAGGCTTCTTCGCCCATTGCCAGAAGCGATCGAATGCATCCATCACAGATCCTCCCGCAGGCCCCGGAAGAACGGGTGCCGGACCTTTCCCTCGGCCGACTTCGCGCGATACTCAATCTCGGCGAGCAGCTTTGGTTCGACCCAGATACCCTTATGTGCGATCTGCTTCGTGTACGGCTGCGTCTTCCGGATCAGTGGCTTCAGTCTCTTCTGGAGATCAGCGGCTGAAGTCTTGTCAAAGCCATGGTCGACCTTGCCCGCATAGATCAGATCGTCGCCCTTGCGGCGGCCGACATAGATGCCGTCCCACCTCGTTCCATCGAGTGCGAAACCGGCAATGGTCAGCGTCTCCCGCCGGGCGCATGTTTTTTTCACCCAATCGCTGGTAGGACCGTCTCGCACCTTCGACACGACACCTTCCAGGCCGAGCTTGCAGGCGTGTGCGAACATCTCGCGTCCCTCGATCTCGAAGCTTTCGCTGAACTGGACGTCCGTGCCATCGACGATCTTCCTCAGCTCGGCTTTCCTCTGGATCAGCGGCAGCTTCCGAAGATCGCGGCCATTCAGATAGAGCAGATCGAACGCCACCAGCACGATCTTGGCCGACCTACCCTTCTCGGTCTGCAGCACCGAGAAATCGGTCGTGCCGTCGGCGGCGGGGACGACGATCTCGCCGTCGATGAGGGCCGAGCTCGCCCTGATGCGCCAGGCGTCGTGGGCGACCTTCTTGAAGCGGTGAGTCCAGTCGTGGCGGCGCCGGGTAAAGATCTTGGCCACCTCGCTGGCCAGGTGGACCTGGACCCGGTAGCCGTCAAACTTGATTTCGTGAATCCATCGCCTGCCGGACGGCACCCTCTCGATCGAGGTTGCCAAGGCCGGTTCGATGAAGCCGGGCAACGGCGCCTTGACGCCGATGCCGGCCGCTTTTTTACGCTGAAACGCCACTGAAGCACTCCACGCAACAGCTGATTCAAACTGACATAGTTCGAATCGTTCCGGACCCCGTGAATCCTTTACTGCGTTGCTTCATCATCAATCCATCAGGAGGAGCCGATGGCGACAGCGAAGAAGAAAACAGCACGCGGGCGCAAGCAGGACCGAGCCCGTGTGGCCCGCGGGCAAAAGTATGAGGTGGGGTACGAGTCCAAGAAGACCGGGCGGTCGGCATCAGCGGTCAAAAAGGCTGTCAAAAAGGTCGGCAACAGCCGCAAGCGCGTCGAGAAGCGTCTCGGGCGTTAGTCACCTTTGCTGGCGTCGATCGTTCAGCGCGTGCCTAGACCTCGGTCGGGCATTCGGGGCAGGTATCGCCGATCGAGTCCAGGACCTCGGTCACAGCCCCGGCGGCCGCCTCGGGCGAAAGGCCCGGTGGCGGATCCTGGCGGGCGATTTGGAACGCCTGCTCACGGGCGTGCGGATCTGCGCGGTCCTGCATCCAGCCATGGTACGCACACTCGCGGATCGCGCCTGCCTCCTGCAGCACGGCTATCGCCCACCCCCGTACCGTGCGGATCGCCGTCCGCCTCTCCTTGGTCATCAGCATCAAGATCGCTCCTCCGCGAGGGACGGATCCTCGCAGCCCTCGGTTCGTTCCGGGCTGCTAACACAGAGCAGGGATGCCAAATCGTTGGGGCAGGTGCTTTTCCACGTGTTCCGCCGCCCTGTGCAAAACCAGCCACGCCGCAATCTTGTCCTTCCTTGTCCGCATCGCGCATGACGACGTTCAGCCCCTCGTCTGGTAAAGGGCGCTGCAGCGCCTTGCGTCCTCCGAAAGGGGCGCGCTGGGACGAAATTTACGCGCTTCGCCGGCTGAACAGCGGGCATCCAACGCGACCGGCGAAGTTATAAAGAATGACGGCGTCTGAAAGGTTTACGAATTCACTTGGCTGATGGACGCAATTCTGCTCTGGGCTCGCTCCGAGGGACACTGGCGGCGCCGCACGGAGTTTCACTATCCTGAGCCGCCCGAGAACCTGCCGGCGCTGAAGCCACTCGCGAACTGGCCGAAATCCGATCCACGAGATTTGCGGTAGCTAGAAGGTCATTGGAATGCGTCGAACCTCTGTCGCATTGATTATCGCCGTTTTGTCGAGCGTAGCATTGGCCGACGATTTTGTCGGCCAGGCCAGTGTTATCGACGGCGACACATTGGAAATACATGGAGTGCGCATCCGGCTCTGGGGCATCGATGCACCGGAGAGCAGCCAGCTGTGCCGTGGCGACGACAGTCTGCAATATCGGTGTGGTGCTCAGGCCGCGAACGACCTTGATGCCTTCATTGGCCGCAGTGCCGTCAATTGTGTTCCAGTCAGCCTCGACCCGTATGGCCGCACGGTCGCGACCTGCTCGGTCGCAGGCAAGGATCTCGGTGGTTGGCTTGTACGCAACGGTCTTGCGCTGGATTGGCCCCAATACTCGAAGGGCAGGTATCACGAAGCTCAGCGCGAGGCTGAGCGCGCGGGCCGAGGACTTTGGAAGGGCAGCTACGTCGAGCCGTGGCTCTATCGTGCATGCATCCGCGCAAGTGGAAGGCCGTCTGCCTGTTCGGACGATGCAAATGCCCATCCTTGATGCGATCCCTGCGGGGCACCAATCCAGAACGGGCGTTAGCCAATCACGACACTTGGGCAGGTGGCTCTGGCGCCGTTTGGGCTGCTCACTCTACCCATCATTTCCAATCCCCTCACTGCACAACGGGAATGAAATGGTTGCAGCCACCGGTGAATTGCCGGCCTCTGGTTGCGCGCTTGAAGTGGACGGCCGGCTCAAAGCCGAATTTGCAGCCAGAGGCGGCGCCAGGGCAGGTGGAAGAACTAAAGAAGCGTTTTCCCATGCTTCAGATCAGGATCTATGACGCGCACACCAATGCGCGCGAGGAAATCTAGGTCCTCCGACTTAAGCCCTGGTGGAGTTCTTCCGCTTGTGCGCGTGCGGCTTCCGCCGCATCGGGCTCTCGTTGAACCGAGCCGCTTTGCGTCTCGGCCGTCCGGCTTCGATCCCTCGCGCAAGAGCTGCGGAGCTCCTCGCCGGGGGCACTCGGGAAAGGGGCCCGCCTGCGGCGATCGCTATCACTGCCCCGTTCCCGGGTGCCACTATTGAACCGGTCTCGTCGCTGCACTCGGACCCGCGTGCCCCTTCGGGTCGCTATGCTCACGCTCTCCGGGTGCCATTTCCCGTCGAGGCGATGCGCTCTTGGCGCACGCCCGGTCGGGCCTGGGGCCCCAGGCATCTCAGTATCTAGTCCTGAAAACTTGGGACGGAAGGCGGACCGGGTCGCAAATGTCGCATTCTGAATGAGAGGCTGAGAGTAAGAGTGTCGCGCGGTTTTGCCGTGACGGGTTACAGGCTGCGAGAGAGGCTCGCGGCGCCCGTCGCGGAGATCCGCGATGTCCAGACATCATCCTCGGGCGCGCACCGGTGAGGACCGGACGAGCCTTTATGACGACATCACCAACAAGATCATCGCCGAACTGGAGGCCGGCCGTGTGCCGTGGGTGCAGCCTTGGGGCACCGCGGCGGCGAGGGCGCCTTTGGCCATGCCGAAGAGTGCTGCGACCGGCCGCCAATACAGCGGCGTTAACATACTAATTCTCTGGGGGGCTGCCACCGAACGCGCATTCACAGGTCAGAGCTGGCTCACATTCCGCCAGGCGCTATCGCTCGGTGGTCACGTTCGCAAGGGCGAGCGCGGCACGACCGTCGTCTATGCCGACCGCTTTGTGCCGGTCGACGAACAGCGCCGCGCGAGCGAGAACGGTGAGGAAGCGCAGACCATTCCGTTCCTCAAGCGCTTCACACTTTTCAAAATCGATCAATGCGAGGGCTTGCCTCCGGAGATCGCAACAACAGCGCCGCCTCCGCCGCCAGACCTGATCGAGCCGCAGGTCGAAAAGCTCATCAAGGCGACTCGCATCGACTTCCGCACCGGCGGCAACCGCGCCTTTTATGCGCCGACAGAAGATTATGTGCAGGTGCCGCCACCGCAAGCTTATTTCGAGCCGATCAACTGGCATCGAACGGCCTTGCATGAGCTGGCGCATGCCAGCGGCCATCCGTCACGTCTCAACCGCGACATGTCGGGCAGCTTTGGTACCAAGAAGTATGCCTTCGAGGAGTTGGTCGCGGAAATTGCCTCCGCGTTCGGTTGCGCGTCGCTCGGTATCGTGCCAACGGTGCGGCACGCCGATTATATCGGTTCGTGGTTGGAGTAATGGCGAGCTTGCCATTATTCAAGTAATCAGCAGCAGATCATAATGTGAAGGAAGATTCTTAGCGCGGCCGGCTTGTGGAGATCGGCTAAAACGGCTTGCGATCTGCTGCGCATTAT
>NZ_JADPIX010000053.1:0-12710 GCF_023073155.1 Bradyrhizobium sp. 45 | reverse complement strand
CCTGTTCACAAAGCTGTCGAGCTACGGCGTTCCAGTCGCCATCAATGAGATGAACGGCGCCGAGATCTACGACTCAACGTTCGTCAACACCTCGACGTCGGCGTCGATGTCGGCCTGCAACTCAAACCTGGATGCGATGCTGGCGAGGTTCTCTCAGTATTCGTTCATCGAGTGGATTGATCTCTACGAGCTGATCGACGAGCCGGACAAGACTGGTCCCGATGGTCGGTTCGGGCTGATGTTCAATCTGTCGACCCCGAAGCCGCTCATGTCGACGGTTGACAAGTATACGGGTGGACCCCAATAGGCCGCACCAGCACCGACACCAGCTCCCGTATTGCCTCCGGCGCCGACCTATCCGTGTCCTACCGATGCTCCTGCGTACGGGGCATCGGTCATTTCGTTTTCCTGTCGATCACCCTCATCGCTTCAGCAACCTCAATGACCGCAACCGCGCATCCGGCATCGGCCTGTTCAATGCTGGTCGCCAGCTTGGCTGGTCTCATGGGAGCAGCCCTGCTCCACAGATCGATCGACGATACCCGACCTGTCGGCTTGGAAGCTCGCGGTTCAGAGCGGCACGCTCATTGACTCAACGCTCTTTGGCCTGTGAGAGACCAATCCGTCCTTCATCGCGCTCCGCGAATGTCTCCCCAGCCCTCGCTTGTTCAGCAAAGGCCACAATGCTTGCTTCCGTTTCGGCGATCTGGGTCTTCATCTGTTCGGGACGCGCGGACCATCCGCCGCCATGCGCCTGATGCGGTCGATTTCTTCGACTGTCTGAGCCTGCACCTCATCGGATAGAACGTCAGGGGGCGGCAATGCGCAGAGCTTCTCGAACTGATCGCTTTCGCTCTTGGAGCACGATCGACGAGTAGTCGGAAAATACGATGAGGGCATCGACCATCTCGTCGGTCTCGTCTAGGATCAAAACTCACGCACGCGGCGAGCCTTTGGATCATATTTTGTGGCGGCCGCTGAAGAGGATTCTGATTCGACATCCAGGCTATGATCCAATGAAGATGACAGAGGCTCAGCTCGCTGTTCCGGAGTCGTTCGAGAAGGCCGTTTGATAAAGCTCCTCAATCTTCGTGACTTCGTCTGGCGTTAATTGGGAGAATTCGTTGTCACGGGCGCGCTTTGAGAGTCGCCCTTCATTCTGTTGCAAGAATCCAAAGAGATTGTTGAGGGTGCGCTCCGGCATGTCGATCATGTTTTCGACGCCCGCCCGGAATGTATCGAAGCTCCGCAAGAACCGGATTTCCTTCGGAAGATCCTGTTCGATGGTCCTCTGCACGCATTCGTACAGAAACTCCGCGTGCGGCGTTGCATCGAAAAAGCGGTAAACGTCAGCCGTATCGTTCAGGACCTTGACGTTGCCCTGTGGAGTAGGCTGCCATTGGACGCATGGCAGCAATCTACTCGAATAGCTTTCTAATCCATCCTTGTATTCGGCGATTTTGTCTTAGGATGGCGGCTGAAACCGGAAAGTGGATGCCGCCGGATTGAATCCGTCGTGCCAGGTGCGGCCATTGCCGTCCTCGAATGGATGGATGTAGACGAACCCGAAGGCCAGCACGGCGGCAGCCACAGCGGGGTCAAGCTCAATTGACGAGGCCTGGTCGAACGCGATCAATCCGTGGACGAGGGAGGCGATATCTTCGTGATGCGCGCTGATATGGTCGGGAATGGGTCTCTGCGTCTCGTGGTCATGCTCACCGACGAAACCGCCTTCCTTCCGAAAGCCGAGCTTCACGAAACGCTCATCACCGATGACAATGCGGTGCAGGCGCAAGAACACCGTCTCATCGAGCGGCGTCCATCCTGCTTCGCCGATGACCCTATCCCACCGCTGGATAAGATCCTGCGGCGGCTTCTCGCCTTCGATGACGCAGCTCGATTTTGAATCCTTGAGGAGAAGGGTCAATTGCGCGGGCCCGCCGCAACGCTCTGGCCATGGCGCCTGGCTCGGAACGCCGGCGCGCCCGTCAGGATCCGGCCCGATGGGCGTCGATGTTGTTCAGGAGGACTCGCTAAGCGTAGGCATAACCGGGTTCCTTGCCGATCGGCGGCCACATTCTCAGCCAGACAAGCACCTTAAGTCGGCCTTCCACCGGAAGGCGCTCTAGCCAGGTCTAGCTCGGCTTCTCGGCCTAAGCGCCTTGCAATAATTTATTGTAATTACGCAACTGAATTTTATTGAGAACGCCAGCATAATACTATTGATAATGAACAGCGTTATATTATTGTATTCGCAGGACATCAAACTATCGGAACCTCGCGAGCTGGAACATGCCCACTCTCCACGACAAACTCGCCCAGTCCCTCACTGAGCTGAAGACCCTCAGCAACGGCGGAAATCGACGAATCTTCCGGAGCGACGAACTTTCGCGCACCCACCGCGAACGGCTGGTGAAGGCCGGGTTCCTGAAGGAGATCATCAAAGGATGGGTGCTGATGACGCGGCCCGAGGAGCGGTCGGGCGACAGCACGTCGTGGTACTCGTCGTTCTGGGAGTTTTGCCGCGCCTACTGCAACGAGCGCTTCAAGAGTGACTGGGTCCTCTCGGCAGAAAGCTCAATCCCGCTACTTGCAGAAAATCTCAACGTTCCGAAGCAGATCGTGATCGCGGCACCGACCGCCAATAACCAAACCCAGCCCCTTCTCCATGGCACCTCCCTTTATCTGTACAAGGCGACCAAACTGCTGGTGACCCCGGTCAAGACCGCCGGGGTCCAGACCTTTCCGGCGCCGGAGGCGATCTGCGCTGCCGCGCCAGCTTTCTGGCAGACGCAGAAGAACGACGTCATCGCCCTGCTCGGTTCGCAGAGGAATGCCAGCGCAATCCTAAAAGTCCTCCTGGAAGGCGGACATGCGGCCGCGGCGGGGCGCATCGCCGGGGCGTACCGACTGCTGGGCAACACGCGGGCCGCCGACGATATCGTCACCGCGATGACGGCGGGCGGGCACGATGTCAGGGAAGATGCCGATCCATTCAAAGCGCCGGTACCGATGCAGCTTCCAAGCCGGGCCACGCCACCAATCATGACGCGAATCCGTCTCATGTGGGCGGAGATACGCGAAAAGGTGTTAGCAAATTTCAAGCTTGAGCCGCGGCGTATCAACGATCATGACGGATATCTGGCCGCGATCGACGAACGGTACACCTCGGACGCGTACCACTCGCTTTCTATCGAAGGCTACTCGGTCACGGAGGAACTGATCGAGAAGGTGAAGACCGGAAAATGGGATCCCAACGACAGCGATGGAGATCGCAAACAAACGGATGCAATGGCCGCGAAGGGCTACTGGGATGCGTTCCAAGTGGTCCGTGGCGCGGTGGCCCGCGTGCTCAACGGCGAGGACGCCGCCGAGATCGCCGATCGAGAGCACCTCGACTGGTACCGGGCCCTCTTTCAGCCCTCAGTTCAAGCCGGCATCATCAAGCCCAAAAACCTCGCCGGTTATCGAACTCACTTCGTTTTCATCAGGAACTCGGGACACACACCGGTCGCTTGGGAATCGGTACCTGACGCCATGGAGGCTTTTCTTGATTGCCTGAAGGAGGAGAAGGATCCGCGCGTGAGAGCTGTGCTCGGACACTTCATATTCACCTTCATACACCCTCTTCCAGACGGCAATGGCCGAACGGGCCGCTTCCTCATGAATGTCATGATGGCATCGGGAGGACTGCCTTGGACAATCATTCCCGTCGGCAGACGCGACGAATACATGCGGGCACTCGAGAGCGCGAGCGTACAAGGTGATGTCGGTCCCTTCGCCGCATTCCTGGCAGACTGTTGTCGTCGTGAACCGCCTCCGCCCCGGCAGAGCCTTCCGGGAGAAGTCCAAGCACTGGCGGACCTCGGTTGAGGATCGCGCCGGACTAGGGCTCGGCAAAAAGCCCAGTGCCACCAAATCGCGCGCGCACGTTGCGAGCCATCGCACGGCGAGATGCCGACGTGACCGGCGCCCGTGGGCTAACCTCGAAGCGCGCGCGATCATGATCGGGATGACCAGCATGATGATCAGCGATCAAGCTGACCAGCACCGATCGCGATCGGCGTGATCTCGATCATCATCCTCGGCGGCATCAGCATGCCGATGTCCAGCAGCAGAAGCAGTACGCCATTCCGCTGTCAGCCTCAGAACGGGCGCTGGGAGGCCGTTCTCGGCTGCAAGGTCGAGGTGCTGACCAAGGGCCTTCTTTCTCCCGACCCGCGCGGCAGCGCGCGGATGCCGAACAACAGTTCGGCGATGGTGACACTGGAGAAAAACAGCGTCTCGGCCCCCTGGGCGTCGAGCCAGTCACGAACCGATGGATGCGGTTCGGACTTCATCGCCTCGGAGACCAGATTCGTATCAAGCAGGATCATTCGAAGCGCATCGGCTCAGCGGGACGCGCGTCGCGGCCATGTTCAAGTGCCTCGACATCGGCATCGGTGAGGCCGATCTTCTCGGGACGCACGGCCGCCTCCAGAATGGCGCGCATTTCCGCTTCCGCGCTGCGATTGTGCTACGCCGCGCGGACTTTCCCCTTGTAGGCAGCACCATTCTCAAGCGCGATCGTGCTGCACGACCGGGTCCACGAAGGTGATGTGCAACGTGATCGGCCCTCTGGAACCGTCGAGCAACACGCGAAGCCTGCTGCGCGTAGCACCGAACCCGAGAACGACTCCTTGCTTGCCGCTCAGACGCGGTCCAGCCGCTTCGCAAACGACTACACGCTCACCTACGGTCCAGTCGTGGAGCGTACTTTCACTGGCACATGTCACTTTGAGTGTCCGAGAACTTTACCCGTCCCAATTCCAACCACGCCGAAAGAGACACGCAGTTAACGATCGCACATCGGGTCCCTCCGTTTCCGACACGCCTCGAAATGCTGCAAGACTCGCATAACCGCGGCCCGACGCCTAGTCGAATGTTAGAGCTCTGCCTGGCGGTTCAGGGCCGGACTGGATCCACCAGTTGGCGTACGAACCTCCGGAATGCTGGTCTACTTTGAATTGGAGGATCCTTTTTGCAGTGGCGTTTATCCATTGGTCTAGGAGGGCATAACGGGCGCTCTCAGGGCAATGAGCGTTCTGTCCACCGTCGCAACGATATCCGCCACCGTGCTGTGGTCGGCATCGCGGTGGTGCTGTTCACGACGCATGACCATTCGGAGGTTGAGGACGATGACTGCCACAAAACTCTCGCGACCCTTCCGTGAAAGAAATGCTCTCGAGCGCCTGGGACCGGGAGCTGGCGAAAGATCTTGCCCAGGAAGTCGAGATCTGCACAGGCGACCGCGCGAAACGTTCGCCGAGATGCGCGGCTTCCTTGCCGTCAAGGGCTACCGGGAATTTCTGCCGGCCGCAGAAGGCTCGCGTAAAAAATCGTCGAAGACGCGCTGAACTTGGTCGCTCACGCGATACGCTCCTACGCGCTCGAAAGGCCGGCTCCATCCGCCGCGCTTTTCCGGAGCGCGGCCGTGATTGTTCCGAGTGGCGCGACGCTCGTGAAAACCTGCATACGCTGATAATCGGCGTCCTAGCCGAATTACGGGCTCTTCGGCGAAGCCGCCGAGAACGCCCTCACTATGTTGAGGAGTCTCGTTCGCGCCTACGTGCTGAACGAACTCATGCACACGGTCGTGGGATCGATTCCTACGACGAAGCGTTCGACGAGGCCCTCCAGGTCTTTCGTGCTCGGGCTGCCGGCTTTCGCTTCCTCGAGAGGCGGCCGGGCGAGCGGGCCGTTGCGGCAGGAGCTTGCGTACGTCGCCGATCAAGAGGAAGGATGGGCCTCCCGGTAGGGGATCGAGGTAAGGTCTGGCAACGGCGCTGGCCGAGATTTTGGGTTGAATGCGCTCTACGGCCGGACGCCCGGGGGAGAAATACTGCAATTGCGGCGGACCAGCTACGTCCGCGCAAAGGACATTGCGCTGGCGCAACGGCGGCCCCGGCCGGCTTCAATAAGAAAGCATCACACCAGAATTGGGAGCGTATTGGGCATGAAGAAAACAGAGAAGACTTATCCCATTCTTGAAGGCCTCCTGGATGTTTTCGGTAACTGGCTGAGGCATCGCCGTGAACTCCGTGAGTTGCATCAACTCTACTGCGGCACGAATCGCGCCGATCTGCGCGTTACGCCTGCAGACCTCGATGCGTGGTCAAGGACGCTTGCGGCTGACGAAATTGCCCGGGTTACTGAAGGTTCTCGGCATCGACCACGAGGATGTCTTCGCGATCGAAGCCGGCAGTGCTGCGCGACGAGCGGGTCTGCACCCAATGCGACCGGAAGGTTGAGTGCAACAACGATGTCGAGATCAGGGTGGATACCAGAGATTACGAAGACTACTGCCTCAACGCTCCAACGATGCAAGCGCTCAGCAGCAGCCTGGAGGGCCACCAGAGATGACGCCGAATTTGACCGTGTGGCGGTGCCTCGCATCCTCCGCCCATCAGCAAGGAGATCGCCGATGCTTCCGCCCGCACTCTACACCACCCAGCCTTCCACGACGCGCTCCGCGCCCTCGCCGTCCGCTGCGTTCGGCGGCTGGTCGGCCAGACGGCGCTCGTGGCCAGCGAATTCGCAAGCGGCAAGGACGAGGAGATCTCGGCGAGGGCCCACCGCATCGCGGCCGAAGCGATCCTCGAGACCACGGTGCGCCTGGTAAACCGGGCGAGCCCGGACAAGGCGGCCAATACAGACTGTCAGTTCGCGCGCAAGCTCTGGACCCTGACGGCCGGCGAGCTGAAGCACGCGGAGGACCACATGCTGCTGCTCGGCCGCAAGAACGCCATGGAGGATCGCGACCTTCCTGCTCGAGACGGACATCCCGCACCGCGGCCGCCGGCCTGATGGCCGTCCGAGTGCCGCCGTGACATCGGCGACTATCTCGGCCTCATCCTGGAGACGGTCTCGCGAGCCCTGTCAGAGCTTCACGCCTAAGGCCTTCTCGGCTTCTCCGGAGCGCGCCAGATCGTGCTGCGCCATCGCCAGCATTTGCCGGACATGGAGGTCGGACTCCCGCCACGCCGCCGGTCCGTTCAGTTGCGCCGCCTTCGATTGGCAACAACGCCCCCATGCAGTGACACAACCTGCCGTCATAACAAACCTGGTCAACCCTCCATCAACGACGACAGGGATGCTCTCCCATTCACTGGAAGTCCGCCGCACCTCGAGTGGAAAGCTACCGCTTTACCGCTTAGCCGGCGCCTCTTGCGGCGGCTCGTCGTCGGCAATCGCCCGCCACGCTGCGCCGTCGAGATCGTCGTACTGGCCGCTCCGGAGCGACCAGAGGAAGCCGGCGAGGCCGGCAAGACCGAGCATCAGCGCCAGCGGGACCAGAATGATCAGGATCTCCATCACACGATCTTCCGCGAGGCGCTGCGTGCCCGCAGCGAATTCAGCATGACCAGGATCGACGAGCCGCTCATAGCGGCAGCCGCGATCAGGGGCGTGACGACACCGCTGATCGCGATCGGCACCGCCAGGACGTTGTAGCCGATCGCAAGCCAGAGGTTTTGCCGCATCAAATGCAGCGCCTTGCGCGCGGAATCGATGGCGGCAACGACTGGCGCCAGCGGCCGGCCGAGGAAGACGAGATCGGCGGTCGCCTGGCTGAGATGCGCGGCCGAGATCGGCGACATCGAGACGTGGGCCGCCGCGAGCGAGGGTGCATCGTTCATGCCGTCGCCGACCATCAGCACTTTTGCGCCTCGCCGTTTCAGCTCCTCGATCCGCGCGATCTTGTCGGCCGGCGTCACGCCGGCGCGCCACTCGGCGATGCCGAGCGCGTGGGCGGCCGCCCTCACCGCCGGCTCGCGGTCGCCGGAGAGGATCTCGATGCCGATGTTGCGCGCCTTCAGCGCCGCGATCACGGCCTGCGCATCCGGACGCAGCCCCTGGCGCACCGAGAGGATGAATTTTTCCGTTCCCTTGCTGAAAGCGACGATCGAGGCTTCAGCGTCGAGATTGACGCCGCCGGCCAACGCCTCGGCGCCGCAGAAGGACGGACGACCAAGACGAATCTCGACGCCCTCGACCACAGCGCGCACGCCCTGCCCGGCCTCCTCGACCGCGCCGACGATCGGCGATCTGGCGCTGGCGGCCTGCGCGACCGCAGCGGCCACCGCATGATTGCTCGACAGCGCGAGGCGACCGGCGAGCTCGAAGATATCAGTGGAGATCTCGGCCGCATTCGTGACTGCGAGATCCGGCAGAGTCAGCGTGCCGGTCTTGTCGAAGATGATGTGGTCGGCTTCGGCCAGCCGCTCGATGGCGTCGCCCGAATTGAGCAGCACACCCGACTTGAACATCGCGCCCGAGGCCACCGTCTGCACCGTCGGGATCGCAAGCCCGAGCGCGCAGGGACAGGTGATGATCAGCACGGCAACGCCGGTCACGATTGCATCATGCCAGCTCGCGCCGGCGATGACCCATCCAAGGACGGTGAGAAGCGCGGTCGCGTGGACCACCGGCGCATAGAGCCGCGAGGCGCGATCCGCGAGCCGCATGTAGCGCGAGCGCGCCTGGAGCGCGTTGTCGAGCAGCCGCGTGATCTCGGCAAGCAGCGTGGCTTCTGAGGCGGCCGAGACCCGCACCCGCAGCGTGCCGGAGATGTTCGTCGAGCCCGCATAGACCGGCGTGCCCCGCCCGGCCGTGACATAGAGCGTCTCGCCGGTGATCAGGCTCTGGTCGATCTCGGAGCGTCCCTCGATCACGGTGCCGTCGACCGCGCAACGCTCGCCGGGCCGCAGCAGCACGATGTCGCCGGGATGGATCGCCGCAACCGGCACCTGCGAAATCTCGTCAGGCCCGACGAACTTGGCCGCGGTCTCGGCCTTGAGTGCGGCGAGATTGCCCGCGACCGCGCGCGTCCGCCGCCGCGTGTTCTGGTCGAGGAAGCGGCCGACCAAAAGAAACGTGAGCAGCATGATTGCCGCGTCGAAATAGGCGTGCTCGGCGTGGTGGATGGTCTCGACCACGGACATGCCGAGCGCAAGGCACACCCCGATCGAGATCGGCACGTCCATGTTGGTGGTCCTGGCCGACAGCGCGCGCCAGGCCGAGCGGAAGAACGGCTGCCCCGCATAGGCTGCCGCCGGCAGCGCGATCAGCGCCGACAGCCAGTGGAAAAAGTCGCGCTGCTCGGGCAACATGTCGGAGACATTGCCGGACCACACCGGGATCGACAGCATCATCACGTTCAAGGTGGCGAACGCGGCGACGCCAAGGCAGCGCAGCAGGAAGCGCGAACCGGCAACTTCCGTCGCCTCCGCGCTCTCGGTCTCGTAAGGATAGGCCTTGTAGCCAAGCTCTGCCAGCCGATCGATGAAACGGCTTGGGTCGAGCGTGCCCTGCTTCCATTCCAGCGCGACGCGCCGGTCGGTGAGGTTCACCCGCGCCAGCGTGACGTCGGGAATCGCCGACAGTCCGCGCTCGATCTTGGCCATGCATCCGGCGCAGTGAACGCCCTCGACCGCGAGATCGATGTGCTGGACGCCTTCGCCCGCGGTCCGGACGTAGTGCGAGAAGTCCCGCGTGATCTGCATGGCGAAATCCTTCAGTTCAGAATGACGCGGTTGCGTGACAGGAAGACGCGCGCGCCACGCAATTCGCCCTCGATCACCATGTCCCATTGCCCGGGCGCGACGGAGGCGGCATTGCCGCGATAGATGCCGATGCCGGCCTCCGAGAGCTCGACCGCGAGATCAGCTCGCTTGTCGGTCGGCCGCTCCAGGCGGCCGCCGAACTTCAACCCGCTCACCGGATGCCCGGCAGCGTCGCGCGCTTCGACCTGGAGCACGGCATTGCCATCGGCGCGCCGCTCGATATGACCGTTAACCTGCCATTTGCGCGCGGCTTGGTCCTGCGCCGCCGAGATCTCGCGGTCATAAATGAGGCCTGCGGCATAGGGGCTGTCGACGTCGGTGCCGGGCAGCGTCGCGATCGCAAGCTTCATCATGGTCACGTTGACGCCGATCACGACGCCGAAGAAGGCGACCAGCATCGGGAACACCTTGGTCCCGGTCAGCGGCTTGGATGCCATGGGTGTCTCCTGGACTTACGGTGAGACGAAATTGTCGGTGGCGGACGCGGCCTCGCCGAGCCCGATATCGGTGACGTGGAAGCGGACGGGAATGGATTTCTCTGGATTGCTGTCCGCCGGCGCGGTCACGAGCAGCCGCAACTCGCTGGTGGAGTCGCGGGGGATCACGATCATCGGCCGGTCCGGCGTCACGGAATCAACGCCGATGACGTGAATGGTCGCGTTGGCCGGACCGTTCGCGTCGATCGCGATGACGCGGTCATAACCGCTCTTGTTCAGCAGCCGCACCGTATAGGCGTTGCGGATCGAGCCGTCGCTGAGCCTGACGGCGACCGGATTGCGGTCGTGCAGCACGTTGACGTCGAGCAGGCTGCGGGTCGCGAGGGTGTAGATCATGATGCCGCCGACGGCCGCGATGATCGCGCTGTAGGCGACAGTGCGGGGACGGACGATGCGGTAGACCGGCGCCTTGCCTTCCTGGCGGCGATGGATATTGATGTCGTTGTCGTAGCCGATCAGCCGCTTCGGAGGGCCGATCTTGGTCATCACGTTGTCGCAGGCATCGATGCAGAGGCCGCACTGGATGCATTCGAGCTGCGGCCCGTTGCGGATATCGATGCCGGTCGGGCAGACCGCGACGCATTGATAGCAGTCGACGCAGTCGCCAGCGTGCTCACCGATGGCGCGCAGCTCGATCGCCTTCTTGACCGAGGTGCGCTTCTCGCCGCGGTCGTAGCGGTAGGTGACGTTGAGCGCCCATTCGTCGGTGAGCGCCGCCTGGATCCGCGGCCAGGGGCACATATAGACGCAGACCTGCTCGCGCATGAATCCGGCGAGCACATAGGTCATCGCGGTGAGAATGCCGATCCAGGCATAGGCGATCATCGGCGCCTCGAAGGTGACGAGCTGCTTCACCAGCGTCGGCGCGTCGTTGAAATAGAGCACCCAGGCGCCGCCCGTCCACCAGGCGATCAGGAGCCAGATCGAATGCTTGAGCACGATCTCCGAGATGCGCTCGAGCCTCGTCGGATCGGACGATTTGTCCTTCTTCATCCGCTCGCGCCGGTCGCCTTCGATCAGGCGCTCGACGGCGTAGAACAGGTCGGTCCAGACCGTCTGGGGACAGAGATAGCCGCACCAGATGCGGCCGCCGACCGAGTTCATCAGGAACAGCGCCACCGCGGCGACGATCAACAGGCCCGTGAAGTAGTAGACCTCCTGCGGCCACAGCTCGATGAAAAAGAAGTAGAAGCGGCTGTTGGGCAGATCGATCAGCACCGCCTGGCTCGGAGCGCCGAGACCGCGGTTCCAGCGCACGAAGGGCAGGAAGTAGTAGATGCCGAGGCAGAACGCCATCAGGCCCCATTTGATCCGGCGGAAGGTGCCGGAGACGCTCTGGGGATAGACCTTCTTCCGGGCTGCGTAGAGCGGCCCGTAATCGTCGTCCGATGTGAGGTCGTTCGGGTTCACGGTCTTGTTCATCGTCAAAAGCTTCTCGCAAAGGTGCGATTAAACCGAGACCCGACGCCGCGGCGTCAGTTGATCCAGCGCAAACGGGGGCGTTTTGTTCGCCCGTCTTCCGTCAATGGGCTATTTTCCACCGCCCAGCGAGTGGACGTAGACCGCCATGGCCTTGATGGTGGCCGGATCGAGCCGCCCCTCCCAGGCCGGCATAACGCCGGCGCGGCCTAGGCTGATGGTCTCGATCAGGCTCGCCTCGTCCGAGCCATAGAGCCAGATCTTGTCGGTGAGGTTCGGCGCGCCCATCTCGGGGTTGCCCTTACCGCCATCGCCATGGCAGGCGACGCAATTCTCGGCGAAGATCTTTTCGCCCTTCGCCGCGTCGTAGCCCTTGCGGGTTGGCAAGCCCGATAGCGACCGCACGTAATTGGCGACCGTGACGATCTCGTCCGGCTTCAGCACGCCGTCCTTGCAGAAGGCGAGCATCTGGCCCTCATGCGCCTTGGCGTGACCGGAACGCGCGCCGAACTGGATGGTCTGCATGATCTGGTCGAGCGTGCCGCCCCACAGCCAGTCATCGTCGTTCAGGTTCGGATAGCCTTTCGCGCCGGCGCCGCCGCTGCCGTGACACGGCGCGCAATTGTCGCCGAACACCGTCTTGCCCTTGGCGCGGGCGAGCGCCAGCAAGGCCGGATCCTTTTCGATGTCGGCGAGCGAGGCCGCGCCCAGCGCCACCATCTTGTCGCCGCGGATCTTCTCGAGGTTTGCGAGCTCGACTGCGACGTCGGCGCGGGACGAGTATCCGAACATGCCCGTGGTGTTGCTGGAGATCAGCGGCCAGGCCGGATAGACGAGCCAGTAGCCGATCGCCCAGACGATGGTGAGGTAGAAGGTGATTACCCACCAGCGCGGCAGCGGCTTGTTGAGTTCCTTGATCCCGTCCCACTCGTGCCCGGTCGTGGACGTGCCGGTGACGGAATCGATGTCGCTATGATGATCGGTCATGATCTCTCACTCCTCCCGCAACGGCAGGTGTGCCGCTTCGTCGAAAGCGGCCTTGTTGCGAGGCCAAAATGCGTAGGCGATGATCGCGAGAAAGATCGCGACGAAGACCGGCGTCCAGATCGTGGTCACGAGACCGGACGCGAGATTGTCGAGTGTCAGGATGGCTTTCATCGTGGGTGCCTTCTCAGCGAAGATTGGCTTTCTC
>NZ_JADPIX010000048.1:0-605 GCF_023073155.1 Bradyrhizobium sp. 45 | reverse complement strand
GCATCCGCCATCGGTCGCCTGAAGGATGGCTGGCTCGACGAGCACGCCGCGTGGCAGAGGCGCGATCTGTCGGCGAAGCGCTACGTCTACATCTGGGCCGATGGCATCCATCTTCAAGCGCGCCTCGAAGACGAAAAGCAGTGCATCCTGGTGCTGATCGGCGCGACCCCGGAAGGCCGCAAGGAACTGGTCGGCTTCACCGATGGCGCCCGCGAGAGCGCGCAGGACTGGCGCGATCTGCTGCTCGATCTGAAGCGGCGCGGGCTCGACGTGGCGCCGCAGCTTACCATCGCCGATGGCGCACTCGGGTTCTGGAAGGCGGCCGGCGAGGTCTGGCCGAAAACGCGCGAGCAGCGCTGCTGGGTGCACAAGACCGCCAACGTGCTCGCCAAGTTGCCGAAGAGCCAGCAGCCGAAGGCCAAACGCGCGTTGCAGGAGATCTGGATGGCTGAAACGAAGCTCGCCGCCGAGCTGGCGTTCGACACCTTCATCGAGAGCTACGCGCTGAAGTACGAGAAGGCCGCCGATTGCCTGAGCAAGGATCGAGACACGCTACTGGCGTTCTACGACTTCCCGGCCGAGCACTGGAAACACTTGCGGACGAC
>NZ_JADPIX010000128.1:0-13376 GCF_023073155.1 Bradyrhizobium sp. 45 | reverse complement strand
CGGCATATCGCTCCTTCGGTGGAGAAGTGGAGGCGTCAAGCACCCCCACGATATGCCGCCTTTCCGATTCCCGCCGTCACCAACTTTGGGCGATAGCTCGGCACTGGTAGCGGCGCTGGCGTTCGGACAGCAGTCTTGAATGGCCCCGGTTTTGCGACTGCACCGCATTTTGCGGCTTGGACGGGTTAACACCGAGGGCACAGTCGAGCGGCGGGAAAGAAAGGCTCGGGGCAGTATCAAAGCCTGAAAATCGGCAACTACGGACGCACTTGATCGTTGGTGCGACCTCAATCATCAAGCTTGGCAAGCGAGGCTCGAAAGCCCCGCTCTGGATTCGGACCATGCTGCAAAGACGGGCCGTCAAGCTCATAGCGGTGGAGTTCGCCAACAGCTTGCGCGCACCATATGGGCCTTGCTGGTCAGAGGCGGCATCTATCATGCGTCGCGTGCAATGCTGAAACCTAATCTTAAGAAGTCTCCGGCGGAAGAAGAAAGCTGCCGAGGAGGCAAGGTGCAAATCTGGATGAACCCCGAATGACGACATTCCCGGTCGCAATCAGACCGCCTGGCTTACTGCGCTTCGAGCGCGAGAAATTGATTGGCCGATTGCTTCCGCGGATATCATCGTGGCCAGCGGCCGGGCGCCGCGTTTACAGGTCGAATATATGACCGCACCGTCATCCCTTGTTCGACCAGAGAACGATCTTGCAGCCCGGGCCGTTCCACACATGAGTCAGAGCCCCTTTTGGATGCCGATCGGGGGTCCAGTCCAATGCCGAACGCCACCCGTGTCAGCCACGACGGGCTCGTGTGGATCAGTGGGAACTATTACAGCATACCCGACCATACGCGGCGCAGTGTCGAGGTGCAGCAATTGCCCGATGTAATCCCATTCTCGATCAAGCGCAATCGTTGCCGTCCATCCCGTTCTAGAGAAGGCCGCCGGCGAACTCGCGTCGCGCCCGAGCATCGACAGGCGGTCAACCGGTCTAGGTCGCGACCAGGCGTATCCGAAGCCCTCGTCGATCGGGCCGGCGATCACACGCCAAGGCGGTCGCTGGGCGTTACCGAGGTGTCGCAAGCGCCTCCCCCAATCGGAAGGCCGGCCATAACCATCCACGCGCAGCCGGCAGCGATCGACAGCGTCAAGAAAGGCCTAATCGCACTCAACATGCCAGGTGCGCTCAGAATGCTGGACACCACGCTGCGGCGGATTGAAAGAGGGTGAGGTCACCTGGATTGAGGCGCTCGAAACGCTTATCGAGGAGCTGACCGTGCGCGACAGTCGCGGTGTCAGCACCGCGCTGAGAATGTCTCGCCTGACCACGGTCAAAAAGGCTCGCTGGCTTCGACTTCGCATTCCAGCTCGATCGCAATCGCATTCTGGCGCTTGCCCAATTGAAATTCATCTGCTTGCGACACCGGCAAGAGCGATCTCACGCCGGCACTCGCGGTCGAGGCCGTGAAGGCGGGAAAGAGCGTCGCGTTCGCCACGATCGCGGACATCGTGACGACCACCGTGCGCGAGCACCTGCGGTTCCTCGCCCGCGCCTCCCTCCTTGTCGTCGACGAAATCGGTTACCTCCCGGTCGCGCCTGGCGGCGGCAATCTGTTCTTCCAGTTGGAAGACGCCCGCTATGACAAGGGCGCGATGATCCTCAATTCAAACTGGCCACAGCAGTGCTTGATGGACTGCTTCCCCACGCAATTGTTATCACATCGAGGGATCGAGCTATCGGCTCCGCCAGCACGCCGCTCTCGTCCCGGAAACGTCCGCTCGCCAACCCGCCGCAGCCCAAGCGCCGCGGCCGCCCGCCTGGAAGGACCAATGACTTAGCGGCTGATCCCCGAAGCACAATCGCCGTCACCCAGGGAAATCTGGACATTCTCACGGAAAGTTCGCTGCCCGTTGACAGAGGTCCATGATCGCCACCAGGTACAACAGCCATCTGCAGTCGAAACGTAAGTGATGTCGGCGAGCCAGATCCGGTTCGCTGCTGCGGCCCTAAAGTTGCGATCGATGAGGTTTGGCGCGATCGGCAGGCCATGACGGCTGTCGGCAACGCGGTGCGGCCGGGCCATCATGGCGCCGATGCCTTGCCGATGCATTAGGCATTCGATCCGGCCATGGCTGGCGCCAGGTCCTTGTGCCCGCAGCGCGGCATAGACCCGTGGGTTGCCGTCCCCGAGCGCCGCTGTCCTGATGAGATATCAGTCGAGAGCGCAGCATTGGTCGTCGTGCGTGCTCTGTCCGGACGCTCGCGCCAGGCGTGATAGCCGGCCGGCGAGACCTCGAGCAAGAGACAGCAGAACCAATACGTCCGCTACTATTAGGTATGCCCGGGTCACTTGTGTAGGGCGGCAGCGCCAGCGCAGCGGGCGGGTGCTTGCATTGCGCGATATCGTGCACCGATCGTTGCGGACAACGTGATTTGGTCCGCGCAATCGGAATACGCTGCGCTGACGCGATTGCTTGTATTGCGGTTGTGGCTCACGAAGCGTCCCACGTTCTCAAGTTAACGCATTTAGTCTTGAGCGCATATAGGTCGCAGGTCCAGGCAGACGTTGACGAGCAATCAATGCGAGGCGCTTTCGCATCGACACGCAAGACCGATCCGCTGCGTTGATCTTCCGAGCTTTTTTGCTTCAACGCGTCGCGCAAAGCTCCTGGTCAGGAGTCCGGCCGATCGCGCACTCAATGCGTTCGCGCATAGCTGGATCGATATCTTTGGCGCCGAGCAACTTTGGCGCCGGCCGCTCTTGCATTTGAAGAGCTGGTCTATCCCAGCTAGCGCAACTGCAGAGCCCCAGAGTGGCGAAGAAAGCCGAGCACGAAAGCAGACAAAATGAACCCAAGCGCCACCGCGCTGCCTTACGAGGTGAATTCATGCGGTCCTTCTTAAATTGACTGCTGCGCCTGTGAATCGGGCGCAAGGAGCGTGTTGCTGAGTTCCTCGGACGGGGCGTCGTCGTCCTTTGCAGCTGCGAGTGTAATGGATCCAACAGGCTGGATTGTGAAGTCCGAGGCAAGGTCCTGATAGGATAGAACAGCAAGATCGATCCCATTACGGGTGAGAAAGCCGCGGACAAAGCGTCGAATATCCATCGAAGCAAGGATAACCGGCTTGATCTGCGCCCGAACTACGTTCGAATGGATGTGACGCATTTTTGAGAGCAGCGCCTCGCTTTGCCCGTCGCTCAAAACCAAGTAGGGTCCTTTGGCAGTCTCTCGAACCGCGCTGCGCACGATATCCTCGGTTTGACGTTCGATGACAAAGACCGGCACGACGCGGTGTGCGTTGGCATACCGGTGGCAGATTTGCCGTCTCAGACCGGAGCGAACATGTTCCGTGAGCAAGACGACGTTTTGTTCACGTCCGCTCCATTCGGCCAATGCCTCCAGAACCAGCCGTGTGTTCCGGATCGGAATACCCTCCTCCAGGAGGCGCCGCAAGACGTCGGCTACTTTAGGGATCGGCGTCGTACGCAACACCTCCTTGACCAGATCGGAATATTCCGTCTCCATGCGGCCCAGCAACTGGCGCGTCTCCTGGATACCCACCAAGCACTGTGCATAGCGGGTCAACGCCGAATGGACGCGCAAGGCCAGGATTTCAATGGGACGGTGGTGCCCGATGCCGGCTGCTTTGAGAGCCGGTGCATTGCTCTGTTCAATCCAGATTTGATCCGTCTCCCGGTCATGCCGAAACGGGATGCCACTCAATTCAATGTTGGCCGGATCGTCGTGGAGTGCGAGCTGGGTTGGATCAATTAACTCCTGCTCGACGGGCACGCCCTCGACATCCACCCTGTACTGCAGGTCTGGCAAGCGCTCGTCGACCTCGATGGGGATGCGCGGAATTGTGATGCCGAGATCAGACGAGATCAGTCCCGAAACGCGTGCAATGTGCTGTTGCAATTCTTCTTTGTCGATCGCCCGTGTCAGACTTGACGCAAGGAACAACGCGATGGGAAGCGCCTCCGCAGGCACGATTTCCTTGTTAGACTCTGTGGGAGCCGGGCGAGAGACATCAGCGCTTTTCTTGCCGCTTTGGGTCCCACCGTCGGCAAAGCTCGCTGCCGCAAAGACTGCAGCCAAGACGAGAAAGACAGGGAGCGGAAAACCCGGAATAGCCCCCATTACAACGAGGACGCAGGCAGACAGCCGCAATGCGTGCGAGTTTGCTGTGAGCTGGTTAACGATGTCGGTCCCAAGATTGAGCCTTACGACCCCATTTACACGAGTGATGATTGTCGCAGCTGTAATCGAGAGCAGCAGCGAGGGAATTTGTGAGATTAACGCATCACCTATGGTCAGCAGGGTATATTGATGCAGCGCCGCCTGGAAAGACATGCCCTTGGAGAGCAGGCCGATGGTGATCCCGCCCAGCATGTTGACGCAGATAACTACCAATCCTGCGATGGCGTCGCCCTTTACGAATTTCATGGCGCCATCCATAGCCCCGTAAAGCTGGCTTTCTTTCTCCAATGTAGCGCGCCGGCTGCGGGCTTCGTTCTGATCGATATGGCCATTGCGCAATTCCGCATCGATTCCCATCTGCTTGCCTGGCAGAGCATCGAGCGTGAACCGCGCCGCCACCTCCGCCACGCGTTCAGCCCCCTTGGCCACGACGATGAACTGCACCATGGTCACGACTAAAAATATGACAATACCAACGACGATATTCCCCGATATGACGAAATCACCGAACGTGCGAATGATGCTGCCCGCATCCCCCTCAGCCAAGATCAGCCGCGTCGTTGATACGGTGAGCGCCAGACGGAATACCGTGGAAATCAGAATGACGCCTGGCAAGGACGAGAAATCAAGTGGAGTGCTAATATAGAGAGCGACCATCAGCAGCAATATGGCGAAGCCCAGATTGAAGCCGACGAGCGTATCGATCGCCACTATCGGGATCGGCATGATCATCATGCCGACCGTCAGAAGCAGCATCAACGCGACCATCAAATCGGAGCTGGCCGACGCGCGCGCAATGATCTTACGCAGGACGCTGGTCATGGGGACCTTCCGATCGTTGATTGATCAGGCCAGTGCCGTCACGCAACGAGACATAGCGTTGGAAAGCGGCGAGCGCCTCGTCTATGAGGCCGGCCCGCCGCAGGGCGTGGCTACGCAACAGCATCAGAGAGATACGCGCCGAGGGTTCGTCATCAAGTGTGTTCAGCCTATCTATGACCTGCAACGCCTCACCTCCGAGACCTTCCAAGATGAGGGCATAGGCGAGAATCCGTAATAGATCGACATCTCGCGAGTCCTTGCCGACGATGAGTCGTAAGAGAGCCACGCATTCTGCGCTCTGCCCACATGCAAGGTGAAGATACGAAAGTGTACAGAGCAAATCGCGCTCCTGCCCGGAACTCAGTGAGTCGTTATCGGATTTGGAAACGTTGGTCGTCCGTTGCGCTCCATCGGAGTTGAACATTGTTAGGCTTCGATCAAGCTATTCCGATTCCGGCGGAGCAGCGCTAGCCAGTGCAGTCCCTGCCGTAGGACGACGATACCGCCCCCAGCTATCGGATCCGCAGGCGCGGCCGCCAGCTTATGGACGAGACCTTCCAGAACAATGCTATACCGCTCCGCCCGCAGCATGTCCGGATGACGAAGGCTTGGCGTGACGAAGGAGAGTAGATCGTGCGCGATATCGCGCCCGTAGAGCGATGCCATCCCAGCGCGTTGCTCGAGCTCATAAATGCGAGTGCGCATCTCGTTGAGACTGACACGCCCGACTGCATCAATACCTTTGGCCTCCGATGCGGCTTCGATCGCTAGATCCAGCGGCATATAGCGCGTGTTCAGCTCGCCCCAGATCGACGCCAGCTCCTTCTCGCCGTTTGCACGAGCACCGTCCGCCTCACCTTTATTGGGTTGGATTGTCGGCCCTATCACTGGTTGATGATGGTGCTCGCTGAGTCTCTGCGAAGCAGTGCCAGGCCCGACATCGTAGCGGGACACCTTTGACATGACGATCTCCTTATCCTTCCTTCGGGCCCGGAAACCCTAATACGGAACGGCAACAACGCGGCCATTGCGGCTTAGCAGCACACGCCCATCCTCGATTCGAGTGACCGCCCATCCGTCGGCCAAGAGAGCGCCGACGAAATACTTCTGCCCACCGACAAGGAGATAGGGCTGGGGTCCGCGCGAAACAGCTTCGATCGCGATTGAGGATGGCTGCTTTTCCTCCTTGACGATCACTCCGTTCACCAGTGTCACCGCACCGTATGTACGACCATCGAACCATTGCTGGAGCTCCTGCCATTTCGCAACGGTTGCAGGCGTGACTTTTCCCTCAGCGCTAACAAAACCCGGCCCCGAACCAACCCTGATATCGAGCAGGCCCGCCTTATCAATTTCCTGTTTCAGCACTTCGGCCGCAGCCTGAGCTCGCCGATCGTCAGGCCGGTTCATACCCAGCTTGGGTACAAGCTCTGCGGCAGGCGGAGCAATGCCGGTCGGTGCACTTCCGCTGGCTTTGAAGAAAATCGTCGAGAGACTGCCTACGCCAAGAAAGCTGAGGAGCACGAGGGCGAGAGCTGAGATCCAAACGCGCGAGAGGCTGATCGACCGAGCCTCAATCGCATTCTGCATCGACCAGCGAATAGACATGGCGCCCGCACGAATGACGGCGGGAAGAAAAAGAACAACACGCTCACCTGCGGCGATATCCCCTTCGCCCTCTGGGGTGCTTACGGTCGCAAGAGCCTCAAGCTCGATTGAATTGCCAACGAGGGTGATACGTAGGTGATGCGGCTCAAGCCCTTGTTCGACGAAAACCATATCCGCGTCGAGGCCGCTACCGATAAGACTCGTTCCGACAGCCGCCTTCCCGCTTAGCCCAGCATAAGGTCCCGACAGTACCTCGAAATGTAAGGAGGCGGCCTCATTCACGGACAATTCTCCGAACTATGAGGAGCACGGCAGGGCGATTGGTCGCACGACTCATTCCTAGGCCGCACCACTCACATCACCCCGACGACGGGAACGGCGGGGCGAGATTCGCCCCGCCTTTCACCGTTATCCGTTGACGCGCTCGCTGGCCGCCTTCCTCTCACTCGAGAGCTCGGTCGTCAGTGCACGCAACTTTATGTCCTGCACCATGGCCTGCTGGTTAACCGCCTTCAATTCGTCGATCAGTTTCTCGAAAGTACCCGTCCCACCAACGTTATCGGTCGCCGAGTTACCGACGCCGGGACCCGCGGACTTGGTATCAGTCTTGTTATCAGTCTTGCTAGCATTCTTGCTATCATGGGAGTCGTGGACACCACCAGTAGAAGGGCTAGTAGAGCTTGTTTTGGTCATATCGCTTCACCTTCCATTTTTTTGCTGCCATCAATGGCAACACTCCACTGACGTCGAAGAACCGGCGTCAGGTATCCTCTTCTGTTTCAGCTATAGCTTCGCGAAGATTTGACATGTTTCGCTCCATCGCCTGCATCGCGACGTTGGCAAGAACCGAACCGAAAGCCGATTCGAACTTCTGACGATCAGCTACCGACTGCGAGCTGCCACTGTCAGAATTGGTATGGATCACGCCTTCGATTGCCCCGGCCATCTGGTGCCTCTCACTTCAGTTCCGCCAAAACGGTGGTATCACCACCGAGCGATTCACATTGCTCACGCTACTGGGATTAGCTGTCGAGAAGCTGACGAGAATGAGAACAACCTCACTATCGTCAAGTGAACCCAGCTGAGAGCGCGCATTCGCAGGTACATGCCGCGACTGCCACCGCGCGAATTTCTCGGCCCCACTTTCAATCTCTACATAATGCCGACGAGCGCCAGATCGCGGCGCCGGCCCAACGCACCTCATCACATCGCTCGATCAGCAATGGTGTGATGGCAAGTCGGAGGCAAAACCGTGCGCAGTTAAAAATGCTACCGCGGGAATCGGTGGTGATGTTGTTTCGTGGCCCCACAGCGATCGTCACTCGGGACTGACGACCGCAGGCACCTGCTTTGCGAAAGCGTCAGAGCAGCGTCGTGCCTGCACATGCTCTGAGCCGGAGATGAGTTTCATGAGCACGATGACGCCTCTCCGGGATGTTAAGACGACCGACACTGGCTCGTCCTGCTCCGTCTAAAAGTCGTCAGCTTCTCGAAAGCTCGCCCCCTTAACGTGAAAGCCTCGATCTTACGATGTCGATGCCAAGTATTTACCGCAATGGAATGGAAATGAACCTAATGCAGCTCAACAGCGTTTCGCTGCCCGCCAGTGCAGATCCAGCTCTGTTCGGGCTTGTCCCGGGGGCTTCGTCGGCCTTGGAATCATCCGCGCAGACCCCCGGCCAGATTCGGGAAGGCGAACCTTCGATGTTCGAGGCGATCGTGTCCATCTGCTCGCGGGAAGAGAAATCCGACGTTCCCTCCACGCCACCGGATCTGCTGCAATCAGAACGACAGATCCCGCAGGATTCGCTGGACCAGTTGTCAGCGCACTCGAAGGCGGCGATCGAGGCGGTGATGAAGGATCCGGTTTTTTCTTCCTCGGTCGATTCCTCCTCGGTCGACACCCCTGGTGCAGACGCATCGTCGACGGCTGCTCCATCGCCTGACGTACCGAGCACTCCGGTGCCAAGCTCTAGGATCACGTGGAACGGCGGCACGCTCACCAATGCCGAGTTGCAGATCGTGGCAGTGCTGAACCGGCATAAGGACCAATGCCCACTCAGCTGGGACTCGCTGGCAGCCAAGGCCAGCGATCCGTCGACGCCCCCGGATCTGAAGGAGGCGATCGAAGGATTGCGACGCGATCCAGAGCTCTTCTATGCGATTGGCTCCCAAGGGGACGGCCGCTGCGGCGGCAAGATCAAGGCCAAGGATCTGTCAGAGTTTTCCGCCAGCCATTCGCAGGTTGCTACATTCCAGGAGCAGCAAGCGCAAAGCTACGAGCAGAACTATATTCCATCCGACGGCACCTCGAATGGACAAGCATCGGTCATGACGTTGAATGATGCATTGCGCGAGCTTTACAAGTATTCTGACTACCTGCCCAAGAATTTGAGCCTGGACGATTTCAAGCGGATCGTCGACGGCAAAGCCGACACTGGTAAGTGTCCGCCTCAGCTGATCGCGGCGGCTCAACACTTCCTCGAGCACCCGGACGCCTGGGAGCAGTTGTGCGGTGGTGCGACTGATAAAATCCACAAGGAAGACTTCTTGCAAGTCGCCTCCTCGTCGATGAATTCCACGCAAAGCGAGCTGAACACGCTCGACACGATCAACAAGAATCAGAACGCCTTCTTCGGGGACGGTGACCTGACACGACACAAGTTGGCGAGTATGGTCGAGGACAAGACTCTCGACCCGAAGATACGAGAAGCGGCATCGCAACTGCTCTCGGACCCGATCTTGTTCCGTTTGCTAAACAATTCGATTACGGGCTACAAGACCCATCAGGAGTTCTTCGATTTAGGCGGCGGGCATACGGTCGACTCCGGTAATATCAGCAACAACGACTTCAGGCACTTCTATAGCAACATGTCACCTGCGAACCATACCGTTCAGCAGATCAAGACCCATGTCCCCAAGACCGCCGCTGAACAAAATGCAGTCACAGACATGTTGATGGGGGTATCCGACCAACCCGATGTCGCGTCTCCGAAGAAGAATGGCGGGGTCCTCATGCATGCGGTCGATGACGTAGCCAAGGTGGGCTCGAAGGTGCTCGACTGGGAGGCCACGGCAGTAGGCCTGCTCGGCGTCATTCCGGGACTGGGCGAGTTGGCCGATGGCATATCGATGGTGCTCGAGCTCGAGTCGCAAGCATTGAGCCTTCTGCATACGGGCATTAGCGGAGGTGATATGAAACAGGCTCTGAAAGAGGTTGGCCTTAATCTTGCGGGGCAGGCCATTAGCTTTGTTGCTGGGCCCGAGGTCAAATTCGCGCTGCGCGAGGGCCTCGCAAAGGAGATGCTCGAACAGACCGTGCAGTTCGGCCTCGATACGGCGATCTCGAAAGTGCAGTCCTATGCCGAGGACCATTTGGACGACCTGAAGGCACGCCTTACTGAGCCCATGCAGGCCGCAGGCGTTCCGAGTTAGGTCGCTACGCCGCCGTCGTCTCAGAAGGTGGCCTGAAAGGCCAGTTGCGGGTAAGGTGCGATTCGTATCTACCTTTTCAGGGACGGACGCTTGCAACTTCTGCGCCGCTCGACAGTACGGCCTCGAGAAAGTCGGTATGTGCCACGTCATCAGGGCGAAGCCGCCGCTCGGCAAGCGGCGGAAGAACGCGCGCTGCACTCGAGGCGCACCCCACGCGCGATGAAAGTCGCCTGTAAAAGCCGCCGAGCGCGGTGTCTGTACGGCCCACGGTTACGGCAGCAAGGCGCAGAATTGCCGCCGCCCTACCGCCGGATCCGCGCGTTCGGGACGAGAGCATTCTGCCGCCGGAGACCTTGTCGTTCGGCGCCAGTCCCAGCCAGGAGGTAAAATGCTTTGCACTTCGCCACGAGGAGAGGTCGTCGCCCCATTCAGCGATCAGCTTCAGCGAGAGGTAAGGACCGAGGCCGTCGAGCGTGGTGATGTCCTTTCCGAGCAACGGAACAGCGCCACGCGGACGTTCGTAAGCTAGAGCGTTCGCCTGATCGGTTCGATTCCGACGCGCCTTCAACACGGCTTCGATCCGGGGCGTCGCAGACAGATGCTTTCTCGTGGTAGGCGTCCTAAAGCGCAAGTGCCTGCTCGAGCGCAAACAGACGCTCGGCGCGATAGCTTCCGGTGAGCGCGTTCACGATCGTCTCCGCGCTAGCGTGGCAACTGTAATGGGCGCAAGCACGCCAGCGCCTCAGGATCGCGCGGATGAGGCGCAGCGGGTGGCGCCGGTGATGTCGGCGAGATCTGGTGGAGTTGAAGATTATCTCCGTCAAGGCCTTGTGCATATGCTTGATGTGGGAGGCCGCGTACCCAATCAGACGCTCGCGCTGGCGCACGTAGGCTCGCAGCTCCGCAATCTGTCCTTTGGGCCGAAAGCTGGCTCGCGACAGCCCAAACGAATGGAGCCGCTGCAGCCACTGCGCATCGGTGATATCGGGCTGCCTCGAGCATCGGCACCACTTCTGACTCAAAACACATCGGCCAACCGGTCCGGCCGGCGCCGGCCGCGCCACCCTTCTTCTGCGATGGTAGGCGGGGTTGTTCTGGGTCCGATACGCGGTTGACGGACTAAACGACGCCTTGGCGGCGGCCACTGGCGGGCTGACGGTACTTCGTGTAGAGCCTTCTGTCGTTGCCGCCCGTGATGCAAGAAGTTTCTGACCCGTTCGGCGTGTGGACGATGCGCTCTTCTGTCAGGCCTTCCTTTACGGCGTCCTCAGAAGCCGCTGGCCGGTACGGTGATCCGCGGATCAAGTCCAATTCTCATCTCCGAGCACCTCGGCTCTTCAGCTCTAACTGGTTTTCCTGATCCAGATCTGTTCGATCGTTCCGCCCATTAGGGTCGTCCCCTTCTCACACCCTTCACCAACGTCAGGCTATTTCGTGCTGCATTCGTCATGATGCCGTCACTGCCTGCGCTGGGTTCCGATAATCCACCTTCCGGGTGGCCATGGCCCAAATCGTCCCAGCCATCTTGGCCGCGAAGGCGATCGCCACGAGCAGTGCGCGGCTTCCGCGAGAGCGCTTCGGCGAGCACAAGAGCTGCGTTTGCGCTCAGGTAATCTACCACTTCGCCGGCGGCCAGACCGTCGTCCGCCACTGATCCAGCAGAGCTGGCTCGAGACCGGAAGACGAGCCGCGGGCGTGGTAGTCGATGGCTCAGCTCCGGCTGCCTGTCTTCTCGACTCGGCTTCGGAAGGCGGAGCTTCCATGAGTTCGAGCACGGCGCGCCCCTTCCTACGCCAACCGCCGTTCAGGCGCTCGTCGAACGGCAGTGCCACGTAGTAGGCGACGTCATCCGGAGTCACTCTCGCGATCGCGTTGCGCGCCACGCGCCCACCATCCAGTCGACACTGCGTGCAGTTCGCTGCCTCGGACTGGGAGTGCCACCAGGTCGAGCAAGCCATCCAGCGCACGAGACGCTCGGGCGGCGGTGGAAGTCGCTTTCCTCGCGGCGAGCTCGACGCCTCGGCGGGTCCGAGTGCCCCGCATCATGTTCCCCTTGCGACGTGCCGCTTGCACCAGTCCAGCACCTCCTCGCCTCGTGCTGGGTGGATAACGTGGAAGCCTGCATCGCGCAACGCCTCGACGATACGCGGTCGAGCTGCCCAAAGGGGTCGGATTTTCCCTTTATGCGCTGGCGTCAGCTTACGGACAGCTAAGCTGTCTATCAATCGGGTAAGGTCTAACGACCTGAAGCAATGCAAGACGTATGATCCAGGTGCAGTCGTCATGTACGGTCGAGTTAACAATTGGCCCGATATTCCGGCCGAAGAAAGATATCATCGGGCAGCAAACGCTGAGGAAGCGGGTGCCGAAAGCCAGGGCTTCGCGGATGCGTTCGCTAGAACGCGATTGCAGGAGTCCGCTGGCAGCTCACCTTCGCAACCGAGTTATTCCCTCGTTCGAAAACCTCCTGTGGTCGAGATCGACAGAGCTACCTTCAGGACAGAAGTGAGGACCTTTCATGGCGACGCAATCAACCGCATCGCCAACAATCCACACGAGTACTCGGAATTTGTATCCGCAAGAGCTAAGCGCACAGCAGAGGTCGCTAAGGAATACGGTATCAGAAGAGATTCAGAAGACGCCCGATATTACAGCTACCAATTAGGAAATGTGAGCGTTGGCCTCCAAAGAACGGAGGCCGGATTCAACATGACTGAGTTCGAAAGCGATAAGTGGCGAAAACAGTTCCCTGGACGCAGTGAAGTCACCTCAATTGTTGATTTTCAGGTTGCTCATCCGCTTGTCGCGAACGCCGGCGATATTCTGCTCGAACATCAGCTTCGGCAAGACGGCGAACGACCATTGGTGAACTGGCGTCCTGCTAATGCAGAAGCGAAGGCCCGCGCAGAGACAATGGGCTTCGTTGAAGTGGACGAGGACGACATGGTACTTGACCCCACTCAGTCCGCCCAGTGGACAAAAAACAGCCTCGGTGAATGGCAGCGCGCAACTAAATCTCAGCTTTATCTCTCCAAGGTCGATAGTGATACGGAGGTTGCAGCAGATTCCGAAGAGGATGGTGACTTTATGTAATGCCCAGATCCGCTGGCATTCATGTTTGGGCAGGCGGTGGAGCAAGGAGCGCAGGCAAACGGACAGCTGCGGCAAAGGTCAAGCCTCAGCCGAGCGAAACCGACAATTCGACTGGATCGATGCCGACAACCCGGCAGCATCCTTGCCGAGCAGCGCAGCCAGCGCCTCAGAGAAGTCGCCGGTCGAGATACCCTTCAGGTAAAGGATCGGCAGCAGC
>NZ_JADPIX010000023.1:0-13430 GCF_023073155.1 Bradyrhizobium sp. 45 | reverse complement strand
ACTGAGCCCTACCCTTCGATGAGCAGTGGCACAGCGGGGAGTGCAGCAGCGGCAGCGGGTTCAAGCAGCGGCACTGACCTGTCGCGAAAAGATGTCAAGCTGGCTGACTGATACGTTTAAAGCCGCGTCAGCTCGGCTCGAACCTTGCGTGTCACTGCGTGCCGAGCGGCGAGCCTGGCAGCGCACTAGATGTCCGATTCGGGCACACGTTTACCTAGTCGACTGGAAGAGCATGATCTGATCAACGGCAAACACAACTCACGATTTATGAACGCGCGGAGGTTTCACACAACCGCTGAGGCATAGAAGGGCAACGGCGCGCGAGACGGACTCAGATCGCATGACGCGCAGCGCGAGATAAATGTCTCTTCCTGGCCCATAGCCGACCTGTCGGGAGCAGGCCGGTCGAGGACCGCTTGTGACCCCAATTCAGACATCGGCCTCCCTCTCCCTCTCTCTCTCTCTCTCTCTCTCTCTCTCTCTCTCTCTTCATGTTGCAGTAGTCTTGAATTGAGACGCCCCGACCAATTGTCGCGGCGCTCGTCGATTTCATATCGTCCGCCAACTAGCCCTTAGACGTTTGTCTCGCGTCGGTTGGCGCAGCGACATATCTAGAGTTCGGCGCAACCAGGAAGTCACGTCAGAGGGCAAACCGACCCGATCGGTGCGCCGTCGCGTGCGCCATTCCCAACTACAATCGTTTTTTTTTGCGAAGAAACGCACCTTAAGCCTTTAGGTCCGTGATCCGCATAATCGCGACCACGTTCCCATCATTGAACGCCTGCTCCTTTGTGTCCTTGTTGCAGGTCCAGACAAAATTCTTCTTGCCGATAAAGGTCTTTTCGTCCTGCTCAAGCCGAAGCTCTCCTTCGGTGATATGGCAGACCATGGCATTCATCATCGGAGGCCCCATGGTCTTCGATCCCGGCTGCATGATGATGTCGCGCATTGAGACGGTCTTAAAACCCGGGATCAGCGATGGTGTCTCGCCATCATACTCACGCACCACCACACCTGGCCACGGAGTTGTGTCCTTGTAGCCCGTCGTTTGAGCGGCGGCGGGCTTTATCATGGCCGCCGATGCCGCTGCCAACCCGAATGTCAATGCAGACCTTCGATCGATCTTGCTCATCGCTTTTCTCCCTGGGTTACTTGCAACAAGCCGCCGCAAAAGCTGCGCGCGTGTGGAATGTGAAATCGTGGTGTGAAACCGAAAAGGGGGGCGGTCTCTTAGGCTAGCGTACCTGCCGACAGCGCTAGTACTGCTCGTTCGGCCCGAACGGTGACTTCGGCACATCCCGCTTCAAGGGCGACCACATTCTACGAGAACGGACGCGCCCTAGAAATGGGTGTTTCGCCCAAGAGGCATAATGCCTCAGTTTGCTTAGGCCTGAAGTTCGGACCCGGCGTCAGCAACTTCACACTGCGACCAACTGAATACGCAAGTCAGTGTCACTGACTGGTCCTGTGGCGGGTCGCAGTAAGTGCGCGGCCACGACCTATTGGCGTCGAGTGCGGAGGCGATGATGCTGCTCCCGCAAGACCGCCCGGAGCTAGCCCATCAGCGAAGTGGCAGCACGCCTCAGTTTTATCGGACAAAGGGCAAGGGTCCGATGCCATCAGTGCGACCCGGAAATGAAATAGCTCCAAGCGATGGCCGGTATTATACTGGTGCGACTGGAAGTGCTGTTTCAAGCGTTCGTGGAAAGATTGCTACGACCAGTCTGGGAGGAACATCTGATGACGACTATGTTTGTTAGACACACGGTTTCCGACTACAAGACCTGGCGGAAAGTTTACGACGATTTTGCTTCGGTTCAGAAGACGAAGGGCGTAACAGCCGAGGCTGTCTACCGAGCAGTCGAAAATCCCAATGACATCACAGTAACTCACGAGTTTGCCACGATTGAAGCTGCGCAAGCCTTCGCGGAGAGTGCTGAATTGAAGAATGCCATGCAGAATGCGGGAGTAGCGAAAGCTCCAACGATTTGGTTTACCAAAAAGGCGTGAAGTATCGATCCCGGCCAAGTGCCGGCTGTGGTGGTACCATGTCGCCTGTTGGCCCATTGAGACATGCCGAGGCGGTCTGACGATATCCGTTCACAGGGGTAGACCGGTAGAGAACGGCACGCGGCCAAAGTGACGCGATTGACCCTGGCTGTGTAAAAACGCAAAGATCGAAACGCGACGAGAATGACATTCTGGCTTTGCGGGCCCGCCGCCCTAGAATTGCGGCGATCAGGATGGGCGAAATGCAGTATGTTTGCGACACGCCGAAGGGTAAGACTTGGTTCCGTATCGAAACGGAAGGTGAAGCGGTGCAAGAGTCGCGCCTGATGCGCCACACAGTCGAGAAATATTTCTGCCGCGAGCGAGAGAAGGCAGTCCAATCCTGGCGTCCGGAGCAGCCCAACGCGATCGAGCGCGACATCGGCCTCGAGGCCCATGTACAGCGAGAGATGCCGCTTTTCCTCACGTTGCGTGACAGGGAGGGTAATCCACTGGCTACAGCGATGCTGCCACCGGGTGGCAAGGATCGCGGCGGGTTCCGGATCATCATCGTTGCCGCATGCAATGCCGATCCTTATCCTGAGCAGGATGCGGCCATCGCTGCGCTAGGAGCGCATTTCGGTCTCACACTCGATCGCCACCGCTGCTTCCCCTACGGCCGCTAAGGAGCCTGACAAGTATCGCTGCTTGGAGCGAAGTCGGCTCATGTCCCGTTGCGGACCTGCGCCGGCCTGCTACCTAATGGCAGCTTCTGACCGAAGGCGGCTATCGCATGGTCTCTATTTCTGCGAAACGGCTCTGGATTCACCACTCGCTCCGCCGGACGAGACGATGGCGCTTTCCCGGAACGGCGCACGGGTAGGCTGGGGCGCCGACAATTCCTGGCAATACATCCGATCGATCTTGCGCTGCATGAGCGCATAGCAGTCGCATACAACGCGCTCGAGCCGCACCCGGTCGATCTCGATAAACCCGCGCCGGTCGGAGGGGACGGCGCCGGCCGCGCGCAGCTTGCTCATCGTCAGAGTCACTGTCGTCCGCCGCACCCCAAGCAATTGCGCAAGCGCCTCCTGCGTCACCGGAAGGAGGTCATCGGGAACGCGGTCGTGAAGCTGCAGAAGCCACCGCGCCATGCGGCCATCCACCCGGTGCAGCGCGTTGCAAGCGGCTACGTGCTGGAGTTGCAATAACACCGCGCGGGCGTGGAGCTGAACGACATTCCTGATGGCCGCGCTTTGCGCATAGGCATCCCGAAATTTGGCGGCGGAAATCAATGATGCTGTGCCAGCGATGCGTGCAATCGCGGTCACGGATGAAAGCGATGGGCCGAGTACGGAGAAAGAGGCCAAAGCGCCTTCCCGTCCCATCAAGGTGGTTGCGACCGTTTGCCCGTCCGGCATATCGAGCATGAAGGCGATTGCGCCGCTATGGGGAAAATAGACCGGGTCCATCTCATCGCCCGAGCGCACCAGAACCGCATCTGGCTCAAACGAGATCTTCTGGAAGTAGGGCGTGAGCAAGCTGAGATCCGCTGGCGGCAGCGCTGCCAGTAGCCGATTCCCGATGCCAGTGCGGTTGACGGTCCCGATGCTTTCTTGTGAAAGAGCCCTCACTGAACGGCCGCGTCCATCTATTTCATTCACTAGGATTATCCGAATTATGAGTTGCCGAAAGGCAACTATCCAAACAGAGCCATTAGTCGAGATCAAGCACGGACATTTGCGGAGACGCTGCCGGCGTCTCGCCGCGCAAGTAGGATCTTGCATACATCATACTATTCACGCCCGTTGTGCGACTCGGCGAGCGGGGCCCTGCGGGATGATCAACCGGTGATGGTTCCGGCAGCGCTTGCTCTTGGCTTCCTAGCTGACGTCTTCGGCGGTGTGGGGCGTGCACGTCTTTTGGCCCGGCGCTTCCGTTGACACGGTGCAATTATCCGTCGGTTGATTGGGGTAAAGCCGGAAGTTTGCCGCCGTCCGCTAGAGCGACGCTTTTGCCCTCAACGGACATGCGGGCGTTGTCCGTCAGGAGGCCCAGGCCAGCACGCTTAGGTTGCTCTGCCGAAAGTGCGGACATAACGCGGCCAGCTGCTCAATGAGTACACAGCCTAGCATTACAGTTGCATTTGATTGAAGGTTCTGAATCCATGGGTGACCATGATTCGGGATTTGATGATTGGTGGTGCGTCGGTCGAAGATACGCTGACGCTGTGGGCTTCGTCGTTGCGAGATGTCAAGCAACGCATCCGTCGGCTGTTTACGCAGGAGCGGGTCGCGGCCGCGGCGGGGCAGTTTCTCGACGGACTGTTGGGTAACGAGCCGCGCAAGACGGGTTGGATGCGGGCGGAAGCGGCCGGCGATCCCGGCCCGTGGCGCCAGCAAGCGATCCTGGGCCGGGGGCAGTGGGACGCCGACGCGCTGCGCGACATTGTCCGTGAGTACGCGCTGGAAACGCTGGCCGATGAGGACGCGGTTCTGATCATCGATGAGACCGGGTTTTTGAAACAGGGCAAGGCCTCGTGCGGGGTCGCGCGCCAGTACACTGGCTCGGCGGGCAAGATCACCAATTGCCAGATCGGAGTGTTCGCCGCCTACGTGTCGCGGCATGGCCATGCCTTCATCGATCGGGCCCTCTATCTGCCAAAGGAATGGACGGACGAACCCGCTCGCCTGAAGGCAGCGCATGTCCCGAGCGATGTCAGCTTTGCGACGAAGCCCAAGATCGCGCGGCACATGATCGCTCGTGCGGTCGCCGCAAAGGTGCCGTTCTCGTTCGTGGCCGCGGACAGCGTGTATGGCACGGGAGAGATCGAAACCTTGCTGCGCAAGGCGGGCAAGGGCTATGTTCTGGGGGTTGCGTCCAATCATGTGTTCCGTTCTTGGGGCAAGCCGAAGCCTGTCGCCGGTACCGCCTCCGCGATCGCGCAGAGCCTTCCCAAGAAGGCCTGGCGCCGCCTGACGTCCGGCGAAGGGACCAAAGGTCCGCGCTGGCACGACTGGGCCTATCTCGAGTTGGCCGATCTTGACGCCGGTGAATACAACGACGACCTTGCCGGGGAATGGACGCGGGGTCTTCTGATCCGCCGCAACATTGCCGACGGCAGCTTGGCCTTCTTCTCGACATGGTGCCCCAAGGGCACGTCCATGCAGAAGCTGGTGTCGGTGGAGGCCATCGCTGGGCTATCGAGGACAGCTTCGAAACCGCTAAGAACGAACTCGGCCTTGATCACAACGAAACCCGCTCCTGGCACGGCTGGCATCGCCATGTCTCACTCGTCATGCTTGCCTTCGCCATGATGGCCGTCATCCGTCATCGGGCCAACACAGGGCCATCGCCCAAAAAAACGCGGCAACCTCGACCGAAGCATCGTTCTTGATCCGCTGGTCGCTCCAAGAAATCCGGCGCATCGCCATCAAGCTAACCCAGCGGCGCATCCCGCACGCCTATATCCTCGCATGGTCGTCCTGGCGCAGGGCTCATCAGGCCAACGCGCGCAAAGCCCACCTCAAAAAACTGCAACTGTAATGCTAGGAGGGTCCTGCTGCCAGTTAAATTCGGCCACCGTTCGCGATTCCTCGCCGTGCGCAGACGCCCCCCTGCACTGGCGGTGATCCACAGGCGATGCTTGCGCTATTCGCGCCACGGCATGCGGCACGGATCCGTAGCCCGCACATCGCCTGTTTCGTCCAGCCGTATGCACGCAAATTCCCTGTTCGCCAGCGATAAATTCCCTGTTCGGATTTGGCGGATCGCGCCCCGGATGCACCGAATTTCAAGGCAAATGTTCGCATTTTCATGGGATAGCGGCCTCACCGCAGGCGCGCTTTCCCTGTAGAATTCCCTGTTCGCAGGGAATTCGGACCGCGGCAGCGAAGGAATTTCCTGCGTCTGTCGTGATTGCTGTTCAAGCGCAGGGAGACGCATCCATGATCCGCAAACCGCTGTTCGTTGCCCTTGCCTGCATAGCATTCTCGTCGACCGCGTTCGCCCAAGGCGGTGGCGGCGGTGGCGGCTCGGGTGGGGGAGCCGGCGGCGGCGCGGGTTCGGCGGCAAGCTCTGGTGCTGGGACAGGCACCTCGTCGAGCAGCGCGACCTCGGGCCCCTCGGCTCCTTCCGGCATAGGGACTCAAGGCACCACCACCGGCGCTAACGGGAACACGAGCAGCCCCAACCCCAGCCAGAACAATCGGAACGTTCAACCCCCAACCGCGAACGGAAAGACGCCGGCCGCCGCGCAGGCCGAGCGTAACTCCGCGGTTGGTCATTCAGCTAATGGTTTGCCGATCGGAAGCCCCGGATCAGGCACCAGCAACGAAGATCAGAAATAGAGCGATCCATCTCAGCTCTCACCGAAAGGCCCACCGTTGTGGGCCTTTTCCTTCGAGCTAAGGAGATTAGGCGGATCTTTGAACTTTGGAGGGCTCCGAATAGATCGGACAGCCTGCGGCCGGTGTGTTAAACGCGGGAATGAAAAAATTCATTTTGGCGATGCTGCTCATCGCGACGCCGGCATTGGCGCAGCCCGAACCGCCAGCTGCGAAGGCTCCATTGACCGATCGCGAACGGGTTCAGGCCGATCGTGCGCAGGCCGCCACCCAGGAGAAGGACGCCCCAACCGCGCGCCCGTGGGACAGGGGCGCGGATGGTAAGCGGCCCTGGGACCGGGGTGCGCAGGCGAAATAGCAGCGTTCCCAACGGCAAGTCGAAGCTCGCCGGCAATCGGCAGCCTTCGGTGAGGAGCCTTCCGTGACGGAACCGAGTTCACGCGGCAGAGGCTGGCGCTGCCTCAATTGCTCTATCGAGCCGCCCATTGCAGCGACAAGGCCCCGGCTCCGCTTGCGCTTCTCGGCACGGCTCTATCTGACGGTCACTTCGACAGCAATGACCGAGGATCCGCGCTGCCTGCGGTTTTCGCCCGACACCGCAATTCGAAACCGGTCAGTCCCTCGACGTGAGGGGGCTTGGTAGCGAAATGACGGGCGTCGTCACACTTCCGGCACTGGGCGCCTCTGCCAGTTTAACTTCGTCGAAAAGCTGAGTTCTGCCGCGCAGGCCTTGCAGGCACTCCGTCCCGGCTGGGATTGAAACAACCCAATACACGGTGTCAGAAAGCAGTACGAAGCGCTCGGGCCGCAAGGCGCATTCACCCGCGGTCGCTGCATACGCTTGCAGCCAGTATCCTGCGAAAAAGCATAGGCTCGCCGCCGCTGATTTGAGCCTCATGCTGCCGCCCATGCAGTGATCATGGTTGGATCGGCCAGCCAAGCTCAAACAAAATCGCCGCCACCGGCTGCCCGGTGTTGCGGCGATTCATGGGTGAACGCGGCTGGTCGCTAAACGCCGTGCCGTTCACCGAGCGTACCAATACCCCCACCAGCGTTGCGAGACGGGCCGCGCCTCCGCCTTGAGCACCGCGACTTCTTCGATAGAGCGAAGGTTGGGGCCATAGATCGCAGGCGGGTAGACATTATCCCAAAACACGTAACCGGTTCGGACGTAGGCCGACCGATGCTGCGCAGGAGCCAGTGCAAGCTCCGCGGCTGAAGCTGCGGTCGTTATCAACGCAAGGCCAAGAACAGAAAGAGCAATGGTTGGAGCAAGGGTGCGGAAGTTCATTGGATCAATCCCTCTCGAAATGGGCGAGAAATAATGCGACGGCCTCTAAAAGGTTGCAAGCGCATCGTTCCATAGAACGGCTGCGAAATCCAGCTATTCAGGTGCGCGAATCCAGCTGGACTATTCGGACAGAACAGATTTGAAGGGGACCCCGGATCGGTGCGGCCGGCCAAAGACCGCGCTAGCGCTGAGCCAACACCTCAGATGCTATTGCTCAGGACAAGATCAGGCGTGGACAATTTTTTTGGCACCAGGAGAGTCACCAAGAATATCACGAATCATGATGTCGACACACTGCTCACTCTTGATGAGCACCGCACTCTTCAGGACGACTCGGATGGCTTCTGCATTTGTCTTCGCTTTGATCTTCTGCGCCGGCGTCACGTTGGGCTATGCGCTGCGTACCCGGCACCCGCAACGCACGACGACGAACGAGCCCTCCGGCACCTCGCGCAGAACGTCCCGATCGACTCCCAATTCGGCATCCGGACACGTCCGACGTGCCTTTTAGGCCTCGTCCCGCGTGCGAGCGACACCTCTGTTCTCACGACCATAGGCGACACATGACATGACCCAGCCGATGAGGGACGCACCGCGACGGCCCATCGTGGACGGTACAGGACAGCGTGTCCTTTTCGGTTTGACGATCGCGGAAACCATCGAGTTCGAGACGTTGGACAAGCCCGACGCGCCCCTCGGCCCTGGCCTTCGCTTCGATCAGAACAAGCCGGGACAACGATGGCTGGAGCTATACGCCAAGCATGAGCGGGCCTGGCGCAACTGGATGGCCGACACGCGAGCAGGACGGGAAGTGCCGCTCGTGCTCAACTAGGTGATGCTCTTAGCTCGTGACCGCCGAGGCATTCCATTGGCTTCAGGAACATTCTCCCCGACGAATCGGCAGACATTCCCAGGCCTCGTCATATCCGGGCTAGTCATACCGCGAGCATCCGGCTGCCTTGGATGCTCATGAGAGTCAGATTGCCCGTCGCGTAGGCGCCCGTATCGATGTTGACCCGGTTTGCCGGAACTTCGGCGGTGCGCACCGACGTGTGACCATGAACGATATATTTGCCGAACTGCTCCTCACTCTGAAGGAACTCTTCGCGAATCCAAAGCAGGTCGCTTTCGCTTTGCTCTGCCAAGGGGGCACCCGGGCGAACGCCGGCGTGGACGAAGAAAAAATCTCCACAGGTAAAGCTAAGCCGTAGTTCGTCCAGGAACTCCAGATGCTCACCCGGCATAGCGCGGATCAAATCGCGCATGATCGACGCTGGGTCGTCGCGCTTCAGGTCTGGCGGCGCGAGTCCATAGGACATGAGTGTCTGGGCGCCACCGATGCGAAGCCAATCTTCGAACAACGAAGGGTCTTCGAAAACCCTCACTAAAAATGCCTCGTGGTTTCCCTTGAGAAAAATCGAGTTTCCCCGACGGCTTCGTTCGACCAAGAGGTCAAGGGTGGCGCGCGTGTCGGGGCCGCGATCGACATAGTCGCCCATGAACACCTCGATCGCATAGCGTGGCCGACTGTGGGCCAAGTCGGCGTCGATGACCCGCAGCATGGGCTGCAGCAAATGCGAGCAGCCATGAATATCCGAGATCGCGTAAATTCGGCGGGCCGGGTTAAAAAGCAAGCTTGGATTAACGGCGCTTCAGGTCCGCGGAATAGGCGCCGCTCGCGCACGAGTCCCGCAGAGTCGTACAGCGAATCAAGCCAACGCGAGAACATCTGTCACCGAAACGACTTTTAGCAAGATGGACCTATCATCCGTGAACGCCGTTTTTGACCGTCGAGCCGATTGCGTCGAAGATCAAGCGTGGGCTGAGGTTGATCCGAGGGAACGGCTGATGCCAAGAGCTCTCCGGGCCACACTCGACCAAGTGGAGCGAGATATCAAGCTGTACATGGAGTTTGACAAGGCAGAGAAGGATCGGTTCGATCGCGAGTCTTACCTATGGACTGCAGAGGACCGCATCGAGTGGCAGGAGACGCAATCGGACAATGCTCAGCGCCTCCGAGAATTGCTCGAGGAGCGTGACGCTTTGCGCAGCCAGCTGGAAGAGTAACAGTCAAATGGGGCATTCCAGGCCGCTAACAGTAATGCCAGTTGCGGGTTAGCTTGCTCCAAGTTGTTTTTTGCGTATTGCGCGGACATTGCTCGGGTTCGTTTCAACTGCTGTGGCTCTCACCGAGGAACGCGACAATCCGCTATATGACTTCAGCCCCCATTAGAAGCCCTTTTGCCTTTACGGCTAGCAACATTGGGAGGGCACGCCATGTCCGACTCTCGGAGGTTGTTGATCTCCTTGAGCAACAAGAGGCGTCTAAGCTGTGCTCCGTTCAAGAGTGATTCAAAGAGCGAGAGGAACTCGCGGACCTGAACGTAGGCCTCCATGCTAATAGCATATTGATCGAAACCGTAAGATCGAAGTTGAGCTTGGATATCGAGTGCAGCAGAAGCGTCCAGTTGCCAGTCCAGGTTTTTTTGATGGTGTAAAGTTCGGCTGCATCCTGGAAGTCCGGGGCGATGCCCGCCACGTCGACTCGACGAAGCGTTATCTCAATTGCCTTTTGGCGATATGTTTTCAGGAGCCTATGCCGCAGAATCCGGTAGCGTTGCACCTCCCAGGAGAGTTCAGCGATGTCCATGGCGAGCAGCCATTCGATAGCAGATTGGGGCTCGATGTCGCCGAAGATCGCGGCCTGCACCGCATGATAGTGGTCGATGTTCTCTCCGGGCAAAAGTTGAGGCGGAGGACACAGCGCCTGGAACTGAGATGGCAAGATGCTCGCCGAGTGCGGTTGAGGTAGGCTGACAGGACCATTCATTGGGGTCGCGCCTCAGATAGCGGGTGTGATGTCGGTGCAGCGACGTTTGCTCCGTTCGTCAGATGGACGGGGCTGGCATCCCAAAGTTCCCTGGCGATCTGCAGGGGTGAAATTTGGAGATTGGTCCACCAGGCTCTTTCGTCGCCCTGCCGGTGCAGGGATTGGTGGTGTGATCGGCAAAGCGGGACCGTGAACTTGTCGCTGACTTTGCGCCCCAAGGTTCGTGGTTGAGAAAATTTCACGTGATGCGCATCAGCGGGGCTCTTCTGGCAGATCAGACAACCCTGGCTGCGGATGAAGGCCAGGTGATCCTTGCTTCATCTCCGAGGCGGCTCTTTTGGGAAGGCGAAACCGACCTGCTCTCCGGGAGAGGGGTTAGCGGGCGCGTGAACGTCGCCGGATGTCTCTGAAGGGGATTCCTCATGTGGGGCCAACCGACCGCTGACACGGGCCGCTCGTCATCTAAATAGATGTCGGGAAGCGCGGTTTCCTCGAACCTCTTTTGGTAGGCGGCCTCAAGAACGCGGGTGTCAACCTCGAGTAAAGTGTTCTTGAGGGGCAAGCTGCTCTTGGCCCATGCAAGCAACCCTTCGCCGCCCTCGCGAAGAGCAAGGGGCGAGCAGGGTGGTCAGGTGGATCTGCCCAGTAACGTGCTCGAGCCGGGTGGTCTGGATGGTGGCGATTTCGTGCTGACTGAGTGTTTTGCGAACGATATCCAGCCCGGAAGCGAGCGATGCTTATCGGAAGGTCCTGTCTTCCTCCCGCGGAAATGGCGATCGGATGGTCGCTTCAAGAGTCTTCTCAGGATTGATGAGTTCGGCCTGAGCCTTAGCCAATGAGCCAATGCGGCTGCGATCGCGCCAATGCGTTCACTGGACTGGTGCATGGGTGCCCTCTACCGCCTGGACTTCGAAGCTAATCGCGCCTGACTTCGATGCCATGGCCGACAGCCTCCTTCGCATCCTCCGGAACGAGCTTCTTCAGCTCGGCCTTTGCAAGTTCATGTTCTCCATGGGCTTCTCGCGTGCGGAGATAAGAAGCCGCCACCTCAGCCCACGAATTGGAGGTGACCATGTCGATAAGCTTGACTGCCTCCGTCTTGGCCGCGGGGTCTCGATGTTAAACAGGGCGGGTGGCTCTCCGGTCTGCAAGAGATCAGGCAGGGCCCTTTCTATAGTAGCATCGGCTGGCCTTCGATCGATCCCCGACGCTCCGGCTAAGGTCTTCAGCTAGATTTGATCGTCAGAGGGCAGCTGTCAGATCTGCCGCGAGACGATCCTTAAGAAGCAGTGTAAAATCGACCGTGAGATGATTTGCGTCCCTATAAACCACGATGCCGTCACGAATAGCCGGACACACCAAGTCTGTGCAAATTGACGATGTTAGGTCGATCATGCGCGCGTTGTTGATGGACGAGACGACACGTTGCTCAGCTTCGAAAACTTCATCACTTATGGTGAGCGATAGACTACGGCTACACGTGCTAAATGGAAGGCCGCGCCATTCCGCCCGAGCGAGACAATTCCCGACGGGATGGTAAGGAGTGGGATTGTCGCGGAGCACGATTAGCTTGACGCCGAGTGGCTCAAGCTCCTTGAGCGCTCTGAATAATCCACGCTCCCACGTCTCTACGCTCACCGCGTGAGGTCCCAGATTGGTGAATGGGCCCTTGACGTTCCCGCTCGAAAACTGCGCCAGCAGGATCGCGTCGGGGGTATCTTGATTTTTGATCTTAGCGATCGCCTGCTCGCGCCAGCTTGCGCACTGGGTCGAAAGACGACGAAGTCGCAAACTGTAAACCTTGGAGATGGGAATATCAGCGACAGGACAGGAGGCCCTTAAATAAGTGATAAGCCGCCATCCCTTCTGTTCGGCAATAGCTGCAAGCGCGGTTGTCCATTGATCGGCGTGAGAATCTCCTAGCAGAACGATTGTCTTCGTATAGTTCGATGGGCCGAACACGCAACGAATTGGCTTCGGTGTCGTGAACCCGGCTAGACAACCGCTCTCACTCGCAAGTGAAAACTTGGACGTTGAGGCAACTATGGCCGCTTGCGCAGCATTCGTAACGTATTGTGCAATCGTGAATGAAAGGACGCCGGCAACTGTGGCGATTAGCGTAAGAGCACCGCCCATGGCAATTGACCGTACAGATCGTTGTGCCAGCCAATAACTAGATCTGATCGGGCGTTCGAGCCAAGCGAAGCTGAGCGAGGAGAGAACGACTGTCATCGCAAAAAAAAGGCAATGGGCCAGCGCCGTACCGCCAACAAGTACCGTACCAAGCACTGCAATCGGCCAATGCCAAAGGTAAATGGCATAGGATCGGGCACCGAAGAATTGAAATGGACGCATCCTAAGCAAAGCGGACGGTCCAGCAGGATCGTCTCCCGTAAGCAGCAACAGCGCTGTGGCGAACACTGGAACCATTGCAACTACGCCCGGGAACGGCATGAACCCGTCGATAGCAAAGAATGATAGGATAAGAACCGCAAAGGACAACCATCCAACGATCAGCCGACTCGAGCCAGGCTGCCTCATCCAGTCCTCGAACGGCCTTGTTGCGATCAGGGCTCCTAATCCAAACTCCCACCCTCGAGGGGGCGCCAGATAGAATGCCCAAGCCTGCTTGCCATAGGTCAGGTGGAAGCAAGCGGCGAAGGATCCGAACACGACGATCAATAAAGCTATCAGCAGGACTTTTTGGCTGATACGGCCGACCAGGAGGAGAAACGCCGGCCAAAACAAATAGAATTGTTCCTCAACCGACAGTGACCACGTATGAAGAGTAAGCGTAGCGCCGCGGCCCTTTAGAATGTCTGTGCGCAATCTTGGGAGCACCGTTAGAAGAGTCATCTTCTGCAAGGGTGCTCACAATGGACGACCATTCGGACGACATAAGACGACCATTGACACAGCGTATCGAAGTGTACGCCGGCGCAGGCCGTAAGCAGTGGCCGGATGATTTGAAGGC
>NZ_JADPIX010000145.1:0-13898 GCF_023073155.1 Bradyrhizobium sp. 45 | reverse complement strand
GCTGGGCGAGATCAAATCGGAAAGGTGGGCGACATCGTCTCGGAATCCACGGGCGACTTCATATCGGTACGCCTGGGCGACTTCGTCGGAATCCGCACGACAGACTAATGCATGTATTGGAATTGCAGTGGATTGAGCCCGTCACAGCCATGCGACGCCTCGCACATCGGAGGCACCTCACGGTCCTGGATAGCGCATCGAGACACGCGGTGCTCGGGCAGTACTCGTATGTGACGTGCGATCCCTTCATCACTTACGTAATCGCGGACGGGAGAGGTATTTGCAACGGAGAGTCCATTGTGGGCGATCCGTGGGCGGCACTTCGCGCTCTGCTAGCCAACTATCCGCAAATGCATCGCGCCGATCTCCCGGCATTCCGGGGCGGCGCCGCCGGCTTTTTTGGACACGAGCTGAACAGGACGCTGGAGCGATTGCCGCTGCCGACCATCGGGGGGCATCGCTTGCCTCAGGCACTCCTACATCTTTACGACGTCGTGATAAGCTTCGATCATCGCCATGATAGATGCTGGACCCTTTCTACCGGGTGGCCGGAGCAGGATCCAGTTCGCCGGCGTGAGAGAGCTCGCCAAAGAGCCGAAGGATTTGTTGGGCTGCTTACAGTCTCAGCCCCTCCTCCTGATTTTAAACCTGGCGAGGCGGCTCATGGCATTCAAACTTCAGTCGCCAGGGATACATCGCGGCGGTACAGCGCGTGATTGATCTCATTCTGTCGGGTGACGCCTTCCAGGTCAACATTGCGCAGCGTTTCAGCGCTCGCCTGGCGAACTCGTTCGATGGATAGCCTTCTATTGTCAGCTGCGGAAAATGAATCCGGCTCCCTTTGCCGCCCTTCTTCGGTATGGCAAGCTCACCATTGCATCGAGCTCGCCCGAGCGTTTCCTAAAGTTTGACGGCGATAGGTCGAAACGCGACCTATCAAGGGGACGGTGGCGCGTTCTGCTGATTGCGAGGAAGACCGGCGTCGCGCTGAGACGCTGGTACATTCGGAGAAAGACCGCGCCGAGAACACCATGATCATCGACCTCCTGCGCAATGATCTCTCGCGCGTTTGCACGCCCGAATCAGTCCACGTCCCGTCCTTATGCAATCTCGAGTCCTATGCCTCACTGCACCATCTCGTGTCCGTCGTTACGGGTGAGCTAGCACACGGAGAGGATGCCGTAGGCCTACTTAGGGCCTGCTTTCCCGGCGGCTCAGTTACCGGAGCTCCCAAGGTACGCTCGATGGAAATTATCTTGGATATCGAGCGTGTGGCGCGAGAGGTGTATTGCGGGGCCATAGGCTACATAGGATTCAATGGACATATGGATGTAAATATTGCCATTCGCACCGTAACGATCGGCGACGGCCAGGCCGTCTTCCATGCAGGCCGGGATAACAGCAATGTCCGATCCGGCCGCCGAATATGAGGAGAGCCTTGCAAAGGCAGAGCGCATTTTTCACGCATTCATTGCTGAAGACGCCGGTGCATCTTGATTGTCATTATCGACAACTACGACTCTTTCGTCTTCAACATTGCGCGATATTTTCGCAAGCTTGGTGCAGCAACACGTGTCGTCCGGAACGACGCGATGGACGTGAGCGAACTTGCTGACCTCAGGCCCCGCGCGGTTGTCATCTCCCCCGGTCCGTGCACTCCAATTGAGGCTGGAATATCGACAGCCCTCGTTCGTGAACTTTCGGGTCAGGTGCCAATTCTCGGGATTTGTCTCGGACACCAGTGCATTGGGACGGTGTTCGGCGCACGCGTAACGCGCGCCCGTCGTCCTATGCACGGTCGGTCCTCGTATGTCACACATGAAGGCGGCGGGCATTTCAAAGAACTACCGTCTCCACTTCGTGTGGGGCGCTACCATTCGCTTATCGTCGAATTGGATCCTTCATCTGCCCGTCACCTGACGGTGACAGCACGCTCGGATGATGGAACTCATGGCCCTCGCCCATTGCGATCAACCAACATATGGCGTGCAGTTCCATCCAGAGTCGATACTCACCCCACAAGGGGACGTACTGTTCGCAAACTTCCTACGCGCTTGAACCTTAGAAGGGCCAAGCGAGCGCGAGCTTACTCACAGGCAAAATGGCTGTTCTGTTCGCTTCCGCACATCGGCGATACAATTCCGGTCAAGAACCGCACAGGAGCTGCGGCTCACCCTGGTTTTGCGCGGTGTGAACAAGTCGCCGCGGTAATCTCTCTTGCCTCCGTTGACTTGGCGATCTCGGGCATTCTTGATTCATCGAAAGCTCGCAATCCAAATGCCGCAGCGGCGCCGTCCTTACGATCTCCTTCGGCTCCCCAGTGGGGTATGCCCAGCGCGCCGTCAGGGATCGCAATCTCTGTGCAAACCTCTCTCGTCCGCTGCACCAGTTTCTCGGCCTCAGCTTGCTCCAAAGCATCCTCGCTTGATTGCCGCCGCAGCCTGCCGAGAATTTTATATCTGTCGTGATTGGCAAGCTTGGCTTGATAGCTGCCTGGCGTGTGGAACTCCACTTCGAAGCGATAAGAGTCCGCCGTGGTGAGCACTGTCTTGATGCCGACGAAAGTCGGACTGCGCATTCTGAACCAGTTGGTTGTCTGGCGTTCGGTGTAGTCCCGCTCCTCGAAGGCCAGCATGGCTTTCTTGAAGGCACGTGTAAAATCCCTGTCAGGAATTTCTAAGACGTGGCGTACCGCGTTGCTGAAGAGCTGTGGGGCGCTGCTGGGTGGGATGCTCATGCCGGTGAGCTGATCTGTCATGGAGGCATGCGATTTCAAGCGGCGCTCCAGATGGGGCATCTTCACCTCGATGCCGGCTTGCGCAAGGATTCCGGCAACCTCGCGTGCCGCTGCGGTGATTTTCCTCTCTTCGGCTATAGCTTGGCCAGCCTCATTTTGGGCGCGTTCTGAGGCCTGCTCGCGGGTCAGCGTGATCATGTCAGCATCGTCGGCGGCTGGCCGGAGGCCGGACGGTTTGCGCAAAATGCCCTGCTCCGCAGCGAGTTTGATCGAGGTCTCCATGATTGAAGCCGCCAGAGTGGGGTTGTCCCTCAGATCCTCCAAGGTCGCATCGACATCAAACCTTCCGCGGGCGAGGGTCGCCGCCACGCCCTTGACGTAGGGCACGGACTTCAGGCCCGGCGTCTCGTAGAGGAGCCGCTGAAGATGGCTGCTCTTCTGGAAAAAGAGGTTGGCGCCAGTATCGGATTTATAGGCGTCGGTGCCGACCTTGATGCCGAGGCTCAGCAAGTTGTTTGCGCTTTTTACGAGGTCATCCGCATTGTAACCATCCGGGCGGGGATCGATGCGAGGAGGATAGTGGTCGAGTAAAAGCTGGATGCGGTCTCGTGGCTGAGGCGTTGCCGGATAGGTCTCCGCCAGATCCGGGAAAAGGTTGCAGAGCCTTGCGCTGAGGCTCGGGTTTGCGGCGTTCGAGCTTTCGATTGTTTCGGGCAGGGTTTGCTCATTCGGCTTCACTGCCCATGCCGCTAGGTCGTCGACGAGCAACTCGGCCATTTCGCGAGCAACCAGATGTTTGGCGACCTCAATCTCGCTCCTCGCTCTCGCAAACGTGTTCTGGATATCTTGGCTACTCACCTCTTCCTGGCCCAACAGCTGACGGATCTCTCGCCTGAGCTCGTGGTGAACGCCCTCATAGGTGCCAAAGACAGCACGCTCGGCAAACCAGCGTTGTGTTTCATGGGATTGAGCCAGAAAGTTTCGCTGCAGGCAGCTATAGGTTCCCAGGACATCCTGCGTGGCGGCGAGGATCTGGCGGGCGCGACCGAACTGGTAATTGTCGCCCTCAAGCGCCGGGGTATGCGACTTTGGCGGCTTCAGCGACGGAAGTCCGAGAGCTTGCTCCTTGCGATCGAACTGGCGCACATGCTCATAAAGCTGCGGCCGGTCGCCGACGATGACGACGGTGTCCCCGTCGAAGTCTCCGTCAAGTTTTTTCTGTTCACCGATCGGGACGGCAACCAACGAGCCCGGAGCGAACACCTCGGTAGCCTGCAGGATGCCGACGCACTCGAGCGGCGTGTCCACCTTGGCGCGGTCCTTGCTCGAGGTCCAGCTCGAATGGCATTTGACGTCCTCGGCAGACAACACCAGCCCACGGTCGGCGTAGCCGGCCGGCCACATCTTATCCGGCACAACCATCAGAATGCCTTTGGCAAAAAAAGTCGGATCGTCGGCCGCCAGTTCTTTCCCCGACTTCTGGGCGACATTGAAGCTGTATTGGATGGCTGTGCAGTTTTCGAGGAACACAGCGGTCGGGTCCCCCTCAACGGCCGACTTGACTCGCTCGGCGGCAAACGGGCGCAGATTGGGCTTGTCGTAGGGCGAGCGCCCGATCAGCACGCCGCTCGCCCCCATCAACGTCTCGCTCTTGAGCGTCGGCACATGGAGACAGTCATCGCTGGACGGTACGGCAACCGCGCCGGGACCGTCGATGTGTCCGGCCGTCACGGTGCGAAACAACTCTTCAGACGTCAACTCTCGCCCTTGTCTGCTCTCGAGCCAGGTTTTGGCCTTCTCCCGCGCCTCATCGGTCACCGGCTCGCTTCGGGGATAGTGTTGCAGCGCCGATGCGGGAACGGACATTCTTCTTCCCTCAGCAAAGGCAGGCACCCGATCAGGACCTTCCTGTCGGCGGGCGCGATTTACAGCTGGCATACGGTTGGCCAGCGAGGCCTTGATAAAACCGCAACCATCATGCGGCCGCAAGGCGATCGGGCCTTCTGGCCCAGTCAGCTTGAAGGGATGCTCCTCGCTGGCAGGACGGTCCGGCAGCAGCGACAGTTTGAAGGCGCCCTCCAGCGCGTAGTCCCGAGGACCTAGGTCCTTGATTGCCGGCGGCGCGGCAAAACCCCTGCGCTGAGTGTAATAGTATGCCTCTTTGAAAGGGGCCCAGGCACGTGACAGCTGCTCGAACGCTGTGCCCGGCGCCGTTTCGGCATACGGAATCGCCAGCAGCTTTCCCCCGGAGGACTCTGCCCTCGCCACACCTGGAAGGCGGCCGGCGATCTGCGACACGGGCTTTTTGGGCGGCTTTAACTTGCTTCCGCCGAACAGGTCCATGCGGTATGGCACACCCTGGACGGTGATCGTACGCGCCAGCATGAACGCGCTCGGCTTTCCTGGCAGCTGGACCGCGACGACGGGCAAAACCCCCGAGGTCAGGCGATGAAAAATCGAATAGCGTGTCTCGGGCTCCGTGGCCACTGGCCGGCCCTGCATGTCCACCACTGACAACTGCATAAGTCCCGCGTCACCCTGCGGAGGTCTGGGCTCGTGGGCCATGGTTCGCAACACCTGATGGACGTCGAACACGGACGCTGGATGTTGGGCCTGGACCGTCGCCGCATTCTGCGCCAAGAACGTGTCCAGCGCATCGACCGGACTCTCCGCCGCGATCTCCGCCATCAGGTTCCAGCTCATGTTGGAAAGATCGCCTTCGACGAGGCCGCCCGTTTTGTCCAAAATCTCCTTAGTCTTGCGCTGCAGCTCTTCCTGCCTCACCCGCAAATCGGACTTCTTGCCTTCGACATAGGGCCGGCGGAACAATGCCGCGAAAACCGCACGGGCCTTGAGCGTTTGATAGATCGACAAGGCGGGGCAACGGCTCGAGTACGGCCCTCGGGCTCGCTCGGCATCGCTTGCTTTGAGATGCCCCTCGATCTTGTGCTCGACGATCGGTTGAATGTCGTTCAGCAAGTTTAAAGCCCGCCTCCGGTGCCAGCGCAGGTGCGGGCTGCGCGCCAGCGGCAGGAGAGCGACGCAGAGAGTACCCATGGTTTCGAGGTCGTTCTCAGCGGCAAAGCCAGGGCCACGATGCAGTTCCGTCAGCCGGTCTAACCCCGTGGGTGCGAGCAAACCGAGATCGTCAAACAATTGAGCCTTAGCCAGCGCTTTGAAAATCATGGCGATGTTCAGAACCTGGGTCTGCTCCAGGCGATCACTGGCATAGTGAAGGTAGTGGGCCATACCGTGCAGCCGATTCTTCAGCAGAGCGGTCTCTATGATCTCTCCAGTGCCCTCTCCCCTCGTGACACCTCGCCCGAGAGCATTGGCTATCATGCTGAGCTGAGTTGTGGTGAACGCTCCGAATCGGAGGTCTCCCGAGCCGAGTTTGCCCGCTATGTCGATTATCGCCCCATGGCACACCGCCTCTTCCGGCCACTTGCTAAAGCCGTTCACCAGGATCGCCAGTTCCCGCGGAGTAAAATCAGAGAGCCGGTTGTCACGGCGAGAGACCTCGTTGGCAATCGCGACTGTGGCTTGGCGAGCGTCCTGCTCTTGCAGCCACTTGCTGAAACCGTTCACCAGGTTCGCTAGACCCTGCGGAGTGAAATCAGACAGCCGGTCGGCGCGAAGGACCTCATGGGCGATTACAACGGTGGCCTGACGTGAGTTCTCCTCTTGTGGGTACTTGCTAAGGCCGTTCACCAGATTCGCCAGGTGCTGAGAGGTAAAATCGGAGAGCCGGTCGGCGCGGCGAAGCACCTCACCGGCGATCACAGCGGTGGCGTGACGTGAGTTCTCCTCTTGTGGCCACTTGCTGAAACCGTTCACCAGGTTCGCCAGACCCTGCGGATCAAACCCAGAAAGCCGGTCGGCGCGGCGACAGACCTCACCGGCGATCGCCAGCGTGGCTTCGCCACAGCCCGTCTCGTCAGGCCACTTGCTGAAACCGTTCACCAGGTTCGCCAGACCCTGCGGATCAAACCCAGATAGCCGGTCGGCGCGGCGACAGACCTCACCGGCGATCGCCAGCGTGGCGTCGCCACAGCCCGTCACATCAGGCCACTTGCTGAAACCGTTCACCAGGTTCGCCAGACCCTGCGGATCAAACCCAGACAGCCGGTCGGCGCGGCGACGGACCTCGTCGGCTATTTCAATTATAGCGCTGCAGCAGTCTGTCCTTTCCGGCCACCTGCTGAAGCCGTTCACCAAGCTCGACAAGTGCCGGGGAGTAAAACTGGAGAGCCGGTCCGCTCGGCCAGCGCGGCGACGAACCTCGTTGGCGATTGCAAGTATAGCGTCGTTGCACTTCACCCCCTCGGGCCACCTGCTGAAGCCGTTCACGAGGTTCGACAAGTGCTGGGGAGTAAAATTGGAGAGCCGGTCGCCGCGGTGATGGACGACCTCGTCGGCGATTTGAACTATAGCGTCTCGGCAGTCCTGCGGCCACTTGCTGAAGCCGTTTACCAAGTTCGCCAACGCCTGTGGATCAAAATCAGAGAGCCCGACATCGCGGCGGCCCGCGCGGTAACGGACCTCGACGGCGATTTGAACTATAGCATCTCGACAGTCCTGCGGCCACTTGCTGAAGCCGTTCACCAGGTTCGCCAACGCCTGTGGATCAAAATCAGCGAGCCAGACATCGCGGCGACCCGCGCGGCGACGGACCTCGACGGCGATTGCCCTCATTGCACCGCGACACTCCGCCTCTTCCGGCCACTTGCTCAAACCGTTCACCACGGTAGCCAAGTTCTGCGGACTAAAGTCAGAGAGCCAGACATCGCGGCGGCCCGCGCGGTGACGGACCTCGCTGGCAATTGCCCTTATAGCACCGTGACACTCCGCGTCTTCCGGCCACTTGCTCAAACCGTTCACCACGATAGCCAGGCTCTGCGGATCAAAATCAGAGAGCCCGGGAGCGCGGCGGCGAATCTCAGCGGCAACTGCTATTGTGGCCTCACGAGAGTTCTCCTGTTCCGGGCACTTGCTGAAGCCGTTGACCAGCAGGGCGAGACTTTGAGCGTTGAGCTCCGAAAGTGCTCCGCGTTGCTCACGAAAAAATCTGGCGATTCGGATCATTCCATTGCGACATTCCGCCACCCCGGGATATCGACTGAACGACAATACGAATAGGGAAAGCGTTTTGCTTTCGACGTCGTTTAGCGCATTGCCGAGGCTCGACACCTGAGCTGCCATGGCCCTGCAAGCTTCCACGCCTGACTGACCTCCAGCCTCCCGGCTCATCGTGTTGCATGAGGTGGCGTACCCCCATGTATTCCGGGCGCGGATATCTTGTTCCCATCTTGGGACAAATTCGCGTTTGAACTCGGAAGCGGCCTTTTGCAGGAATGTTGCGTGGTCCGCTCGACCCTGCAGCTTCCTGTCATACTCCACCACAGCGCATGAGAATTTAGTGATGTCGCCAGCGAAGGAAATGTCATGTAAAGCGTTATTAAGTAGTTCCGAGTATCCACGCTTGAAGCTCTGTTCGGCTACATGGACGAAACGCCGCCTTCCCGGTCCTGCACCCGGGTCGGTCTCCGTTTGCCTATGGGGTGGCACCGTGTCTGGTTGCCAGCTTCTGGATCCTTTATTGCCGAGCCAGGGTTTGCCATCAGAACCTAAAGAAGTTTCTTCTCGACCTGGCGCTCCACCCTCCGGCAATGGGGGAAAACCGCACCGTCGCGCAGTGGCTTCACGTGGCGCAGCACCCAGGATCCGATGTGCGCCAACGGAGGGTCCGGAAGATCTGTCGCCAAGGGCATCATCGGCACCGCGCGCAATGCGAGCGAAGGACGTCCTTCTATCTTGAGGCCCAGAGTTCATCCGCTCGACGGAATCGAACGATTGGCTGCCTTCCCCAGGGGCAAGACTTGATTCCGGGTTCGCCGCCTTCGCCAGTCCCTGCGCCTCGGACAACTTCATCTTGAGCCGGACTGTTTTCTCGTGCACTTCGTGCACATGCGCAGGCGTGAGCAGGCCGCGTCGACCAGGCTCTTCCAGCGGGTCCAGACAGGCCTGCATCTCGGCGGGCTGCGTCTGCAGGCGCTCGACCACGATGCCCACTACGTGATCGGCGTCCTCGGGCTTCATCTGGCGCGCTTGCGAGACGGTCCTTTGCTGACCAGCCAGATCGAACTGCAATAGTTCGTCCGACCGCTTGACCAGTGGCGCCAACGCCTCCGTCGATGCCGGGGCCTGCCAGACCGCCGAGTGTGCCGCCGCCGACGACGCACTCGCATGCGCCTCCTTGGCACTCACCAGCTTCTTCGTACCTAGATCCGAGCGCACGAGAACCTTGTCCGCTGGCGCGGTGTCGCTGTCGCCCGCGGCGACTTGCGGCTCGGGCCGCCCGGCCGAACTCGCGGCATCAGCAGCCGGCTTGCGGTTGCCTTTCCCCTCCCTGCGCGCAGCGCTGCCTTTGGCCGCCGCTGCCTTGCCGGCAGTGTCGGCCGGTACCGTAGCGCCAGCGTCGGCCGGGGATGCAATGATGGCTGACGTTTTCAGCTGCAGTGCCAGGAAGTGCATGACCTCGTGCGCAGTGATCCGTGCGTCGTCTACGATCTGGCCCAACAGTTCGAATGGGAGGCTGGCACCTGTTCGGTTATCGCTTAGCTTGGCAAGGATGTCGTCGTGCAACGCCAACGCAAATTCCGAAAGCCGTTCCATGACTCCTTCCAGAACGGTGCAGTGCTCTGCGTCGAGTGCCGCTCCGTCGTTGTGCAGAACGGCTTCCTCCGTCGAGAGGAATGCCGGATAAACATCCTGGACAAAGGTCCCGAGCAGATGCACCCCCCCGTTCTCACCCATGAGGGCGTCCCACACGGCCGGTTCAAACGTGCTCGCCTGAGACTCGATCATAAGCTGCGTGAGCGCAATCCGCGATTGCAGACGCATGTACCGCGCATGAAGTACCAAGCCGGTATTCAGGCGTAGTGCGGCCTCTTCGGGCTTCCGCATCTCGGCCGTCGTGCTTGGCAAGTTGGCGGTGGCCTCGCAGACGGACACCATCCGTTCCGAGCGCAACAGCTTCTTTCCCCACCACTCCACGCAAGCCGCATGCTCCTTCGCCACACTGGAAGCCACTCGGCTCAGCTGGTCGGGGGTAGCGTTGGATTCGAAAATCCGCTGCAACAGGTCTGCCGAATTCTTTCTGCGGTCTTGCAAGGCGGCGATAGTCGATGAGGCCAGTGCGTTGCATTGGTGGGCCGCATCGAGCACGGCATAGCGGTATCGACGGACCTCAGCGTCCGACAGAATGCTCCGCGCCACGGCCGGGCGCAGCCTCGCGTAGTACTCCAGAACTGCCGAACCTGCTTTGATGAACCGATCGCTCAGCTCTTGCGCCTCCTCCGAGTTCTGGGCGTGCATGGCCGCATTACGGCAAGCGTCAAGTTCCTCAACCAGGCGATCCATGTGCCGCCTTGTTGCGTTGATTTCTTCCTCTGACGAGGAAATGGAGACTGCCACACCCGAAGTTGGCGGCTGGCTGGTGACCGGCGTCGTGTCTCCACCCTCCGACACTGAGGGAAAGCCGCGCCGCCGTGCAGTGGCTGCACGTGGCGCAGCGGCTGCCCGTGCCGCAGCGCCTAGGATTCGATCTGGGCCAACGGAGGGACCGGAAGACCAGTCGCCAAGGGCATCGTCGGCACCGCGCGCCATGCTAGCGGAGGGCGTCCCTCTATCTTGGGGCCCAGAGCGCATCCGCTCCACGACGGAATCGAACGATTGACTGCCTTCCCCAGGGGCTAGGCTTGAGTGCGAGCGTGAACTGCTCGATCCGGCTCCAGCATCCCCAATGCGCGATCTGCCAGATCGGCCAATGCCCGTCATATTCCATCTCTGATAAAAGGGGAGAATCGCTGCTTATGATGTTGCGGGCTGATGTCGCTCAACCATGGTGCATCAAGGCTTTGGCCCATAAGTGCAATCGCCCAGATGGCGCATGGCATGAGGTCTGAGGAACCTGCCGCATGTTTTCGTCAACCGTCATGGTCAGCCCGGACCCGAGACGGCGCGGCCTACTCCTGGCCAAAGTACACGCCAGCAGCCCAAGATCGGCCGAGACTGGCACGCGATCGCATCACGCCGCACTCGCTATCCTCAGTTTTTCAGAGACAGAGTGGAGGTTTGATTGCGCGCTGCCATTCACCGGGACCGTTCTTCGTCCACCTACGCGAAGATGAATTGTCGGTAGAACCACTCCGGCCAAATGCATCCGGGCAAACATGTTCGCGAATCTTTGGCTTCCTACATCCGTTTGCCCGGTGGCTCCCGACTGATTCGCTTCGTCAGCTTCGCCGCTGTAGAGGACATCGAACGAGGCACCAATTCGACCATACATGATGATTCGCAGCTCCTGCGTTTGCATTGGGTTCAGGCTGATGAGGCGCGGCAGGCCTAGATACACCGCCTGGCTGACGATTGGCTGACGAAGGCGTTCTCCCGGACCGATAAAGAAAATCCGAGACCTGGCTCAAGCGTTAATGAATCGGGCTGCGGCCTACACCGGCCGGCGAAGGCCGCAGGTCAGGCCGCCTGGGCCTGCGATCAGGCGCTGTCACCTTATCTAAGGAGCGGGAGCTGGCTTGGACGAAGAGATTACGGAAGGTTGAGAATATCGAGACGAAGCGCTGCAGGCTTCCCCGGCGAACGGAAGCCCTGCATCGTCCGCTCCCGCTTTCGCAGCGGCACATGGCAATTCTCGGCCCTATTGTTGAAGCCCCTGTGCGCGGTGCTCGGCATCCGGCATGACCTGCCGTTTCGTCGCTCAATAGGACCGCAGTGTGATTTTTCATGGAATAAGGACCCTGCTTGAGGGGTCGTTTTCATCCAAACGGGCCCCCCTTAACGCAAGGGCGTGACACTGCTTCCGGTTTCATCGGAGGCATTTGTTTTGGATGTTGGTTGTGAAGCCGATTGCAAAGATGCGCCGGCTTTCGCTGGTTCAAATCGATCAAGCAGATCTGCCGGGAATTGAAGGTCTCTCGGGAGGTGGTCCGCAAGGTCCCTGCGTTCGGGGCAAACGGAGTTCCGCTACGTGCGCAAGCATCAGCCGTTGCCTCGGCTGGGTGCATGGCGCGATAAGCTTGAGCGGCTTTTGGCGACCAATGCGACGAAGCCGTCGCCGGAACGGCTGACGCTGATCCGGATTTCTATCTTGTCGAGCCGGTGGCCTGCACGCCGGCGTCGGGCTGGGAGAAGGGCCAGGTCGAGAACCAGGTCGGGCTGTGCGCGAGCGCTTCTTCACGCCGAGGCTCCGCTTCAAAAACCTGGAGGAACTCAACGCCTGGCTGCTCGACCATGCATCGCTGTGCGGGAAGCCCTCGCGAAGCCTGAACTTGTCCAGCGCGCGCAGCGACGACAGCCGGAGGATCGATTGATGACACTCGTTCGGCGGCATTGCCATTTCCGATCCGGACCTCAGTCTGCGGGCGATCGCGGCACAGCTCGAGACAATGCGGGAGCGGACGCCGGGCGGCGGCTGGCAATGGGCGGCCTCGTCGGTCGAGCATCTGCTCGATCACGCGGGGCGTCTCGGTTTAACGGTGCACGAACCCGCTGACGGCTGAAAGCGGGCATCCGCCGCCGTTCTCCTGCCCTCCCGTTTCGTCCTGGTGTGACAAATAAGGAGAAATTCTACTCTCCCTCTGGCGTAACGTCGGAGCCTGCCCACAAGCGCGGAAGACCGGCGTTGTGATTCCTGATGTTCAAAGCCTTCCTTGCAGCGCGGGGAAGTTCTCTATCGCGTGCTTGACGGCGGCATCGCCTTGGAGACTGCTGACGTCGATCCGTCCCTCTTCCTAGAGAGCATCAAGGAACGACATCTCGCCGCGATCATGTTCGAACAAGGGCGCCAGTCGTTCTTGCCATTCGGCCAGCACGAGCTCGCGCCAGGCTTCCGGGCGGCCGTCCTTGTCGAACATGTCGCTCTTCACGACGGTTAGCAATTTTCCGCGGAGTTCGTTGGCGTCGTAGCTATATCCGTCCAGCGAGGCCGTCCGCCAGTTCAGGTCCCGTGTGGCCGCCCCGATCGCGAGCGTAGCGAGCTTGACCTGTTTCCAATCCAGCCCGCGGACGTGCAGCAGGCGCCATGCGTCGTAGAGATCGCGCAATGCGCAGCGCGCGGCCATCGCGACGCTTTGTCCGGCTGCGATCTCGCGCAGATCCACGACTGGGATTTTCTTCGCGGTGTAGCCGCCCAGAGGAACGGAATTCATTAGCGACGTCCCGAAGAACGGCGTGCGGTACATGTAGTTGACGTCGACCTCGATCGTGCCGGGCCGCCGATGGGCCGTCCCAGCCGTTGCCCAGCGGTGTGCACGGAAATCGGCGTTGCTCAGTCGCGAAAGAAGTCACTGACAGGCACGCCGCAGCGAGATCGACGGCCGGCCGCTAAGCGCATCCGCGACCTGGCCAGACGACCTTTTGGGGTATCCCGCTTAGAGGCGGCGCGCCATTGAGAGGTGGTGCCGCAAACGGGGCAGAGCGGTCCACGCGAAGCTGACGGGACGCGTGCCGTCCCCGGTCGCTGCATAGGAGGAAAAGAGCGCGACCGCCTTCCGATGGCCGGAAATCATGAAGGTTCCCCCTGGTTCGACAGCTTTGAGCCGGAACGGCGCTACGGTTATTCCGAAGCCACGGAATTTGCACACGCTGGCACCGCGATCGCAAGTGTGCTTGCCACGATGGCGATGCCAAGAGTGGATTCCTGAAGCGTTTTCACGGGCATCCTCTCTTGGACTTGTGAATTCATTGACTGCCCCCACTCATGCGGCGAGGGGAGCGATCAGAAGCTCAACTGGGGCGATCACAAGGGATTGAGACAACCGAGCTACCTCATGGCCGAGGCTCCCAATCCTGGCGCCAATAAACGGAAGGCCCGGCTTGGCGCGCGCCGCTCCCTTCAGTCTCGGACGTCCGCGGAGTCCACTCCCTCAGGGGAGAGTAGGCCAAAATACAACCATACTCGCAGTACAGAATAGGGAGCGGCGACACAGAGCGCCGACCGACTGCTAAGGCCCGACTGCGGCGGGGGTTTCTCCTCCCGCGCCCGAATCAGATCTGCTGCAAAACGTCGGGCGTCCTCTTCTTTCCTCGCGCAATCAAGGAACAAGACTTGACAGTTCAAATCGGCGTCAATGGCCACTCCATG
>NZ_JADPIX010000002.1:0-14447 GCF_023073155.1 Bradyrhizobium sp. 45 | reverse complement strand
GCGACACGCCCATCGCTTCGCATAGCCATGCCACCGGCCAGATGCCCCGGTGCTTCGCGATGAAGCCGAACTTCATGTCGCTTCCTTCGCGAAGTAGGCAGCGGCCTTCCTAAGAAACAGCCGGATTGGCGTCCGTCGGAATGGCCTGCAACACGAAGCCCAGAGATTTGGCCCGGCGCTGAAGGTTGGCGAGAACGCGGCTGCGATATTGTTGCTCATATTGGTCGGCACCTGGATCCCTGTAGCTCATGCCGTGCCGGAGGGTGTTGTAAAATAGAACCGCAATCTTGCGGGCGGTCGCTGTCACCGCCTTTGACTTACCCGCACGTAAGGACAGGCGGCGATAGAATGCTCCGAGCGCCGTATCGCTTCGCCCCACCGTGGTGGCCGCCAACCGCAACAGTGCGGCAGCCCGGCTGGAAGATCTCCGGGTGCGCGAAGAAAGCACTTTGCCGCCGGAGATTTTGTTGCCCGCTGCAAGGCAGAGCCAGGACGTGAAGTGCTTAGCGCTCGGCCATGCCCTCAAATCCGTGCCGCACTCGCCGATAAGCTTCAATGCGAGCGACGGACCCAGTCCATGGATCTCAGTCAGATCGACGCCGAGCACGCCGTACAGCGCGGTCCTGACGTCAAAGGTGGGCGTGTTGATCTGTTTGGTCTTGATGCGCGGCTTGGATAGCTTCCCGACCGGCTTTGCCCCTTTATTTCCTAGCGCGGCGATCAGGACTTCGAGCTTGCGGTCACAGTCCAGCATCTTCGCCTGGTAGACGTCGTAGAGTTCCAGCGATTGACTCAGGGCGAAGACATGTTCGTGCCGGTCGTTGCCTACCAGTGCCGCGCGAATGGTCTCGTTGGATGAATGGCATCGCACGTCCCGATAGGTTGCCAAAACATCAGGATTGCGCTCGCCTGCAACAATGGCCCGGATAATCCGCATGCCAGTGGCGCCCGTGATGTCCGAGACGACATGATGGAGCTGCAGGTTCATCTCCATCAAGGCCTTTTGCATATGCTGGATATGGGCGGCGGCATATTCCACAAGCCGCTCGCGCTGCCGCAAATAGGCCCGCAGTGTTGCGATCTCGGCATCGGGTCGGAAGCTGCCTCGTAGCAGTCCATAGGAATGAAGCTGGCGTAACCACGCGGCATCGCTGACGTCGGTCTTGCGTCCGGGCACGTTCTTAGCGTACCGGGCGTTGACCAGAATAACCTCAAATCCACGCTGCTCCAGGATTTCATAGGCTGGGATCCAATAGACCCCGGTGGATTCCATCGCGACACTGGTCACGCCGCATGCGCTAAACCAATCCGCCAGATCATGGAGATCTTGTGTAAATGTGCCGAACGCGCGCACGGGAATGTCAGTGCAGTCCGGGTTCACCGCAGCCATGTGCATCTTTGATCCGATGTCGATGGCGGCCGCGCTGACGTTGACTGGCTTCAATTCCGGCCGGTCACCGGTCGTCCTCTGGGGCATCGCAAATCCTCCATTCACTCATGAGCGGAAGGGTCTGGGTTATGCCAATCGTCATCTTCCTATTCGGGATCGCAGCCGAAGCGGCGTCACCACTCTCAAGTCCGCATGCACCCATGGACCACGTTTTTTAACGGGGACAGTGCCTCCAATAAGCTGACGGCCGCTACCCTCCCAGCCGCAGAGGATAACACAGTGCTGTTTCTACCCCGCACAGGCGCGCAACGGCCCTGGACAGTTTTTTAGGATATCCCGCTCCGCCTTCAGCTTGTTGACCTCGCGCCGCAGCCGCTCGATCTCCAATTGCTCAGGCTTCATTTGCCCGTGGCCGGGGAACGACTGCGCAGCGTCGAAGCCGAACTCCTTCACCCATTTGAGCAGCACGTTCTCATGAACGCCCAGGTCTCGGCCAGCTTGCGCCACAGATACCCCGCGCTCCCTGACGAGCTTGACCGCCTCGATCTTGAACTCTCGACTGAACTTCCGTCTCTGCATGACCCACCTCTGGCTCGATAAAACACCCAATCTTGGTGTCCATCAAACCGGCAGCAGCTCACTTGGGCTCGCTTACATCAAGGTGGCTCAGCGAGATGTCAGCCTCCTCGCAAGCGTTCTCTGCCGATGAGGCTGTCATGATTGTCTCGCGGACATTGGCGTGAAATTTTGAAAGATCGGCTCATGCGCTATTTTGCACTCGCATGGAAGCTCGTCGAAACACAACGAGCTGGGCCGTACAGTAACAATGTGTGACGCATGTCCATGGCTCGGCTTCGCGAGAGCTCTCTGAAATTATCTTACGGCCGAAGTTACTTGGGAACTTGGTTCGGCCCCCGTCGATGAAGAATAGTGGAAAGGCAAGCGAAGCTCCCCTATCAAGATTGGGGAGGCGCGCGAACTCGCTTTTGTGGTAGTCAACATCAGGACGCAAGCACTCGCCGCGATGGCACCCAGCGGCACGCTCGGTTGCCACTCGACTACTTATATTGCGCGAGCAGGTGGGACCCTAATCACGGTAGGGACTAACAAGAGAGCGCGGTGTGCCAAGGACACTCGTTTTTCCTTACTCGCGATGCGGGCTTTCGTAGAATGAATGAACAGGAGACCAAACCGGCGATCGTGCGCGAGCCGGACGAAGAGTAAACCAACCTGACGTCACAACTGGCACTAAAGTATCGTCCATGCGCTGGAATAGAAGAGAATTGGCACAGCTGGAAAAGCTTTGGGCCGCGGGACAGAGTGCCGCGCAGATCGCGCGTCATCTCGAGTGCAGTCGCAACGCAGTTTGCGGCAGGCTAGCTCGGTTGGGCCTCACTCGAGGTCACAAGCCACCAACAGCAAAACCCAAGATTAGACCCGCCCCGAAGCGAGGGCCGACGGCGATGGCGGCTGGTCGCGATTGCGTCGGAAAGAAGCTGTCGCAAAAGGCGCTAGATAGCCAGCCTCAGGAAATGAGCAAGCGGCAGCTTTACGCGATGCTAGCTGAGGCAGTCAGGAATCCCGCGTAGAACTATCAGGCGCACCGCGATCTCCCGGGCTATGCGCCGTACTTGGTCCATTCGGACGATTTGCTTGTTGGTTTACGCGCTTTGTGGCTATGGGACGAACAGTGGCGTCGAGTAGAATGTTCGCGGCGGAGGCTCGATCGTAGGTCGATTCATCCAATCTCAAGAGGCTGGATGCACTGAATTTGAAGAATGCGTTCTGGTTCTTGAGCCTCAGTTTCGGCTATGCGTCTTCGGGGAAGCGCCGACGTCCTGGTTTGCCCCGGTGTTTGGAAGTTTCTGCACACGCCGTGCCCGACGATGTACACGAGCTCGGGTGAAGCCGCTTGACCGTGAGCCTGTCCGGATGGAACCTCCGACAGGTACCGCCCCGGCGTCGGTGACAAGCTCAGCCTTGGAGCAACTTCACGGACCGCCGAGCTCTCGATATATTGTCTGACGTCGGTCAAAAAAAATAAACCCCTGCAGTGCCCAGACACACGAAGGCGACCACCACCCACCATAGATGCCTTGACGATCTGTGCAAAACCGGTGGCAAGTCTGAAACGGCTGTTCAATTGCATCGATCACGTCTCGCTCGCCTACCCGGTCATTACTTTTTCCATACCAACTCGAGAACACACTCACGCCAACAGCCGTGGCGCCGCGCGACACCGACGATCCGCGCATTGGTGAAGTTCGACTACGTACCGGGATGTCCCCGAGCCGGCGCAGGATCCCTGGGTGGATGGGGAATACGCCAGGCAGAAGTAAACTACCAAACCTGGTCAGTTGCTGAAGATTGCGAGGCGACGTATCAAATTTGATCGATGAACCTCTCACGACTCAGGTCGTGGAGCAGTTCCAGCTCTAGCAGCGTCAACGGCCCCGGCGGATGTCTCGTTGGCGAACGTCGGAGATTAGCGAAGCGGAGTTGAATCTGGGGCCCCGCCGTGGCCGTGTTGATTCGAGTATCTCGCCTGCAGCAGTTGTTCTCTGTCTTCGAGAGGAACGGCTTGCTATCCCACACCGCGTTTCGTCAGCAGATCGGCCGTCACGCAAGCTTCCAATTGTCTAGCGACATTCCGGATACTATCGGCAAAAAGGAATGCAAAAGACTTCGCTTGCGACCACAAACTTCGTAAACATAGGATAACAATCGTTGCAGACCTCGGTCCTGGAAAAGTATTGCGATGCTCGCCTTCCTTGGTACACCATTTATCCAACTGTAGCCCAGTTCTCCACGGTGGTCGGCGCCGAAGCCTGTGAGAAATGGCTGCAGCGCCTGCCGGTTAATGAGTCCGTGTCGCTCTATTTCCACGTTCCGTTCTGTCGATCGATTTGCTGGTATTGCGGCTTCGCTCGAAGCATCACTCGCCGGGATTCACCCATCCTAGAATATTTGGCGGTTCTTCGTAAGGAGATCGAGTTGGTCGGGGCGCAGGTGCCGCAACGGCTGCCTGTGAGCGACGTGCACTTCGGCGGTGGAACGCCGACCCTCATCGAGCCCGCGCAGTTCGGGGCGCTGATGGAACTTCTGCGCCGCCGCTTTGCGGTTTCGAAAACGGCCGCCATCGCTGTTGAGATCGACCCGCGCACGTTCACGCTCGCCACATCCGAAGCGTTAGCGGCTGCCGGCGTGAACCGCGCGAGCCTGGGCGTCCAGAGCTTCGATCCAATTGTTCAAAAGGCCATTAACCGCGTTCAGAGTGAGGCACAAACAGAGCGCGCTGTCGAAATGCTGCGGCAGCATGGAGTAATCCGCATCAACTTCGACCTCATCTACGGTCTGCCAAATCAGACGGTGCAGTCCTGCGTTCAGACCGCGACTACGGCGGTGGCCATGCGACCAGACCGGCTTGCGGTATTTGGCTACGCGCACGTTCCTTCCTTTAAGAAGAATCAGCGCCTGATCGACGAGGCAACGCTGCCAGACAGCCCTGCCCGTGCAGAACAGGCCGCGGCGATGGCCAATACACTGATTGCTGCGGGCTACCGCCAAATCGGACTCGACCATTTCGCCTTGCCGGACGATGAGCTCACGCTGGCGCAGAAAGCCGGTCGCCTGCGGCGGAACTCACTGGGTTACTCGGCCGACACCTGCCATAAAGTCATCGGCTTTGGCCCGTCGGCCATCGGCCGCCTTGGCGACGGTTACGTCCAGAACGAAGTTGAAGCGGGTTCTTACAGCGACCAAATCAATGCCCGCCGTCTGGCGACGGCAAAGGGCTACTGTCTCAGCCTCGAAGACCGCGTCCGGGCCGCAATCATCGAGCGGCTGATGTGCGATTTCGAAGTCGACGTGCCGGCAATTTGCATTACTCATGGATTTGCCCCGGTCCCTTTCCTCGGTTCACCCGAACGCTTGGCAATGCTCGCCGAGGATGGGATCGTGGAGGTGGCAAAGGGATTCATCCGCGTGAGGCAGGAGCATCGTTTTCTAACTCGCGCTGTGGCCGCCGCATTCGATGCTTATCTTGGCGCGCCGCTCTGCTAAGACCAGCCAAGGAGCGCTGATCGTATGAATGCATCACCTTCGGTTATGCGCCCAGAAGCCCGGGTAACGATTTTCGCTCACCTGGTGCACTCACGTACAGCGCCAAATTCGTAAACGACGCCGTGCGCAGCTGCGCGACGAGAGCCGACCCGGCCCTACCGCGAAGACGGCTAGGCGAGTTGCTGCCGGGAATTGGACGCCCCCGACTGCAACGCAGTCCGCTCAAGCGGCGTGACCGACAAAGTTCATCACATCACCACCATTGCCCGTGTGGCCGCGGACCTCGACCAGGACGACGACTGGCTGCGGGAGGCCGCCAACAAAATGGCGATCGAGGACGGCTTCATCTGGGTCTAGCGCGCCGGAGAAGATGAGATCTAGGCGTTCAGCGACTTCGGTATCGAAAACCTGATCAAGCTCGTCCGGATGTACGAGGATATTTCGACCTCCTCAAGCGCTGGCAGCGCGGGATACCGCAATCAGCCTGCGATCTACGCTGGAACTCCCAGCAAAGAGGAGCGCTTCGTGGTGATGCACGACGGATTCTATTGATGTGCATGTTCGCCGCTCGACCGGGATCGCTACGGTCCGCTGCGTGCAATCCAGAGCAGCAGCTGGTCGACGCGATGAGCTAGACCAAAGAGCACAAAAGGACCAGCGCCGAGCGCGACACGGCGCCAGCGATAATCGAGCACCACAGTTAGAACCGGATCCCGCGGGATCGAAACAAGTTTCCCGTAAGAGCCTCGCGCAACCGGAATCGAAGCGACCTTCCCGAATGGCACCACTCTATGCTGCCATACCGGAGTTCGTCCCTGACGCCGGGACGGTCTCGCGCCGAGCGGCACGATACCTACGATTCGCACAGCGAGGCCGACGTCCCGCGCCCGGTCAACCTACCAAACCTAGCAATTGATGGAGATGACGGACACATGCCAGTCAGTGCCGGTGAAACTCGCTCGGGCCACATCAAGGACGAAGTCGCGATGCGATATAGATCCGGTAAATCCAATCGAGCTGATGGATGTTCTGTCTGGTCCCGCAGCTATCAAAACGCCTCCAATCGCGCTCTCCATCTTCCCATGAGAGCCAATCAAGGCCTCGTGCCGGCCTCAGCGAGCTTACGGGCGTCAAAAGATGTTAGCCCCTTCTGCCCGCCTGTGCTTCATCCCATGGACCGAGCTGCAGGCGTTTCTAGGGTCCGGCGTGTTCTTATGCGAGCTCAGCTACTGGCGCGGCTCTCTGTTGAAGAACATCCTCGTGGCAACGGATTTGTCGCGAGAATACCTGGGCTCCGTGCGCTGGCCGCCAATCTCTTGCCAGCGAACGTCACATCGAGCAGGCCACTCTCCGTCTCGACACGGTGCAGCAAATGCTTGCACTCGCTTAGCGATCGAGCGGCTGGGTTGCGCCGCGCTGGGTACCACCACGTTGGCCAAGCTGCGCCAGCAGTGGTGATAGCACGGAAGGCTGGGCGGGTCTCGTCGGCACAGAGATGCCGCCTGGCCTCAAGCGTCACCTACATCGCGCTGAGCGCTAGGATCGCGAACCGGCCTATGCCGTCAGGTGGACGTGCACCTTATTCAAATCGACGGACGTGGAAATCACGATGTATTGTTGCGGTATAGCGCCAGTATCCATGCGGGCATACTCGGCTGGCGCAGTTGCTTTCATCTCTCGACCAAGTGCGAAGCCAAGAGGGCGTATTCTCCTTTCCCTGATAGCTAGTCTCGCCTGCAGTTCGGCGGAGGCAGAACCTCGTGATATCTCTGGCCCTAGAAGTCACAGCCCCGATGAGCTCGCCGAGGCAAGACTCCAAACAATCTCGAATCTGGCTGTAACCTTCCGAAGCGGCAGGCCCAAAGGAGCAGCGCGCCTTTCTGGGAACTTGCTGCCAAAAGCAACTAGGTCTACCACAACGCGCGACAGTGCGGAGGTCACCGCCAAGAGCAGAAGTCAAAAGCAGATTGACCCATTCGCAAAATTCGAGAAGCTCCGCGAAAAAGGTGCGGCGTTCACTGGTCCTGGTCCTGCGGACACCATAGATCAGGATACAGCTTCTGTCAGATCCGAGCTTTCGGATCTCGGGATTGGATTCGCTGGCTGGACCCTAAACACGTTTATCAACAATCAACTCGGTAATGCGGCCAGAAGCACCATCGCCAATCAACAATATGTCGGGCAGAATCCGACATTTAGTACGGTCAACTCTATGATCGTGACCTATGACCTCGCTCGGTTTGGAATTCCCGACGGTCAGATCGTCGTGGGAGCCGAGCATCAATATTGGACATGGAAGAGCGCCGGACCAGACCGACTGGGAATCAATGCAGTTTCCTACTATCAAACATTGTTCGAAAGGAAGATCGAACTCAAAGTGGGTTACCTCAGGAACCAACATGAGTTTGCGGGTGCCGGAGAAAAAGTTTTTGGACCCTCGTCGAAGATGCTATTCCAAGCAGGCATGAGCAACAGTTGGGCGCCAACGCCGGCTCTTAATCTGAAGTACAATTTTGACGATCGCTTATATAACAAGCTCTCAATCCAGCGCTCGCTTAGTCCAGCCGGTCAATATACGCATGTAAGCGAAAATCCCACTGGCTTGAACTGGAGCACGCGCGAGGCGGGCATTCTTTTACTTGATGAAGTTTGCTATAAGAACAAGCCTACTCCCGGGGTACCCGAGACTTGGCTGCGGGCTGGCGCGGGCTTTAACAACAGCAGCTACACGGACCTACAGCATCCGACGCAACCGACAGCCAAGGCGAACAGCGTCTACTATGTAGCTGCGGATAGGCAATTCTGGCAGTCTGCCGTCCATGGCTCGGCATCTCGCGGAATCTATGGCGGGTTCTCTGTAATGTACGCTCCGCCTGACCTAAATAGGGCTAGCCAGTACTACGAGCTTCGCCTGTATGCGAAGGGCCTGTTTGACAGCCGGCCCACTGATCAGATGAGTCTTGTTGTCAACAACACCATCTGGAGCCAATTCGCGGTGGACGCTGCATTGGCGAAAGAGCAGCTGGCGCACCGGGACAGCACAGCAATTTCGGGACTGTATACGGCGCATCTCGCGCCCGGGATATATACAACCGTAGGACTGACGTACATCAATCACCCGACAAGCATTACCTACACGCCGCAAACAGGACACGCCCTGAATATATTGGTATCTACGTCGGTATTCTTCTAGGCTCTCAGGACTGCGCGTAGCGTCATGTAGTCGATATCCCACTCGCCCTTTTCAACGGTGTGGGCCACCCATCACGGCGATTTTGGTATCCGCTGTGCGCCTGACGCGAAGCCGGGTACCGCGTAAATTGAGCCGTGATATCCAACGTAGCATGCTGTTGGGAATGGTAGGTTAGAGCCTTTGCTGCTTCGGTCTACGAGCGATAGGCCGACGTCGTACTTGCGCAAGAGCTCCTCCGGCCGCGGAATGATCTCCCATGCCCATTTGTTCAATCGAGTGCTGAGCTTGCGGCAGCGACATTGCTTCGGATGATTGCTGGTGCAGCTCGTCAGAATCGCGCCCGAGCTCGTACTCTGCCATGACAGGCCGAAATCGTGCCCTCGGAGCTTAGTTCACGCCGAAGAGGTGTGGTAAGCGGAACCGCGACACAGATGCCAAAGCTACCCAACTACGGTAATCGCTGTATCTGTCCGACGGTCGTGGCGCTGGCCGAAAGGCAATGCGCGAGGTCGGCGGACACGTGCCCCCCCTTCGGCGGCAAATCGACCGGACGCGGCCGGATGACTTGCGCCACTCGAATGCTGACTCATTTTCGTCGGTCGAGACGAGCTTTAGCATCTTACTCCAGCAAGGAGGTCGCCTCCCGAGTCTGCGGCGCGTTAGCCCTCCCATCCAATTGCGCGTGGCGTTCTGCTGGGTACACTTCTCTTCTCAAACATCTATTCGCGCGAACATGCGATAAGAGCAGTGCATGATCGTGAATTTTGCCGAGCCTTGCTAGGCAACCTTCGTGGACGGGTGCTTCGTCGTCTTGAGGCGCGTTACACTGCTTCGACCGTCGACGCTGACGGGCGCGTCACCATCGATTGTGGCACGATGAACGACGCGATGCTGGTCACCGTAATCGTTGACCGCATAATGCTGCGTTGCGCGGTTATCCCAGATCGCGACATCGCCTTCTTTCCAGCTCCAACGTACGGTGTTTTCGGGTGCCGTGATATGAGACTGGAATAGATCAAACAGCTTCTGACCGTCGCGTTTTGGGATACCAATAAACCTTTGCACCAGATCGCCGAGCACCAGGGCGCGCTCGCTGGTCTCGGGATGTACACGGACCACCGGGTGCTCCGTCTCATAGATCGTTTTGGTAAAGACCTCATCAAAATGCTTCTGGTCGATTTCGCGAACACGGCAGGTCCCAGCGTAGTCGAAGGCGTTGCTGTGAACGGTCCAGAGTTCGTCGGCAAGCCGTTGGAGCGGCCGCGGCAGATCCAGATAGGCGGCCACAGCGTTCGACCAAATCGTATCGCCACCGGACGATGGGACCACAATGGCTCGCAGCACCGCAAGTCTAGGATACGCCGCGAGAAAGGTTCCATCGGCGTGCCATACATCGGCCCGGCTACCTCCGCGCGCGGAATCAAGCTCGATCATCGAGGCCGTTCCATTGACCGTACCGAGTGTCGGATGCGGCACCAGCCTTCCCAATCTAGCAGCAAATCGCTCCTGCTCCGCGTCATCAAGATGCCCCTGATCGCGGAAGAAGATCACCTTGTGTTCGAGCAGCAAGCCGGTGATCTCAGCGATGGTTTGGCTCGGTAAATCACCCGAGAGCTTAATATTTCCGATTTCAACACCGATGCGCGCTGCGCGCTTGACGACGTCGGTCAGTGGAATGACCCTCTCGGTCGAAGCCGTTTGTTTCATTGCGAATATTTCCAAGCTTTGCGGAATCTTCAAGCGGACTAGGGCGCGTGTGACTAGCTTTCGGAGGCGAGCCTCGCGCTACGGGTACTCTCGAGCAAGCACCATGCCAGTTGGAAAACGGAGCTGTGAACGTCCGTCAGGTACGGGACCGGGTTTGAGTCGAACAGTTCGCCAGGAACTCGATGCCACCTCCCACCCTCTTTCCAACCCACCCGGGTGGGGGCGAAAGGCATGGGGCGCATAGTCGATAGGAAATGTACCGCTCGGCGCCCGAAGAGAAAGGCCATACGGTCCTGGTGCAACGTCGGGCAGCCAGCTGTGCGCGCTGTTCTCGTCCAGTATGCGCCCTCCGCCTAACAGTTTGCGGCAATCGGCCAGTCTCGAGCCGCCTCTGCGAACGGACCATCACCGGCTCTCAAGGTGTCCGGGACCTGCCCTGGCCGTGATCACCGCCGAAACAGCATCGGCTGGAAATGGAAGAGGAATAGATGACCTTGGAAGAGCTCCAAACGATTGAACTACGGCTTCATCCAGGCGAAAGCCATTGATCCGCGGCACTGGGCTCGCGATGTTCTCGATGCACCGACGTCCGAGCACGGTAAGGCAGACGTTCTGCACGGTCCGGCTGGATTTGCCCAACAAGCCAAAGATATGTCCACTACCAGTCTTTACAGGTGTTTCAATGTTGTCAAAGTAGTTGCCCTCGATCAGCACTTGCACAGATGGTCCAGCATCCACTGCATGGAAGAATCCGCCGCTCTGTTGCGCATTCGTGTTGCGGAAGTAATTGTTGAGGAGATGAATAATAGCCTGGGCACCGTCAATGTGCGGCGCCCGCCCTGAGATCTCATGGAAATAGTTATTTGCTATGGTGATCGTCTGCGGGACACCAAGAAAAAGGAGATTCCAATAGTGCTCCCCGTTACAATAGGAGGAATAGGTATCGCTGCCATCGAAGTCGTTCCAGGAAATCCTAATATTCGTCGTAGGGCCAAGGCCGCCGGCAATCATCTGCCGCCCGATATTATGAAACCGGTTGTGATCGATCCAAACCAGGTCGGCTCGTGCAATTGCAATAGCATCGCCGGCAAATATCATGCCTTGATTGATATCACTGATGGTCAGGTTGCGAATAACGACGTTGCTGACCCCATTTAGGCGCAGCCCCTTCCCTTTGATTGTCGCGCTCGGGCCAACGCCGATCACCGTCTTGTTTGAGCCAATCTCCAGCGGGTGCTTGCCGGCCCTGTCGAAGCCGACCAATGTCTTCTCCTTGCCGTCGCAATGCGCATCGTTGCCATCTATAAGGAGAAGGGACTCACTTTTATACGGTGCCGAACAAGCACGGCCGTATTGGCAACCCTGCCCCTCGCCTTGCCCTTCCGTACCGGTAAAGTCTATGGTTCCGGCTACCTGAATCTCGCGCGGACTATTGTCATTGCAGCGCCCGAAGCTGTACGAACGACACAACTCATACTTCAGAGCTTTGGTTGATCTGACCTGAACTACCTCGCCTCCAAGGCCGCCCGTCGCTGCAGAGCCAAAGCCATTGAGGGCTTCCGATCGCACATAGTTCGATCCGAGCACGGAAGAGACGCCGACGACGACAGCAAGTCCACCGAGCACGCGCAACGACCGTTTGATGTGCTTCATCGTGTCCCTCATAGGCATGTGCTCTCTTTTACCCGGAAAACCCGCACGAGGACTTGAACTCAAATGCTGAACTGGAATAGGCCATCAGCATCCGGCGTTAACGCCATCAGATCGTCCTCAATAAGGCAGGATCGGAATATCGGAACCATGCTACGCAACAGGTGCAGCCGCACGCTCCGCACCAGCTGTGATGGATCTGGGTAGCCATTGAGCCAATCACGGCCGATGAGAGCAGCGGTCGACCTTCGAGAGCCCCGTCAGAGGAATACTGTGGGGTGCAACACGTCTGGCCTAGGAGTTTAGTCCCAAGTTTTGATGGTGCATTCTTATCGCACGATTCGAAGGATGCGCTATGGGACAAGTTTTACACGGCTGCGCCACGACGACGGAGGCGGTCCGTCGAGCAATACAAAATAGTCAAGAGAGCCTGAGAGTGCTCGCCAAGCGCTACGGGATCAACCAGAAGACTGTCGCGAAGTGGAGGGAGCGCGAGACCGTCGCCGATCTCCCGACAGGCCCCAAAGAAGCCAAATCGACCGTGCTTTCCATCGAGGAGGAGGCGATCATCGTCGCTTTCCGGCGGCATACGCTATTGCCGCTCGACGATTGCCTCTATGCGCTCCAGCCGACCATCCCGCATCTGACGCGATCATCCCTGCATCGCTGTCTCCAGCGCCACGGGATCAGCCGATTGCCGGAGGTCGGAGGCAGCAAGCCTCCGAAGAAAAAATTAGAGGCTTATCCGATCGGCTATTTCCGCATCGACATTGCTGAGCTCCAGACCGCTGAAGGCAAGCTCTACCTCTATGTCGCTATCGATCGCACCAGCAAAGTCGCCTTCGTGCAACTGGTCAGGAAGACGGGAAGGACCTCGGCCTCGACCTTCCTCGAAGCTCTGATCGCGGCTGTCCCCTACAAGATCCACACGGTTCTCACCGACAATGGGATCCAGTTCACTTTCCCCCCGCGCTACGCGGACGGCCCCACGGCAAGAGAGCTGGCTCCGCAAATTCGGACAGTAGTTTGAGTGGATTTTCTGCCTGACAGCGGCGAGGATTCTTGCCGCGAATCAGGAGCGAAGATGACGAAGAAGAGCCGCCGGACGCATTCTCCGGCATTCAAGGCGAAGGTTGCTTTGGCTGCGGTCAAGGGCGACAAGACGCTGGCGGAGCTGGCGCAACTGGTTGATGTTCATCCGAACCAGATCACGATCTGGAAAAACCAGCTCCTGGAAGGCGCCGCCTGCGTGTTTGGGCATGACAAGGCATCGGCCGAGACGCCGGTCGATTTGAAGGCGTTACATGCCAAGATCAGCGAGCTGGCGTTGGAAAACGATTTTTTGTCCGGCGCGCTCACCAAGGCGGGCCTGCTGAGCGCAAAGCGATGATCGACCGCGGTCATGATCTTTCTATCGTGCGCCAGGCGAAGGTCCTGAAGCTGGCTCGCAGCACGGTCTACTATGAACCTCGGCCAGTTTCGGCCGAGGACCTTGCCTTGATGCGTCGGCTCGATGAGCTGCATCTCGATTATCCCTTCGCGGGAGCGCGTATGCTGCGATCGTTGCTGCGGCGGGAGGGCGTATACGCCGGTCGCCGCCACATCGCGACGCTGATGAAGCGCATGGGGATCGAGGCGGTCTATCGTCGCCCGAACACGAGCAAGCCGGCACCGGGTCACAAGATCTACCCGTACCTGTTGCGCGGATTGAAGATCGAGGGGCCCGACCAGGCGTGGGCAATGGACATCACCTACATTCCGATGCGGCGTGGCTTCGTCTATCTCGCGGCGGTCATCGATGTGTTCAGCCGACGGGTCCTGGCCCATCGCGTCTCGATCACAATGGAGGCGGCCTGCTGCGTCGAAGCGGTCCAGGAGGCGTTGGCGAAGCACGGCAGGCCCGAGATTTTCAACACGGACCAGGGCAGCCAGGTTCACCCGCCTCGAGTTCACCGATGTGCTGCTGGACGCGAAGATCGCCATCAGCATGGACGGCAAGGGCGCCTGGCGCGACAACGTGTTTGTCGAGCGGCTCTGGCGCACGGTCAAATACGAAGAAGTTTATCTCCGCGCCTACGACAGCGTGTCCGAGGCGCGAGCGTCAATTGCCAAGTATCTGGCCTTCTACAATCAGGGAGGCCCTCACTCGAGCCTTGACGGGCGCACGCCCGACGAGGCTTACTTCGGCACGCAAGCTATGGTGATGGTCGCATGACCGTCGCCGACGATTTTGTCGTCGCTCTGGTCGGGCTACGCCCTCCCGACGCAACGACAAAATCGTAAGGCCCCGCGTTCAGCATAACCCGGCAGGAATCCACTTAAATCCCGCGGGGCGCTGTCCAAACATGCGCATTTCGCTGATGGTGAGCGGCGATTTCAGGCGATCGTGAGCAGCTGTTTCGCGCGATGGTGAGCAGCGGCTTTGACCGACATGGGTGATTGGTT
>NZ_JADPIX010000109.1:0-272679 GCF_023073155.1 Bradyrhizobium sp. 45 | reverse complement strand
GGACGTGTCGGTCTACGTGCTCAACATGGGCCAGCCGGTGAAGATCGTCGATCTCGCCGAGCGCATGATCCGTCTCTCGGGCTTGCAACCCGGCTACGATATCGAAATCGTGTTCACGGGCATGCGGCCCGGCGAACGGCTGCACGAAATCCTGTTCGCCTCCGAGGAGCCGACGCGCGAGATCGGCGTCGCCGGCGTCATGGCCGCGCAGCCGAACGAGCCGCCGATGCAGACGCTGCGCAAATGGATTGCGGCGCTGGAGCAGGCGATCGCGCGCGACGATCGGGCCACCATCAGGACCATCCTGAAGGACGCGATTCCGGAATTCGGGTCGACCGCGGCCTGATCATGCAGCCTCGAGGCAAGATCATCGTGGCGAGCCAGCATTACCCGCCTGATCCGAGCACGACCGCGGCGATCATGGCCGAGATCGCCTGCCGCATCGCCGGCGATCACGAGGTCGTGGTGCTGTCGGGCTCACCGGGCGCGTTGCCGGCCTCGCAGACCGGCCCGGGCAAGCCGCGGGTCGTCGCCGTCAAGAACCGGATGGCGGGCAAGGCGGCGCTGGTGCGGCGCGGCGCCTCCGAACTGCTGTTCGCGGCGCGCACGTTCCTGGCGTTGACACGGGAGCTGAGACGAGGTGACGTCGTGCTCACCGTCACCGCACCGTTCATGCTGCCTTACGCCGTCGCGGCGGCGGCAAGGCTGAAGCGCGCGCGCTCGGCGCTGATCATGCACGACCTCTTCCCCGACGTGCTAGTGATGGCGGGCCTGCTGAAGCCCGGTTCGATCGTGGCCATGACGATGCGTGCCGCCAACAGCCTGATGTTCCGTGCGCTCAATGCCGTCATCACCATCGGCCGCGATGCGGAACGGCCGCTGCTGAGCTATTCCGGCATGACGCGGAACAAGATCCGCTTCATCCCGAACTGGGCGACGCTCGTGGCCGCCCCCCGGCCGGTGACGGCGGATAATCCATTCCGCAAAGCGCTCTCGGCGCGTTTCGTTGTCGGCCTGTCGGGCAATCTCGGCTTCACCCATGATCCGGAGATCGTGTTCGAGGCGGCGCGCCTTTTGAGGGCCGAGCCGGACATCCACTTCCTGCTCTCCGGCTGGGGCATCGGCTTCGAGCGGTTGAAGCAGTTGCAGGCCGAAGCGACCTTGCCCAATGTCTCCTTCGTGGGGCGGGTTGAGGATGCCGAGCTCGAGGCCTTCCTGGCGGCGGCCAATCTGTGGATCATTCCGTACCGGAAGGACGTTGCGGGGGTGTCGGTGCCGAGCCGGTTCTACAATCTGCTGGCCGTCGGCCGTCCCGTGGTGCTGGTCTCCGAACCGGAGGCCGAGGCCGCGTTGACGGTGGTGGAGAGCGGGCTGGGCTGGGTCGTGACGCCCGGCCGTGCCGATCAACTGGCCGAGGCGATCCGCGCGGCCTCTTGCTCCGACGGTGTCACCATTGCGGAGCGCGCGGTCAAGGCGGCGGCGAAGTTCGATCGCGTCACCGCGATGAACGCCTATGCCGCCCTGATCGACGAATTGTTGCGCAACCCCGAACTGGAGGAGCAGAGATGAACGGACACAAGCCAGTCGTGCTGGTGACGGGTGCGAGCGGTTTCGTCGGCCGTCATGTCGTGCCCGCACTGGCGCACGAGGGGTGGTCGGTCCGCCGCGCGGTGCGCAGATCGAAAGGCATGGACGACGAGGTCGTGATCGAAACGATTGGGCCCGAAACCGACTGGCAGGCGGCGATCGAAGGCGTCGACGCCGTCGTTCATCTCGCCGCGCGGGTGCATCACAAGCACGAAGAGCATGCGGTCCAGCTCTATCGCAACGTCAACATTGCCGGCACGCTGCACCTGGCGCGCAGCGCGGCGACGGCCGGCGTGCGCCAGTTCATCTTCATCAGCACCGTTCTCGTGCATGGTCGCAGCAATGACGGTCGCGCGCCGTTCAGCGAGGACGATGTCCTGACGCCGCGCGGTCTCTACGGCATGTCCAAGGCCGCGGCCGAAGCGGGCTTGAAGACGCTGGCGCGCGACAGCGCCATGAAGATCTCGGTGATCAGGCCGCCGCTGGTCTATGGTGCGGGCGCCAAAGGCAATTTCGCGCTGCTGACGCGCGCAGTGAACCTCGGGCTGCCGCTTCCGTTTGCCGCGATCCGCAATCACCGCGCCTTCCTTGCCGTGCAGAACCTGTCGTCGTTCATCCTGCGACGGCTCTCTCAGCCAGATCCCGCGAGCAATTTCGAGATCTTCCTGGTGGCTGACAGGGAACAGGTCTCGACTCCTGACTTCATCAAGCGCGTGGCCATCGCGTCCGGCAAGAACCCCCGGCTGTTCGGCATGCCGCCGGACCTGCTCAGCAAGCTTCTCATCGTGATGGGCCGGCAAGAAACGCATGACAGCCTGATCGGCTCGCTCGAGCTCAACGTCTCCAAGGCGATCGCAACCGGGTGGCAGCCGCAGGTCACCCTGGACGAGGGCCTGCGGCTTGCACTGTTGGCTCAGGACAGCTGAGGGCGCGAGAACCGTCGCAGCACGAATCCTACTGCGATCGCACCTGCCAGCAGCGCCAGCATCGTGATCGTCGCCACACCGGCACGAATGGTGACGACAGCAAGCAGCGCAAGCACGAGATTGAGCGCGAACACCTCGCCGACCACGCGGGAGACCGTGAAGCCGTGGTCGGTGGCGCGCTGGTAGAAATGCGAGCGATGCGCCGACCAGAATTGCTCGCGTCTTGCGATGCGCCGGAACAGCGTGATGGTGGAATCCACGAGGTAATAGGCCGGCAGCAACAGCGCCGCGGCGGGCTGCCCGCGCCAGGCGAGCTCGAGCAGGCACCAGCCGAGCAAAAGGCCGATCGGCAGGCTGCCGACATCGCCCAGGAAGACTTTTGCGACCGGCTTGTTGAACGGCGCAAAGCCGAGCATGGCGCCGCACAGCGCCGCGGCGATCAGCGCGGCCGGCCACGACAGATCGCCGAGCAGTCCCAGCAGCAGCAGCGCCGCGGTGACGGGCACGACTTCCGCCACGGTCATCAGGTCGAGCCCGTCCATGAAGTTGACGAGGTTCACGAACCACACGCCCGCCAGCAGGATGAGGCCGCGCTCCAGCGCGAGCGGCAGCGCCGGCACGATGCGCGCGTCCTCGGGCGTGGTGAACACGACGGCGCCGACGGCTGCGGCCTGCAGCACGAGCCGTACCAGCACCGGCAGCGACATGATGTCGTCGGCAAATCCGACCACGGCGATCAACACAGTCGCAGCGATCAGCGCCGGCGGAATCGCGACATTCGCCCAGACTGCCCAGGCTGATGCGACCAGCAGCGTCGCTGATATCACGGCGATGCCCGCCCCCTGCGGGGTCGGGATACGGTGCGAGGACCGCGCGTTGGGCCGCGCCAATGCGTAACGCTGGAGCAGGGGGCGGCTGCTCCAGGTGATGACACCCGACACCAGCGCGGCAATCGCAACGGCAAGCAGCGAGGGGACGGCGCCGAGCGCATCGACGGCCGCGTTCACTGCGGCACCCCGAGCGGCGCCGATCCCTGCGCGGCTTTCTCGGCGCTGAGGATCCAGACCAGGCCGCCGATCGCGCCGACGATGAAGTACACGGCGCCGAACAGCAGCGAGACGTTGACGCCCTCGTTTGCGGCCAGCCCCGCGAAGCCGAACGCGAGGCCCATGGTGGCTTCCCGCACGCCCCAGCCGGCGATCGAGATCGGCATCATCGTGATCAGCATCACCGGCGGCACCAGCATAAAGACGTCGCTGAATCCGACCGGCGCGGCAATCGACTGCACGACGCACCAGGCGACCACGACGGCCAGCACATGCACGGCGAGCGACAGGATCACGACGGCCGGTCCGCGCGAGCGGCTGAAGATCACGCGGTTGGCGATCACGGCACAGGCGTGGATGTGATGCGTGGCCCACCAGGTTTTCAGCCAGTGCCATTTCAGCGCGCCGAAGACCAGAAAGCCGAGGCCACCCGCGAGCGCCGCGAGGTCGACGAGCAGCAGCGCCGAGCGCCCGTGCGGATCAGCGATGAGGCCGTAGCTCCAGGGTAGGCTCGCGACGATCATGATCGCGAGCGCGATCAAACCGATCGCGCGGTCGACGAAGATCGAGTAGGTCGCAGCGCGCCAGCCGGCGCCGGCGCGCGCGACGAGCCACAGCCGGACCGCATCGCCGCCGATCGCCGAGGGCAAGGTCTGGTTGAAGAACGATCCGATTACGTTGTAACGCATGGCCCGGCCGAGCTCGAGCGGGGCGCCGCATGCGGCGCTGATCTCGCGCCAACGCAACACGCCGACGAAGATTTGCAGGAACGTGACGGCGATCGCCAAGCCGATCCAGAACAGGCTGGTCACGGTGAAACGCGAAAACAGTTCGGACAGATCGACCTTGCGCAGCGCCAGGTATAGCAGCGCTCCGGAAATCAGGATCTTGGCCGTCGACAGCAGGATTCGGCGCATTTCGCCCGCATGAACAAGGTTTTGAAGCAACCCGACGCAAGGCGCCGAATTCGGCCGCTTTGGTATGGTTTTGGCGCCGATCTTGCAATAGCGGTGATCAGGAGCCCGCATGCAGGGCGGCCGGCTATTGCGGCCCCGTCGATGCGGAGGCTAAAGAGGCGCCGCGGGCGAAAGATCGAGCGACGGATCGGGCGAAGCGGTCCTTGGGAACAGGATGAGGGATCACCGCAGATCGTCCGGCTGCCGCAAATGCGCCGTCTAAGGTCTACAATGTCGGCAACCACCACCCGGAAGAGCTGATGCACGTCGTCGGAGTTCTGGAGCCGGAGCTGGGTCGGACGGCGATCAAAGAATTGCTGCCGAGAGACCTTTTGGAAACGTCCGCGGATGTCGAGGATCTGATGCGCGATACCGGCTTTGCACCGTCAACGCCGATCGCGCACGGAATTCGTAATTTTGTCACCTGGTATCGGAACGACCTCAAGGTTTGAAATGACGATGGACAAACGCATTATCCCCCTGATCATGTGCGGCGGTGCCGGAACGCGGCTGTGGCCGGCTTCGCGCGAGGTGCGCCCCAAGCAGTTCCTGCCGCTGTTCGGCACGCGCTCGACCTTCCAGGACACGCTGTTGCGCGTCTCGGAGGCCTCGCTGTTCGATCGCCCGATCGTCATCACCAATGCGTCCTATCGCTTCATGGTGCTGGAGCAGCTCGCCGAAATCGGCATCGAGGCCGACGTGATCCTGGAGCCGATGCGGCGCGATTCCGGTCCTGCGATCGCAGCCGGCGCGGTGTTCGCGCAGAACCGCGCCAGTGAGGCGATCGTGCTCGCGCTCGCCGCCGATCACGTGGTGCAGGACAATGCCGCCTTCGTCGCGGCGTGCCGCCAGGGCCTCACCGCCGCGAGCGCCGGGCGCATCGTCACGTTCGGCGTCAAGCCGGAGCGGCCGGCGACTGAATACGGCTATATCAGCCCGGGCGAGGTCATTTCCGGCGAGGTGCACGCGGTCGCGCGCTTCGTCGAGAAGCCGGATGCGGTGAAGGCGGCCGACTATGTCAATTCCGGCTATCTCTGGAACAGCGGCAACTTCATGTTTCCGGCCAGCGTATTGCTGGACGAATACCGCAAGGTCGACGCTTTGAGCGTGGAGGCCATCTCCAATGCCGTGACCAATGCCGGCCGCGATCTCGGCTTCGTGACGCTGGAGCCCGAGGCGTTCGGCGCAGCCAAGGCGATCTCGATCGACTATGCGGTGATGGAGAAGACCGCGCGCGCAGCGGTGGTGCCGGTGTCGTGCGGCTGGTCCGACGTCGGCTCCTGGCACGCGGTGTGGGAATTGTCGGACAAGGACGCGCAAGGCAATGCTTCGCATGGCAGTGCGGTGTTCGAGGATTCCCGCAACTGCAACGTCACCACCGACTCCGCGCTGGTCGCGCTCGAAGGTGTCGACGATCTCATCGTGGTGGCGACCGCGGACGCAGTGCTGGTCTCGCGTCAGAAGGATGCCAACGGGCTGAAGCGGCTGGTCACAAAACTCAAGGCGGTCGCACCGAAGGTCACCGAGGAGCACCTCAAGGTGCATCGGCCCTGGGGCAGCTACCAGTCGGTCGACAATGGCGAGCGCCACCAGGTCAAGCGCATCGTGGTGAAGCCGGGCGGGCGTCTGTCGCTGCAGAAGCACCATCATCGCGCCGAGCACTGGATCGTGGTCCGCGGCACAGCCCGCGTCACCGTCAACGAGACCGTCAAAAGCGTGCACGAGAACGAGTCGATCTACATCCCGATGGGCGCGGTGCACCGGATGGAGAATCCCGGTAAAATCATGCTGGAGCTGATCGAGGTCCAGACGGGAAGCTATCTCGGGGAAGACGACATCATCCGGATTGAAGACGACTATCAAAGGTCGTAACCACCACACTCCGAATCACGCGACCCGGGCCAAAAGAGTGGTCTCTTCCAGAGGCTTAAGGCCCGGGGAACGTGTAACTGTTTGAATCAAATCGTGTCCGGACCGCTAGCTCCGCATTCGCCACAAATGTGGCGTCCGTGCTAGAAGCGCCCCGGGGATTTGCGTTGAATCGGGGTTTGCTCAAATGAGTTCCACAGGATCTACACCGGCAAAGGCCGGCTTGCGCGTCGGCGTCATTGGTGCCGGCGTGATGGGCAGCAACCACGCGCGCGTGCTCGCGGGTCTTCCCGGCGTCAGCCTCGTCGGCGTCGTCGATCCTTCGCCGGCACATCGCACGCGGGCGATGGAGCTTGCCAATTGCGCGAGCTTTGAGACGCTCGACCAGCTCTTGGCCGAAGGCGTCGATGCCGTCACCATTGCGGCGCCGACCCATCTGCATCATGAGGTCTCGCTCGCCTGCATCGCCAAGAACATCCACGTGATGGTCGAGAAGCCGATTGCGTCCACGGTCGCGGAAGGCCGCGAGATCGTCACGGCTGCGCAAAAGGCCGGCGTGACGCTGATGGTCGGCCATGTCGAGCGCTTCAATCCAGCCGTTGCCGCCGTCAAGCAGGCGATCGCGGGCGAGGATATTCTGTCGATCGCGATCACGCGCGTCGGCCCATTCCCGCCGCGCATGTCCAATGTCGGCGTCGTCATCGATCTTGCCGTGCACGACATCGATCTGATCCGCTGGTTCACCGAATCCGACATCGTCGAGGTGCAGCCGCAATTGTCGAGTGCGGTCGCCGAGCGCGAGGACATCGCGCTCTTGCAGTTCCGCACCGCCAACGGCGTGCTCGCGCACATCAACACCAACTGGCTGACGCCGTTCAAGGCGCGCAGCGTCACGGTCGCGACCCGCGGCAAATACGTGATGGGCGATCTCCTGACGCGCCAGGTCACCGAATGTTTCGGCTTCAAGCCTGACGGCAGCTATTCGATGCGGCATCTGCCGGTCGGCCATGACGAGCCGCTCCGCGCCGAACTGATCGCGTTCCTCAAGGCCGTGCGCAACGGCGAGACGCCGGCGGTCACCGGCGACGAAGGCGTCGCCAGCCTCGAGATCGCGACGCAGTGCCTGGAAACGCCGTCGCGGCCCGCCGCCAAGTCGTCCGCCCTCAAGGGCCCGCGCCGCGTCGCGGGTTGATCCCACTCCATGTTGACCGATCAAAACCCGCAAGGCGCCATGAACCAGCATCTGCGTTCCGAACCCATTCCCTTCATCGACGTCGCCTCGCAGCGCCGCCGGCTCGGCGACTCGCTCGATGCCGCCGTGAAGCGCGTTCTCGATCATTGTCAGTTCGTCAACGGCCCTGAAGTCGCCGAGCTCGAGAAGCAGCTTGCGGCCTATTGCGGCGCCAAACACGTCATCGGCTGCGCCAGCGGCACCGACGCGATCCTGATGGTGATGATGGCGAAGAATGTCGGGCCTGGCGACGCCGTCCTGTGTCCGTCCTTCACCTTCATCGCGACGGCTTCGCCGGTGGCGCGGACCGGCGCGACGCCGGTTTATGTCGATGTTGACGAAGCGACCTTCAACATGAGCCCGGAATCGCTCAAGCGCGGCATCGCGACCGCCCGCAAGGCCGGCCTCAAGCCGGTCGCGGTCATTCCGGTCGATTTGTTCGGCCAGCCGGCCGATCACGATGCCATCGCGGAGATCGCCAAGGCCGAAGGCCTGTTCGTGCTCGATGACGCAGCCCAAGGCTTTGGCGCGAGCTACAAGGGCCGCAAGCTCGGCACCTTTGGGCTCGCCACCGCGACCAGCTTCTTCCCGGCAAAGCCGCTCGGCTGCTTCGGCGACGGCGGCGCGATCTTCACCGATGATGACGAGCTCGCGGCGACGCTGCGCAGCATCCGCGTGCACGGGCAGGGCGTCGACAAATACGACAACGTCCGCCTCGGCCTGACCGGCCGGCTCGATACCATGCAGGCCGCGATCCTGATCGAGAAGCTGAAGATCTTCGACGACGAGATCGCCGCCCGCAACAAGGTCGCGGAGCGCTACGCGCGCGGTCTCGGTAATGTGGTCACCGTGCCGCGCGTGGCGCCCGGCAATACGTCGGTCTGGGCGCAGTACACGATCCGCCTTCCCGAGGGTACCGACCGCGACGGCTTTGCCGCCGCGCTGAAGGCCCAGGGCGTGCCGACGGCGATCTACTACGGCAAGTCGATGCATCAGCAGACGGCCTACAAGCAGTACCCGGTGGCAGAGGGCGGTCTGCCGGGCTGCGAGAGCCTGTCGCAGGACGTCATCAGCCTGCCGATGCATGCCTATCTGACCGAAGCCGATCAGGAGCGAATCATCGCGGCCGTGCGCGGCGCGCTTTCAACCTGAATTCGCCGTTTTGCTGCGCGAGCTCTTCCTTTAGAAGGGAACGATGCTCGGACGTATCTTCACGGTTGGTGGCTACACGCTGCTCTCGCGGCTGACGGGATTTGCCCGCGACATCATGCTTGCCGCGATTCTCGGCGCCGGCCCCGTGGCCGACGCCTTTTTCGTAGCGCTGCGGCTGCCCAACCATTTCCGTGCGATCTTCGCCGAGGGCGCCTTCAACGCCGCCTGGGTGCCGGCCTATGCGCACGTGCACGGTGAGCGCGGGGAGGGGGCGGCAAGATTGTTCGCCGACCGCATCTTCACGCTGCTGCTGGCCTCGCAAGTGGTGCTGCTGATCGTCGCCTGGGTGTTCATGCCGCAGGCCATGAGCATTTTGGCGCCCGGCTTTTCCGAGGACGCCGAGCAGCGCAAGCTCGCGATCGAGCTGACCCGGATCACCTTTCCCTATCTACTGCTGATCACGCTGGTGACGCTCTATGGCGGCATGCTCAACGTGATGCAGCGCTTTGCGAGCGCCGCAGCCGCGTCGATCTTCCTCAACATCTCGATGATGATGACGCTGGCGCTCGCCGCATGGTTTCCCGGCGCGGGCCACGCTGCCGCCTGGGGTGTCCTGATCTCAGGTTTTTTGCAGTATTTCCTGCTCGCCGGCGATCTCGCCCGCCATGGCGGCCTGCCGCGCTTTGCGCCGCTCAAGCTCGACGAAGACGTCCGCGCATTCTTTAAAGCACTCGGGCCGGCGACGCTGGGCTCGATGGGCACGCAGCTCGCGCTGTTTGCCGACACCATCATCGCGACTTTCCTGCCGGCGGGCGCGCTGTCGGCGCTGTATTACGCCGACCGTCTCAACCAGCTCCCGATCGGCGTGATCGGCATTGCCATCGGCACGGTGCTGCTGCCGGAGATGTCGCGGCGGATCACGGCCAACGATCATGACGGCGCGATGAAGGCGCAGCGCCGCGCGTTCGATTTCACGCTGCTGTTCTCGGTGCCGTTCGTCGCCGCCTTCCTCACCGTGCCCGACGCGATCATGCGCGCGCTGTTCGCCCGTGGTGCGTTCTCGAAAGCCGATGCCGCCGCTGCCGGCGCCACGCTCGCGGCCTATGCCATCGGCCTGATCCCCTTCGTACTGATCCGCAGCGCGGTCGCGACCTTCTACGCGCGCAAGGACACGGCGACGCCGGTGCGGGCGTCGCTGACCGGCATCGCGGTCAACGTCGCCTTGAAAATTGCCTTGATGGGATCGCTGGCCCAGATCGGGCTTGCGCTGGCCACTGCCGTCGGCGTGTGGACCAACCTGCTACTGGTGCTGTTCTTCGCGGTGCGGCGAGGCTTTCTCGTGCCGGACCGCGCCTGGCTGTTGTCGCTCGCCAAATTCCTGCTGACCGGGCTCATCCTGGCCGCCGCCTTCTGGCTCATCGCGCGCTTCAGCAGTCCTTCGTTGGGCGCGATGCACTTCCGGGACGAATTGACGCTGCTTCTGCTGGCCGTCGGGGGCACGATCGTCTATGCGCTCGCCATCCTTGCGCTGTTCGGGCGCCGCTGGCTGGTCTCACTGGTGCGAGGTTAACTTTTTCATGTTTTCAACGCATTGACGGCTCGACCTTGTCGGCACGGGCCAGTCTCGATCGTCCTTGGATGGACACATCTCGGAAGTGCGGCGGATGGACCCTGCACACGTGACGTGATGCCGTCACCTCGAGCCGGCAAAATTCGAACCAGGAGCACTGTTTATGAGGATCACCGTCGAAACCAACGTAGCAGCCCCCATCGATCAGGTCTGGCGCGCTTATACGACGCCTGCCGACATCATGAAGTGGAACGCAGCGTCCGACGACTGGCATACGACCAAGGCGACCGTCGACCTGCGAGAAGGCGGTGTCTTCTCATCGCGCATGGAGGCCAAGGACGGCAGCATGGGCTTTGACTTCGCCGGTACCTACACGAAAATCGTCGAGCACAAGCGTATCGAATACGCGTTCGGCGAGCGAAAAGCCGAAGTCGAGTTTGTGCCCGGCCCGAAGGGCATTCTGGTGCGCGTGGTCTTCGATGGCGAATCGACGCATTCGGTCGAGCAGCAGCAAGGCGGTTGGCAGGCAATCCTCGACAACTTCGCACGATACCTGGAAGCGAAGCAGACGAAGTCGTGAAGGCGTTTAGAGGGGAAAAGAGTGCCAGAGCAGGGTGCTCGCCCCAAAGATGCAGCCGACGTCAACACATCTCTTGATTTTGCGCGATTGTTGTGGTAATCGCGTCGCATGATCAAATCAGTGCGCAAACTCAACCGCAACCACATGACCCGCTTCGGCCGGGCCGTGGAAGGAGTCGCGCGCTAGAAATTCGACGACGACATCTTTTCACCAGGCCCCGCCGGCATCGGACGGGGCCTTTTGTTTGGCCACGCTTCCCTGCCGGCACAACAGCAGGAGCGTCCGATGCCACCCCAACAGACGATCATGACATCCGAGACGGAGAGGCTCCCCCTCGAGCTTGCCTCGACGTGGAGCATCCCAGGCTTGCTCGCGCGATACTGGCGTGCGCTCCAGGACTGGCGCTGGCGGCACGGCCCACAAATCGCCTTGCGGGACCTGAGTGACCGGGAGCTGATGGATATCGGCCTGACGCGCGGCGAGATCGACTACATCTCGCCGGAACGGGCTATCGATAGGCTGAGGGATCACGCCAGAGATCTATGGAGCCGCGGGGGGATGTAACTGATGAGCCATCCGAAGCGGAGATGCGCTTTGCGAGCAAGCAGCCGTCAGCACGGCTGCGCGTTCTCAGGCGTGCACTGCGGGCGGGTTCGGCAACTATCATGCCATCAAGCGGACCGTTCCTCACGGCGAAATGACCGAGTTGCGGCGCTCCCGTTCCATCCTGCTCTGACAGGTGAGGGCGCTGGACGGTTTTCGCATGGCTAAACCCGTTTGCCTTGCCAGTTTTTCCACGGCAATATGCCGGCAAAACAACCATGAGAAACGGGACGAGAAAAATGGCGGCTCCCATCAAGTTTGGCGTTGGCCAAAGCGTGTTGCGCAAGGAGGATGACGCGCTCATCCGCGGCAAGGGCCGCTATACCGACGATTATGCGCCGCAGGCCGTGCTTCACGCCCTGATGCTGCGCTCGCCGCATGCGCATGCCAAATACACCATCGATGCGAGCCGCGCCCGCACCCTTCCCGGCGTCGCGCTGATCCTGACCGCCGATGACGTCAAGGATCTCGGCAATCTGCCCTGCCTGTTCAATCTCGAGACAGATCCCTTCACCGGCCCGCCTTACCCGATCCTCGCCAAGGACGAGGTGCGCCATGTCGGCGATTCCATCGCCTTCGTGGTCGCCGAGACCATCGACCAGGCCCGCGACGCGATCGAGGCGATCGAGGTCAAATGGAGCCCGCTGCCGGCAGTGACCGGCGTCGTCAACGCCGTGAAGAAGGGCGCGCCGCAGGTCTGGCCGGACAAGCCCGGCAACGTGCTGTTCGACGTCTCGATCGGTGACAAGAAAGCGACCGAAGCTGCCTTTGCAAAAGCGCATGCGGTGGCCGAGATCTCGATCGTCAATCCGCGCGTGGTCGCGAACTTCATGGAGACGCGCGCGGCGGTGTGCGAATACGACGCCAAGCGCGACCATCTGACGCTGACGGTCGGCAGCCAGGGCAGCCATCGCCTGCGCGATATCCTCTGCCAGAACGTGCTCAACATTCCGACCGACAAGATGCGGGTGATCTGCCCCGACGTCGGCGGCGGCTTCGGCACCAAGCTGTTTCCCTATCGGGAATACGCCCTGTTGGCAGTCGCCGCGCGAAAGCTGAAGAAGGCGGTGAAATGGGCGGCCGACCGCACAGAGCATTTCATGGGCGACGCGCAGGGCCGCGACAACGTCACCACCGCGAAGATGGCGCTGGCCGAGGACGGCAAGTTCCTCGCGATGGATTGCGACCTGATGGGCGACATGGGCGCGTATCTGTCAACCTTCGGGCCCTATATCCCGCATGGCGGCGCCGGCATGCTGCCGGGCCTCTACGACATCCAGGCGTTCCACTGCCGGGTGCGCACCATCTTCACCAACAGCGTGCCGGTCGATGCCTATCGCGGCGCCGGGCGGCCCGAGGCTGCTTACGTCGTCGAACGTCTCGTGGACGCCTGCGCGCGAAAACTCGACATGACGGTGGATGCCGTCCGCCGCAAGAATTTCATCCAGCCGAAGGCGCTGCCCTACAAGACCGCGACCGGCAAGGTCTACGATTCCGGCGACTTTGCCGCGCATCTGAAGCGCGCGATGGAGATCGCCGAGTGGAAGGATTTTGGCAAGCGTGCCAAGGCGGCCAAGAAGAACGGCCTGATCCGCGGCATCGGACTTGCGAGCTATGTCGAGGTCTGCGGCACCATGGGCGAGGAGACCGCCAATGTGCGGATGGACCCCAATGGCGATATCACGGTCCTGATCGGCACCCAGTCGAGCGGGCAGGGCCACCAGACGGCCTATGCGCAGATCGTTGCCGAGCAGTTCGGCGTGGCGCCCGAGCGCGTGCACGTCCACCAGGGCGACACCGAGATGATCGCCACGGGCCTCGGCACCGGCGGCTCGGCTTCGATCCCGTCGGGCGGTGTCAGCGTCGAGCGCGCGACCCGCGAGCTCGGGCAGAAGCTGAAGGAAATCGCGGCCCAGGCGCTGGAAGCCAGCGCCGGCGACCTCGAGATCACCGACGGCATTGTGCGCATCGCCGGCACCGACCGCTCGATCTCGTTCGCCGATCTCGCCAAGCGACCCGGCGCGGATCCCTCGAAGCTGAACGCGAGCGCGACCTTCGCCAGCGCCGACGGCACCTATCCCAACGGCACCCATGTCGCGGAGGTCGAGATCGATCCGGCCACCGGCATCATCAAAATCGTCAACTACGTGATCGTCGACGATTTCGGCATGACGCTCAATCCGCTGCTGCTGGCCGGCCAGGTCCATGGCGGCGCCATGCAGGGCATCGGCCAGGCGCTGATGGAGCAGGTGGTCTATGGCGCGGGCGACGGCCAGCTCGTCACCGCGACCTTCATGGACTACGCGCTGCCGCGCGCGGCGGACGGGCCGGCCTTCGTGTTCGAGACCGCCAACGTTCCCTGCAAGACCAATCCGCTGGGGGTGAAGGGGGCGGGCGAGGCCGGCGCGATCGGATCCTGCCCGGCCGTCGTCAACGCCATCGTCGACGGGCTCTGGCGCGAATACAAAATCGACCACATCGACATGCCGGCGACTCCGGAACGGGTGTGGATCGCCATCAACGAGCACCATCGCCGTCACAGCCTCTAAGCTGCGATCTCCCACGGCGGGAATAAACGCCCGTCGCCGGGTTCTATCCATGATGGCGCACCCCAAACTCTACGAGCGGAGAAACAAACCGATGAAACGGATGATGATTGTTGTGGGCATCCTCTCGCTGGGTGCGGGCGCCGTGATGGCGCAGCAGGAGATTGCCGTGCAGCAGGACAATCTCATGCGCTCGATCGCCAAGAACCAGTATGGCATCATCCAGAAGATGACGAAGGGCGATATCCCCTACGATCAGAAGGCCGTCGATCAGGCCATTGCCAGCATCGAGGCCGACGTCGCCAAGATCGCAAAGACCTTCGAGGTCAATCCCAAGCAGGACGTGGTGAACGCCACCTACGGTGCTTCAGCAAAAGTCTGGCAGAACAAGGCCGATTTCGACTCCAAGATTCCGCCGGTGCAGAAGGCGATCGCCGACGTCAAGGGCAAGATCAGCGATGTGGCGAGCCTGAAGGCCGCCTACACGGCTATCAACGAGCGCTGCAACGACTGCCATGAGACTTATCGGGTCAAGTTGAAGTAGCGGTCGGATTGCGCTTCGCTCCATCCGCGCTACTGTTGAGTCGAGAAAGGGCGGTTGCGAAAGCAGCCGCCTTTTCGGGAAATTCTATCCGCAAGGCCTGACGGATCGCTGCCGTAGCAGCTATCTTTGCTCCAGCCGCCGCGGCATTGGCGTGAGCTTTGACGCTGACGCATCTCGCTCCTGACTGCGTCACGACATCAGGAGTTCCAACCCACGGCGAGTGCCTCAATCAGCAACAGCGAGACAAGCCATGGTAAAACCGTTCCCGTCGAAGACGCACATCGGCAACCATATGCTGCATCCGGAAACGCTGATGCTGACCTATGGCTACGATCCGCAATTGTCGGAAGGCGCCGTCAAGCCGCCGGTGTTCCTGACCTCGACCTTCGTGTTCAAGACGGCCGAGGACGGACAGGACTTTTTCGATTTCGTCTCCGGCCGGCGCGAGCCGCCGGAAGGGATGGGCGCGGGCCTGGTCTATTCACGCTTCAATCACCCCAACAGCGAAATCGTCGAGGACAGGCTCGCGATCTATGAGCGCACCGAGAGCTGTGCGCTGTTCTCATCCGGCATGGCGGCCATCGCGACCACGATCCTGGCGTTCGTCCGCCCCGGCGACGTCATTCTGCACTCCCAGCCGCTCTATGGCGGCACGGAAACGCTGCTGACGAATACGCTTGCGCGTCTGTCGATCGGCGCCGTCGGCTTCGCCGATGGAGTCGATGAAGCCGGGGTCAGCCAGGCCGCGGAGGAGGCCATGCGCAAGGGCCGGGTTTCGATGATCCTGATCGAGACCCCGGCCAACCCGACCAACGGGCTGGTCGACATCGCGATGATGCGGCGTGTCGCTGAGAGCATCGGAAAGACCCAAGGACACGTTCCGATCATCGCCTGCGACAATACGCTGCTCGGACCGGTGTTTCAGCGACCGATCGAGCACGGCGCCGATATTTCCCTGTACTCGCTCACGAAATATGTCGGCGGTCATTCAGATCTGATCGCGGGCGCCGCGCTCGGCGCGAAGGCGGTGGTGAAAGGCATCAAGGCGCTGCGGGGCGCCATCGGCACCCAGCTCGATCCGCATTCCTGCTGGATGATCAACCGCTCGCTCGAGACGCTGAGCCTGCGCATGGAAAAGGCGGATGCGAATGCGCGCCTCGTGGCGGACTATCTCCGCGATCATCCCAAAGTGGCCAAGGTGCACTATCTCGGTCATCACGACGCGGCGTCGCCGGACGGACTTGTGTTTGCACGGCAATGCTCGGGGGCAGGGTCCACGTTCTCGTTCGACATCGTCGGCGGCAAGGCCGCCGCCATGAAATTCCTCAACGCGCTGCAAATCCTCAAGCTGGCGGTGAGCCTTGGTGGAACGGAGTCGCTTGCGAGCCTGCCTGCCACCATGACTCATTCCGGCGTTCCCGCCGACATCCGCCGGAAGATCGGCGTGCTCGATTCCACGATCCGGCTGTCGATCGGCATCGAACACCCGTCGGATTTGATCGCCGACCTCGCGCAGGCGCTGAACGCAGCCGAACCTGACGTGTGACGCCTGCGCCAGCGCTACGCGGAATCGGAAAGGGCGGCTGCGATGGCAGCCGCCCTTTTTGTTGGTCTGTGCGAAGCTTACTTCGTCACCTGACCGCGGATCTCGCCGCCCGGATTGGCCGCGGTGTGGATGTTGACGTAGAGCTTGCCGCCGAGCAGATCGGCGGCCTGCGCGTCGGTCAGCGTCGCCGAGCCCTCGGCCGGGCTGGTGGCAGCGCCTGGGATCGGGATCGCAACGCCGGCGTTCTTGCCGGGCTCGGCAGGTCCGTGGAAATGCGCGGCGGTGGCGGGCCCGGACAGGCCGGAATAGGTGACCTTCCAGGACAGCTTCTTGCTGGCGGCGTCGTAATCCAGATCGGCCGTTCCGGTGCCGCTGCTGGTCGTTGCGGGGACCTCGGACTTGGCGTCGAGCGTTGCTTTCAGCTTTTCCGCGCTGGCCGAACCCGCAAAAGCTACGGCGCCAAGCACTGACATGGCGATGACGATCTTGTTCATGATTTTTCTCCCTGCTGAACCCGTTTGGGCTGCCAAACTTCCAACAGCCGGCATTGCAGTTTATTCCCGTTTCATGCTGCGGTGGGCTAAATTCTTCGTGGCTGGAGCCGCGAGGACATCGGTCATAAGCTTCGCCGCGACGACGAAAGGACCGCATGTTGCGACGAACAATCTCCGTGGCGCTGCTCGCCGCACTCGCCACAGCCGGCGTCTATTGGTGGCTCAGCGCGCCGGTGGGGGCGGCCGTCGGCACCGCGCCTGCCCGCGTCCCTGATCTTGCCAATGGCCAGGTGATGTTCAACGCCGGCGGCTGCGCCTCATGCCATGCCGTCCCCGACCAGCCCGATCGTCTCAGGCTCGGCGGCGGCGTCGCGATCAAGTCGCCGTTCGGAACGTTCTATGCGCCGAACATCTCGTCCGATCCGACCGACGGCATCGGCAAATGGAACGATGCCGAATTCGTCAATGCGGTGATGCACGGGGTCTCGCCGGACGGAGGGCATTATTTTCCGGCCTTTCCTTACACGTCCTATCAGCACGCCAGGCGCGAGGACGTGCTCGATCTCTTTGCGTACCTGAAAACGCTGCCGGCCGTCGCAGGCAAGGTGCGCGACCACGATGTGCGCTTTCCGTTCAACATCCGGCGCAACGTCGGCATTTGGAAATTCTTGTTTCTGGACGACAAGCCCTTCGTCCCCGACAGCGCGAAGTCACCGCAGTGGAATCGCGGCGCCTATCTCGTCAACAGTTTTGGCCATTGCGCGGAATGCCACAGCCCGCGCAACGCGCTCGGCGGCATCACCGCCGCACAACGCTTCGCCGGCGGCCCCAATCCGGAAGGCGAGGGGTGGGTGCCCAACATCACCCAGAAGGGCCTCGGCGAATGGAGCGCGAAGGATATTGCCTATTTCCTGAAGACCGGCGAATTGCCCGACGGCGACAGCGTTGGCGGCGCGATGACGCGGGTGATCAAGAACACCTCGCAATTGCCGGACGACGATCTCGCGGCGATGGCGGCTTATCTCAAATCGCTGCCGCCGGTGGACGGTCCGCCGCGTCCCAAGCGCAAGGAGGGCGGCACCTGATCGGGCCTGCCCTTTTTCGGACGGTCAACTCGCGCCAAACGCCTTGAAGGTGATGATGGTGAGGGTGTCCTGGATGCCGGGCAGCACCTGCACCTTCTCGTTGACGAAGTGGCCGATATCGGTGTCGTTGTCGACGTAAAACTTCACCAGCAGGTCGTATTGCCCGGCCGTGGAATAGATCTCGGAGGCGATCTCGGCTTCGGCAAGCGCATTGGCGACCACATAGGATTGGCCGAGCTTGCATTTGATCTGGACGAAAAAGGGAACCATCGCGGTCACTCCGAAAGCATATCTGACGGCTAATAGGCCAAACCCGGCCGGATTTAGCAAGTGAACTTGCTGGGCTGGGAGAGGCGCGCTAGGACGGGCCATGGCTTCGAAAACGCTGAAGATCGCCCCATGACGACACCCGTAGCGCTGACCATTGCCGGCTCCGATTCGAGCGGCGGCGCCGGCATCCAGGCCGACCTGAAGACCTTCGCCGCGCTCGGCGTTTTTGGCGCTTCCGCCATCACGGCGCTGACGGCGCAGAACACCCGCGGCGTCACCGGCATTCACGCCGTGCCCGCCGAATTCGTCACCGCGCAGATCGACGCGGTGTTTTCCGATCTCGAGGTCGGCGCGGTCAAGATCGGCATGGTCGCGCAAGCCGCCAGCATCGATGCGATCGCGGCCGCGCTGTCGCGCTGGGCCCCCCAGCATATCGTGCTCGATCCCGTGATGGTGGCGACATCGGGTGATCGCCTGCTCGCGTCCGATGCCGTCGACGCCCTGCGCATCAAGCTGATGCCGCTGGCCTCGGTGATCACACCCAATCTGCCCGAGGCCGCGGCTCTGCTCGACGAGCCGGTCGCGGCCAGCGAGGCCGAGATCGAAAGCCAGGGGCGCCGGCTGCTGGCGCTCGGCTGCCGGGCGGTCCTGATCAAGGGGGGGCACGGCGAGGGCGCCGAGAGTATCGATTATCTCGTCGATGCCAGCACCACGATCGCGCTCGCCGCGCCGCGCGTTGCCACTCGCAACACCCATGGCACCGGCTGTTCGCTGTCCTCGGCGGTCGCCGCCGGGCTCGCCAGGGGCGAGGATCTCGAGCGTGCCGTGCGCAACGCCAAGACCTGGATCAGCGCGGCGATCGCGGCCGCTGATCGCTTCAGCGTCGGCCACGGCCACGGCCCGATCCATCATTTCCACAAATTTTACTGAACGCCGCTCGCGAGCGCGCCACCGCTAGTCCGTCCCGCCATGCAGCTCCGGCTTCTTGCGGAGGCTGCCGCGACGCCATGTCGCCTGATTGTCGCATGCGACTGATATTCGCGGGGTGGGCGAGGCAAGCGCGATTCGTATCTGAGGGTGCCTCAAAGGTTCGATTGGTCATCCCCCTGTCACGGGACATTGTTACAGGCTGGCGCATGGGAAGTTACGATGTGAGTGACGAGAGCCCGGAGCGGCGCTTTCGCACGTTGTTCATCTCCGACGTTCATCTCGGAGCCCGCGGTTCTCAAGCCGACCTTCTGCTCGATTTCCTGCGTTTCCACGACGCCGACACGATCTATCTCGTCGGCGATATCGTCGACGGCTGGGCGCTGAAATCGAGCTGGCATTGGCCCCAATCGCATAACGACCTCGTCCAGAAGCTTTTGCGCAAGGCGCGCAAGGGCGCCAAGGTCATCTACATCCCCGGCAATCACGATGAGTTCCTGCGCAACTATTACGGCACGCATTTCGGCGGCATCGACGTGGTGGAGAACACCGTCCACATCGGCGCGGACGGCAGGCGTTATCTCGTCATCCACGGTGACATCTTCGACCTCGTGGTGCAGAACGCACGCTGGCTCGCCCATCTCGGCGACAAGGCCTACGATTTCGCGATTCAGCTCAATCGCTTCGTCAACTTCTTCCGGCGCATGTTCAAGGTGCCGTATTGGTCGCTGTCGCAATGGGCCAAGCAGAAGGTCAAGAACGCCGTCAATTATATCGGCGCATTCGAGCAGGCACTCGCTGCCGAGGCACGGCGCCACGACGCCGACGGCGTGATCTGCGGTCACATCCATTACGCGGTGATCCGCGACGAGGGCGGAATCCGCTACATGAATTGCGGCGACTGGGTCGAGAGCTGTACGGCGCTGGTCGAGCACGACGACGGCCATTTCGAGATCATCACCTGGGCGGACCAGGCCGAGAAGCCGGCACAGGTCCCGCAGGTCGCAGCCAGAGCTGCATGACAAAGGCAGCCTGATGCGCATCCTGGTCGCGACCGACGCCTGGCACCCGCAAGTCAACGGTGTGGTTCGGACGCTGACCAAACTTGCCGACGCCGCCAAAAGTCTCGACGTCGAATTCTCGTTCCTGACGCCACAATCGTTCCGCACCTTTGCGATGCCGAGCTATCGGGACGTGCGGGTGGCCATGCCGCGCCCGGGCAGAATCGCGAAGCTGATCGAAGAGGCGCGCCCGGACAGCATCCACATCGCGACGGAGGGGCCGATCGGCCTGATGGTCCGCCGCTATTGCCGGCAGCGCAAGCTGCCCTTCACGACCAGCTTCCACACCCGCTTTCCCGAATATGTCCGCGCCCGCGTGCCGGTGCCGGGCTCGCTGATCTGGCGGGCGCTGTGCCGATTCCATAGCCCCAGCCGCGCCGTGATGGCGGCAACGCCGGCGCTCGCCAGCGAACTGACCGAGCGCGGCTTCGACAATGTCGTGCTGTGGCCCCGCGGCGTCGACACCCATCTGTTCCATCCCCGCCCGATTGATCTCTGCCTGCCGGCGCCGGTGTTCCTCTCGGTCGGCCGCGTTGCCGTGGAGAAGAATCTCGAGGCGTTCCTCGACCTCGAGCTGCCCGGCACCAAGGTGATCGTCGGCGACGGTCCGGCGCGTGTCGCGCTGGAGGAGGCCTATCCGGACGCGATCTTCCTCGGCGAAAAGCATGGCGAGGAGCTGGCGGACATCTACGCGGCCGCCGATGTCTTCGTGTTTCCGAGCAAGACCGACACGTTCGGCCTCGTTCTGCTCGAAGCGCTGGCGAGCGGCCTGCCGGTCGCGGCTTTCCCGGTGAAGGGCCCCCGCGACGTGATCGGCGATGCGCCGGTTGGCGCGCTCGATCACGATCTGCGCAGCGCCTGCTTTGCCGCGCTCGACATCTCCCGGCAGGACTGCGTGGAATTCGCCGCCAACTACACCTGGGAGGCCTCGGCCCGGGCTTTTATCGACAGCATTTTGGCCGTCGGCGCGGTAATGCCCGGCCGAAACGGGGCAGAGCCGGCGCGATTCGTCGCCTGAGAGCCCAAAGCCTCGCGCGGAGATGCCTTGCCCGCGCCTCATCCGGCGCGATAACATTCAGGCATGACAGAACAGCTTCTCCCGATCGGCCCTGCCGATATCGACGCCGCAGCACGCGTGATCGCACCTTTCGCCGTCCGCACCCCGCTGTTGTCCTTTCCCGTGCTCAACGAGCGTGTCGGTGCAAAGGTCTATCTCAAGCCGGAGATGCTCCAGCGCACCGGGTCGTTCAAGTTTCGCGGTGCCTTCAACAAGGTCGCCTCGATCCCGCAGGACAAGCGCGCCGGCGGCGTGGTTGCGTTCTCCTCCGGCAACCACGCCCAGGGCGTGGCGGCGGCGGCAAAGATCCTCGACATGCAGGCGACCATCGTGATGCCCGCGGATGCGCCGTTGTCAAAGCGCGAGCGTACCAAATCCTACGGTGCCGAGGTCGTGCTGTACGACCGCGACCGCGACGACCGCGAGGCGATCTCGCGCGGCATCGCCGAGAAGCGCGGCGCGACGCTGGTCAGGCCCTATGACGATCCCTTCGTGATCGCCGGTCAAGGCACGGCCGGCCGCGAGATCGCCGAGGACATGGCGGCACTCGGTCTCGCTCCTGACATCGTGGTAGCGCCGGCCTCCGGCGGCGGTCTGATCGCGGGCGTCGCGACGGCCGTGAAGGCACGCTTTCCGTTGGCCCAAATCGTCGTCGCCGAGCCCGAGGCATTCGACGATCATAGCCTTTCGCTGACCGCGGGCCATCGCGAGCCGCACGCACCCGCCGGCCGCACCATCTGCGATGCGCTGATGGCCCTGATTCCCGGCGAGATGACGTTTGCGATCAACAGCAAGCTGCTCGCGCGCGGCGTCACCGCCTCGGACAAGGAAGTCGGCGCGGCCGTCGCGTTTGCCTATCGCGAGCTGAAGCTTGTGGTCGAACCGGGCGGAGCGGTGGGCCTGGCCGCGCTGCTTGCGGGACGACTTGATGTTGCCGGCAAGAACGTCGTCATCGTGCTCTCCGGCGGCAATGTCGACGCCGATTTGTTTGCCGAGCTGGTGGCCTGATAATCAGTCTTCCGACATCAAGAAGGGCAGAGCGTCTCCGCTCTGCCCTTTGTCGTGTGTGGCCGACCGCGATCAGTGCATGAAGCCGCGGTGGTTGTTGCCGCCGTTGCCACCCTGGCTCTGGTTCATCGACTGCCGGAAGTTGTTGCTGCCGTTGTTGACGATCCGGTTGGTCTCATTGAACTGCGGGTGGTTGTTGTTCTGCACCTGCACCTTGTTTACGGGGTTGTTGCTGATCTTCGCCCCGTTGTTGATGCGGATCGGGTTGTTCTGGGTCTGAACGTTGACGGGCTTCGTATCGATGGTCGTGCCGCCCTTGCCGACATTGACCGGCATGCTCACGATCTTGCCAGGATTGCCACTGGTTGTGCCGTTGGCAGTACCATTCGGCGTCTTTTTGGTCGCAGGCAGCGTCACGATCTTGCCGATGCCGCCATTGTTGTTGGTGGTGTTGGTCGGCGCAGGCAGGGTCACGATCTTGCCCGGGGTCTGCGACGGCGTGCCGTTCTGCTGGTTGGGCTGGTTGTTGCCCGCGGGCAGGTTGACGATCTGGCCGCCATTGCCGAGCTTGCCGATGCCGTTATTGTCGCCCGACTTCTGCACGATCGGCAAATTGCCGTTCACTTGCGCGCCGCCATTACCCTGCTGCTGCGGCATGTATTTGGGCTGGCCGAGATTGCCGATCTTGAAGGTCGGGGCGATATTCTGCGGCGCCAGGAACTTGGTCGCCTGCATCAAGGGGATCTGCTTCGGCTGCATCTGGAGCTTCAGCGCGACCTGCGCATAGGGCGTGTTGCCGTAGTTGTCGTAGAAGTTCTTGTAGCCGAGCGGCGAGTTCGCGAGCACCGCCTTGTGCCAGGCCTGCGTGAGCAGCAGGTTGTTGAGCAGCCAGCGGACGTGATCGCACAGCGGGTCGTGCGGATACATCGTGATGAATTCCTGATAGTACTCCGGCCGAGCCTCGGACACCACGTAGTCATAGGCCTGGCGGGTCGAGCGGCTCGGCAGATTGGAGGCCATCTGCACCACAGGCGTATTCACCGGCGTGCGGCTGGCGGCAACGGCGGTGTCGCCGAAGAAAGTGAAGTCAGACGTCAGCGACGAGCTCTCCCACGGGATCTGCGCGCCGCTGGTGGTCTGGTTCACCTCGAGGCGCACGCGCTTGAACAGCTGCTCGATTGGCACGTTGGGCTCGCGCGCGACGTTCAGGAAGGCCTGCGTGTAGGGGCTGTGGCCGCCGGTGCCGTCCTGCGCTTCGGCGCCCGGCGCGGTCGAGTAGCCGACGATCGAGCCGTTCGGGGCATCGACGATGGCCAGGCCGCGGCCGGCATCGTTCACGTTCGGGAACGGGTTATTGCGGCAGGCATCGAGGATGACGATGCGCATACGGCTCGGGATCGTCTCCAGCGTCGACATCACGTCGACCAGGCGGACGGAGTTGTTGACGAGTTCGGTCTGGCTCGAGACCTTGGCGTCGACAGGAACGAGGTAGTTCTCGCCGGCGAGCTGCACGCCGTGACCGGCATAGTAGACCATCGCCACCGTGTTCGGACCGCGCGCTGACACTTTGGCGGAGAAGTCCTGAACGACGCGGAGCATGTCGTTCTGGGTCAGGTCGGTCGCGGCGACCACTTCGAACCCGGCGGAGTTCAGGAACTTCGCCATGGACTCCGCGTCGTTGTCCGGATTGGCGAGATGCGGCGCGTTCTGATAGTTCGAATTGCCGATCACCAGCGCGACACGCTGTTCCGGGCCTTGCAGCGCGGTGGGGGCCGGCTCGACCGGGGCGACTTGCGCGGAAACTGGGCCGCAGGCAAAGCCGAACAGGCTCCCCAGCAGGCTAGCCGTCATCAGGAAAGGTTTTAGGCGGAACATGGCGTGCTCCTTTGGCACTGATCTCGATACGGTATTGGTTGCCGGCAAACTTGGCCGCGTTCGAGTTTGATGTCCGTGATCCCCATCACCATGGTAGGCTGCGTGATCTGAATCACGCTTGGAACCTGCCAAGGTGGGCGCCCAATGGGAGGACAGTCCGTCACATGCTGAAATCGATCGATCCGATCCTCACGCCCGACCTGCTTTGGCTGCTGGCTTCCATGGGCCATGGCGACGATCTCGCTTTCGTCGATGCCAATCACCCCTCGGCGCGCATCGCGCAGAGCACGCATTCGCAGCGCTTGATCCAGTTGCCAGGCATGAGCATGGAGACCGCGATTCGCGCCATCATGTCGGTCTATCCGCTCGACGATTTCGATCCCGATCCGGTCCGCGTGATGATGCCGGTCGACGATCCCGACCGCGTCCCCGACGTGCAGCGCGCGGTGCTCGCGGAGATCGAGCGTGCCGCCGGCCGGCCCGTCACGCCCGGAAAACTCTCGCGGCCGGATTTTTATCGCGCGGCGGCGGCGAGCTTTGGCGTCGTACAGGTCGGCGACAGCAGCAGTTACGGATGCTTCCTGATCAGGAAGGGTGTGATCAGCTAGCAGCGCACGATCGAACGATGCGGGACGGCGTCACGCGTGCTCGAATGGTCCGACCTCGCGGATCACCTTGCAGATCTGCAGGAAGCCGCTGGCGTAGAATTCGGCATGTCCTCGCTTCATCGTCTCGACATGTTCGGGATGGGTGCGCCAGGCTTCGAGCGCTTCCTCAGAGGCAAAACGGAACACGGTGAGCTCCTCGCCGTCGTCGGCCTTGAACGACTTGACCGATACAAAGCCGGGAAGACGGCTGACGATGTCGTACATGCGCGCGCCGAGTCGGTCGTGTTCGTCGACAGAGGCGCCGTTACGCAATTGTAGATCGCCAATGACAATCACTTCACCAATCATATTTCTACACCTTAATTGATAGTATTCCTGCCGCTCGATCTGCTATTCGGTTTGGTGAGGGCTTTGTTACTTGGCACTCGAAATTGAATGGTCATTCCGCAAGCGGCCGTCTATCGTCCATCCATGTCACGCTTTTTATGTCTATCTGTCGCTATCGTCCTATCGCTGCTGCCGGCTGTCGCGCCGGCTGCTTCAATCCAAAAGCGTCCCAAGCAAGCTTGGCATGGCTACGGCTTCCTGCCGGGCTATCGCCAGCCGCTGAGCAACAGCATTCCCCTCTACAAGCAGAAGGAAGCGATGCGGCGGATGTCGCCTAGCGACCGGCGCCATTGGTATATCGATCCGGTTCCGCAATATTACGGCTGGGATGGTGAGTGGCGCTATTTCGGCCGGCCCGGCTTCGGCGGCGGCCGCTACAATGGCGGCAGTTTTGGGCCGTGCTGGACGCGGACGCCGATCGGTGCGGTGTGGAATTGCGGGTGATCGGCTGAGCATCCGTCATTGCGAGCGGAGCGCGCTGCGCTCGCAATGACGTTGAGGAGAGAGTGTTTCCTCATTCCGCTCTCGTGCCGCGGACGCAGCGTGGCGTCTCTTCGACGGTGCGCTGCAGAGCCGGGGCCATGTGGCGACGGAAGCTGTGGCTCGTGGGTCCCGGATCTGTGCTTCGCTTGTCCGGGACACGAGACGGAGCAGGCCGCATCCCCTTACGAGAAGAACGCGATCTTCTCGGCCTGGGTCATGCGGCGGATGGGCGCCATGGGATCGTTGGCGGCGGCGCGGGGCTTTTGCAGGATGCCGCTGGCGAGGATGGTGGCGCCAAGTGAGGCTTCCGGAACCGGCGACGTCATCGGGAGCGTCGTGGCCTGCGCCGCGCCGAATGTCGCGGATGCTGCCATGACGGGCGCTGGCTGCTCCATCACTTCGGCGGCGGCTTCCGCAATGGCGTTGGTGAGGCGCGCCAGCGATTCCATCGCGATCGGCGCTTCCTCTACGGGCTCCTCCACCATCGCTGCAGCGGCGACTGGCTCTGGTGCGAACGGCTCGGGTGCGATCGGCTCCGGTATCTCGGCTGCGATGGGCGCTGCGGCCTCCGCAACCACCGGCTCCGGAACCGTGGCTTCCATCTCGACCGGTTCGATGATCTCGTCGAATTCCGGGTCTGGCGCGGCCATCTCCAGCGCGATGGCCTCGAGGATGGCTTCGTCCTCGGCTTCGGCGGCGGCATCGAGCGAAAATTCGTCCGTCACCTCCGCGAAGGCCTCAGTGGCTGGCTCTTCAAAAGCGGTGTCTTCAGGCGCGATCCGGCTCTCGGCGACGGTCTCCGGCTCGAGCGCGACGTCCGTCGCCTGCTCGGCAACGGAGAAGCCCTCGGCGACGATTCCGGCCGCTTCCATGGCGGCTTCGGGCTCGATCGCCTCTGCGATGCCCTGCGGCGCCTCCGTAAGAGCCACGGGTGCTTCGCTGGCCATCGCCGCAGGCGCGGCCTCCGGCAGCGGAGCTTCCGCAACGGGCGAGGGTGCCTCCTGCACCGGAGCCGGCGAGGGGCGCGCGGCCTGCGGCATTGCGTCAGCGTCGGTCTGGTCGATCCGGTCCTTGAGCAGATCGAATGCGGCCTTGAGGTCGGCGCGAGGGTCGATGGTGGCAACCTGCGCGCAGGCCGCCTCGATCGACGCGAGCTGCGAATCAATCAGGTCGCAGATTCGCCCGTCGGCGCCGATCTCGCGCCAGCGCCAGGAGATCTCCTTGATGATGCGCAGGCCGCGCGGAATCGGCGCGAGGCTCGCCTCGATCGCCGCGGGATCGAACGCCGCGATCGCAATCGTCTCGGCTTCGCGGATCGCGTGCCGGATCGCGACCAGCGCCTCGGGGAGGCGGTCCTCGACGACGGGTTGGCGCTGTGCCGCAAGGGCTTCTTCGATTTTCGCGACCGCGTCGAGCACCATGCGGGTATCGGCATTGCGGTTGCGCTTGGCGTATTCGCCGAGGAACCAGCGGCCGCGCGCGGTCTCCATGAAGGCTTCGCGGATCGCGTCGTAATCCTGCTCGTTCGGCTCGGCCGCACGGGCAGACATAGGCGAGAGGGCGAATGCTTCGTTGGCCATGTCAATCTCGTCGCGCAAATCAGTGCGCGTTACAGTAACGATCATCACGATATCGACCGAATCGCAATTGGTTTAATGGCAGGCGAATCACAAATCCCCATCGCAGCAGCTCAGAAGCGGCGATTCGCCGTGAGCCTCGCGCTGTTCTACTCGGCCGTGTTCGCGGTGTCGGGAACGCATCTGCCGTTCTTTCCGCTCTGGCTGAAGGCGATCGGCATCGACGCGGCCTGGATCGGCCTCATCAACGCGCTGCCGGCGATCACGCGCTTCACCACGCTGCCGCAGATCACCGCCTTTGCCGAAAAGAGACATGCGATTCGCGCCGGCATGATGGTGTCGGTGCTGGCGACCGCGATCGGGTTCACGGCGGTCGGCTTGCAGCAGCAGCCGCTGGCACTGTTCCTGATCTATGCGCTGACCTGCATGATGTGGACGCCGACCATGCCGCTGACCGACGCCTATGCGCTGCGTGGCGTCGCCCGCTACGGGCTCGATTACGGGCCGGTGCGGCTGTGGGGTTCGGCAGCCTTCGCGGCCGGCTCGCTCGCCTGCGGCTATCTCGTGGACCATATCGCGGCGCGCGATCTAATCTGGGTCATCGTCGCCTGGGCCGTGGTTGCGGTCGCCGCCGGCATGCTGCTGCAGCCGCTCGACGATGTCAGGCGAAGGACGACGGCGGTGCCCGCCAGCAAGGCGCTGCTGCGCGATGCCGGCTTCTGGGCCATCATCGTTTCGGCCGCGCTGATCCAGGGCAGTCACGTCGCGTATTATACGTTCTCGGCCATCAACTGGCAGGCCCACGGTCTCGGCGGGCTGACGATCGCGGGCCTCTGGACGTTAGGGGTGATCGCCGAGATCGTCGTGTTCGCGCTGTCGCCGCGCTTCTCGCTGCACCCGTCCTCGCTCATGGCGATCGGGGGCGCGAGCGCGGTCGTGCGCTGGGTCGTCACCGCGTACGACCCGCCGCTCGCGCTGCTGGCGGTCGTGCAGCTCGGCCACGGCCTCACCTTCGGGATGACCATTCTCGGCACGATGAGTCTGCTGGTGCAGCGCGTGCCGTCGCATCAGATCGCGCGGGGGCAGGGCTATTACGCCGCGTGCAACGGGCTGCTGGGTGCGACCACCTCGATCGCGTCGGGCGCGATCTACGCCCGCATCGGCGACGGCCTGTATTACGTCATGGCCGCGATGGCCGGTGTGGGTGCGCTTGTGATCTGGTCGGCGCGCCACCGGCTGAAAGCTCATCCCCAGAGCGACGCGTCCGGCGGGTAGACCAGGCTGTCATCATAACGCAGGCCATGATCGCGGTCGCGCGTCAGCAGCAGCGGGCCGTCGAGATCGACGAAGCGCGCCTGCGGCGTCACCAGCATCGCAGGCGCCATCGACAGCGAGGTCGCGACCATGCAGCCGATCATGATCTCGAAGCCGAGCGCCTGCGCGGCATCGGCCATCGCCAGTGCCTCGGTGAGGCCGCCGGTCTTGTCGAGCTTGATGTTCACGGCATCGTAGCGCTCGCGGAGCGGCGCCAGCGAAGTGCGGTCGTGCACGCTCTCGTCGGCGCAAACCACCAGCGGCCGCTTGATCCGCGCCAGCGCGTCGTCTTGGCCTGCGGGCAGCGGCTGCTCGACCAGGGTGACGCCGACGGCCTCGCAGGCCGCAAGATTCTGCTCCAGATTGGCTTCGGTCCAGGCCTCGTTGGCATCCACGATCAGCTCGGATTCGGGCGCGGCGTTGCGCACCGCGGCGATCCGCTCCCCGTCGCCGTCGCCGTCGCCGCCGAGCTTGATCTTGAGCAGCGGCCGGTGCGCCGCTTTGGCGGTCGCCGCTGCCATGGCCTCGGGCGTGTCCAGCGAAATGGTGTAGGCCGTGGTGCGCTCGCCCGGCACCGGGCGGTCGAGCAGGCTCCAGGCCCGCAGGCCCGCCGCTTTGGCTTCCAGATCGATCAGGGCACAATCCAGGGCATTGCGGGCCGCCCCGGGCGGCATGGCGGCTTGCAGGGCCTGGCGGGTGAGGCCGCGGGCCACGGCCGCCTGCATGGCCTGGATGGCGGCAAGGGTCGCCTCCGGCGTCTCGCCATAGCGGGGATAGGGCACGCATTCGCCGCGGCCCGTCAGGCCCTTCCGGCGGACCTCGGCCACGACGGTAACGGCCTCGGTCTTGGCGCCACGGCTGATGGTGAAACTGCCGGCGATGGGAAAGCGCTCGATTCGCGCGCCGAGGGCAGGAACTTTGCTGGAAGTCATTTTGAACTCTGGCGAAATCTGAACCTGCTGGTTACCTCTAGCAACTAAGGTTAACCAGTTGGGGATACCTTCTCCGGGTAAGGGCGCGTGCGCAACCATCTGATTTCATCCGTTTCTCGCGCCTCGGCACGGGAGCGGTCATCTTGAGCGGCGATCCGAAGCTGGAACGGATTGCGAAGGGCAATGCGCTGGCACTCTGCGCCACCGGAACCTGGACGGCGAGCTTCGCGCCGGTTCTGGAGCGGATGGTGGCTGACGCCGAGAAGCTCGCCGGCGGCCCACAAAGCATCTTCATCGACGTGTCCGAGGTCGCCAAGCTAGACACCTTCGGCGCCTGGCTGATCGAGCGGCTGCGCCGCAGCCTGACGCAGGGCGCCGTTGAGGCGCAGATCGCCGGCCTCTCCGCCAATTATTCGAGCCTCGTGGACGAGGTGCGGCGGGTCAGGGCGACGCCCGTCATCGACAACAGCACGATCACCATCACCGGCATGCTGGAGCAGATCGGCCAGACCGTGGCCGGGGTTGCCGGCACCGTGGCAGGCCTGATCGACATGCTCGGCGCAGTGCTCGCGGCAGGCGCGCGCACCCTGATTCACCCGCGCTCCTTCCGCCTGACCTCGACCGTGCATCATCTCGAGCAGGTCTGCTGGCGCGCGGTGCCGATCGTGGTGCTGATCACCTTCCTGATCGGCTGCATCATCGCCCAGCAGGGCATCTTCCATTTCCGCAGGTTCGGCGCCGACATCTTCGTCGTCGACATGCTCGGCGTGCTGGTGTTGCGCGAAATCGGCGTGCTGCTGGTCGCGATCATGGTCGCCGGCCGCTCGGGCAGCGCCTATACGGCCGAGCTCGGCTCGATGAAGATGCGCGAGGAGATCGACGCGCTGCGCACCATGGGCTTCGATCCGATCGAGGTGCTGGTGCTGCCGCGCATGCTGGCGCTGGTGCTGGCGCTGCCGATCCTGGCCTTCCTCGGCGCGATGGCCGCACTCTATGGCGGTGGTCTTGTCGCCTGGCTCTACGGCGGCGTCGATCCCGAAGCCTTCCTGCTGCGCCTGCGCGACGCCATCTCGATCGACCATTTCATCGTCGGCATCGTCAAGGCGCCGGTGATGGCTGCGGTGATCGGCATCGTTGCCTGCGTCGAGGGCCTCGCCGTGCAGGGCAGTGCGGAATCGCTCGGCCAGCACACGACCGCGTCGGTGGTGAAGGGCATTTTCTTCGTCATCGTCATGGACGGCGTGTTCGCCATCTTCTTCGCCTCGATCGGGATGTGAGGATGGCAGGCGAGATCCAGAACCCCATCATCCGCGTCCGCGACATCACCGTGCAGTTCGGCGCGACGCGCGTGCTCGACGGGCTCGACCTCGACGTCAAGCGCGGCGAGATTTTGGGCTTCGTCGGCCCTTCCGGCGCGGGCAAGTCCGTGCTGACACGCACGATCATCGGCCTCGTGCCGAAGCTCGCAGGGAGCATCGAGGTGTTCGGTGTCGACCTGGATGCCTCCAATACCTCGCAGCGGCGCGCCGTGGAGCGGCGCTGGGGCGTGCTGTTCCAGCAGGGCGCGCTGTTCTCCTCGCTCACGGTGCGGCAGAACATCCAGTTTCCGATGCGCGAATATCTGCGGGTGTCGCAACGGCTGATGGACGAGATCACCATCGCCAAGCTCACCATGGTGGGTCTCAAGCCCGAAGTCGCCGATCGCTTTCCCTCGGAACTTTCGGGCGGCATGATCAAGCGCGTGGCGCTGGCGCGCGCGCTGTCGCTCGATCCGGATCTCGTCTTCCTGGACGAGCCGACCTCGGGCCTGGACCCGATCGGCGCCGGCGACTTCGACGAGCTGGTCAGGACGCTGCAGCGTACTTTGGGGCTGACCGTTTTCATGGTAACCCACGACCTCGATAGCCTTTACACAGCATGTGACCGCATCGCCGTTTTAGGCAACGGTAAGATCATTGCGGCAGGGTCGATCGCCGACATGCAGGCCTCGCAGCATCCCTGGCTGAGGCAATATTTCCATGGCAAGCGCGCTCGCGCGGTGATGGGCTGAGGTGCCGGAGTAGCTGATGGAAACGCGGGCAAATTACGTGCTGATCGGGTCGTTCACACTGGCGGTGATCGCCGCCGCGATCGGCTTCGTGCTATGGTTTCAGTCGCTGCACACGACCAAGCAGCGCAGCCCGCTCCGCGTCGTCTTCGAGGGCCCGGCCGCGGGCCTACGCAACGGCGGCAGCGTCAATTTCAACGGTATCCGGGTGGGCGAGGTGGTCTCGGTGAAGCTCGACAACCCGCGGCGGGTTGTCGCACTCGCCATGGTCGAGAACAACGCCCCGATCCGCAAGGACACCCTCGTCGGCCTCGAATTCCAGGGCCTGACCGGCGTCGCCGCGATTTCGCTCAAGGGCGGCGAGGAGGCAGCGCCTGCGCCGCCGCTCGACGAGGACGGCATTCCGACGCTGACGGCCGATCCCAACAAGCTCCAGGACGTCACCGAGGCGATCCGCGGCACGCTGCAGAACATCAACAAGATCGTCGCCGACAATCAGGAATCGGTGAAGAACTCGCTGAAGAACCTCGAGACCTTCACCAACTCGCTCGCCCGCAACTCCGAGAAGATCGACGGCGTGATGGCCAAGGTCGACGGGGTCATGCTCAAGGCCGACAGCCTCATGCTCGGCCTCAACACGCTCGCCGGTGGCAAGGACGGCGGCGAGCTGTTTCTGGCGGTGAAGTCGATCCGCGAACTGGCCGACGATTTCGACAAGCGCTCCGGCGCATTGATGGCGGACGGCCGCCGCACGCTCGGCGACATCAGCCGCGCCGTCAACAATTTCGATCGCAACCCGACCCGCGTCCTGTTCGGCGCCAGCAACAACGCGCCGGCGGCCGCGCCGCCACCGCCGCCAGAGCCGCCGAAACCCGCCGTGCCGGAGCGCAGGCGGTAGTAGGCGCGTTGCACTCGACCCTCTCCTTCGTCATTGCGAGCGAAGCGAAGCAATCCAGACTGCCTCCGCATAAGCAGTCTGGATTGCTTCGTCGCAAGAGCTCCTCGCAATGACGAGTTTGTGGAGGCGCAACAACCTCCCCAAAACAAAACGGAGGCCGTGAGGCCTCCGTTTTCATTCGTCATGCGTCTTGGCGACTGACCGCTTATCCCAGCCGGCCCGCTGCGTGAGCGAGCAGCGTGTACACCAGGCCCGTCTCCGAGGTCAGGTGGTTGCGCAGCTCCTGCGGGCCGCGGCCGTCGCGGGCGACTTCGTCGAGCAGGCGTTCGAACTCGGCGACATAGCGGTCGACCGTGGCCTTGAAGTTGCGGTCGGAGCGATACTTGCGGGCGACCTCATCAAAGGCCTTCTGGCCGGCGGGCGTGTAGAGCCGCTTGGTGAAGGCCTTGTTCTCGCCGCGCTGATAGCGGTCCCACATCTCGGAGGCGAGGTTGCGGTCCATCAGCCGGCCGATGTCGAGCGACAAGGATTCCAGCGGATTGCCGCCACCTTGCGGAGCCTGCGGCTGCGGAGCCGGTGCAGCCTGGCGGCCGCGCTGGGGCTCACGTCCGGTAGGCGCACCCTGGTTGGCGTCCGTGCGGCTCAGCAGGTCGGACAGCCAGCCGTCACGGCCCTGGTCGTTGCCGGCCGGTGCCACCGGCGGGGCTTCGGTGCGGCGCGAGGAGGCCGGCATACCGAGGTCCGGCGGTGGCAGCGTCGAGGCGCTGGCGCTCTCGCGCATGCGCGTCTCGGTGCTGCGCGCGCCGACGGCCGCCAGTATCGGCTCTTCCTGGCGCTGCACGCTGGCGCGCCCCGTCGTGGAGACGTCGAGACCACGGCCGTGCTGAGCCACGATGCGGTTGAGCTCGGCGAGCGCCTCGATCTGGTCGACGATCACCTTGCGCATCTGCGCAGTGCTCTCGGCCGCCTCCTGCGGCATCTCGAGCACGCCGCGGCGCAGCTCGTTGCGGGTGGCTTCGAGCTCGTTGTGCATCTCGAACGCCATCTGCTTCATGCTGGAGACGAGGTTGGTGAACTTCTCGGTGGACTGCTTGAACATCGCATCCGCCTCGTCGGTGGTCTGGCGGTAGATGTCGTGCATGGCCTCGACGGTCTGCCGATGCTCCTCTTCTGAGGCCGACCGCACCGCTTCGAACTGGCGGGTGATCGCGGCGGAACCGGCGCCGGCGGTCTCCGCGACGACGCGGGCGATGTCGCGGGCACGCTCTTCGGCGGCCGCCAGCGATTCATCGAGCAGGCCGGTGAAGCGCGACAGGCGCTGGTCGAGATCGGCCGTGCGCAGGTCGATCGTGGTGACGAGCGATTCCAGCGCCTCCTTGCGTTCGGCGAGCGAGGCGGTGGTGTTCTTGTTGCTCTGTTCCACGACCTGTGCGGCCTCGACCAGTGCCTTGCCGTGCGCGTCGAACTGGGTCGACAGCTCGCCGAGATCCTGGAGCGCCCGGGTGGTCTTGCTGTTGAAGACGTTGAGCTGGTCTTCCAGGTTCTGCGTCGCAGCGCCGTTGCGCGAGGTGACGTCGTTCATCGCCGAGACGAAGTCGGCGACGCGCGTCACCAGCGCCCGCTCGAGCGAGTTGAGGTTGTCGTGCGCACCGGTCAGCACCTCCTGGAGCAGGATGTTGCCTTCGCGCAGGCGCTCGAACAGGGCGACCGTGTCGGTGCGCAGGATCTTGCTGGTCTCCTGCATCTCGGTGACGGCCGCGATCGAGACCTGGCGCGACTGGTCGATCGCCGCGCGGGAGGCCTGCTCGAGGTCCTTGAGCGACTTGTTGACGGCACCTGTCGCCATCTCGCTCGCCGAGTTGATGGTTCGCGCCACCTCGGAGCCGTTGCCCATCATGGTCTGCGAGAACGCATGTCCGCGCGTCTCGATCGACTTCAGCGCGTCGGATGTGACGCGGTCGATGTCGAGCGTGAGCTGGCTGGTCTTGGAGCCGATCGCGTCCACGAGCGAGCCGCGCTTGGCGTCGATCATGTTGGCGAGACGGTCGGACTGCTGCTGCACGTAGGTGACGATCTCGTCGGTCTTGCCGGTCATGGCCTGGCCGAAGCTGCTGCTGGCGGCGAGCACCGAGCGCTCGACGTCGGCCGAACTCGACTTGACCCGCGAGCTCGCCTCGTTGGAGGCGTTGATCAACGCGTTCTGGGCGTTGAGCGCGCTGGTCTGGATGTCGTTGGTCGCGTTCGCGGTGGCCGTGCTCAGCGTACGCTCGATCTCGCTCGAGATCGTGCGGATCTGGCTTGCGGCATCCGCCGAGGTCGAGGTCAGCGAGGTCTGCGCCTCACGCGCGCTGTTGAGGATGGTCGAGGCGGTGTCGGCGCCGACCGAGGTCAGCGTGCGCTCGATGTCCGTGGTCAGCGACTTGATCTGGCTCGCAGCGTCCGTCGAGGCGGAGATCAGCGTGCCCTGGGCCTCGCGTACGCCGCTGGTGAGCGCCTCGATGGTGGCGCCGCCGGCGGTCGCCAGCGCGCGCTGCATCTCGGCCGCCAGCGAACGAACCTGGCCGGTCTGTTCGGCGGAGACCGCCAGCAGGGTGCTCTGGGCATCACGGGCGCTGGTCGTGATCGTCTCGGCGGTCGACTGGCCGACCTGCGAGAGCGAGCGATGCACTTCGGCGGCGAGAGACTTGACCTGGCTCGCCGCATCCGAGGATGCGTTGACGAGCGTGCTCTGGGCTTCGCGGGCGCCGGTCATGATGGTCTCTGCCGTCGCGGTTCCCGCCATCGAGAGCGAGCGCTGCACGTCCGAGGACAGCGCCTTGATCTGGTTGGCGGTCTCGCTCGAGGCCGCGATCAGCGCGCTCTGCGCATCGCGGGCGCCGGCGGTGATCGATTCCGCCGTGGTGGTGCCGGCCATCGACAGCGAGCGCTGCACGTCGGCGGTGAGGGTCTTGACGTGGTTGGCGGCGTCCGAGGACGCCGTGACGAGCGTGGTCTGTACCTCGCGGGCACCGGCCAGGATCGAGGCGGCGGTCGCCGAGCCTGCCGACGACAGCGTGCGTTCGACGTCGGCGGTGAGAGTCTTGACGTGGTTGGCCGCATCCGAGGACGCCGTCACGAGCGTGGTCTGCACCTCGCGGGCACCGGCCAGGATCGAGGCGGCGGTCGCCGAGCCTGCTGACGACAGCGTGCGTTCGACGTCGGCCGCGAGCCCCTTGATCTGGTTGGAGGCATCGCCCGACGCGGCGACCAGGGTCGACTGGGCTTCGCGGGCGCTGGTCAGGATCGAGTTCGCGGCACCGGTGCCGACGGCGGTCAGCGCACGCTCGACCTCGGCGGAGGTCATCTTGAGCTGGGCGTTGACGTCGGAGGAGACCGTCATCAGCGACTGCTGCGCGGTGCGCGCACCGGTCTGGATGGTCTCGCTGGTGTTGACCACGAGGTTGGTGAGCGAGCGCTCGGCGTCCTCGACATGCGAGCGAATCGCGGTCGAGATCATCTCGGCGCGGGACATCATGTCCTCGCTGGCCTGGCGTCCGCTGCTCTCGATGCGGCCGGCGACGGCCTCGACGCGCGAGCCGAGCAGGTCCTCGAACTGCGCCACGCGCACGTCGATGTCGCTGGCGACGGCACCGACCTTGGTCTCGATAGCCTGCTGGATGTCCTGGAAGCGCGCCGTGACCGTGTCGGTCAGGTGCATGCTGCGGCCGTCGATGATCTCGGCGACGCCGGTGATGCGGCGATCGACCGCCTCGATCGCCTGCGCGGTGCCGTCCGTGAGTGTCGAGGTCAGCAGGGTGAGGCGGGAATCGATCGACTGCACGGCCTGCGAGGCGCCGTTCGTCACCGCGCTGGTCAGGTAGGTGAGGCGCGTGTCGATCGATTCGAGCGCCTGCGACGCGCCGCCGGTGAGGGTGGTCGTCAGATGCGTGAGGCGCGTGTCGATCGTGTGGATGGTCTGCGACGCGCCATCGGTCAGCGAGGTCGCGAGGTGGTTGAGGCGGTTGTCGATGGTCTCGACAGCCTGAGACGCGCCGTCGGTCAGCGACGTCGTGAGGTGGGTGAGGCGGGAGTCGATCGACTGGATCGCCTGCGCGGCACCGTCGGTCAGCGACGAGGCGAGGGTGTTGAGCCGTCCGTCGATGGTCTCGGTAACCGACTTCGCACGGGTATCGAACGACTGTTCGAGCGCGGCGACGCGGCCGACGAGCTGCTCGTCGAAGGTCTTGATGTGACCGTCGATCGTGGAGTCGAGGCTCGAGATCTTGCCGTTCAGCGAGGCATCGAGGTTGCTGACACGTTCGCCGATCGTGGTCTCGAACTGCACCAGGCGCTGGTCGAGCACAGCGGTGATCGCGCCGCCATTGGCGGTGAAGCGGGTGTCGAAATTGTCGACATAGGTCTTCAGCGATTCATGGATGTCCTGCGTGCGCTGGCCCATCCGTTCGACGATCTCGCCGCCGAAGGTCTTCACGGTGCGGTCGAATTCGGAGATGTGGCGGGTGATCAGCGCGCCCAGCGTGCCGGAGTCGCGGGCGAACTTCTCGACCAGCTCGGTGCCCTGGTTCTTCACCAGCTCGTCGAAGGCGCTCATCTGGAGCGACAGCGAGTCGTGCGCGGTCTCGGTCTGGCTGACGACCTTGGCGACCAGCGTGTTGACGGTGGCGTCGAGCGCTTCGCTCGCCTTGTCGCCGGAGGTCATGATCTGGCCGGCGAGGCGGTTGCCGGCGTCATCGATCTTGGCGGAGAGGTCGTTGGAGCGCAGCTCGAGCTCGAGCAGCAGCGAGTCCGAAGAATTCTTCAGGCTGTCGTGCACCTGCTCGGTGCGCTCGGAGATGCCGTCGACGATCGCGGCGGAGCGCTGCTCGAACTCGCCGGTGATGCGGTCGATGCGCTCGTTGAGCATTTCGTGGACGCGGTCGGCCAGGTCGACGAACTCGTCGTGAACGTGGCCGGTCTTGAAATTGAGGCTGGTGGTCAGACGCTCGCTGGCGTCGAGCACGGCGCGCGTGGTCTCGTTGCTGGCCTCCTCGAGGCGGTCGAGCAGGTCGCCGCCGCGCTCGCCGAGCGCGAGGATCATGTTGTCGCCGGCGTTGCTGAGCGCACCGGTGATGTGGGCGCCGCGCTCTTCGAGTGCGCCGGTGATGGACTTGGCGACCTCGTCGACGCGCGAGGCGATCGCGTCCGAGATCAGCGCGATGTCATGGCGCAAATCGATCTGCACGCCGGAGATGGCGCTGCGGACCTGCTCGGCCTGGCCGACCAGATTGTCGCGCTGATGCGCGATGTCCTGGAGCAGGGCGCGGATGCGCACTTCGTTGTCGGAATAGGCGCGTTCGAGCGCCGCGACCTCGTTGGCGACCAGCGTCTCGAGTTCGCCGGCGCGCGCGATGGCGCGCTCGATGCCGTCGCCCATCGCCGCAACCTCGCGGCGGATGGCCTGGCCGACGGTCACCATGGAATCGGAAGCCGAGCCTTCCGGCTCGGAGAAGCGGATCGCAACCTGGGCCATCGCCTGCGCGACCGAGCTCATTTGCTGGCCGCGCCAGACGAGGCTCGCCAGGAAGAAGAACAGCATGATCGGCGCAAAGAACATCGTGACGAGGCCGGCAATGGCCAAGACGCCGCCGCTCTGGCCCATCGCCGCCTGGATCGAAGGCAGGAAGCCGACCGTCAGTGCGGCGCAGGCGGCCAGCCAGATGACGGTGAAGATTGTCGCGCCGGTGTAGATGTTGCGGGTCGGGCGTCCCGTCTGCAACGTCTGCAAGAGCTGGCCGATGGTCGCACGGTCGTCATTGGCGGCGCGGCGCGAGGAGCGCGGCTCCTCGATCTGGTCGAACATCGCGCGTTCGTTCGCGGCAGGGCGCGCGTCGAAGCTCGGTTCGTCGAACATCGGGGGAGCCGGTGGCGCGACCGGGGGCGACGTTTCGTTGCGCATCGAGGCGTTGCGGCTGGTGTCCGCGGCCGTGTCGCTGATGTTCAGGGCTTCCTGGATTGCAGAAAGCGCATCTTCTGTGGGGTCTTTGACCTTCTTCGGAGTGTTCGCCATGTTCAGTCCGAGCCCTCGTTACTTGTACGCGTCCCCCCGCGAGCTCTGCGCGCTGCGCAAGCCCACAGTCCGGATCATGCCGCTTGCGCGGATCTCCGAGCCATCCCCACCCGGATGGCTTGTCCGCCAATTTCTCCAACATCCTATTGGCAGAGCGTCGCGAATGAAATGCCCGCGATTAAGACAATCTTAATCATCGTTAACAGGATCGTGCCGTAACGCCTTAGCAATAAATGCAATTCTCCACCGGACTCGCCGGATTGCGGCAACTTTTCGTCAATAAGCAGGCAGATTTGCGCAAAACGGCCAGAACATTTCGTTAACCATTTCCGTGCTTGGGTGGAGGGAACTTGACCGCCGGACCGGCGGACATCGCGCGATGCCGGGGCCTGCGCCATGATGCCTGAACTGCAACGGATGGACTGGATGCCCTCGCCCCCGCTTGCACCCATCGACAGCCCGCTCGACCTCGATCATCTCTCCCGCATGACGCTCGGCGATTCCGAGCTGAAACAGGAAGTGCTGGCGATGTTTGCCGAGCAGGCGGTCCGCCTGATCGCGGCGATGGCAGCGCTGCCGGCCGAAGCCGGCGCACTCGCCCACAAGCTCAAGGGCTCGGCGCGGGGGATCGGCGCCTTTGCTGTGGCGGACGCCGCAGCCAGCCTGGAGACCGCGATCCAGACCGGCCAGGGCCGGCCTCACGCCTTCGCCGCACTGAAAGAGGCGGTGACCGAGGCTCGCACCGCCATCGAGGCGATCCTGAATCCTTAAGCCAACAGGGCCAGAACCGTGCTGTAGTCTTTTGTTTTGACGGGTTTTCTTCCCGCGAAGCGGTATTCGCGACTTCATCAAAACGCTATGGCGCCGGGCTGACCGACCCGTTATAGGACAGCCCGGACCCTCCTTCATTCCCTAGATCGCGGCAGCACGAGCACACATGGCCAAAATCCACTTTGTCGATCACAAGGGCGAAACCCGTACGGTGGACGTCGAGAACGGCGCGACTGTGATGGAAGCCGCCATCCGCAACAGCATTCCCGGCATCGAGGCCGAATGCGGCGGCGCCTGCGCCTGCGCCACCTGCCATGTCTATGTCGACGAAGCGTGGCGCGAGAAGGTCGGCAGCCCGACGCCGATGGAAGAGGACATGCTCGACTTCGGCTACGACGTGCGCCCGAACTCGCGCCTGTCCTGCCAGATCAAGGTCTCCGACGAGCTCGACGGCCTCGTGGTGGCGACGCCGGAACGGCAGGCTTAACTCTCTTAGCTATCATGTGCTGGGCTGCGCGACCTGGATGCCGCGCTTGTGCCAGGGGCTGAGCTTCTCGAGCACTTCCGCGGTCAGCGGCGTTGGCCGGCGCGACGCTTCGTCGATCATCACGGCGACCGATGTCGCCGATGCAATGCACTTCCCTTCCGAAAACACCACCTGCTCGAACGTGACCGACGTTCGTCCCAGCTTCACGACGCCGAGACCGAGCTCGATCGTGTTCGGCCAGTGCAGCTCCGCGCGAAAATGGATGTCGAGCCGCACCATGATCCAGGCAAGTCCGGGCGGCGTCAGGCCGTATTCCGGGAGCTTCATCAGCGTGACACGGCCGGTCTCGAAATAGGTGGCGTAGACCGCGTTGTTGACGTGCTGGTTAGGGTCGAGATCGCCGAAGCGGACGTTGTCGCTGAGGCGAAAAGGGTAGTCCTCCAGGCACGGCGTCGTATCGAGGCGGCTTGGTGCGTTCACCGATTGATCTCCGTCATATCGTTGCTGGTTACAGCCCAGTTATCCTGACCCGGCAAGTGGGCGCGGCCGCGGGGCGCTCCCGCTTTTATGCCTTCCCTGATCCATCCCCGTTGGCTAGACAGGCAGGGTCACCTCGGCCCAAAGGGCGCCGTCCCACGAACGACCGATAAAGAGACGACATGAGCGACGCGATCAAAACCGATGTGCTGATTATTGGTGCCGGCCCCTGCGGTCTGTTCGCCGCCTTCGAGCTGGGCCTTCTGGACATGAAGACGCATTTCGTCGACATCCTCGACAAGGTCGGCGGCCAGTGCGCAGAACTCTATCCGGAAAAGCCGATCTACGACATTCCCGGCATTCCGCAGGTTTCTGGGCAGGGCCTCACCGACGCGCTGATGGAGCAGATCAAGCCGTTCCATCCGACCTTCCATCTCGGCGAGATGATCGAGACCGTCGAGAAAATCGGCGATCCGCTGTTCCGCTGCACCACGGACGCCGGCAAGGTGTTCGAATGCAAGGTGCTGGTGATCGCTGCCGGCGGCGGCTCGTTCCAGCCCAAGCGTCCACCGGTGCCGGGGATCGAAGCCTATGAAGGAAGCTCGGTGCACTACGCCGTGCGCAAGATGGAGACGTTCCGCGACAAGAACGTGCTGATCGTGGGCGGCGGCGATTCCGCGCTCGATTGGACGCTCAATCTGCATCCGATCGCCAAGCGCATCACGCTTCTGCACCGTCGCGACGATTTTCGCGCCGCGCCCCACAGCGTCGAGCAGATGCGCGCGCTGGTCGCGGCCGGCAAGATGGATCTTCGGCTCGGCCAGGTCACTGCGCTGTCAGGCAATGAGGGCAAGCTGAGCGGCGCCACCGTGAAGGGCAACGACAACAGCGTGAACGAAATTGCCTGTGACACCATGCTGCCGTTCTTCGGGCTGACCATGAAGCTCGGTCCGGTCGCGAACTGGGGCATCGCGCTGGAGAACAATCTGGTGCCGGTCGAGACATCCGCGTTCGAGACCAACGTGCCAGGCATCTTCGCGATCGGCGACATCAACACCTATCCCGGCAAGATCAAGCTGATCCTGTGCGGCTTCCACGAAGGCGCGCTGATGTCGCAAAAAGCCCATCGCTACGTCTATCCGGGGAAGCGGCTCGTGTTCCAGTACACGACGTCGTCCTCCAGCCTGCAAAAGAAGCTCGGCGTCAACTGATGGCGGGGGCGATGCCTCATGTTTCTGGTGCTGGAACAGTTCGCGAAATCGCCGTAGTCTGCGGCCATTGCAGCTGGCGGCTTAGCAAGGCGATTGGCTCAGCAAGGTGATGATAATGCGGACTCTCTTTTTCAGCTTTCGGCTGTTCTCGCTTCTCGCGCTCGCGATGACGCTCGGTGCGGTGAGCCCGGTTGTGGCGCAAGTGCAGCAGCCGACCGCCGCAGGCCTCTGGCAGAAGGTCGAAGACGGCAAGACGGTGGGATGGTTTCTCTTCATCGACCACAACGGTGTGTTCGAAGGCGTCATCGCAAAAACCTTCCCGCGGCCCGGCGACGACCCGAACGAGATCTGCGCCAAATGCACGGACGATCGCAAGAACGCGCCGGTGCTCGGGCTCTCCTTCATCCGTGACATGAAGCGCGACGGCTTGAAGTATGACGGCGGCAACGTGGTCAATCCTCGCGACGGCAACATCTGGAAGGCCAAGATGACGGTCAGCCCGGACGGACAGACCCTGACGATGCGCGGTTTCCTCGGCATCTCCCTGTTCGGCAAGGACGAGACCTGGACGCGTCTTCCCGACGCCAACATCGCGCAGGTCGATCCCGCCATCGTCGCGAAATATCTTCCGGCGCAAGCGACCGCCGCGACCAAGCCGGTGCCTGTGGCACCGGCGAAGAAGGGCGGCGCAATGATGGCGCCGGTGCCGAAGCAGTAGGTCTACGTCGCGCGCTGTGCCACCTGAACTTCGGTAGCTCCACACACCGCCGTCATTGCTCGCGAAGGCGGGGATCCAGTACGCCGCAGCCTCTCGGTGTTCTGGCGCGGTGTCCGTGGCCTCGTGCGTAATCGCGCATGCGGCCAGCTATGACAGCGGAGATCTTGGCCCGCGAGCAGCGGTCATACCCGTCGAAAGACCAATGCGTGCCGGACTTGCGCCAGTAGTTCCCCGGAATGCGCGGTGGCGCCGGATTTGCATAGCTATCCGCAAAGCTGTTGGGGGATGAGTCGCCGTCCTTGACGCCTTCGCCGAGTCGCGGAAGGCGGACGGCAGTTATCGCCCCGCGGCGATGATCTCGATCCGCGGAGACGACATGAGACGTGCAATATCGTGTGCCGCCATGCTGCTGGTCCTGACGGTGCTGCTGACGGCCCCGATGATGGCGCGCGACGACGGGCGCTACGCCAACTCGCCATTAAAACACCTGGTTCGAGAGCCTGCACAGCGAATACGGCCAATGCTGCTCGGATGCCGACGGCTATATGGTCGCCGACGTCGACTGGGAATCCGACAAGGGCCGTTATCGCGTGCATCTCGAGGGCGAATGGGTGGTCGTGCCCGACGGCGCCGTCATTACCGAGCCGAACAAGATCGGCCGCACCATGGTGTGGAAGCACTATATCGACGGCCATCCGCGGGTGCGCTGCTTCATGCCGGGCAGCATGACGTAGAGTGAAACGTCATCCCGGGCGACGCGCAGCGTCGAACCCGTAATGGCGTCAAGGCTTAGCGCGCCTCGTTGTTCGCGCTGACGCTCGCAAGCCGCTTCACGCGTGGCGACAGCACCGACATCTGCGGGCGAGGCGGGCATGCCGGCGACGATCATCGCGGGCGCAGTCGACTGCTCCTCGACGCCTGCGCCGCCGAGCACCTGGACTTGCGTCGCCGAGATCGGAAACGACGTCACTTCGTAAGAGGGAAGCTCGCCGGCGAACGCGCCTGACGAGTTGGCAATCATCGCTGCGGCAACGGCAACCATCGAAAGAACGCGCATTGGAAAATCTCCGTGAGAAGTGCCAATCGGAGGTTAGGTCGCGGTGATGCCGCAACAGGTTCGCCTGTGTGCGAACATTAGATCGCGGTCGCTGATCTATTTGATTGCGTGATGTCGAGCGACGAAGCGCGAAGGAAGTTTTCCGCGCCAATGTTTCCGGGCGGTTTCGCGGAAGTGGTCGCGCGGTGACGTGTCGGTGCCCTACGTGCCGAAACGGCACCAATGCATCCACGCGGCGAGGCAGCGTCCGCGCGCGGCGCTCAGGTCACTGGCGCCGGATTGAACAGCGTCAAATCGTTGTGGATGCCCCAGCGATCCGACCACGGCTTGGTGCGACCGCTGGCGACGTCGAGGATCAGGCGGAACAGGTCCCAGCCGGTTTCCTCGATGGTCTTCTCGCCGGTGGCAATGCCGCCGGCATCGAAATCGATCAGGTCCTTCCAGCGTCGTGCCAGCTCGGTCCGTGTCGCGACCTTGATCACGGGCGCAGCCGCAAGGCCATAAGGCGTGCCGCGGCCGGTGGTGAACACCTGCAAGGTCATGCCGGAGGCGAGCTGGAGCGTGCCGCAGATGAAGTCGGACGCCGGCGTTGCCGCAAACAGCATGCCCTTCTGCGTTGCCTTCTCGCCGGGCGAGAGGACGCCGGTGATCGCGCTTGATCCGGACTTGACGATCGAGCCGAGCGACTTCTCGACGATGTTGGCGAGGCCGCCCTTCTTGTTGCCGGGCGTGGTGTTGGCGCTGCGGTCCGCGCCGCCACGGGCCAGATAGGAATCGTACCAGGCCATCTCGCGGACCAGCGCGCGGCCGACGGCCTCGTTGATGGCGCGCCGCGTGAGCAACTGGATCGCGTCGCGCACTTCGGTGACTTCCGAGAACATCACGGTGGCGCCGGCGCGCACCAGCAGGTCGGCGGCGAAGCCGACCGCAGGGTTCGCGGTGACGCCGGAGAACGCGTCGCTGCCACCGCATTGCAGGCCGATGACGAGATCGGCGGCCGGGCAGGTCTCGCGGGTGCGCTTGTTGAGGATCTTGAGGCGGGCCTCTGCCTGGGTCATGATTGCCTCGACGATGGCGCCAAAGCCGTCGAAGGCTTCGTCCTGCATGCGCACGATGGCATTGCTGACGCCTTCCGGCACCAGACGCTCGGGCGCAAGCTTCTCGCAGCCGAGGCTGATGACCAGGATCTCGCCGCCGAAATTCGGGTTCTGTGCGATGTTTTGCAGCGTGCGGATCGGAATCACGGCATCAGGCGCGTTGATGGCGACGCCACAGCCATAGGCATGCGTCAGCGGCACGACGTCGTCGACATTCGGATATTTCGGCAGCAGTTCGGCGCGGATGCGCTTCACCGCATATTCCATCGTGCCCTTGACGCATTGCACCGAGGAGGAGATGCCGAGGATGTTCTTGGTGCCGACCGAGCCGTCGGAATTGCGAAAGCCTTCGAACGTGAAACCTTCGAGCGGCGGCAGCGGCGCGGGAACGGCGGTGGAGATTTCCAGCTTGTCGAGGGCAGGGGCCTCCGGCATGCGGATGCGCGCTTCGTCCACCCATTCGCCGGCCAGGATCGGCGCGAGCGCATGGCCGATCACCTCGCCATAGCGGATGATCGGGGCGTCCTGCGGGATGTCGACCAGCGCCGTCTTGTGTCCCTGCGGCACGAAGGCGCGCAGCGTCAGCCCGCTGGCGAAGCGGGAGCCGGCGGGAAGCCCGAAATCATTGACAACGATCGCGACGTTGTCGCGCTCGTTGAGCTTGATGTAGCGAGGCTGCTCTTTCGCTGCGACTGACTGGTCCATCTGCTTTACCTCGGAAACTCAAGTCGTAGGGTGGGCAAAGGCGCAAAGCGCCGTGCCCACCATGCTTCGTGCCGAACGTAAGCGGTGGGCGCGCCTCGCTTTGCCTACCCTACGATATCTTGCCCGTGGTTAGCCGGGATAGGTATAGGCGGTCTTCACCGTCGTGTAGAACTCGCGGGCATAGGAGCCCTGTTCGCGGGCGCCGTAGCTCGAACCCTTCCGGCCACCGAACGGCACGTGATAGTCGACGCCGGCCGTCGGCAGATTGACCATCACCATGCCGGACTCGCTGTTGCGCTTGTAGTGCGAGGCGTATTTAAGGCTGCTGGTGCAGATGCCGGAGGCGAGGCCGAACTCGGTGTCGTTGGAGATCGCGAGCGCCTCCTCGTAGTTCTTGGCGCGAATGACGGCGGCGACCGGGCCGAAGACCTCCTCGCGCGAAATGCGCATGTTGTTGTTGGCCTCGGTGAACAGCGCCGGCTGGAGGTAGTGGCCGGGCGTTTCGCGCTTGAGCAACTCGCCGCCCCAGGCGAGCTTGGCACCCTCGTCCTGGCCGATCTTGATGTAGCGCAGGTCCTGGTCGAGCTGGCTCTGGTCGACCACCGGGCCGATATGCACGCCGGCCTTGAGCGCGTCGTCCACCGTGAGGCCTTTCAGGCGCTCGGTCACCGCCGCAACGAAACGGTCGTGAATACCTTCGGTGACGATCAGGCGCGAGGACGCCGTGCAGCGCTGGCCGGTGGAGAAATAGGCGCCGTTGACGGCGACTTCGACGGCGGTCTTGAGATCGGCGTCGTCGAGCACGACCAGCGGGTTCTTGCCGCCCATCTCGAGCTGGAATTTCTTCATGTTGCTCGAGGTCACGCAAGCCTGCGCGATCTTGCGCCCCGTCTGCACCGAGCCGGTGAAGGTGATCGCGGCGACGTCGGGATGCTCGATCAGGGTCTGGCCGACCACGGAGCCCGAGCCGACAACGAGGTTGAACACGCCGGCCGGGATGCCGGAGCGGGTGATGATCTCGGACAGCGCATGCGCCGAGCCCGGCACCAGTTCGGCAGGCTTGAACACCACCGTGTTGCCATAGCAGAGCGCGGGGGCGATCTTCCAGGCAGGGATCGCGATCGGGAAATTCCAGGGCGTGATCATGCCGACGACGCCCATCGGCTCACGGGTGAGCTCGACGTCGATGCCGGGACGGACGGAAGCACCCTTCTCGCCGATCATGCGCAGCGCCTCGCCGGCGAAGAATGCGAAGATCTGGCCGGCGCGCGCGACCTCGCCAATTCCTTCCGGCAGCGTCTTGCCTTCCTCGCGGGCGAGCAGTCGGCCGAGCTCTTCCTTGCGGGCGATGATTTCGAGAGAGATCTTGTTCAGCGCGTCGTAACGCACCTGCGGCGTCGACTGCGCCCAGGCGGGGAAGGCGGCCTTGGCGGCTGCGATCGCCTTCTCGGTCTGCGCCTTGTCGGCCTTGGCGTATTCGCCGACGACGTCGTTGGTGTCGGAGGGGTTGATGTTCTTGGTGACAGCGGAGCCATCGACCCATTCGCCGCCGATGAAGTTCTTCAGGATCGCAGTCATAGCTTCCTCCAGAGTTTTTAACGAACCAGGCAAGGACGCTTGTCGTCGAAGGTCCAGCCGGGGATCAGGTCCTGCATGGCAATAGCGTCATCGCGGGCGCCGAGTCCATGCTGCTTGTAGAGGTCATGCGCGGCGTCGATGGCGGCCCTGTCGATTTCGATACCCAGGCCGGGCCGTTCGGGCACGGCGATCTTGCCGGCCTTGATCTGGAGCGGCTCCTTGGTCAAGGCCTGACCGTCCTGCCAGATCCAGTGTGTGTCGATCGCGGTGACCTTGCCGGGGGCGGCGGCGCCGACATGGGTGAACATGGCGAGCGAGATGTCGAAATGGTTGTTGGAGTGCGAACCCCAGGTCAGGCCGTTGTCGCGGCAGGTCTGGGCCACGCGCACCGAGCCTTGCATGGTCCAGAAATGGGGATCGGCCAGCGGAATGTCCACCGCGCCGAGGCGCAGCGCATGGGACAATTGCCGCCAATCGGTCGCGATCATGTTGGTCGCGGTCGGCAGGCCCGTTGCGCGGCGGAACTCGGCCATGATCTCACGGCCGGAGAAGCCGCCTTCGGCGCCGCAGGGGTCCTCGGCATAGGCGAGGATGCCGTGCATGTCCTTGCAGAGGCTGACGGCCTCGTCGAGCGACCAAGCGCCGTTCGGATCCAAGGTCACGCGCGCATTCGGAAAGCGCTTGGCGATCGCGGTGACGGCTTCGATCTCCTGCTCGCCGCGCAGCACGCCGCCCTTGAGCTTGAAATCGGCGAAGCCGTAATGGTCGTGGGTGGCTTCCGCGAGCCGCACCACGGTCTCCGGCGTCATCGCCTCCTGATGGCGGAGGTTGAACCATTCCGCCTTGCCGGTCTCGCTGCTGACATAGTCGAGCTTGGACTTGCGGCGGTCGCCGACGAAGAAGAGATAGCCCAGCGTCTCGACGCTGGTGCGCTGCTGGCCCTCGCCGAGCAGGGCTGCGACCGGCAGGTTGAGATGCTGGCCGAGCAAATCGAGCAGCGCGGACTCCACGGCCGTGACGGCGTGGATCATGACGCGGAGATCAAAAGTCTGCTTGCCGCGGCCGCCGGCATCGCGATCGGCGAAGGCGGTCCTGATATCGGCGAGGATGTTGTTCATCGCGCCGACGGTCTTGCCGATCACGAGATCACGGGCGTCCTGCAGTGTCTGCCAGATCTTCTGCCCGCCAGGCACCTCGCCGACGCCGGTGTGACCGGCATTGTCGGTGAGGATGACGATGTTGCGGGTGAAGAACGGCGCATGCGCGCCGCTCAAATTGACGAGCATGCTGTCACGGCCTGCGACCGGGATCACCTGCATCGCGGTGACGACCGGTGCGCCAGTGATCTCGGTCTTGACCATCGCAGGCTCCTCCCTGTGTTGTTGTTATTCTGCAGCCTGTTGTGACGATCGGATGACGGGCAGATTCTTCACCAGCGCCGTGACTTCCGCGATCTCCTGCTCGGTGAGGTCGGTCAGCGGCGGGCGGACCGGGCCGGAATCGCGGCCGATCACTTTCATGCCGGCCTTGATGATCGAGACCGCATAGCCCTTCTTGCGGTTGCGGATCGCGATGAGGGGCAGGATGAAGTCCTTCAGGCCGGCGTGGATCGTCGCGTGGTCGCGCTTGCGCACGGCGGCGTAGAAATTGGTGGCGAATTCCGGAACGAAGTTGAATACCGCCGAGGAGTAGGTGGTCACGCCCATGTCGAGGTAGGGCAGTGCGAAGGTCTCAGCGGTCGGCAGGCCGCCGATATAGGTCAGGCGGTCGCCGAGCTTGGTGTAGACGCGGGTCATCAGCTCGATGTCGCCGATGCCGTCCTTGTAGCCGACGAGGTTCGGGCAGCGTTCGGCGAGGCGGGCGAGCGTATCGGGCTGGAGGATGGCGTTGTCGCGGTTGTAGACGATGACGCCGATCTTCACGGAGGCGCAGATCGCTTCCACGTGGGCAGCAAGCCCGTCCTGCTCGGCATGGGTGAGATAGGGCGGCAGCAGCAACAGGCCGTCGGCGCCGGCCTTCTCCGCGCCGATCGCGATCTCGCGCGCGGTGGCGGTGCCGTAGCCGGTGCCGGCGAGGACGGGCACGCGGCCCTTGGTCTCGTCCACGGCGATCTTGACGACCTGCGGAACCTCGGCCGCCGTCAGCGAGAAGAACTCGCCGGTGCCGCCGGCGGCGAACAGGCCTGCGACGTCATAGCCGCACAGCCAGTCCATGTTAGCGCGGTAGGTCGCCTCGTCGAAGGAGTAATCCGCCTTGAACGGCGTGACGGGGAAGGACAGGAGGCCGGATCCGATCTTCTGGGCCATTTCCTGCGGGGTCATCTTGCTCATGGGCGCTGCTCCCTGGTCTCGTGTTGTGGAGGACGCAAAGGCTGCGCGTCCATGCGACCGTGGTTTAGGAGACCGTTCGATGCGGGTCCAAGCCAAAGCCTATATCGACCAATGCGAAATCAGCATCAATCTTCCATCACCTCCGCCGAGGACAATTCGCTCGCGATTTTGACGAGCGCCGAGAGCAGCGGATTCTCATCGTCGCGGCGCCAGACCATGAACAACTCGACCGGGACGCGGGTGCGCAGCTTCAGCGGCCGCAGGCGGACGTCCGCGATCTTCAGGCTCGCCGCCGCCGCCGGCACGATGGCGAGGCCGAGGCCGGCGCGGACCATGGCGAGGATGGAGTGGATCTGGCTGAGGTGCTGCACATAGCGCGGCAGAATGTCGGCGCGGGTGAACAGCGCCACCAGCACGTCATGAAAGTAGCGGCTCTCATAGGGCGAATACATCACGAAGGGCTGGTTGTCGAAATCCTTGATCGTGACGCTCTCGGCATTCGCCAGCGGATGCTTTTTCGGGATTGCGGCGAGCAGGGGCTCGGCGACGACGCGGCGGCTGGCGATTTCGGGGCGCGCGATCGGCGGCCTGAGCAGGCCGGCATCGATCTGGCCCGAGGTCAACGCCTCGAACTGGTCGCCCGACACCATCTCCTTCAGCGAGAAGTCCACCTCGGGCAGCTTGGCGCGGCAGGCGGCGACGAGCTCCGGGAGGAAGCCGTAGGCTGCGGCCGCGGTGAAGCCGATCTTCAGCGAGCCGGACTTTCCGAGCGCGATACGGCGGGCGACCTGCGAGGCGCTTTCCGCAAGCTTCAGGATGCGCCGCGCTTCCGGCAGGAAGCTGCGCCCGGCAGGCGTCAGGCGCACCGAGCGGCTGGTACGCTCCAGCAGCGGCGCATCGATGATGTGCTCGAGCACCTGGATCTGCCGGGACAGCGGCGGCTGGGTCATGTTCAGCCGCGCGGCGGCGCGGCCGAAATGCAATTCCTCCGCCACCGTGACGAAACAGCGGAGCTGGTTGAGGTCGAACATCGATACATGCCTTAGATGGATAAGGCGTTTCCCCGGCGCTTCTAGCATCGATTACTCCCAAAACAAAGACGGCGGCCGTGAAGCCGCCGTTAAGTTGCCTGGTCAAGCCCCCATGGGGAGCCCTCAGGAGGAACGTTTGAGCACCACGCGCTCGATCTTGCCGACGACCACGAGATAGGCGAATGCGGCCACCAGCGCATTGGCGCCGACGAATATCAGCGCACCGTTGAAGGAGCCGGTCGCGGCCAGGATGTAGCCGATCACGATCGGAGTGCTGATCGAGGAGAGATTGCCGAAGGTGTTGAACAGGCCGCCCGAGACGCCGCCGGCTTCCTTCGGCGAGGTGTCGGAGACGACAGCCCAGCCGAGCGCGCCGATGCCCTTGCCGAAGAAGGCGAGCGCCATGAAGCCGACCACCAGCGCCTGGCCGTCGACATAGTTGCAGGCGATGATCGACATCGACAGCAGCATGCCGCCGACGATCGGGATCTTGCGCGCCATCGTCAACGAGCCGGTCTTGCGCAGGATCGCGTCGGAGATGACGCCGCCGAGCACGCCGCCGATGAAGCCGCACAGCGCCGGCAGCGTCGCGACGAAGCCGGCTTGCAGGATCGACAGGCCGCGCTCCTTGACGAGGTAGACCGGGAACCAGGTCAGGAAGAAATAAGTCAGCGTGTTGATGCAGTACTGGCCGAGATAGACGCCGAGCATCATGCGGTTGGAAAGCAGCTGGCGGATATGGTCCCATCCGGAGCCGGGCTCGGGCGCGCGCTCTTCCTTGGGAGCGTCGAGGTCGACCAGCGCACCACCTGCCTTGATGTAATCGAATTCGGCCTCGTTGACGCCGGGGTGCTCTTTCGGCCCGTAGACGGTCTTGATCCAGACCAGGCCCATGACGATTCCGAGCGCGCCCATCACGAAGAACACATAGCGCCAGCCGTAGTCGTGCGCGATCCAGCCCATCAGCGGCGCGAAGATCACTGTTGCGAAATACTGCCCGGAATTAAAGAACGCGGACGCGGTCCCTCGCTCGTTGCTCGGAAACCAGGCCGCGACGATGCGAGCATTGGCGGGGAACGAGGGCGCTTCGGCGATGCCGACAAGGAAGCGCAGGCCGAACAGCACGGTGATCGCGGTGCCGGCGCTGAAGAAGCCGACCCAGCCCTGCATCGTCGTGAACAGCGACCAGACGATGATGCTGAAGGCATAGACGAGGCGGGAGCCGTAGCGGTCGAGCAGCCAGCCGCCCGGCACTTGCGCGATCACATAGGACCATCCGAACGCCGAGAAGATGTAGCCCATCGCGACGGGATCGAGGTGCAGCTCCTTGGAGAGCGCGGGGCCCGCGATCGACAACGTGGCGCGGTCGGCATAATTGACGGTCGTGACCAGGAACAACATGGTCACGATGAACAGCCTGACGCGAGACCTTCTCACATCCGCTGCGGACATCACTGCGCTCATTGCGCGCCTCCTTAGAACTCGAAACGTTTCCCCACTGCGACTCCTAGAGGTGCGCGCGGCAAAGTGTCCAAGTTCAAGGCAGTATCGATCGATGCTGCTTTTGGATTGATGGAACGGCAGGTGGGAGGAACGATCGAGGTGACGGCGAACCCGATCGCACCACGCGCGCCGTTGTCATTCCCCGCGAAGGCGGGGAATCCAGTACGCCGCGACGTCTCGATTCAATCACGTCTGTCACGGAGTACTGGATCGCCCGCCTGCGCGGGCGATGACAGTGTGCGGTTAGAGGCTGCGCGCGTCTACTGCCGCGCGGCCGGCAGCAGCGGCGCGAGCAGCCCGCGTGTCACGCCCGGCGGTGCCGCATCCAGACCCAGCACGGCGCTTGCCGCCGGCAGTGCCGCGTCCGCCATCGCGGCGTGGCCTTCGGCGCTCGGATGCACGGCGCCGCCGTAGACGGCGGAGAGCACGCCCCAGGTCGCGTCATGAATGTCGGTCGGCTGGCTCGCCGCCGGCAGGCCTTGCGGATAGGTCATCGCGGCGAAATAGCTGTCGTTGGCGTCCCGGATCCACCGCGCGCGCGGCAAATAGGCGCGGAATTCGGAGGCGCCGCGGCCGCACAGCATCGGCTGGCTCGCCGCACTCACGATATCAGGATTGAAGCTCTGGCCGTTCTCGGCAAAGCAGGTGCGGTCGAATTCGGGATCGTTGCCCGAATGCGCGCAGAAGCCGTGATCGGCGAACGCCGCCTGATGCGAATCCACGAAGGTCATGCGGTCGGCCTCGGGATCGCGGCACAGCGCGCCACGGGTGCAGGTGGCGAGCCCCTTGAGTTGCGGCAGGAATTCGGTGTCGACGAAGGTCGAGACGCGGGCAAGGCGCTGCGGGTCGGCGTTGAAGGACGGATGAATGTCGAAGCCGGCGCGGCCGCCGCGGCAGGGCACGCCGCCATCGGCGAGCGCCGGGTTGGCATAGGAGACGTAGACCACATGCGAGAGGTCGCCGCCGACCAGCGGCTTCAGCGCCTCGCGCAGCTTGACGAAATTCTGCGGCAGTTCGCGCGCCAGCGCATCGCGGGAATCATCGACGCTCGCCATCACGCCGGAGCGGCGGAATATCGCGCGCTCGGTTGCGGTCTCGACGATCACGTCGGCAACGAGGCCGGAGAAATAGACGTCGTTGGCGCCGACCGAGAGCAGCACGAGGTCGAGCGTGCGCTCGGGCTGGCGTTTCCTGGCGGCGGTCAGCGCCTCGCGCAGCTCGGCGACCTGCGCGTTCACGCTGATGTTGCAGACGCCGGTCTTGCCGGGCGGGCATTCACGGGCACGCTGCGAGCCGAGCAGCCCGTCGCTGATGCCGGCGCCAGTGCAGGCGAGCGGCAGAAAGGTCACCGCGACGTGGGTGTAGCGTACCGCAAGCGCCAGCGCGGTGCGGGCCTGGTAGCTGTAGAGCGATCGGTGGCAAGGCGAGTTGAACCAGAGGGCGCTGTAGCGCTGCCAGTTGGCAAGCGTATCCGGCGCTTCGCAGGCGCGGCCGCCCTTGAAGCCGGCTCGGCTCGGCCGGTAATACTGCGCGCCGGCGGTGCCGAGATAGGAGCGGAAGCAAAAACCTTCGTCCGACAGCGCCAGCGGCCGGTCCGGATTGCCTTCGCCCGAGGCGATGCTGTCTCCGAGGCCAGCGACGAAGATGTCGCGGACCTGGATCTCGGTTTGGACCCGCTGGGTCGGATCGGAGCCGGAGGAGACATCGACGCTCGCAACCGTCTGTTTGCCGTAGCGGACCCGCAGATTGATCGGCTCGGCGCAGTCGAAGGTGGATTGCTGCGGCCCGTCGCCGTCGTCGAACGACCAGGCGCAGGTGGCGCCGACCGGCACCGCGCCGGCGAGGCGCACGGTGACGGGATGGTCGATGGGGGTGAGGTAGTTTTCCTTGGTGTTGTCGCGGGTGCAGGGCTGGTTGACCCGGCCCTGGAGGTCGATGCAGAGCCGGTTGACCATGTTGCGGGCCCAGCCGCGGCCCTCGCTCTGGAGCTCCAGCGATTGCTCGGCGGCGAGGATGCTGCGGTTACGCGCGTTCTCGACATGGAGCAGGAAGTCGCGCTCCTCGCGGAACAGCCGGAAGCGGTTGCGCACCTCCCAGCTGATCTGCATGGCGCCCGCGTCCTGCGCGGCCGCCCGCTCCGGCGGGAAGGCGGTGAGGAGCCCGGCGAGCAGCAGGGCACCGGCGAGGAAACGGCGATGGAAGAAAGGGATCATGGCCCGCGTCTTCAACGGCAAAGTTGAGGCGGAAATAAGAGAGCTAGTCTCCGCCTGCAACATTGGTCTGACGGTTTTGCCGGCCGGCGTCTAGCGGACTATCGTGGGAGCATGATCTTTTCGGAAAACCACTTCGCACTTTTCCGGATCACGCTCAGCGTTTGCTGGCCTGCCGCAGCGACCGCTCGCGCTCCATCGCTGCCACCTGCTTGGGCAGGTTGGCCTGCGCGCAGGCCTCCGCCAGCCGTCGGCGCTCCTGCCAGGGCTCCACCACATTCATCCAGAGCTCGCGTGCGCCCATGATGGAGATGGCAAGACCGAACGGGATCACGAAATAGAGGATGCGGAAGACGAGGAGCGTGGCCAGAAGCTGCTCGCGGCCGAATTCGGGCAGCGCCACCAGCATGGCGGCGTCGAACACGCCGAGCGAGCCGGGAGCATGGCTGGCGAAGCCGAGCAAAGTCGCCAAAATGAACACCACGGAGAGCGACAGGAAGTCGATCTGCGGAGTGGCCGGCACCAGAAGGTACATCGCCAGCGCGCAGAATCCGAGATCGACGACGCCGATCAGGATCTGCACCAACGTCAGCGGCGCTGAGGGCAGCACCACCTTCCAGCCTTTCTGGCCGAGCTCGCGGCGCTTCTCGCCCATGCACAGCCAGACCAGATAGGCGCCGATCGAGGCGAGGCCGCCGATCGCAATCAGCCGGTTGATCGACGACGGCAGCTGATCCATGTAGGAGGCGGCATCCGGATGGATGGCCATGCCGATCGAGAGCACGAAGATGTTACCGAGCCAGAAGGTCAGGCCCGACAGGAAGCAGATTTTTGCGACGTCGATCGCATTCAGCCCGTAATCCGAATAGATCCGGAAGCGGATCGCGCCGCCGGTGAAGACGGTGGCGCCGATATTGTGGCCGATCGAATAGGACGTGAAGCTGGAGAGCGCTGCGATGCGATAAGGCACGTGCCTCTTGCCGATCGTTCGCAGTGCAAAAAAGTCGTAGAAGGTCAGCGTACAGAACGCGAAGCATACGCAGATCGCCGCCAGCCCGATATTGCCGCGGGGGATCTCGGTCAACGCGGTCAGGATGACCCCGGTGTCGATGCCCTTGAGCGTCCGTACCAGCGTGGTGATCGCGAACGCGATGATGAAGACGCTCGCCGCAACGCCGAGTCGCCGCCAGCCGATCCATCTCTTGAAGCCGCGCTTGAGCGCGGTCAGCAGTCCGTGCATTCATCCTCCCGGCGGGGGGCAAGACCGACCAGGCCAGACATTGGCCGGTCGGATGCGATCAGTGCCCGATGTGGGCTTGGATCGCTAGGCATGATGTAGCTCATTTAAGGCAAAAACAGTGACTTGTGCAGCCCTTGACAAGGATAGGTTCTGCCTTGGACCAGCTACTTTGTCATACGCGGTTCACATCGGACGCGCGTTAAGCATATGAGTCGTGGCACCGGTCGCGTCCGTCCGTGACATAGTCTCAGACCCTGCATGGCCGGCATTGTTCCAGCGCAAGGGATGCGGGCTTTTTTGGAACGACGATGCCGTGCGCTGGTTAGTGCCCCATCAGCAATCGAACATGGCGGAATAACCGGCTTCTCCTGCGAGCCGGTGCCTCCGTGTTCCCACAACCCGAGAGGATCGGACCGATGGGATTGTTCACAAAAGACATCAAGACCATGAACGACCTGTTCGTGCATCAGCTCCAGGACATCTATTACGCCGAGCAGCAGCTCACCAAGGCTCTGCCTAAAATGGCGGATAAGGCGACCGATCCGCAGCTGAAGCAGGGCTTTTTGACGCACCTCGAAGAAACCAGAGAGCACGTCAAGCGCCTCGAGGAAGTGTTCAAGATGCACGGTGCGCAGGTGAAGGCGGTCGATTGCCCCGCGATCGACGGCATCATCGAGGAAGCCGACGAGACCGCCGGCGAAGTCGCCGACAAGGCGGTGCTCGACGCCGCGCTGATCAACGCGGCACAGGCGGCGGAACACTACGAGATCGTCCGCTACGGCAGCCTGATCGCCTGGGCCAAGCAACTCGGCCGCAACGACTGCGCCAGCGTGCTCGCCAAGACGTTGGAAGAAGAGAAGGCGACCGACAAGAAGCTGACCACGATCGCCGAGAGCAAGGTGAATCTGCGCGCGGCCAGCTGAGGGCAAGGCATAGCCAGGAGAGAGCGTCGCGCGGTCATCCGCGCGACGCTCGAACATGAGGCATCCGTCCCGCATCCATCATTCGATCCTTGTCGTAACATGACGAGGGGCTGGAAGCGTATCGTTCGCATGGGGCTGCAACCGAGATGGCAGCATGCGAGTAAGCACCGCCAGATACGAAGCCTTCGAAGCCGGCGCGCCGCATTCCGGCTCCCGCCTTGCGACGTCCCTCACCCTTGCCGCGATGAGCCTTGGTTATGGCGTGGTGCAGCTTGACGTCACCATCGTCAACACCGCGCTCGACGCGATGGGCAGGACGCTCGGCGGCGGCGTCGCCGAGCTGCAATGGGTTGTCAGCGCCTACACCATTGCGTTTGCCGCCTTCATCCTGACGGCGGGCGCGCTCGGCGACCGCATCGGCGCCAAGCGCGTCTTCATGGCGGGTTTCGCAATCTTCACCGCCGCATCGCTCGCCTGTGCGTTGTCGCCCAATGCAACCGTGCTGATTGGGGCGCGCCTGGTCCAGGGCCTGGCGGCGGCGATCCTGGTGCCGAATTCCCTTGCCCTGCTCAATCATGCCTATCCGGACGACCGCGAGCGCGGCCGCGCCGTCGCGATCTGGGCCGCCGGTGCGAGCCTCGCGCTCACCGCGGGCCCCTTCGTCGGCGGCGCGCTGATCACGCTGGTCGGCTGGCGCGCGATCTTTCTCGTCAACCTTCCGATCGGCCTCATCGGCCTTTGGCTGAGTTGGCGCTATGCGACCGAGACCACGCGCGCGCCCTCACGCGAGATCGATCTGCCCGGCCAGCTCGCGGCAATTGGTGCGCTGGGGGCGCTCGCCGGCGCGATCATCGAGGGGGGCGCGCTTGGCTGGCAGCATCCGGCTGTGCTCGCGGCGTTCGCTTCAGCCGCTTTCCTGGCGGTGCTGTTCGTCTGGCGCGAGAGCCGCGCGAGGCAGCCGATGCTGCCCCTGTCCCTGTTCGATCACCGGCTGTTCAGCCTGACCGCGCTCGTCGGCCTGCTCGTGAACGTCGCGATTTACGGGCTGATCTTCGTGCTCAGCCTTTACTTCCAGAGGATCAACGGCCTGTCGGCGTGGTGGACCGGTCTCGCCTTCGTGCCGATGATGGCGGTGGTGCTGCCGGTCAATCTGCTGGCGCCGCGTCTCGCCGAGCGCATCGGGTCGTGCCCGACCATCGTCGTCGGCGCCTGCGTCTCGGCGCTCGGCTGTCTCGGCCTGCTGTGGATCGAGGCCGGCACAAGCTATTGGGCGATCTTTGCGCAGATGATCGCGATCAGCAGCGGGCTTGGGCTGCTGGTGCCGCCGCTGACCTCGACCTTGCTGGGCAGCGTCGAGAAGGCACGCTCCGGCATCGCGGCGGGCGTCCTGAACGCGACGCGGCAGACAGGCAGCGTGCTCGGCGTTGCGCTGTTCGGTTCGCTGGTGGCCTCGGAAGGCACGTTCATGACCGGCCTGCACGCATCGCTGGTGGTATCGGCCGCCGTCCTCGTGCTCGCCGCCGCCGTGATCGGCGCGCCGTCGCGCGGATGAATTGTGCGGAGGAATTAGCCGCGGCGCAGTGCGAAATGCGCGCCGCAGAACGCCATCACGGCACCGAGGCCCAGCGCGGCAATCCCGGCCAGCACGCCTGAGACCGTCGGGACCGGGCTCGGCGCCGAGGCCACCTGGCCAGCCCCCGCAAGCAGCAGCACGCCGACCGCGATGAGGAATTGCCGCATCCGTTGCGGGATCTGGCCCGAGACGGCGCTCTGCATCAACGTCGCCGTGAAATAGCCGCCGGAGAAGCCGACGGAGGCGATCAGCCACCAGGCGATCGCCGCGCCCGCCGGTATGAACTCGTGCGAGTCCGAGTGCCAGAGGCCGCCGAGATCGAGCCCGTAGCGCGCGCCCAGCATGTGCACGGCGAGCGCGAGCAGCACGCCGGAGATCACGGCGGCGCCGAGAATCAGGCGGCGCGGAAAAAAAATCGTCTCAGCCATGTCTCGCTTGTAGGATGGGGCAGGGCGCTCACGCAAGCGGGTCGCAGACTGGATTGCCCGGATAGGATCGATTGTGAAGATGCGGGATTCGGGAGTTGAGCCGGCTGCGGGTGCGAGCTATGCCTACAAGGCGTCGCTGATCGGCTCGGCGCATCGCTTCGAACTGACCGAGGAGGGGCTGTCCTGGCACATCGCCGGCCGCACCTCGCTGTGGCGTTATGACGAGATCAGTGCGATCCGGCTGTCGTTCCGCCCCGTCTCGATGCAGCAGCACCGCTTTCGCGCCGATGTCAGCCACATCGGTGGCGGCCGTATCGCAATCCTCTCGACGAGCTGGCAGACCGCGGCCCTGATGGCGCCGCAGGACAATGGCTTTCGCAATTTCATCGTCGGGTTGCATGCGCGCATGGCGCAGGCCGGCAGCCACGCCGAGTTGACCGCGGGCCTTGGCCGCAGGACCTACGCGACAATGCTGGCTTTTCTTGCGGTGCTTGCAGTGGCGATGACGGGGCTCCTGATCCGGGCGCTTGCGATCGGCGAATTCGCCGGCGCGCTGTTCATCATCGGTTTTGCCGCGCTGTTCGCGTGGCAGATCGGCGGCTTCGTGCGGCGTAACCAGCCGCGGAGCTACAGCTTCGATCGCGTGCCGAGCGCCTTGCTGCCCTAGGTGCAACGGGCCGCAATCAAACGTGACTTCGCGCCGTTGCGGCAGTGTCGCATCGTGCTGCCATGTCAACCCTGGATCGCAGCACGCGGAGGCCTTCGGCGGATGAGATCGCCAGGATCAACTGCGCGCACCTGATCGATACGCGACTTCGGCCGGCCGACCTGTTGTTCATGTTCGGCACCCGCGAGGACGTCACGCTGCGGGCCGACACAGCAGCCCGGCTGTGGCACGAGGGTTTGTTCCGCTGGTCGATTGTCAGCGGCGGCGTGACGGCGGGCTCGGAGCAATCCGAGTGCACGATCATCAAGGCGGCGATGGTCGCGGCGGGCATTCCGGCTGACCGAATTCTCGAGGAACATCGTGCCCAAAACACCGGCGAGAACGTGATCCTCTCGCTGCCGATCATTGACGCGGCGCTCGGGCTGCACAATGTCCGCAGCGTGATCTGCCTCGGCAACACCTGGACCGCGCGGCGTTATCCGATGACGCTGCACCGGCACTGGCCGGAGGTCGAGAAAATGCTGCTCACAGTCGACAGCTTTGCGACGCCGCGCGCGCTCTGGCACACCGATCCCGAATTTCGCCGCCGCATGCTGCACGAATGGGACAAGATCGAGCCTTACAAGGCGAGGGGCTTCATCGCGGAATGGCCGGAGGCCTGAGCTTGGGGCAAGCGCCGCATTACTCCGTCGAGTCGAAATCCTCTTCCTTGGTGCCGAGCAGCGATGCGATCGTGCGCAGGCCGGAATCGAGCTGCTCGAACGAAGGCGGGGCGAGCGCGAGCCGCACTGCGTTCGGTGCGTGGCCATGGGCGATCGCGAAGGTCGAGGACGGTGTCAGCGCGATGCCGCGCCGGGCTGCCGCGGCGACGAAGGTCTGCGAGCGCCAGTGCGCCGGCAGCGTGAGCCAGAGATGATAGGAGCGCGGATCCGCGGCGAGCTGGTAGCCGGCGAGCAGCCTTGCCGCGGTCTGCTGGCGGCGCGCGGCGTCGATGCGTTTCAACCGCGTCAGCTCGGCGACGGTGCCGTCTGCCATCAGTCGCTGTCCGGATGCCAGCGCATGACCGGACGCGATCCAGCCGCCGGTGCGGACCGCGCTCATCACGTTCTCGCGCAATCGCGGCGGCGCGACCAGGATGCCGAGCGCGAGGCCAGGGGCGACCTTCTTGGACAGGCTGTCGATCACGATGCAGCGGTCGGGGCCGAGCGCGGCCAGCGGCGTGTCATCGGCCAGGAAGCCGTAGACGGCGTCCTCGATGATGGTGAGATCGAGCTTCTCGGCGACGCGCATGATGTCGGCGCGCCGCGTGGCGTTCATGGTGACGCCGAGCGGGTTCTGGATGATGGGCTGGAGATACAATGCCGACAGATGCGCCTCGCGATGCGCCTTCTGGATGGCGTCGGGGCGCGCGCCAAATTCGTCGATCGGTATCGGGACCAGCGTCACGCCGAGCCGCGCGGCGATGCTCTTGACGTAAGGATAGGTCAGCGCCTCGACGCCGCAGCGACCGCCGGTGGGAACGAGGGCTGCGAGGGCGGCCGCGAGCGACTGCTTGCCGTTGGCGGTGAAGACGATCTGTTCGGCCTGCGGCGCAAAATCCTTGCGCGCGAGATAGGCGGCGGCTGCATTGCGCGCGCTCTTGGTGCCGGTGCTGGTGGAGACGCGCAATGCGGATTCGAGCGCGTCGACACGCTCGAGGCCCGCAAGGCTTTTGGCGATCATTGCCCATTGCTGCGGCAGCAGCGGGTAATTGACCTCGAAATCGATCCGCGCGTCGCGCGGCTCGCTCAGCGCCTCGACCTCGCGCCTGATGTCGCCGGAGATGAAGGTGCCACGGCCGACCTCGCCGACGACGAGGCCGCGGCGGAGCAACTCCGTATAAACCCGGCTCGCGGTCGAGACCGCGATGCCGCGGTCATAGGCAAAATTGCGCTGCGGCGGCAGCCGGTCGCCGGGCCTTAACGTACCGTTAGAGATATCCGAGGCAATGGCATCGGCAAGCTTCACGTACTCGAACTTGGACATTATTGCACCGAGAGCAATGTTTCACTTGCTCCGAGTAGTGTACTGGAGCATTTAAGTTCCATCAAGCTTCACGATTGAGCCGAGGAGAGCGAGAGCAATCCGACGGCAAATGAGGTGCATGCGTTCAGGCGCTTGCGCCAACGGCATCCGCTTCGCCGCGTGGACAACAGGCCGGAGAAGGACAATGACCACGATCTCGCAGAACGCCGGGCGGAGTTTACGCTCATCCTCGTCAAACGGATTTTTCCGCAAGCTGGCCAACGGCGCCTATGCGCTGTTCGACAGTCTGGAGCAACGCTCCGCCGTCAAGACGCTGAACGACCTCGATGACCGCGCCTTGCGCGACATCGGCATCACGCGCAGCCAGATCGAGGACGCGGTCTACGGTCAGGCCAAAGCAGAGCTGACGCGGTATTTGTAAGCGCTTCGCTCTTGTCCCGGACGCGCAGCAGCGTTCTGACGCTGCTGCGCAGAGCCGACGAGACTGGAGCTTCTGGCATACCTGCTTCGACATCGTCATTGCGAGCGCAGCGAAGCAATCCAGAATCCCACCGCGGAAAGACCCTGGATTGCTTCGCTGCGCTCGCAATGACGGCGTTTGTGGGTAGCACTGTCGCTCCTTTAGCTCGCGCTTTCATTGCAGACACACCTTCGCCCTCTCGCGGCTTGTTCGCCCGAGCTTTGCTTGATCGCCTCACCCTCGAATGAAAGAGGGCGCAGGGAAGACCGGGCGCCGGCTGGCACCCGCGGTCCACTGTGCGAAGTTGCAGTAAAAAATCTGCACAGCGGCATACAGGTGAAGCCCAAACGTCCGGCCTTCCCTGCGCAGCGGTTTTACGGCTTATGCCGTGCTCTCCCCGGGGAGCGATGCACTATTGCCCCCGTCGCCTCATGGATGGCTGATGCGCGAACCCGGTCGGGCCGCCACATCACCACAAGACTTGACGCACAGACCCCGGGCGTCAGGACGACACGGTTTTGCCGTACGCTGTCAGCACCGGTCGTGTGCGCGACGCCTTCGCTCACGGTTGCCCGCCCTGCGAAACCATTCGCGCCGGTGTGGCCCAGCGTCCGCCGCTGTCCGGCCCGCGTTCGTGACGATCGCGATACGCCCCTCTTCCTTGGGCCGGGTTGCGGCGACACATACGTCGTTTCCGAATTTCGGTAAAGTGGAATATTTTCAGCGGCGGGCGTTGACCGACAGCTTGGGTGTTTTGCCCGACGGGCAATGCAAGGGCTCGTAGCCCGGATGAGCGAAGCGATATCCGGGAATCGTGATACGAGTCGTCGCGGGTATCGCTTCGCTCATCCGGGCTACGAGCTTGTATATGGCTCAGGCGAAAGCGGCCTGGTCCCAAACACCGCCGAGAGCTCGATCGTCTTCAGAGCGCTCGGGCTTGCGGTGAGGTCGTGTCGCTGCGCCGCGTTGGCGCCGATGCCGGACATCCCGACGCGGCAAATGTGCAGCGACGTTGCCCGCGAACTTGGCGATACGTGCGGCGGCCTGTTTAAGGACGAACAGCATCGTCGTGACGCGGCTAAGCGCGCCGAGCAGGATCAGCACCGAGAAGATGTCGATATAGGCGAGGAAGTCGCCGACCAGCATCAATTCCGGCGGGATTGGGATCCTGTGGTAGTAAGCCAGTACGAGGATCACGACGGGGATGAAGGCGATCACCTTCCGCACCGTCAGCCTGTCCAGCAGTGCGGCCAGTTGCACGACCAGCACCTCCCACAAAGCATCGCCGATCGCGAGCGGGATCTCGTACGTCCATCTCCGCCACCATTGCTTCACGACATTGCTCCGAGCTCAGTGCCTGACCACCAGCACGGAGCATTTTGCGTAGCGCACGACGTGCCCGGCATTGGAGCCGAGAAAGTAGGTGCGCATCGCCGGCCGGTGCGAGGTCATCACGATCAGCTCGGCCTTCATGTGAACGGCTTCCTCCAGGATCTCGTGATAGATGCCGCCCTGGCGCACCACGCTGGAGATGCGGGAAGGCTCGATGCCGGACTCGCGTGCCACGATGGCGAGGGCTTCTTCCGAGGTCTGGCGCTGCTGCTCGTCGAAATCGGCCGGCACGTATTCGGCCAGCATCACCGGCGTCATCGGCAGCACGTTGAGCAAGCGCACCACGCCGCTCCAGGTCTGCGACAGCGTTGCCGCGGTCGCGATCGCCGGCTTGGCGAGGTCGGTGTCGGCGAGGTCGATGGGCACGAGGATGGACTTGAACATCTGCGCCTCCAAATCTTCCAGTCAGGACGTCTTGCCGGCACGTCGCGCGATCAACCCGATCGAAGCAGCCTTAGCTTCGAAGCAGCCTTAACTTCGAAGTAGCCTTAGCTTCGAAGTAGCCTTGGACTGACGAACAGCACCAGCTTGCCGCGGCGGTAAGCCACGTCACCCCAATCCTTGACGTCAAAATCGAAGATCGCAAGCCCCGACGTGGGCAGGTTGTCGGCGAGCGCCTTGGCGGCGGCCGGATCGCCGCCGCCCGTCAGCATCAGGGCGATCTCGTGCATGCCCGGATTGTGGCCGACCAGCAGCAATTGTCTCGGATCAGCCGGAATGGTTGCAGTGCGAATGGATTCCAGGATCTGGGCGGGATCGGCGGCGTAGAGTTCCGGCAGGACCTCGACCTGCGGCGCGGCGACGCGGTCCTTCATGGTCTCCCAGGCAATGTCCCAGGTCTGCCGCGCCCGGACGGCATGCGATACCAGTACGGCCTCGGGAAAGGGGGGATGGGCGGCCATCCAGTCGCCGATCTCGGCGGCATCCTTGTGGCCGCGGTCGTCGAGCCGGCGGTCCTGGTCACGGCCGCTCGGCGCGTCAGTCTCGGTCTTGGCGTGACGCAGCAGCATCAAACGGCGCATGGCACTCTCGAATCGTTACGCGTTCCAGAATAATCTACAGGTGCCGGTTGAGGGCAAGGTGACAAGGGCCTGCACAGTCCTCTAAAGCGCGATGAGATTAGGACAATCCCCATCGCGCTTTAAATTATTGTTTTGAGCATGATCTTTTCGGAAAACCGCTGCACACTTTTCCGGATCATGCTCTAAGAAACGACATGAGCGAGACTTTCACAAGCGTGTCCCAGGAAGAAGCCGGCTTTCGTGAACGCGCGCGACTGTCGTTTGATCTCGACGCCGACATCTGCGTGATCGGGGCGGGGCTTGCAGGGCTCTCCATTGCGCTCGAGGCGGCCCGGCTGGGGGCCAGCGTCGCGGTGCTCGAGGGCCGCCACATCGGCTGGAACGCTTCCGGCAATCAACTCGGCACCGTGATGCCGGGCTTCGCGCTGCCGCTCGCCGAGCTGATCGAGCGCATCGGCTTCGAGGATGCGCGGGAATTGTGGACGCTGTCGAAAGAGGGCGCCGAGTTCGTCCGGGCCAACGCCACCGAAGAGAACATGCCCGGGATCGGCCGGACCGACGGCGTGCTCGAGGTCTCCAACGTCGATGCCGGCGACCGGCTGATCAGCCGGTTGCAGATGCTGAACGAGGATTTCGACACCGAGGCCGAGGGCTGGCAGGTCGATCGCGTCCGCGCGGCACTCAAGACCGATCGCTACTTCCACGGCGTGTATTATCCGAAGGCGTTCCAGGTCGACGGGCGCAAATATGTGCACGGCCTCTCGGCGCTGGCGCGGCGCGCAGGCGCCCGCATCTTCGAGGACACGCCGGTCGTCAGCATCGATCATTCCGGCATCCGCAAGCGCATCGTCACGCCCTCGGCGCGGCTGCGCGCCACCCATATCGTGCTCGCCGGCAACATCCATCTCGGCGCGCCGTTGCGGCGCCTGTCGGAAACGCTGCTGCCGGTCTGGCGCTATGCCGGCATCACCGCGCCGCTCGGCGAGCGCGTGCACGAGATCATCGGCTTCAAGGGATCGGTGATGGATTCCGACGGCGTCGACCATTTCCGGATCGTCGATGGCGACCGGCTGATGTGGGAAAGTCCGGAGACCACTTGGGCCGCACGGCCGCAGCGCTTTGCAGGCAGCGTCAGGCGGCGGATCCGGTCGATCTTTCCTCAATTCGGCAATGTCGAGATCACCGAGATGTTCGGCGGCGTCACCGGGCAGACCGTGCATGGCATGCCGCAGATCGGCCAGTTGCGCAAAGGCCTCTGGGTCGCAAGCGGCTTCGGCCGCCAAGGCATGAACACCTCGGCCATGGCCGGGCAGATGATGGCCCGCAGCATCCTGGGGGGCGACGAGCGCTGGAAGCTGTTCTCGCCGTTCGAGCTGGTCTGGGCGGGGGGAACGACCGGGCGGGTTGCCGGGCAACTGGTCGGAATCTGGGGCAGGGCGAGTTCCGCCGCCGCAGGCTCGCTTGCCCGCTATCGCGAGCGTGCCAGGGTCAAGGACCGGGAACGCGAGGCGCGGCTGGCCGAAGCCAACCGGGCCGCCGGGACCGGTCCGCGCCGTCCGCAGCCCGGGGTTCGGCCCCGGCCGGCCCCACCGTCGAAGCCTGTGGCGGAAGCCGTGGAACCAGTCCCGCAGGAGGACAGCGCCTCGCGATAAGGTGAGAAAATCCCCGCCCGGAAGTGTAACGTCGACGGTTAGAGTCCGTATCTCAGGGCGTAGACGCTCCCGCATGGAGAATGAGATGTTTGACCGCCGCATCCTGTTGACGACCGTCGCCGGCCTGTTCGGCTTTGCGGCCTTTCGCTGGCTCAGAGCATCGCCGGCTGAGGCTGGAGAGAAAGCCGCGCAAAAATTCGAGATCGAGAAGACCGACGCCGAATGGCGTGCCCAGCTCACGCCGCAGCAATATGAGATCCTTCGCAAGGAGGGTACCGAGCGGCCGGGCTCCAGCCCGCTGCTCAAGGAGCACCGCAAGGGCGTCTTCGCCTGCGCCGGCTGCGACCTGCCGCTGTTCGCCTCCGACACCAAATTCGAGAGCGGCACGGGCTGGCCGAGCTTCTACCAGCCGATCGAGGGCAATGTCGGCAAGACCGAGGACCGGACCTACGGCATGCTCCGCACCGAGGTGCATTGCCGGCGCTGCGGCGGCCACCTCGGCCACGTCTTCGACGACGGTCCCAAGCCGACCGGATTGCGCTACTGCATCGACGGTTTCGGGCTGGTCTTCCATCCCGCGGCGGCGTCCGCAACCTAGGTTTCGTCCCGGCAATTGTTGCCGGTCCCGGCAATTGTGCCCCGGTCATCAGACCGGGGCTTTTTCGTTAAGCCATTGATTTCATGAGAAAACCCGCATTGGCATAGCCCTTGCGACAGTCTCCTCCGACTGCGGCCATGGTCGACCGGCCGCCGAGATCGGATCTGGAGACAAAGTTATGGGTATCTTCGATGCAATGAACACCTCGGTGGGTGGCCTGCAGGCGCAGTCCTACGCGCTGCAGAACATTTCCGGCAACATCGCGAATTCTTCCACCACCGCTTACAAGGGCATCGGCACCAGCTTCGTCGATCTCATTCCCGACTCCTCGGTCCCGAGCAAGCAGGTCGCGGGCGGCGTGACCGCCAACGCCAAGGCCACCATCACCACGCAGGGCACAATCTCGGGCTCCAGCGTCGCCACCAACATGGCGATCACCGGTGATGGCTTCTTCTCGATCCAGAAGGCCACGGGCGTCGTCGACAATGCGCCGGTGTTCAGCGGGGTCACCTATTACACACGGCGCGGCGACTTCCAGCTCAATGCCAACGGCAATCTGGTCAACGGCGCCGGCTATTACCTGATGGGCGTCACGGTCGACCCGAAGACCGGCAACCCGCAAGGCAACGTTGCGACGGTCCTGAAATTCCAGAACAACTTCATCCCGGCGCAGGCGACCACATCGATCCAGTACGCGGCCAACCTGCCGACCCAGCCGAACACCGTGGCGAGCACGACGGCGGCAACCAAGACGCTGCTGGCGGCCGGCGGACTGAACCCGTCGGACTTCGCGGCCAACCCGCTGCCGGTCGGCACGCCGCCTCCGCCTTATGCAAACGCCACAACGTCCGGCGCTGCCGCGACCGGCAATGTCCGCTCGCCATACTCGTCGACCACTGCGACCGGCACAACGGCGCTCCAGAATAACTCTGCGGCGGTGGCATCGAGCACCACCTCGCTCGACAACTCCCTGGGTACGCATCTCGCCTCCAGCATTCTCGCTCAGCTGAGCGGCCAGACGCTGGTCGTCAACGGTCACAATATTGTTTTCGATAATAGCTTGACCAGCACTCCCGACGGTCTTGGCGGCACGGCGATTGGTCTCGGCTCGGGTACTAACACAACGGTGGCCAGCATCATCTCCGCTATCCAGTTGGCCGGCGGCCCCGGCGTCACCGCATCGCTCAGCCCCAGCGGCAACATCGTGATCTCCAGCGGCACCACCACCGACGTACCGGTTGGTAGCGGCCAGGTGGCCACGGCGCTTGGCATCAGCAGCGTGACGCGCGGCGGCAACGTGCTGTCATCGCCCGCGATCTCGGGCGCCACGGTGCTGAGCGGCGCGGCGGCGGCCGGCGGCGCCGAGGTGCTCACATCGGGCTTCTCCGCCGGCGACGTCATCACCGTCAATGGTCAGTCGCTGACCTTCATGGCCTCCGGCGCGTCAGGCCCGAACCAAATCAACGTCACCGACAACATCACGATGCTGCTCGGTAAGATCGACACTCTCTCCGGTGCAACGGGGTCGTCAGTCAGCAGTGGGGGCGTGATCACGCTGAACACCGGCACAGCTTCCAACCTTTCGGTGGCGAGCTCCAACAGCGCCGCCTTCGCCGCGCTCGGCTTCACCTCGACCATCATCAAGAATCGTGACGGTGGTGGCGTTGCCGGCACCGGCGGCGTGATCGGCAACGACATCGCCACCTTCACCAAGGAATCGATCAGCGGTGGCGCGGTGACCGCTTACAACGCGGCCGGCACGCCGGTGAACCTGCAATTGCGCTGGGCCAAGACCGACAGCGCCTCGCTCGGCGCGGGCCATGCCGATACCTGGAACATGTTTTACCAGACTGACCCGAATGCGACGGGCACGACCGTCGGTTGGGTCAATACCGGCCAGGCCTTCACCTTTGCCGCCGACGGCTCGCTCACTTCGCCGAGCGGCTCGGGCATCACCATCAACAATGTCAGCGTCAGCGGCCAGTCGCTGGGCTCGGTCTCCTTCAACATCTCCTCGGGCGGACTGACCCAATATGCCAGCACCAGCGGCGCGGTCACCATCAACACCATCACCCAGAACGGCTACGCCGCCGGTCAGCTTCGATCGGTCGCCGTCAACAACAACGGCCTCGTGGTCGGGACCTTCTCCAACGGTCAGAACCTCGACCTCGCACAGGTCTCGTTGTCGCACTTCAACGGCACCAACTACCTGAAGGCGCAGGACGGCGGCGCCTACGCCGCGACTGAACAGTCGGGCCCTGCCATCGACGGTGCTTCCGGTTCGATCAGCGGCTCGTCGCTGGAAGGCTCGAACACCGACATCGCCGACGAATTCACCAAGCTGATCGTGACCCAACAGGCCTATTCGGCCAACACCAAGGTGATCACGACGGCGAATACGATGGTTCAGGATCTTTTGAACGTGTTGCGCTGATTGGGGCGTGACGTAACCAGAGGCGGCAAGTCAACATGGGTTTGAGTTCAGCCCTCGCCAGTGCGATGAGCGGTCTGCGTGCCAATCAGGCTGCGCTCTCGATCGTTTCGTCGAACGTCGCCAACTCGCAGACGCCGGGTTACGTCGTCCAGACGCCGAACCAGATCGAGGTCACCACCGGCGACTTCGGCTCGACGGTCACGACGACCGGCGTCAGCCGCGAACTCGACACCTATGTGCAGAAACAGCTGCGCACCGAGACCGGCGGCAGCGGCTACGCCGACCAGATGGCGAACATCCTGAAGCAGCTTCAGAATGTCTATGGCACGCCCGGCAACAGCGGTACGCTCGAAACCGCGCTGAACAGTTTCACCACGGCGCTGCAGGCGCTGTCGACCAACGCGGGCTCGTCGTCGGCGCAAACGGTTGCGCTCGGCGCCGCGCAGACGCTGGCGCAGCAGCTCAACCTCACCACCAAGGGCATCCAGTCGCTGCGCTCCAACGTCGAGCAGGATCTCAGCACCTCGGCGCTAGCTGCCAACGCGGCGATGCAGCAGGTCGCCGACATCAACTCCCGGCTCCAGGGCCTGTCGGAACACGACCCCTCGGCTGCGACACTGATGGACCAGCGCGACCAGGCCATCAATAACCTGTCGAAATATGTCGACGTCCACGTCACCACCGACGGGTCCAATCAGGCCAACATCTACACCACCACCGGCATCCAGCTGGTCGGCGCTGGGCTGGCGTCGCAATTCACCTTTGCGTCCGCCGGCGCGCTGTCGGCGACTTCGCTCTACAACATCGATCCGGCCAAATCCGGCGTCGGCGCGTTCAACATCAAGCTCCCGAACGGATCCTCGGTCGACGTCATCGCCAACAACGTGGTGTCTTCGGGCCAGATCGCGGCCGATCTGAAGCTGCGCGACCAGACGCTGGTGCAGGCGCAGAACCAGATCGACCAGTTCGCCGCGACGATGTCGAGCGCGTTGTCGGACAAGACCACGGCCGGCAGCCCGGTCACCGGCCCGCCGGCCGGCTTCGATCTCGACCTTGCCGGGGCGGCGCCGGGCAACAGCGTCAACTTCACCTACACCGACACGACCACCAATACCAAGCGGCAGGTCACGCTGGTCAACGTGACCGATCCGGCGGCGCTGCCGCTCCAGAACCCCACCAACGCCAATCCGATGCAGATCGGGGTGAACTTCTCCGGCGGCATGGGCGCGATCGCCTCGGCGCTCAACACCGCGCTTAACGGCTCGCATCTGTCGTTCGCCGCCGCCCCGTCGCCGGCAACGGCGACCACATTGCGGGTTACCGACGACAACAGCGGCCTCGCCAAGGTCAATTCGGCCTCGATCACCAAGACGATCTCGTCGCTGACCTCGGGCAATCCGCAACTGCCGCTGTTCACCGATGGCGGGCAGGCGCTCTACACCGGTGCGATCACGGCATCGGGCTCGCAGATGACCGGCCTTGCCGGACGCATCGCCGTGAACACGCAGCTCACCACCGACCCGACCAGGCTGTCGGTCTACAATACCTCGCCGGTTACGCCCACCGGCGACACCACGCGCTCGGACTATCTCTATTCGCAGCTCACCTCGGCGGTGTTCTCCTATTCGCCGCAATCCGGTCTGGGCTCGGCGAGCCAGCCCTTCACCGGCAGCGTCTCGAACTACCTCCAGCAGTTCCTGAGCGTTCAGGGCAATGCCGCGACCCAGGCGACCCAGCTCCAGCAGGGCCAGAGCGTCGTGGTCTCGACGCTGCAGGCCAAGTTCAACTCGACCGCCAGCGTCAACCTGGACTCGGAGATGTCGAACCTGATCCAGCTCCAGAATGCCTATGCCGCCAACGCCCATGTCATGTCGGTGGTGCAGAGCATGATGAATACGTTGCTCCAGGCTCAAGTGTAACAAGTAACAGGGCTCTGAAACATGTCGATCAGCAGCATCAACTACTCCTCGTCGGTTCTCGGCTCGCAGATCCGCAACATCAACCGGCAGCTCACCGACCTGTCGACGCAGCTCTCGACCGGCAAGCTGTCGCAGAACTATTCCGGGATGGGCACCAACGAGGGCTTTGCGATCGCCGGGCGCGCGCAGCTCTCCAACATTGCCGCCTATACCGACACGATGACCAACGTCAACGTCAGCATCAACCTCGCCAATACCGCGTTGCAGTCGCTGACCACGATCCGCAACACGGTGCAGACGGGCTCGGCCAACACCGCGCAGGATCTCAACGTCAACGGCCAGACGGTTGCGCAGAACACTGCGGCTGCGCAATTCGGCTCGATGGTCGGCGTTCTCAACACGCAGTCTGGCAACCGCTATCTGTTCTCCGGAACCGCCTTCAACACGCCGTCGGTCGCGAATGCCGGCGACATCATCAACGGCACCACGACGCAGGCGGGCTTCAAGACCGTCATGGCGGAGCGTCAGGCCGCCGACCTCGGCGCCAACGGCATGGGCCGGCTGGTGCTGGCGACGCCACAGCCGACGCCGAGCTCGGTGAAGGTCTCCGAGGACGCGCCCGCATCGCCATTCGGCCTGAAGATCGCCGCAGTCTCCTCGACGCTGACCGGCGCGACGGTCACCGGCCCGAGCGGCTCGCCGGTGTCGTTCTCGGTCGACCTCAACGGCGTCAACCCGAAAAATGGCGACAAGCTCAGCGTCCAGTTCACGCTGCCCGATGGCTCGACCGAGCAGATCGACCTGACGGCATCGACGGCGACGCCGACACCTGTCGGCAGCTTTGCGATCGACCCCGGTAATCCCAATGTCGTTCCGGTCGTTCCTCCGGACCCGAACATCACGGCGACGAACCTCAACACTGCGCTGAATACCGCGATCAAGAAGCTCGCCGGCACCTCACTGGTGGCGGCGTCCGCTATCACGGCCGGTGACAATTTCTTCAATACGGCGGGATCCGCCACCGCGAATGTGGCGGCCACCGGCAATCTGCGCTCCTATACCTCGACGACCGGGACGGGCTCGGTCGCGTTGCAGGACAGCGCATTGGCGATTGCGTCTACGACCACGTCGCTCGATTCGTCGTCGACACCCCATCTCAACGGGACCATTCTCAACGCGCTCGCCAACGCTCCGACCGGTACCACACTGACCATCACCGGCGCGAGCGGCGCCCACACGATCACCTTCGACCCTACCGTCACTACCGTCACCACAACGGCCAGCGGCAATACCACTATCGGACTGGCTTCGGGCAGCGCCGCGAAGGTGTCTGATATCTTGAATGCGATCGCGACGGCCGCCGGCATCCCCGCCGCCAACGTAACTCTGAGCGCCGGCGGCAATATCCAGATCGCGACCGGCACCGGCACGGACGTGGCGGTCACCGGCGGCGCGGCGGCCACGGCGCTCGGTCTCAGCAGCGTGACGCGCGGCAGCGTGGCGTCGACGCCTCAGATCACCGGTTCAACTGTGCTGAGCGGCATTGCGACTACGGGCGGCCCGGAAGTCCTCTCAGCGGCGTTCCAGGCGGGGTCGGCGGGTCCGCCTGCCGTTAATCCCGATACGATCACGGTGAACGGTCAGACGCTGACTTTTGTCGCCTCGGGCGCCAGCGGCCCAAACCAGATCAACATCACCGACAACATCACAACTCTGCTTGGCAAAATCGATCAGATCACCGGCACCACGAAGCCGTCGACGATCCATGGCGGCGTGATCACGATCAACACGGACGATCCCGGGAGCCTCAACATCACGAGCTCGAACAGCACGGCGTTCGCGGCGCTCGGCTTCACGACCTCCCCGGTCACGGCGGCAAAGGCTCCGCTGCGCGTCGGCTCGTCGCCCCTCGGCTCGGCGATGACGCTGGTGAACGGCTCGGCCACCACCGTGCAATGGTACCTGGGCAATGACGGCCCCGGCTCGCCGCGCTCCACCGCGATGGCCCGGGTCGACGATTCCGTCACGGTGCAGTATGGCGCGCAGGCGAACGAGGACGCGATCCGCAAGGAGCTGCAGGCGGTCGCCGTGTTCGGGACGTTCTCGACCTCACCGACCGGGCAGTATTCGGGCGGGCAGGTCGCCGCGCTGAGTCTGCGGGTGACACAGGCCCTGACGAAGCAGCCAGGCGAGCAGCGCATCGAGGACATCCAGACCGACATCGCGATGGCCCAGAACACCATGAAGGACGCAGGCACGCGCCAGACCCAGGCCAAGGCGCAGCTCCAGACCATCATCGACCAGGCGGAATCAGCCTCGCCGGACCAGGTCGCGAGCGAGATCCTGTCGCTCCAGAATGCGCTCCAGGCGTCCTACCAGGTGACCTCGAACCTCGCGCAGCTCTCGCTCGTCAAGTTCCTGTAAGCGGGCGTTAAGGCGCCGTTAACCATGCCTCTTTACCTCTTGGTGAGGATTGCAGGGGGCGGAGCTGACGATGTCGGAGAAGATGAAACTGGTGGTGGCCACGCCATGTTTCGGTGGGCAGGTGACGAGCATCTATGCGAGCTCGATCTTCGCGCTTCAGCGCGCCGTGCACGGCATGGCCAATCTCGAGCTCAAGGTGCTGCTGCGCGACGGCGATGCGCTGATCACGCGCGCGCGGGCCAATCTGGCCGCGATGTTCCTGGACGATCCCGAAGCGACGCATTTCCTGTTCATCGATGCCGACATCGGCTTCAAGCCGGAGCAGGTGTTCCGGCTGATCGAGTGCGGCGCGGACGTCGTCGCCGGCTGCTATCCGATCAAGCGGATCAACTGGGACAAGGCCGCGCGGGCGATCCAGTCCGGCCGCACCGACGTGCCGGCCGCATCGCTCGACTACGTGCTCGAGATCGAGGACCCCGACCGCATCGTGGTGGTGAACGGATTCACCCGTGTGCGCTACGCCGGCACCGGCTTCCTGATGATCCGGCGCTCCGTGCTGGAGGCGATGTGCCGCCATCCGGACTACGCCGCCTTGCAATTCTTCCGCGAGCATTCGCATGACACGCTGGCGGCGAGCCAGAACCGGTTTGCCTTGTTCGAATGCATGATCGATCCGGCGACCGGCACCTATCTGTCCGAGGACTTCGCCTTCTGCAAGCGCTGGACCGACATCGGCGGCGAGATCTGGGCCGACATCGAGAGCTCGCTCGATCACGTCGGACCGTCGGTGTTCCACGGCGACATCACCTCGCAATTCGCACCGGCGCCCGCGGCGGCGGCCGATGCAGCGTGAGCCTTTCGGGATGAGCGCTGGCGCATCCCGTCTGTCAGCCGGCGAGCGCCCGTCCGACAGCGGCTCGCGCTATCGCCTGCGCGATCTCTTCACGCCACTGGATACGCTGCTTGCCTCCGGCGGAGATCCGCGGCTGGCGCTCGATCGGAACGACCGTGTCAACGCCTATGGCTGCGCGGCTTCCCCGGAGCCGGAGCTCTGGAATTTCGCCTCCGCGACCGCGTCGACGATCTCGCAGATGGCCTACGACCGCGCCGCGCTGGCGCGCGAAGAGCTGATGCACAAGTGCCTATTCGACGAGGTCGAAATCGCCTTCGACGCCCGCTGCGAGGACATGCGCGAGGAGCTGCGCGGCCACCTTGCGCTCTCGTCGCGCATCGAAATCGTGTTCTCGCCGTCCGGCACGGACTCCCAGCTTCACGCCCTGTTCGTGACGCGCGCGGTGCTCGGCGCGGCGCCGGTGACGATCGTGGTCGGCGCCGACCAGACCGGAAGCGGGACGTCGCATACCGCACGCGGCCACCATTTCAGCACGATGACGGCAGGCGGCATGGCCGTGCGCAAGGACGGCGCGGTGACGGGGCTCGCCGGCGACAGCATTGCGGTGCCGCTGATCGACATGGCGGCCGGCATTGCGATGCGCACCGATGCCGATGCCGCGGTGCTGCATGCGGTCGAGACCAGCCTCGCGCAAGGCCGGCGCGTTTTGTTGCAGATCATGGATTCGTCAAAACTCGGTTGGCGTGCCCCAAGCGAGGCGTGTCTCGACGAGATCGCGCGGCGCTGGCCGCGCAAGGTTCAAATTGTCGTCGATGCCTGTCAGGCGCGGCTCGGTCGCCGGCGGCTGCGCGCCTATCTCGACCGTGGTTACATGGTGCTGATCACCGGCTCGAAATTTTTCGGCGGACCGGCCTTCAGCGGTGCGCTGCTGTTGCCGAAAGGCCTGTCGCGGTCGATCGACCGGATGTGCCGGATCGCGCCTGGCATCTTCGACTATGCCGGTCGCTGCGACTGGCCGGTGGCGTGGACGATGCTGCGCTCGCGCTTTGAGCGCCGGCCGAATTTCGGTCAATGGCTGCGCTGGGAAGCCGCGCTGGCCGAGATCGGCAGCTACTACGCCGTGCCCGGGGCCTTCCGCGCCAGGATGCTGGCCGAGCTCGCAGCCGGCATCGACAGCATGATCGCGTTGTCGCCGTCGCTTCGTGCCATTCCAACCGCCATCGACAAGTCCAGCGCAGACGATGAGGAATTCGTGCAAGCCACGATCTTTCCGTTCACGCTGCTGCGCGGCGGCAAGCCGGTCTCGCTCGCCGAGACCAGCGCCGTGCATCGGGCGCTGGCGTGCGACATGGCCGAGGAGATCAGCGGCAGCGCGGCGGACCGGCAAGTGGCCGCCCAGCGCTGTCTCGTCGGCCAGCCGGTCCGACTGGAGCGGCAGGACGGTGCGCCTCAGGCCGTGTTGCGCCTCTGCGTCGGCGCACGATTGGTGACCGAGGCATGGTCGCCGGATACAATGCAGGCGCAGCGCAATGTGCAGCACGTTCTTGATCGCATCGCCCATGTGCTGGTGAAGATCGAGCTGCTGCTTGATCGTGGCGCGGTTGCGGCCGTGCCGGCAAAGTTCGCGTTCGAGGTGTGAGATGCAACATCCAGTTTCCGCGCCGAGCGGCGTGACCGCGCCGACCTATGCCGACCGCATCGGCTTTGCGCAGTTGACGCGCAGCGCCTTCGAGGGAGGTGACCTGTATCCGTTGCGCGAGCGGCTGCTGGCGCGGATCGAGGAGGGAACGGCGGAGGCCGGCGAAGGCCTCGATCTCTCGCTGATTGCCCAGCTTCTCGGCGAGAAGGAGGCTGGGCTGGTGATCCAGACCGAGGTGCTCTCCTTCCACCAATTGTTTCGTACGCCTTGCGCGGCTCCAAAACCCCGCCTGCGCGTGCTCGCGCTCGCCGCCGATATCGACATGGGCGGCAACACGCCGATCGACTTCCTGCTTGAAGATTCCGACATCGAGCTGTTGACGCTCTACGTTGTCAAGGGCATCGGCCTGCCGGATACTCTGCCGGAGCACGACGTCGCCATCGTGATCGCATCCGATTCCGAGGAGTGCCGGGAGGCGCTCGCGCTGATCGAGAAGGCCGCGCCGCACTGGCCGAAGCCGCTGCTCAATCGTCCCGATCTCATTGGCAATCTCGATCGCGACAAGCTGTATCGTCTGCTGACGGGCGTGCCCGGCCTCGACATTCCCGTGACCGCCCCCACGACGCGTGCGCAATTGTCGGAGCTTTCGCGAGGCAGGATCGTTTGCGAGGAGATCACGGGCGAACTGCGCTTTCCAATGATCGTGCGGCCGCGCGGTACGCATGCCGGCGTCGGTCTCGCGAAACTCGACGATGCTGGAGCGCTCGCGGCCTATCTCGCCGAGCGACAAGAGCAGGACTTCTTCGTCGCACGTTTCGTCGACTATGCGAGTCCGGACGGGCTCTACCGCAAATATCGTCTCGCGATGGTCGACGGCGAACCTTATGCCTGCCACATGGCAATCGCCGATCGCTGGGACATCTGGTATCTCAACGCCTTCATGGCGTTCAGCGAGGAGAAGCGGGCCGAGGAAGCCGTCTTCATGCTCAACTTCGACCATGCTTTCGCTGCGCGCCACAAAATCGCGCTGGACGAGATGAGCAGACGCGTCGGCCTCGACTACTTCATCGTCGATTGCGCCGAGAACCAGAACCGCGAGCTGCTGGTCTTCGAAGCCGACAATACCGCCGTCGTGCACAACATGGATCCGCCGGCCGTGTTTCCGTACAAGCCGCCGCAGATGCGCAAGATCTTTGCGGCATTCACGGCGATGCTGTCGCGGCATGCACAGGCCAGAGAAGAGAGTGCGGCATGAACGAGCTCATCCGCAACACGCACAGCTCCGTCACGCACACCTCGCTCGATCCGCAGGACTGGAGCGATTTCCGCGCGCTCGCCCATCGCATGCTGGACGAGACGATCGACGGCATCGCCAATATTCGCGCGCGCCCGGTGTGGCAGGCGATCCCCGACGAGGTCCGTGCGGCATTCAGGACGGACGTGCCGCGCGATGCCAGCGATCTCGCCGATGTCTACCGCGAATTCGCCGAGCATGTCGCGCCTTATGCGACCGGCAATGTTCATCCGGGTTTCATGGGCTGGGTGCATGGCGGCGGCACGGCCGTCGGCATGATCGCCGAGATGCTCGCCGCGGGCCTCAACGCCAATCTCGGCGGGCGCGACCACATGCCGATCGAGGTCGAGCGCCAGATCGTCGACTGGATGCGCCGCCTGTTCGCGTTTCCCGAGAGCGCGAGCGGCATCTTCGTCACGGGCACGTCGATGGCCAATCTGATGGCGGTGCTGGTCGCGCGCACCGCTGCGCTCGGCGCGCTGGCGCGGCAGTACGGCATCGGCAACGATGGCGCGCTGCTTACGGCTTATACTTCGCGGGCCGCGCATGGCTGCATATCGCGGGCGATGGATATCGCGGGATTTGGGAGCGACGCCCTTCGCAAGATCGGGGTCGACGCGGATCATCGCATCGACGTTGCCGCGCTCCGTGCGCAGATCGCTACCGATCGCGAGGTCGGCTTCAAACCGTTCCTCGTCGTCGCCTCCGCCGGCTCGGTCGATGTCGGCGCGATCGACGACCTCAAGGCCGTCGCCGCGCTGTGCCGCGAGGAGGGACTTTGGTTTCACGTCGACGGGGCGTTCGGTGCGCTCGCAATTCTTTCGCCCGAGCTCGCACCGCTGCTCGGCGGCATCGAGCTTGCCGATTCCATTGCGCTCGACTTCCACAAATGGGGCCAGGTGCCCTACGACGCGGGCTTCCTGCTGGTGCGTGACGGCGAGCAGCACCGGCGGGCCTTTGCCCAGCCGGCGGCTTATCTGAGCCGCGAGGCGAGGGGGCTTGCGGCCGGCGCGGTCTGGCCGTGCGATCTCGGCCCCGATCTGTCACGCGGCTTCCGCGCGCTGAAGTCCTGGTTCACGCTCAAGACGTTCGGTACCGACAGGCTGGGCGCGGTCATCGCGCGCAGCTGCGCGCTGGCGAAATATCTGGAGACGCGCGTTCTGGCCGACCCGCGACTGGAATTGCTGGCGCCAGTGAACCTCAACATCGTCTGCTTCCGCTACCGCGCCGGCGATGCGATCAATCGCGAGATTGTCGCCGACATCCAGGAGTCCGGCATCGCGGCGCCGTCGAGCACGACACTGGATGGCAGGTTCGCGATCCGTGCCGCGATCGTCAACCACCGCACCGCGGAGATGGATATCGATGCGCTGGTCGCGGCCGTGCTGGAGTTCGGCGGACGGCGCAGCGGCGGCGTGATCGAGGTCGAGGCGCCGCCGCTTGTGGCGCAGTGACATCAGGTTTTTTTGACGCGGTTTCTTCAAGCGAAGCGGTACCTTCGCTTGAAAGCGGTTGAACGAAAAACGCCCCGAACCTGGTTTGGGGCGTTTTTGTTTGCAATGCGTGAAGCGCTCAGGCGGCCGAGCTGACGTCTTCCTTGACCTCATCCTTGGGATGGGTGGCCTCGAACTGCTCACGCAGCTTGTCTTCATAGGCGATCAGCTTGCGGGCGTCTTTCAGCGCCCGGTAGAGGTCGCCGCTCATGATGTGGTTGTTGATGTCCTCGATGATAGGCCAGGCGCTCGGCACCGCCGTGACGATGTCACGCACCAGGTTGAAATAGGTGCCGTGCTGGCTCTGCGGATCCGGCGAGATGTACATGAGCTGGACCGCCAGATAGACGAGCTTGGCGGGCGTATCGGCGGTCTCCGGCGTGAGAATGTCGCGCTCGCGCAGGATCGGCACGTTGTCGCCGTCGATCAGAAGGCGGGCCCGCTGTTCAGTGTTGGTTATCACGCAGTTACCGACGATGATGCGTTCGTGCGGTCTCAGCTCGACCTTGAGGGCCATGCCTGTTCTCCATCAACGCTTTCGTAACCGAGCGTGTGTTGCGGCGGATCAGGGCGCAATACTCCATCAAGACTAGTTAACGAGTTGTAAATCTCGGGTCTGGGGACGAAAAACCCCAATCATTTCAACGCCGAACTATGCGGCGCCGGAGCGGCAGAAGCCGTTTGCCCCTCCGAATCATGCCGCGACTCAGCGAAAGCGCCGGTTTCATTTCATGCTTCGTTAGATTCTCGGCGCCACGGTCCGCCGGTCGCTGGATCATGCTCGATCCAAGCAGACGCGTAACAGTAAGCGTCGTTTACCAGAAAGGTAACACCCAATGTCCGGTATCGTTCTCTCCTCCTCGGTTCGTCAGAACCTGCTCTCCCTCCAGTCCACCGCTGATCTTCTCGCCACCACGCAGAACCGTCTGTCGACCGGCAAGAGCGTCAACTCGGCTCTGGACAGCCCGACCAACTTCTTCACCGCCCAGTCGCTCGACAACCGCGCCAGCGACATCAACAATCTGCTCGACGGCATTGCCAACGGCGTGCAGGTGCTGCAGGCCGCCAACACCGGCATCACCTCGCTGCAGAAGCTGATCGACAGCGCGAAGTCGATCGCCAACCAGGCGCTGCAGACCACCGTCGGTTACTCCACCAAGTCCAACGTCTCGGCCACGATCTCGGGCGCGACGGCGTCCGACCTGCGCGGCACGACTTCCTATGCAAGCACGGTTGCCACTAGCAACGTGCTGTATGACGGCACGGCGGGCGGCACGCACGCGGCGACCTCGGCGATCACCCTGGGCGCGACCCAGGGCGTCAACACCGGTGCGACTGCAACGGCTGGTGACGGCACGACGGCTCTCTCCGCTGGCATCACCCTGATCGCGAGCGGTGCGGCGACGGCGACCGGCCTGGTCGGCACCGCCCAGCCGGCCGACGGCGACACGGTCACCGTCAACGGCAAGACCATCACGTTCCGTGCCGGCGCTGCTCCTGCCGCCACTGCTGTTCCCAGCGGCTCGGGCTTCAGCGGCAACATCGTCACCGACGGCAGCGGCAACTCGACAGTCTATCTCGGCACCAGCGGTACCCCGGCTGCGACCGTGGGCGACCTCGCCACCGCGATCGATCTCGCCAGCGGCGTCAAGGTTGCGACCATCAGCGCCGGTGCGGCCACCATCAGCACGAGCGCTGGTGCGACGCCATCGGACGTCGGCACCACGACGGCCAGCAAGGTCACGCTGCGCAGCTCGACCGGTGCCGATCTCAGCGTCACCGGCAAGGCGGACTTGCTCAAGGCCCTCGGCCTGAGCTCGGCCGTCGGCGGCGGCAACGCGACGGTGAACGTGGCCCGCACCACCAGCGCGGCCTCGCTCGGTCAGTTGATCCAGGACGGCTCGACGCTGAATGTTGACGGACACGTCATCAGCTTCAAGAACGCCCCGGTTCCGGGCTCCGCGGGTGCTCCGGCCATTCCGTCCGGCTTCGGCAAGAGCGGCAACGTCATCACCGACGGCGCCGGCAACTCGACGGTCTATCTGCAGGCTGGTACCATCGGTGACGTCCTGAATGCGATCGATCTTGCCACCGGCGTTCAGTCCGCCAGCATTGCCGCCAACGGCACTGCGACGCTGTCGACCGCCTCGGGCCAGACCAACTCGTCGATCAACGCGTCGGGCCAGCTCAAGCTGTCCACCGGCGTCAACGCCGACCTGTCGATCACCGGCACCGGCAATGCGCTGAACTCGCTCGGCTTCGCCGGCAACACCGGCACCGCGACCGCTTTCACCGCGGCCCGCACCTCCGGCGTCGGCGGCATCAGCGGCAAGACCTTGACCTTCTCCTCCTTCAACGGCGGCACGGCGGTCAATGTCACCTTCGGCGACGGCACCAACGGCAGCGTCAAGACGCTCGACCAGCTCAACACCAAGCTGCAGGCCAACAACCTGACTGCGACGATCGACGCCAACGGCCTGCTGACGGTGTCGACCACCAACGACTACGCGTCCTCGACGCTTGGTTCGGCGGCGGCGGGCGGTGCGATCGGCGGCACGCTGACCTCGTCGCTGACGTTCTCGACCGCTTCCAGCCCCGTCCAGGACTCGGTTGCGCAGACGTCCCGTGCCAACCTGGTGTCCCAGTACAACAACATCCTGCAGCAGATCGACTCGACTGCGCAGGACTCCTCGTTCAACGGTGTCAACCTCTTGAACGGTGATCAGCTCAAGCTGGTGTTCGACGAAACCGCCAAGTCGAGCCTCAGCATCACCGGCGTGACGTACAACTCCAAGGGTCTGGGCCTCGCTGCGCTGACCAGTGGCGTCGACTTCATCGACAACGCTGCGACCAACAAGGTGCTGACCAACCTGAACTCCGCGTCGAGCACGCTGCGTTCGGAAGCGTCGGCGCTCGGTTCGAACCTGACCATCGTGCAGGTTCGTCAGGACTTCAACAAGAACCTGATCAACGTGCTGCAGACGGGTTCGTCCAACCTGACCCTGGCCGATACCAACGTCGAAGCGGCGAACAGCCAGGCGCTGTCGACCCGCCAGTCGATCGCAGTCTCCGCGCTGTCGCTGGCCAACCAGTCGCAGCAGAGCGTGCTGCAGCTGCTCCGCTAACAAGCGGACGACATCGCAAGCAAGATATCGTTAAGCAAGACATTGCGGCGGGGCTTCGGCTCCGCCGCTTTCTTTTTGCGTTTGTCCCGCGTCCGCAGCGTCGTGTCGTGCTCCGAAAAGTAACCAGCGGTTATGGTTAATGGAGCGTAAGCACGGAAAATCGCCAATAGATTCAGTCGGATTTCAGGCCGTGCCAACGCCTTCGGTCGGTTTATGGTGAACCGGCACTTACGCAGGCGAGGCTAGTTTCACCCTTTGTTAGCCATGTCGCGGCACGCTGTCCCCGTCACTCGATCCGAAGCGATCGAACGAAGACGCGTAAACCAGAAGGGTAAGAGTCATGTCCGGTATTGTTCTTTCTGCGTCGGTTCGCCAGAACCTGCTGTCTCTCCAGTCCACCGCCGATCTCCTCGCCACCACACAGAACCGTCTGTCGACCGGCAAGAGTGTCAACTCGGCTCTGGACAATCCCACCAACTTCTTCACCGCCCAGTCGCTCGACAATCGCGCCAGCGACATCAACAACCTGCTCGACGGCATTGCCAACGGCGTGCAGGTTCTGCAGGCCGCCAACACCGGCCTGACCTCATTGCAGAAGCTGATCGATTCCGCGAAGTCGATCGCCAATCAGGCGCTCCAGACCACGGTCGGTTATTCCACCAAGTCCAACGTCTCCACCACCATCGCGGGTGCGACTGCCGCCGACCTGCGTGGCACCACCAGTTTTGCCAGCGCGATCGCTTCCAGCAACGTGCTCTATGACGGCACTGCGGGCGGCACGCACGCGGCGACTTCGGCGATCACTCTGGGCGCGACCCAGGGCGTTAACACCGGTGCGACTGCAACGGCTGGTGACGGCACGACGGCTCTCTCCGCGGGCATCACCCTGATCGCGAGCGGTGCGGCGACGGCGACCGGCCTGGTCGGCAACGCTCAGCCGGCTGACGGCGACACGCTCACCGTCAACGGCAAGACCATCACCTTCCGTTTGGGGGCTGCTCCTGCCGCCGCTGCTGTTCCCAGCGGCTCGGGCTTCAGCGGCAACATCGTCACCGACGGCAGCGGCAACTCGACAGTCTATCTCGGCACCAGCGGTACCCCGGCTGCGACCGTGGGCGACCTCGCCACCGCGATCGATCTCGCCAGCGGCGTCAAGGTTGCGACCATCAGCGCCGGTGCGGCCACCATCAGCACGAGCGCTGGTGCGACGCCATCGGACGTCGGCACCACGACGGCCAGCAAGGTCACGCTGCGCAGCTCGACGGGTGCCGACCTCAGCGTCACCGGCAAGGCTGATCTGCTCAAGGCTCTCGGTCTCAGCACCGCCTCGGGCGGAGGCAATGCGTCCTTGAGCGTGACCCGTACCACCAGCGCGGCCTCGCTCGGTCAGCTGATCCAGGACGGCTCGGCGCTGAACGTCGATGGTCACACCATCACCTTCAAGAACGCCCCGGTTCCGGGATCCGCCGGTGCACCGGCGATTCCGACCGGCTCCGGCAAGAGCGGCAACGTCATTACCGACGGCAACGGCAATTCGATCGTCTATCTGCAGGCCGGCACGGTCGCCGACGTGCTGAACGCGATCGATCTTGCCACCGGCGTGCAGACCGCAAGCATTGCCGCCAACGGCACCGCGACGTTGTCGACCGCAACCGGCCAGTCCGCGTCCTCGATCAACACCTCCGGTCAGCTGAGGATCGCGACGGGTATCAACGCCGACCTCTCGATCACCGGTTCGGGCAATGTGCTCAACGCGCTCGGTCTCGCCGGCAACACCGGTTCGGCCAACGCTTTCCAGGCGGCCCGCACCTCCGGCATCGGCGGCATCGCCGGCAAGACCCTGACTTTCGGCTCCTTCAACGGCGGCACGGCAGTCAAGGTCACGTTCGGTGACGGCACCAACGGTACGGTGAAGACGCTCGACCAGCTCAATACGCAGCTGCAGGCCAACAACCTGGCCGCGACGATCGACGCCAACGGTCAGCTCACCATCACCGCTTCCAACGACTACGCGTCGTCGACTCTCGGCTCGACCACTGCGGGCGGTGCGATCGGTGGTACGCTGACCTCGGCGCTGACCTTCTCGACGGCGTCCACGCCGATCCAGGATGCAGTGGCACAGACGGCCCGTGCGAACCTGGTGTCTCAGTACAACAACATCCTGAACCAGATCGACACCACCTCGCAGGACTCCTCGTTCAACGGTGTCAACCTGCTGAACGGCGATCAGCTCAAGCTGGTGTTCGACGAAACCGCCAAGTCCAGCCTCAACATCACCGGCGTGACCTACAATTCCAAGGGTCTCGGCCTCGCCTCCTTGACCGTCGGCGTCGACTTCATCGACAACGCCGCAGCCAACAAGGTGCTGACCAACCTGAACGCCGCGTCGAGCACGCTGCGCTCGGAAGCCTCCGCGCTCGGTTCGAACCTCTCGGTGGTGCAGGTTCGTCAGGACTTCAACAAGAACCTGATCAACGTGCTGCAGACCGGTTCGTCCAACCTGACCCTGGCCGACACCAACGTGGAGGCCGCCAATAGCCAGGCGCTGTCGACCCGCCAGTCGATCGCGGTCTCGGCGCTGTCGCTGGCCAACACCTCGCAGCAGAGCGTGCTTCAGCTGCTCCGCTAAATAACTGAAGATACAAGAAGATTTAGAGCGGCGGGGCTTCGGCCCCGCCGCTTTCTTTTTGGCGTGAAGCCGTGTGAAACCGGGGGAGGGGCGCTAACCCCGCATTAACCGTATCCCTTAAACCGGCGTTAACCATACTTTAAAGGACAGGCTCTAAGACTGGACAAAAGCCCGCTTCCAGACCCGCGTGGCCGATTCGTATCCGGTTCAAGAGGAAGACCTGCCAATGTCCAACATCGTTCTCTCGGCGTCCGTTCGCCAGAACCTGTTGTCGCTGCAGTCGACGGCCGACTTGCTGGCCACGACGCAGGAGCGGCTGTCGACCGGCAAGAAGGTCAACACCGCGCTCGACAATCCCACCAACTTCTTCACGGCGCAGGGACTGGATAACCGGGCGAGCGACATCAGCAACCTGCTCGATGGCATCAACAACGGTGTCCAGGTGCTCCAGGCCGCCAACACCGGCATCACCTCGCTGCAGAAGCTGATCGACTCTGCGAAGTCAATCGCCAACCAGGCGCTGCAGACCACGGTCGGCTACTCAACCAAATCGAACGTCTCCACCACGATTCCCGGTGCAACGCCCGCCGATCTCCGCGGCACGACCTCCTATGCCAGCGCGACCGCCAACAGCAACGTGCTTTATACCGGCGCACCTGGCGGCGTGACGCCGGTAACGTCAGGCGCCTCGCTCGGTGCGTCGCTCGGATCGACCGCCGGCACACTGACCGGCGCGGTTGCCAAGGCAGCCGACAACGCCACGAACCTCGCCGGCACCAACACGCTGATCGGGGCGACCGCCGCGACCACGTTCGGATCGTCGCCGGCAGACGGCGACTCGATCACCGTGAACGGTAAGACGGTCACGTTCCGCACCGGTGCTGCACCTTCGGCGCAGCCGACCGGCTGGGGCCTCGACCCGAGCGGCCATATCGCCACGGACGGCACTGGCAATTCGATCATCTACATGGGAACGACTGGCGCTCCCACGGCTACGGTCAATGACCTCCTCAGCGCGGTGGACCTTGCCAGCGGGGTCAAGACAGCGACGATCAGCGCAGGCGCCGCCACGATCGCGACGAGCGGCGCGACAGTCGGTACGGCCCAGACGCCCTCGTCCATTGCCGCGGGCGCGGTTACGCTGAAGAGCTCGACCGGTTCCGATTTGAGCGTGACTGGCAAGGCCGACTTCCTGAAGGCGCTCGGACTGACCTCGGCGACCGGCGCAGGCAATGCCAGCGTGAGCGCCAACCGCCAGACGACTGCGGGTTCGCTCGGCAGTCTCGTCAAGGATGGCTCGACGCTGAACATCGACGGCCACACCATTACCTTCAAGAACGCCGAGACGCCGCAATCGGCCACGAGCGTGACCTCCGGCGGCGTTAGCGGCAACATCGTCACCGACGGCAACGGCAACTCGACCATCTATCTCCAGAGCGCGACGCTGACTGACCTGCTCAATTCGATCGACCTTGCTACCGGCGTGAAGACCGCCAGCATCTTCCTGGGTGCCGCGACGCTCTCGACCACCGCAGGCCAGATCCCGTCGTCGGTGAATACCAGCGGCCAGCTGGCGCTCTCGACCGGCATCAACGCCGACCTCTCGATCACCGGCACCGGCAATGCGCTCGCCGCATTCGGCCTCAGCGGCAACACCGGAACGGCGACCGCCTTCAGCGCGGCGCGCACCTCCGGCGTCGGCGGTGTTAGTGGCAAGACGCTGACCTTCACCTCCTTCAACGGCGGCACGCCGGTCAACGTCACCTTCGGCGACGGCACCAACGGCACGGTCAAGACGCTCGACCAGCTCAATGTGCAGCTTCAGGCCAACCACCTGACGGCGACGATCGACGCCAACGGCGTGCTGACGGTCACCACCGTCAACGAGTACGCATCCTCGACCCTCGGCTCGAGTACCGCTGGCGGAACGGTCGGCGGTACGCTCACCGGCGTGCTGGCCTTTACCACCGCGCAGCCCCCGATTCAGGATCCCGTCGCGCAGACCGCGCGCTCCGGCCTGGTCAGTCAGTTCAACAACATCCTGGCGCAGATCGACACGACCTCGCAGGACTCGTCCTTCAACGGCGTCAACCTGCTCAACGGCGACACGCTGAAGCTGGTCTTCAACGAGAACGGCAGTTCGACGCTCGGCATCAACGGCGTCGTGTTCAACGCGGCCGGTCTCGGTCTCAGCAATCTCGTTCCGGGCACGGACTTCATCGACAACGGTGCCACCAACAAGGTGCTGGCCAGCCTGAATGCGGCCTCGAGCACGCTGCGCTCCGAGGGTTCTTCGCTCGGTTCGAATCTGTCGATCGTGCAGGTGCGTCAGGACTTCTCCAAGAACCTGATCAACGTGCTGCAGACCGGCTCGGCCAACCTGACCCTGGCCGACACCAACGAGGAAGCGGCGAACAGCCAGGCGCTGTCGACCCGCCAGTCGATCGCGGTCTCTGCGCTGTCGCTGGCCAACCAGTCGCAACAGAGCGTGCTACAGCTGCTCCGCTAATTTCGCGGCGCAAGATCACTCATCGATTTCGCGGCGGGGCTAACGCTCCGCCGTTCATTTTACGGAGATCGCTAAGGCAGGATTAGCTGAGATCGACGCGCACCACGCGTGACGTGTTTACAGCGTGTACATGCGCGCCTAGCTTCACAATGACGAAGAACTCCGAGACCCGTAATAATCCGGAGTGCTTCCAAGCACACATGTAAGCAAATCTTAAGCGGTGCTGCCTAGGGTCGGGAAAGAAATCCTTAAGCGCGTTCAACGGGCTAGGTAACCTCCAGGGTGTGATTGATGTCGAATTCCGCTGCCTCGGCCTACGCGCGTGTTGCAACGACCACCGCATCTCCTCGCGACATCGAAGCGCAGACCCTGCTCAAGGCCGCGAACAAGCTTCAGGATGCGATCAACAGCGCCGAGCCGTTCAGCGAGCAGACCACGCAGGCCCTGATGTTCAATCGCAAGCTCTGGACGATTTTCCTGAGCGAGGCCATGCGCGAGAACAATCCGCAGCCGATCGACGTCCGGCAGAAGATCGCCAACATCAGCGTGTTCGTGCTGAGCCAGACCGCCGCGCTGCAGATGAGCCCGCAGTTCGATCACTTCCGTCCGCTGATCGAGATCAACCGCAATATCGCCGCTGGTCTGTCCGGCCGTCCGTGATCGAGCACGGCTCGTTCCTTCAACACCAAATTATGCTGACGTATACCGACAAGACGCAGATCAGGAACGTCGTCACCGGTCCCGCGACCGGTGCGAGCGATCTCGATGTTGCCGTTGCGACGCTCGACGCCTGATGGTCAGGCGCTGCGGTCCGTGCTGGCCGGACGCGAGGGCTCGGATTTCAAATCCTGCGCATGGAAATAGGCCCGCCGGCGCAGCATTGCTTCGTCGGGGAACTGGTTGACCACCGCGTCGGTCCTGTCGTTGACGACCTGGAAGACGAACGACGCCGCCGCCTGGTCGAACACGACCTGGCGTGAGACGTTCTCGTTGCTTCGCAAATCATTGCGTGCAGGCGCGCTCGCCTCGCCAGCGGCCACTGTCTGGCTCACGGGCAGATCGGTTTGTACGGCCTCGTTCGCCGCCGCATTCGACGTCGCTACGATCTGCACGGCAACCGGTATCCCCACCGGCCTGATGCTGAAATCTGTACTCATGGCAGCCTCCTGGTTGCCTCACGTGAGTCAAATCCCAACCCCTCTCAATACGCAACCATGGAACACCGGGATTGAACATCCGGTAAGGAAACGTGCCTAACCGCGCGACGATGTTGCCGCGCGGTTTTTCGTAAAATTGTGGCTTGTTGTTGCGCGCGCTCAGAGCGAGCGGCTGACCGCGAGCGGCGTGATGTGGCGCGGGCCCGGCGTGGCGCGTCGTCCCGCGGCCGTATAGGTGTTCGGCACGTTGCGCTTCTGGATCTCGGCGTTGACGCCGCGCACGACGCTCTCCGACACGGCGTGAGCGGTTGCGAGCACGGTGAGGTTGACCTGGAGCATCGCGCGGAATGCATCGTGGTGCCGATGCAGCGTCGAGAGCAGCTCGGGCGCGGATTTGGCGAGCTGGGCTTGGTTCGCCTTCAACTGGGTGACCGCGCCGACATAGTTTCGCGACAGCTCCTGCTTCTTGCTCTCGAGGGTCATCGCCTCGCGGACTTGGCCGGCGCGCACGAGCTCGGTCTCGCGCTCGATCAGACCGAGCAGGGCGCTCATCGCATCCATCAACTGCTCGGCGATCTTGCGCGCCTCGGCGCTGCTGGGTGCGGTGTTCGGGCGCTGCGCTTGCACGGGCTTACGCGAGGCGTTGAAATGATTCATCTCGTTTGACCTTATGCCGTGCGGATCGTTTTTGCCTGCTGCATGATCAGGGTGCGATAGACGTCGGTTGCGATGCCGACGCCGCCGGCGTTGGCGAAGTTCTTCGAATATTGCTCGGTCAGCATCGAGCGCCACACGCCGGTACCAGGCGTGTCGCCGAACGGGCCTTCGCCCTTCAGGCCCGAGGTCATCTGCGAGAACATGCTGTTGAGGAACATCGCCTCGAAGTCGGTGGCGATCTTCTGCGCCTTGGCCTGCTGTTTCGGCGAGACCTTTTGCAGTGCCGCGGCGAGATCGAAGTCCGGCCGGCCGTTGCGGCTCTCTACCGCGAAGGCGGAGCTGGCGAGCCGTGCGGTGTTGACCATGCCGGTCTGCATCACATCACCTCGATGTCGGCTTCGATCGCACCGGCGGCCTTGATCGCCTGCAGGATGCTGATGAGATCGCGCGGGCCGATGCCGAGACCGTTGAGGCCGTCGACGAGCTGCTGAAGCGAGACGCCGTCCTTGACGACAGCGAACTTCTTGCCGTCCTCGGTGACGCTGACGCTGCTGCGTGGTGCGACCACGGTCCGCCCCCGCGACAGCGGGTTGGGCTGGCTGACCTGCGGGCTCTCGGAGATGGTGACGGTGAGGTTGCCCTGTGCGACCGCAACGGTGGCGACGCGGACGTCGCGACCCATCACGATGATGCCGCTGCGTTCGTCGATGATGATCTTGGCGGCGAGATCCGGATCGACCTGGAGCTGCTCGATCTCGGTGAGAAAGGCGACGACGTTACCCTTGAACTCCGGCGGGATCGCAAGCTGCACGGTCGATGGGTCGATCGGCTCGGCGGTCTTGACGCCGAGATAGTCGTTGATCGCGGCGGCGATCCGCTTGGCCGTGGTGAAGTCGGCATTGCGCAGCGCAAGCCGGACGTTCGGCAGGCGATTGAGCGCAAATTCGATCTCGCGCTCGATGATGGCACCGTTGACAATGCGTCCGACGGTCGGCACGCCACGCACGATTTTCGCCGCCTCGCCCTCGGCCTGGAAGCCTGAGATCGCGAGCGAGCCCTGTGCGACCGAATAGACGTTGCCGTCGGCGCCGAGGAGCGGGGTGACGAGCAGGGTGCCGCCCTGGAGATTCTTGGCGTCGCCGAGCGCGGAGACGGTGACGTCCATGCGCGTGCCCTGGGTGGCGAAGGCCGGCAGATTGCCTGTCACCATCACGGCGGCGACGTTGCCGGTGCGGATGGTGGCGCCGCGGATGTTGACGCCCATGCGCTCGAGCATCGCTTGCAGCGACTGCTTGGTGAAGGGGATGTTGTTCAGGGTGTCGCCGGTGCCGTTGAGACCGACGACGAGCCCGTAGCCGATGAGCTGGTTCTGCCGCACGCCTTCGATGTTGGCGAGATCCTTGATGCGCGATGTCGCGCTTGCAGAATTGACCGAGAGCACCAGCGCTGACAGCGCGGCGCAGGCCACCCCCACAAGTCTCACCCAACGAACGCCTGGCATCCCCTGCTCCCCCGAGGCTCCTCAAATCGATGGACCATCACGAGACTCCCATGACGAGCTGGTCCGACGCTGTCCTTGCGAGCGCTGTGCCAACTCGGTGCAGCGGGGGTAGGTAGCTGAATAGGTTGAATAAATCTGTTTCGAGCGACCTCAGCACGTGTTGTCCTGAGGAGCGAAACTGCCGCCTGTCGGCAGATTTTGCCGGGCTGTTTACGCGCCGTTAACCATAAAACGGCGAATGTGGCGCATTGATCACCCGGATTGCTTCCGATGCGCATCTACGGACCGAACGGCACCACGCTTGGAACGCCGGCCAGCCAGGCCAGGCGCACGAGCTCCGGCAGCTTCGTGCTGCCCGACACCTCGTCGGCGCCGGAGACGCGAGGCGCCGCCGCACCGAAGGCGGCCGCAAACATCGACGGGCTGCTGGCGCTGCAAGGCATCGAGGAGGATCCGGTCGAACGTCGCAAGCGCTCGGTCGTGCGCGGAAAGACCGCGCTCGACGTGCTCGACGATCTCAAGATGGGGCTCCTCTCCGGCAAGCTCGACGCCTCGACCGTGATGCGGCTGCGTGACGCTGCGGCGAACCTGAAATCGTCCTCCGGCGATTCCGGCCTGGATTCGGTGCTGTCCGAGATCGAGCTGCGCGTCGAGGTCGAGCTCGCCAAGGCCGGGCAGGCGTAGCGGCTTACGCCGCTTCATCCTTCAACTGCGCGTCATAGCGGCGCTGGGCGGCGAGCACGTCTTTCAGATTCTGTTCGGCCCAATCGCGCAGCGGATCGACGGCGGCGGCGAGCGTCACGCCGAGCTGCGTGATCGAATATTCCACGGTCACCGGCACGGTTGCGATGGCGTGACGCTTGATCAATCCGTCGCGCTCGAGCGACTTGAGAACCTGGCTCAGCATCTTCTGCGAAATGCCTTCGATCGTGCGGCGCAATTGATTGAAGCGCATCGGATCCTCGCGCAGCAGCAGCAGGATCAGCACCGCCCATTTGTCACCGACGCGGTCGAGGATCTGTCGCGTGGGGCAGTTCGCTGCATAGACGTCTGGCTTCATCGTAGGGTCCTCACGATCCATTCCGCTGATTTGCCGGCCGCCGCCGGTTACTCCGGTGTAATCAGGTAAGCACAAAGTGCTCTCTTAACACCAGCGCTCTTTGCGATATTTAGTCACCGTTGGTTACTACGAGCAAAGGGGCCTTCCATGAAAATCGCAGTTGCCGGCGCCTCGGGCCGGGCCGGGTCGGAGATCACCAAGGAACTGTCCCGCCGCGGCCACGCGGTTACGGCCATCGCCCGCAACCCGGAGAAGATCGCGGTCCTGCCGAACGTCACGCCGACCAAGGGGGATGTGCTCGACCAGCCAGCCCTTGCCAAGTTGTGGGCCGGGCACGACGTCGCCGTGAGTTCCGTGCACTTCCTGGCCAGCGACGCGCTCAAGCTGATCGGCGCGGCCAAGGACTCCAAGGTCGGCCGTTACCTCGTCGTCGGCGGGGCCGGCAGTCTGGAGGTCGCTCCGGGCGTCAAGCTGGTGACAACTCCCGGTTTTCCGGCTCAGTACAAGGCTGAGGCGGAGGCGGGTTCAGCCTTTCTCGACCTGCTGCGGCAGGAAAAGGAGCTGAACTGGACCTTCATCTCGCCGTCGGCCCTGTTCATCGAGGGAGAGCGCACCGGCAAATTCCGGCTTGGGACGGATCAGCTTCTCGCAGATGCGAACGGAAAGAGCTGGATCACCTTCGCGGATTACGCCATCGCGCTCGCCGACGAGATCGAGCGGCCGGCCCATGAGAGCCAGCGTTTCACGGTCGGCTACTAGGCCGTCGGCCGCTCCCGGGCCCTCCAGGATAAACCTTCCTGTGCAAGGGCTTGGGGGCGCCGGTCGGGCGATCAGGGAAACATTGTCTGTCACAGGAGGCCGCTATATAACGCCCCGCTCAGCGGACCCCGTTCCGTGTACGAGTCGTTGCTTAGACAGATAGGCCGCCCTTGGAAAAGTTGAAAAACTACCGACCGACCGAAAAAGAGCCTTTCATGAACGACAGGCAGAAGGAGTACTTCCGCCTGAAGCTCCTCGCCTGGAAGGATGAGATCCTCAAAGAGTCCAAGCTCACCCTGCAAGCCCTGCAGGAGGAGAATGTGAACCACCCCGATCTCGCCGATCGGGCATCGTCCGAAACCGACCGCGCCATCGAACTCCGTGCCCGCGACCGCCAGCGCAAGTTGATCGCCAAGATCGACGCCGCGCTCCAGCGTATCGAGGACAACACCTACGGCTATTGCGAGGACACCGGCGAGCCGATCTCGTTAAAGCGGCTCGAGGCCCGTCCCATCGCGACGCTTTCGGTGGAGGCGCAGGAACGCCACGAGAAACGCGAGAAGGTCTATCGCGACGAATAGAGTCCGAGCCGCAGCGATGCGGCTCTTTGTTTTTTGAACGCAAGGTGCGCCTTTTCGCGCCGTGATCAGCATTTTGCCTGTCGCTTGCAACCGCGCGTTTCGGCGCGCGGGCGCAATCGCGAAAAGTGAATCGCGATCAATGGGCTAGACTCAACTCCTCCGAACTCACGTGAGTTCGGATGAGAAACAGCCTTCACTTCAGGTGCGAGAGGTTTTGCGAGTCGCATCAAGGACATCGACTCGAATGCTGAGGCGCTGATCCAGCAGCTTCATACATTGCTGCAATCAGGCCTGTTGCGACGCTACAAGGCGTGCATCCCCATAAAGCCCGGACCAGCTCAATATTTCCTTAAACGCCGGCGCCGCCCGTGAGGCTTGCCATGATGTGGACGATCAGCGTCCGCATCTCATCCAGCCTGGGCTGGCATGACGTGCTGCCGCGCGGCGCCCTGCGCTTGTCACGCCCCGGCGGGGATGCTGAAGTGCCGCCCTCGATTGTGGTGTGTAGGAGCCGGCGCCGATGGACAGAATTCTCGCAGCCGCAAAGGCGATCGCGCTGGCGCGCCGCAACCATGCGCCGCTAGCGGCGCTCGAAGTTCCTCCGGCCGATGAAGCCGAGGGCTATCAGGTCCAGCGGGCGCTGCACGATCTGCTGCTGCCGCATGCCGGCCCGCTGGTCGGTTACAAGATCGGCTGCACCAGCCAGGTGATGCAGGATTACATCGGGATTCCACACCCATGCGGCGGCGGCGTGTTCCAGAAAGGCGTGCACGACAGCGGCGTGCAGCTCGCGGCTGCCGACTATGTCCGCGTCGGCGTCGAATGCGAGATCGCGGTGCGGCTGAAGCGCAATCTCGCCGCCGGCGAGGCGCCGTTCACGGCCGAATGGGTCGGCGAAGCCGTCGAGGCCTATCATCCCGCGATCGAGATCGTCGACGACCGCTATGTGAAGTGGGAAACGATGGGCGCGCCGACGTTGATCGCCGACGATTTCTTCGCCGCCGGCTGCGTGTTGGGCGAGATCGTGCCGCGCTCGTCGGTGCCGGACCTGAAGGCCGTCAAAGGCCGCGCTATCGTCAACGGCGAAGAGGTCAGCCACGGCACCGGCGCCGACGTGCTCGGCCATCCCCACAACGCACTCGCCTGGCTCGCCAACCATCTCGCCGCCGAGGGCAAGGGTCTTCACGCGGGACAGCTCGTCCTGACGGGGAGTCTGGTCAAGACGCTGTGGCTGAAGGCCGGCGACAAGGTGCGGATGGAGCTGGACGGGCTGGGCGTGGTGGAGGCGGAGTTTACGTAGGCTCTGCGGGCACCGCGTTGTCATTCCCCGCGAAGGCGGGGAATCCAGTACGCCGCGGCTTCTCGGTTCATCGCTGACGTCTCGAAATACTGGATCGCCCGCCTTCGCGGGTGATGACAGTCGAGGGGGCGGAGAGGGGATAGCGGCGTCGCTACAATCGCGCGTCGCTGAGCGCTGTATGCAGCCATCGCCAAAATACATGCGGCCCTCGCCAGGGGAGCTAGCGAGGGCCGCGTCGTACATCGTCGTCCGCGCCTAGGTTCGCGAACACGATGTGGGAGCTCGGGAGAAGCTAGAAGGGCAGCAGCACGTCCATGACTTGCTGGCCGTAGCGCGGTTGCTGCACGTCCATGATCTGGCCGCGGCCGCCGTAGGCGATGCGGGCCTGCGCGATCTTGGTGGAATCGATGGTGTTGTCGCTCTGGATGTCTTCGGGACGGACGATGCCGGCGACGATGAGCTCGCGGATTTCGTAGTTGACGCGGATCTCCTGCTTGCCCTCGACCACGAGGTTGCCGTTCGGCAGGACCTGGGTGACGACCGCCGCGACGTTGGTCTGCAACGCTTCCTTGCGGTCCACGCTTCCTTTGCCCTCGCTGGACGCGGTCGAGTCGGCGGTGAGGATGCGGCCGGGCAACACCTTCTGCGCTTGGGCCCCCAATGTCTTGGCGCCGATGAAGTCGGTGATCCCGGAATCTTCCTTGTTGGTGCGGCTGCGCTGGGTGTCGTTTTCGATATTGGCCTTGTCGGTGATGTTCACGGCCACCGTCAGGATGTCGCCGACCTGATGGGCACGCTGGTCCTTGAAGAAGGCCCGGCTGCCGCTGCGCCACAGCGAGTTCGGATTGTAGGAGGCGACCTCGGGCTTCGGCATCGGCATCTGCACCGGCTTGTAACCGGGCTGCGTCGTCGGATTGTCGATCGCCGACAATTTCGGCTGCTCGCCGATCTGCGACAGACGGTCGATCGAGGAGCAGCCGCTCGCCAGCGCGCACGTCGCCAGCAGCAGGGCAGAGATCGCGATGCGACGGGGACGAAAAGCCGAACTGAACGTGGACATGACTTACTCTGACTTGGCTGGAGTTTGCGAGACGCGAACTTGCGGGATCTGGGCTTGTGCGATCTGGGCCGGGGATGCCGGGGCTTGGACCAGGTTCCGGACGAGGGCTGCGGTATCGACGGGGGCGGGCGCCTCGTCGCGCTTGAGCGAGGAGGTCTGTTCTACCGCGGCCGGCATCGGCGCGGCCTGGCTGGCGCCCTGGACCGTCACCTGGCCGCGGCCGGTGACGACGCCGCTCAGCGTGCGCTTGGTCTGCAGGTTGAGCACGCTGATGGTATCGCCCTCGGCGCCGCTCTCGATCGCCTTGCCGCGCGTGGTGAGATAGATTCCGGGAACCTGGTAGATGACGGTGACGTTCTGGTCGCGCTGCACGAAGTCGGGCTTGACGATGTCGGCGACGCGGATCGGCGTCCCCGCCCGCATCGGCCGGCGGAGCTGCATGCCGAGCGTGCGATCGCGCGAGGCGGCCTCACCGGTGACCTCGGCCTTCGGCCGCCGCTCCATGGCGACATCGGACGCCTTCAGGAGATCGACGCGGTCGATGTCGCGCGTCAGCACGGCCACTTCCACCGTTTCGATCGCGGTGCCGGTAAAACGCAGCTTGGTCGGTGCCGGATTGTTGTCGTTGTTGATCTCGAAGGCGATGTCGAAACGGCCGCTGCGGGCGTCGTAGCGGGTTGCCACCGGCTGCAGCACGCCGGTGTTGGAGGCATCCAGCCGCATGTCGGCAATGCCGCGGTCGAACGTGACGGTGATGTTGGCGGCATCGCCAAGTCCAAAGCGGCGCTCGAGCGCCGAGGCGACCGCGGTCTCGAGGTCCTTGTTCACGAGCGTGCGGGCGAGACGGGTGACCTGGACCTCCTTGATGTCGCCGGTCATCACGCCGATCACCTGCTTTGCGCGCAACACCGCCAGCACGTGGGCGACCGGCAGCGCGCCGGTGGTGCCGAGATCGGGCGAGCGGTAGACCGGGATTAGCGCGGCCGAGCCGGCATTGTCGATGAGATCGCCGACCCGCACCACGTCCGAGGTCACGGTGATGCTCGCGCGCAGCGTCGGCGTCGCGATGAAGTCGTCGGCGGCCCGTGCGGGCAGCGCCAGCACGAGGAGAGCGGAGATCGTGGCGAGGGTGGTGCGGATCATCGTCATCACCTCAGCGGAACAACGCCGTGGTCGACTGCATCATCTGGTCGGCGGCGCTGATCACCTTGGCGTTCATCTCGTAGGCGCGCTGGGCGGCGATCAGGTCGCTCATCTCCGAGACGACGTCGACATTGGCCTGCTCGAGGCTGCTCTGGGTGATGTTGCCGAAACCCTCGGAGCTCGCGGTACCGTCCTGCGGCGGGCCGGAGGAGGGCGTCTCGGTGAACTGATTGTTGCCGACCGGCTGGAGGCCCGCTTTGTTGATAAATCGGGTCAGGCCGATCTGGCCCTGGACGGCCGAGGTCGACGAACCCGGCAGCGTCACCGAGACCTGGCCCTGCACGTTGATGGTGAGGCCCGAGGCGTTGTTCGGGATCGTAATCGTCGGTTGCACCGGGTTGCCCTGCGCCGTGACGATGCGCCCCTGATTGTCCATCTGGAAGGTGCCGTCGCGGGTGTACTGGTAGCTGCCGTCGGGCATCAGGATCTTGAAGAAACCTTCGCCCGTGATGGCCATGTCGAGGTCGTTGCCGGTCTGCGACAGCGTGCCCTGGGTCATGCTGCGCGGCGTGCCGACGGTCTTGACGCCGCCGCCGATGTCGACGCCGACCGGCAGGATGGTGCCCTGGTCGGACGACTGGGCGCCGACCCGGCGGACGTGTTCGTAAATCAGATCCTGGAACGCCGCGGTCTGCTTCTTGAAGCCGGTGGTGCGCAGGTTGGCGATGTTGTTGGAGATCACCTGAACGTTGAGTTCCTGTGCCGCCATTCCGGTTGCTGCGGTGTGAAGCGCCTGCATGTCAGTTCTCCCTCAATCAGGCCGGAACGTCGGCGAGCTTCTCGATCGCCGACTTGTGCATGTCACTCTGCTGCTGGAGCAGGTTGGCGATGGCGGTGTAGCTGCGCATGACTTCGACCATGCGGCTCATCTCACCGACCGAGTTCACGTTCGACTTCTCGACATAGCCCTGCTGCACGGTCGACTTGGTGTCGGCCTGCGGGACCGCGGAGCCGATGTCATAAAGGTTGGCGCCCAGCTTGGTCAGCTTGGCCGGATCGTCGAACGAGGCCATGCGGATCTTGCCGCGGATCGAATCGTTTTTGGCCGTGCCCTCGAGCACCGTGACGGTGCCGTCCGGCGCGACGTTGATGTCGTGGTCGGTCGGCTGGAAGGTGATCGGGCCGCTGGTGCCCAGCACGAGGTTGCCGTCGGAGGTGACGAGCTGGCCGGTGCTGTTGAGCGAGAATTTTCCGTCCCGGGTGTAGCGCTCGGCGCCATTGGCCTGAACCGCGAAATAGGCATTGCCGCTGATCGCCATGTCGAGCGGATTCTTGGTCGGCTCCATCGGCCCCTGGCCGACGTCGCGGAAGGTGCCGCGGTCCTGCACATAGGAGACCCGGCGGTCGGAGCCGACGAAATTGTCCTCACGCGCGTTCGAGTTGAGGTACTCCTCGAACAGCGAATGATCGGCCTTGAAGCCGTTGGTGTTGGCGTTGGCGACGTTGTTGGCGATGACATCCATCTGCCGTTCCAACGTCATCTGTCGTGACAAGCCGATCAGAAGCGCGTTCTGCATCGGAAATCTCCCCTGAGTGAGATCTGCCAGCTCGCTCTCCCAAGCGCATTGGCCGATCCCGTGAACGAGACCTCGGGTTCTCCCAAACCTTGGGTCTCGGTCCTTTCTCAGCGAAACTCGTGCCAGGCGGGAAAATTATGTACTTTCAATACCTTGTCTGTTTTTCGAGGATGCGGGGAGGCGGCAGAAAGGGTCTGTTAGCCATGTTTGCCCGGCAGATTTTTCCTAGTGAAGGCCCAATCGAAAGGTTCCGTTAACCATTATTACCGTAGCGTTTGCGCGTAAGAGGAGCACTGCGCTGGGGCATTTGTATCGCGTCACTGTCTGCCAGGAGCTTCGCTCTTTCGACCCTTTTGAGAGATGAGCGAGCGCGGCGATCATGGCAGAGAATGAAGCGGAAGGCGGCGGAGCCGCTGAGGGCGCGGAAGCCGCTCCGCCCAAGAACAAGTTCAAGCTGATGATCATGGTGGTGGGCCTGCTCGCCGTTCTCGGCGGCGGCGCCGCGACGTGGTTCTTCTTTTTCCGTCACGGCGACGACGAGCATCACGCCGAGGCGGCGCCTCCGCCGAAGCCGCCGGCTTTCGTCGAGGTTCCCGACATCATGGTCAACCTCGCCGGCGCGCCGGGCGAGCGCGTGCAATATCTGAAGCTCAAGATCGTGCTGGAGCTGAAGGAAGAGAAGCAGGTCGAGGCGATCAAGCCGACGATGCCGCGCATCACCGACATCTTCCAGACCTATGCGCGCGAGCTGCGCTCCTCCGACCTCAACGGTTCCGCCGGCATCTTCCGCCTCAAGGAAGAGCTGACCAAGCGCGTCAATGCGGCGGTGGCTCCGGTCCAGGTCAGCGCGGTGCTGTTCAAGGAAGTCGTGATCCAGTGAGCATGACGGGCTAGGGATCATGGCAGGCACCGACCAACCAGACCAGGATGCAATTGCCGCCCAATGGGAGGCCTCGCTCGATTCCGAGGATCCCGCTGAGGCCGCGAAGGCTGCTGCCGAAAACGAACTATCCGAGACCATGGCCCTGCAATGGGCGGCCATGGTCGAGGATGGCAGCCGCGATCTCGGCGCCGGTAAGAATTCCGGCGAACGCGTGCTGTCGCAGGAGGAGATCGACAACCTCCTCGGCTTCGCGGTCGGCGACGTCACGCTCGACGATCATTCCGGCATTCGCGCCATCATCGATTCGGCAATGGTCTCCTACGAGCGTCTGCCGATGCTCGAAATCGTCTTCGACCGCCTGGTGCGATTGCTGACGACCTCCTTACGCAATTTCACCTCCGACAACGTCGAAGTCTCGCTCGACCGCATCACCTCGGTGCGCTTCGGCGACTATATGAACTCGATCCCGCTGCCCGCCGTCCTCACCGTCTTCAAGGCCGAAGAGTGGGACAATTTCGGCATGGCCGTGGTCGATTCCAGCCTGATCTACTCGATGATCGACGTGCTGCTCGGCGGCCGCCGCGGCTCGAGCCAGCTGCGCATCGAGGGCCGGCCCTACACCACGATCGAGACAGAGTTGGTCAAGCGATTGGTCGAAGTCGTCATGGCCGATGCCGAACAGGCGTTCCGGCCGCTGTCGCCGGTGACCTTCACCATCGACCGGCTCGAGACCAACCCGCGTTTCGCCGCGATCAGCCGTCCTGCCAACGCAGCGATCCTGGTGCGGCTGCGCATCGACATGGAAGATCGCGGCGGCAACATCGAGCTGTTGCTGCCTTACGCGACCATCGAGCCGATCCGGGGCGTCCTGCTCCAGATGTTCATGGGCGAAAAGTTCGGCCGCGACCAGATCTGGGAAGGCCACTTCGCCACCGAGATCGTCCAGGCCGAGATCTCCGTCGACGCCGTGCTCTACGAAGCCGACATTCCGCTCAAGCAACTGATGCGGCTGAAGGTCGGGGACACGCTGCCGCTGGACATGCGCGCGGATGCCAGCGTCACCGTTCGCTGCGGCGACGTCACCATCACCGAAGGACGCATGGGCCGGGTCGGCGACCGCGTCGCGATACGGGTGACGAAACCCTTGCGCAAGCCAAGTACGACACTTGCGATGTTCGAAAAGGTCGACGAGCAGAACAAGATGATGGAGGCCCCATGAACCACTCCCTGGGAATGGCGATCGAGACGCTGGTGGCTGTCCTGCTGATGCTGACTATCGTCTACTGCGTCACGCTCAACAAGCGACTGACGCGGCTGAAGGCGGACGAGCATTCGCTGAAGGCGGTCATCGGCGAGCTGATCACCGCAACCGAGATCGCCGAGCGCGCGATCGGCGGGCTGAAGCTCGCCGTGCGCGACGTCAACGAGAACCTCGGCAGCCAGCTTGCGGCGGCGACCCAGATGTCCGAGCAGCTCTACAAGCAGCTCGGCGAAGCCGACAACGTGGTGCGGCGCCTGTCCAAGATCGCGATCGCCGCGCGCCCCGTGACGAACCCGGAAACGGTCGCCGCGCCCGCAGCCAAGCCTTCGTCGGCGAAGGCGGTGGCGGCTGCGGCCGAAGCCTTCTCCGAACGCCGACGATCCAACGGTCTTGCCGCATAAAGTCAGGGTATGAAGTCTTTTCGCAACATCCGCGTCATTCCGATCGTGCTGGTTGCCGTCGCTGGCCTGGCCACGCTGAAGGTCACGGGTCTTGTGATCAATGGCGGCTATGTCTTCGACTACAAGCCGAGCCAGACCAAGAAGTCCTGGGCGCAGGAGAATCTGAACTTCCCGGCCAGCCGCGAGGATCCCGATATCACGGGCTCGACCCATGGCGCGCCGAAGGAGGCGCCGAAGCCGGCCGCACCGGACACCAAGTCCGAAGGCGCCGCGGTCAAGGAGGAAGCCCAGCCGCAGATCTCCGCCTCGGAGCGCTCGATCCTGGAACGCCTGCAGTCGCGTCGCCAGGAGATCGAGGCCCGCCAGCGCGAGATCGACATCCGCGAGAGCCTGTTGAAATCCGCCGAGAAGCGCATCGAAAACAAGGTCGAGGAGATGAAGGCGGTAGAAACCCGTATCTCCGCGACGCAGGCCGAGCAGAAGGCCGCCGAAGCCCAGCGCATGAAGGGCCTCGTGACCATGTATGAGGGCATGAAGCCCAAGGACGCCGCGCGGGTCTTTGACCGGCTCGAGATGGGCGTGCTGATTGAGATCGCCTCGCAGATCGCGCCGCGAAAAATGTCGGACATCATGGGATTGATGTCCCCGGAGGCCGCCGAGCGGCTGACGGTCGAGATGGCCCGCAGGGCCAATGGCGGCGGCGATCAGTCCGCCTCGGCCGGCGAGCTGCCCAAGATCGACGGCAAGCCGACGCAAAAGCCGAATTGAGGGCTCATACTTAAGAAGTCCTTAATTGCCAAAATCTACAGTCTGGGGCAGGGGCCGGCAGCAATGCCGGCGTGGACCGTCGAACCGGAAGTAATGCCGCCAATGGCGCGAGACGCTGCCGCTGGATTTGTGTCGCGAGCCCGCGCCCTGGCGCGGAGGCTGTCGCGTCATGTCCGCGCGGCGCCGCTGCTGGCAGCCAGCCTGCTGATCGGCTTCACGGCGCCTGTCCGGGCGGCCGACGCGATCAGGGGCGAGGCGACTTTCTCGGCCAGCGGCGGCTTTGCCCGTCTCGTGATCAAGCTCGGGGAGGACGTTCCGTCAGAGGTTACGACGGCCGGCTCCATTCTCGTCATCCGTTTCGACCGGGCGGTCGACGTTCCCGTCGATCGCGTCCCGGAAGGCGCGCCCGATTACGTCAACTCCGCCCGCCGCGATCCCGATGGCGGCGCCATCCGCCTGTCGCTGGCGCGGCGCGTCACCGTCAACACCATGAATGCCGGCGAACGCACCTTCATCGACCTCTTGCCGGAGGGTTGGAAGGGGCCGCCGCCAAGCCTGCCGATGGACGTCGTCAAGGAACTCGCCGAGCGCGCGCGCGTCGCCGAACGCGCATTACGCGCCCAGCGCGCCGCGGCGGAGAGCAAGAAGCGGCCGCAGATCCGCGTGCGCGCGTCGGTGCAGCCGACCTTCGTCCGCTTCGTGTTCGAGATGCCGGACGGCGTCGGCGTATCCTCCGTGCTCAACGAACAGAAGCTCACGCTCGCCTTCAACGCCAACCTGAATTTCGATCTGGCGGACGCGGTCGTCGCAGCGCCGCCGAACGTCGCCTCGATCAAGCAGAAGGCCGACATCGACCAGACCAGTGTCGAGATCGCGCTGATCGGCGATTCCGACGTGCATTCGTTCCGCGACGAGAAGAACTACGTCGTCGACATCTCCTTCCAGCCGGACAAGGGCAAGATGGCCACGTCGGCGGAAGCTGCGATCGCGCAGGCCAAGCCCGCCGCTCATGGACCGGCGCCTGCGCCTGAAAAGCCGGCGGCCGAGAAGCCGAAGGACGCGCATCGCGAGATCGCGCCGCCGACGTCCGAGACGATCGCGCGCGAAGCCAGGATCGATGCCAAGCCCGAGGTGAAGCCGGAAGCGCCTGCCGCCATGCCGCCCGCTGAAGCGCCGAAATCGGTGCCGGCTCCTGCATCCGAAGCCGCGCCCGCTGCGCAAGCGCCCAAGGAAGCGCCCAAGGAAGTTTCGAAGTCTGTCGCGCCAGTTGCAGACGCTGCGGTCGCGCCCGCCAAGCCGGTCATGGCCGAAGCGCTTCAAGAGGTCGTGAAGGATGCTCCCAAAGAGCCGGTCAAGGAGCCCGTCAAGGCCGCGCCAGCAGGGGCGCCCGCTGCGCCGCAGCCGACTGGTGCCAGCGTCGATGTCCGCCGCGACAGCGACGGCCTGCGGGTAACTTTCCCGCTTCAGGTCGCAACCCCTGCGGCGGCGTTCCGCCGCGGCGACACCGTTTGGCTGGTGTTCGATACGGCAAAGCCGATCGACGTCGAGGCGATCCGCACCAAGGGCGGTGCGATGATCGGCGAGGTCGGCCGCGTCCCGCTCGAGAAGGGACAGGCCGTGCGCATCCGTCTCACCCGGCCGCTGGTCTATTCGCTGTCGAGCGAGGAGGTCGGCAAGCAGACCAACTGGCTCTTGACCCTCGCCGACAAGATCCAGGCGACGCCGCTGCCGCTGATGATCTCGCGCAACATCACCGACCCGGCGCTCGCCAACATCGCGATCCCCTTCGCCAATCCGGGGCTCCTGCACAAGCTCACCGATCCCGATGCCGGCGACACGCTCTATGTCATCACCGCGCAGCGGCCGGTGCGCGGCTTCATCAAGCGGCAGGACCTCGTCGATCTCGCGCTGCTGGAATCCGCGCATGGCATCGCGATCCGGCCGAATTCCGATGAGGTCGGCGTCGAGGTCGGGGCTGACAAGGTCATCCTCGGCAAAAAGGGCGGGCTAACGCTGTCCCCGGTCGACATCTCGGCCGAGCGCGCGCCGACCGCAGTGCGGCCGGTCTTCAGCCCCGAAGGTTGGCGCAAGGGCCAGTCGGAAAATTTCATAGCGCGCCAGAACGAGCTGATCACGGCGATCGCCAACCTCGAACCGGCGATGCGTTCCCTGCCGCGGCTCGACCTCGCGCAATTCTACATGTCGCGCGCGATGTATCACGAGGCGAAGGCCGTCACCGAATTGATGCTCGCCGATCCTCTCAACAAGGAGGAGAGCGGTGCGCTGATCATGCATGCGATCGCGAGCATCCTGATCGGTCGGCCGGCGCAGGGCCTGAAGGACCTCGCCAACCCCGTGATCGGCAACAGCCACGATTCCCAGCTCTGGAAAGCGCTCGCCTATGCGCGCCAAGGCAAATGGGCGGACGCGCGCGAGAAGTTCAAGAACGTCGAATTCGCCATCGCCTCGCTACCGCTCGACATCCAGCGCATCGTGACGATGGAGGCGATGCGCGCTTCGCTCGAGGTGAAGGACTATGCCGGCGCCTCCAAGCGCCGCAGCGAGCTCGAGGTGGTCGGCGTCTCGCCCGAGGCCGCGCCCGGCTTTGCCGTGCTGCGCGGCCGGCTTGCCGAGGCGCTCGGCCACGACAAGGACGCGCTCGACGACTACAAGTTCGCCGTCGGCTCGTCCGATCGGCCGGCTGCGGCCGAGGCCAAGCAGCTCGAGGTCGCGCTGCGGCAGAAGCGCGACGAGATCGGCAAGGAAGACGCGTTGCGCGAGCTCGAAACGCTCTCGATGACCTGGCGCGGCGACTCGATTGAGGTCAAGACGCTGCAGATGCTGTCGCAGATGTTTGCAGAGAACGGACGCTACCGGGACGCGCTCACCGCGGCGCGCACCGCGACAAAGCTGCAGCCGAACGCGGAAGCCTCGCGCCAGGCGCAAGACCTCGCCTCCGACCTGTTTACGCAGCTCTTCCTGGGACCCAAGGGCGACGAGCTGCCGCCGATCGAATCGCTCGGGATGTTCTACGAGTTCCGTGAGCTGACGCCGATCGGCCGCCGCGGCGACGAACTGATCCGACGCCTCGCCGACCGTCTCGCCTCGATCGATCTGCTCGACCAGGCCGCCGAGCTCCTGCAATACCAGGTCGACCATCGCCTCGAAGGCGCGGCGCGTGCGCAAGTCGCTGCGCGCCTCTCCATGATCTATCTCGCCAATCGCAGACCCGACATGGCGATCACGGCGTTGCGCGCGAGCCGGATCAGCGACCTCTCAGGCGAGCTCAGGCAGCAACGCCTGCTGCTGGAGGCGCGTGCACAGAGCGACGTCGGCCGCCACGATCTTGCGCTCGATATCGTCTCCAACGTTACAGGCCGCGAGGTGCTGCGCCTACGCTCGGATATCTTCTGGGCGGCGCGGCGCTGGCGTGAATCCGCCGAGCAGATCGAGCTCTATTACGGCGAGCGCTTCCGTGACTTCAAGCCGCTCAACGCGGTGGAGAAAAGCGACATCATCCGCGCCGCCGTCGGTTATGCGCTCGCCGACGACTCGATCGGCATGTCGCGCTTCCGCGAGAAATATGCGCCGCTGATGAGCGAGAGCGCCGATCGGCTCGCCTTCGACATCGCGAGCAAACCGACCGGCGCTTCCAGCGCCGAATTTGCCGATATCGCCAAGCTGGCTGCCAGCGTCGACACGCTCGACGGCTTCCTGCGCGAGATGAAGCAGCGCTTTCCCGACGCCACCGCCCGCGCGCCGGCCTCTCCACAGGCCAAGGACGAGTCCGACCACACCGGCTCGCTGCCCACGATCCCCGTCGTGCGCCAGATCAAGATGACGCGATAGGATCGCCGCTCCTTCTTGGCCTCGCGACAGGTACCCGTGAGCCAGTTCTCAAGTGACGGGCAGGGCCGAAGACTATCGCCCGCGTACTCATCAACCCGATCAGTCCGCGAGGACGTAGGCCTTGTCCATTCAGTCTTTGAGACCGGACATGGCCCGTTTGCCTTTGCTAGTCGGCTGAGGGCTCCAGGTCCATTGTGAGAAACATATGCTCCGCGAACCGATCTTAGGGCGTGGAAACAGGGGAAGCCGCTAAGGCCAGCAAGCGACGTTAACGGGGCTAATTGAGCTTTGCCCGGACCTGATAAATTGCCGAGCCCAAGCTCGAGGCAAGCACTAGCACAAGACCAAGCCCGATCATGGGGTTGCTTGCGATCACCGCCGCAAGCGATACGCCTAGCGCCGCGGCCAACATCTGCCAGAAACCTAACAGGGCCGAGGCAGCACCGGCGCGATCGCCGAATGGCGAAAGAGCTTGCGCGCTGCAGAGCGGATTGACCATGCCCATGCCCAGCAGGAATACACATGCGCCGACAAGAAATGGCAAAAAGCGCCCGTCGAAAAGCGCGAATAGCAACACCATGCCGCCGCCGACACAGGCCAGCGCGAGACCGATGCAAATCGATCGGTCGAGACCAAGGTGCGGAACAATTTTGGTAGCGATAATGCCGGCACTAAAGACGATCATGACAGTGCCTGCGAAGAACAGGCCGAGTTGCATGGGTGTGAAGTCGAGGCCTTCTATCAAGACACGCGGCAACGCCGAAAACATTGCAAACAGCGCACCTAAGATGAGGCTAACAGTTGTGGCAGGAACCACGAAACGGCGGTCAGTCGATAGCGACCAGTAATTCTTGGCGATCGTCGAGGAATTGAACTCGGCGCGTGGCGCGTGGTGCGTTTCTCCGAAAGCCGCAAGAAATGCCGAAGCGGCGACGACGGCAAAGATTCCGACGAACACAAAGGCTGAACGCCAGCCAAAAAAATGATCCAGCGCGCCACCGACCAGGGGCGAGAATCCAGGCGCCGCTGCCATCGCAACCATAACAAAGGTGAGCACGCGCGCTAGCTTTTCGCCCTGGAAAAGATCTCTTGCGATAGCTCGCGAAAGGACAGACGTGGCACATGCGCCACCGGCCTGCACAACGCGGCCAATCAATAGTGCCGCCAAATCATTGGCTAACGCGCACCATATGCTACCTGCGAAAAATACAGCAAACCCGATCATCACGGGCACGCGCCGGCCGAAACGATCCGACAACGGACCGACAACAAGTTGTCCCACCGCGAACATGGCGAGGAATATGGTGATAGCTGACGTTACCTGAGCGCTGGAGACGCCTACCGCGACGGCGATACTCGGTAGCGAAGGCAACAGAATGTTGGTGGCCAACGTGCCACTCGCAGACAACGCAGCAAGAACGGCGACCTGAAGACCGAGCGGCACGACCCGAGCGAGCAGATGGTTTTCGACGTTGCTGGTCATAAGCCGCTTCGGATCTAGGGATGATGACCATCATATCAATGACCCATTGAATGCGCAACCTGAGCATATTCCGATATATCACGAGCCTCCGAACGCGCTGACGATAGCAGGCTTCCGCCTTGCGCTGGTAAGCTCAAGTGCACGCCTACAAGCATCGGGCTAGAGAGGATGGGGTCGCTGACCTCTGCCCAGGACCGCTACCCCCCGTAACTCTGCACCAGACTGCCTGCCACCAGCGACCAGCCGTCGACCAGCACGAAGAAGATCAGCTTGAACGGCAGCGAGATCGTTGCCGGCGGCAGCATCATCATGCCCATCGACATCAGCACGGACGCGACGACGAGGTCGATGATCAGGAAGGGAAGGAACAGCAGAAAGCCGATCTCGAAGGCGCGCTTCAGCTCCGAGATCATGAAGGCGGGGACGAGGATGCGTAAGCCTAGATCGTCGGGGGTTGCCGGCGGCGGCTCGCCGGAGAGATCCAGGAACAGCTTGAGGTCCTTCTCGCGGACGTTCTTCTGCATGAAGCCGCGCAGGGGGACGGAGGCGCGCTGGAGCGCGTCCTCGACGCCGAGCTGATTGGCGACCAGCGGACGGATGCCTTCGTCGTAGGATTTTTGCAGGACGGGTCCCATCACGAAGAAGGTGAGGAACATCGCCAGCGCGATGATCACCGAGTTCGGCGGGGCGGTCGCGGTGCCCATTGCGGTGCGCAGCAGCGACAGCACGACCACGATGCGCGTGAACGACGTCATCATGATCAGGATCGACGGGGCGATCGACAGCACCGTGAGCAGCGCGATCAGCTGGATCGCGCGCTCGGTGACGCCGCCACCGCCAGCGCCTCCGCCGCCGAGATTGATGCTGATGTCCTGCGCATGTGCCGGCATCGCGAGCGAAGCCGCGCCGATCAGGACAGAAAGAAGAAAAACTCTACGCGGGAGGGCCGGCAGCCTCACGAAGACGGCTTCGGACGGCCGAGCAACGAGGCCATCTCGTCTTCGAGATTTTCAAAGCTGGTCTTTTCCGGAGCCGGCTTTGCGGCAGGTGCCGATGGCGCCGGCGGCTCGCTGCGGGCCACACGCGGAGGAGCGGCCGGGGGCTCCGGGGCGACCGGTGGGGCAAGCGTCTCGCCGGCGGGGCGGCGCAGCGCAGCTTCGAGCCGCTGCGCCATCTCGGCGAGATTCTGCTCGGCGCTCGATGGCCCCCCAGGAGCGGACGCCGGCGGCGGAACGGGCGGAGCCTGCGGCACAGGCGGAGGAGGCGCGGCTACGCGCTCGGAGCGCACCGGAGGCGCCTTTACCGGCTCGCTCTGGCGGGGCGGGCGCGGCATCAGAGGGGGTTCGTTGCGCGCAACGCGCGGCGGAATAGGTTCGGGACGCGGCTCGCGCTCGGGGCGCGGCGCGAGCGGCTCGGAGGTGAAGCCGGCCAGTGGCGGCTCGTTGCGGCGTTCGGCCAGCCCGGGAGCGGGCCGGCGCACTTCGTCGGCGAAGGAGGGACGCGCGGGCCGCGGTGGCGGCTCGGGCATTTGCGGCTCGGGATGATCGAGCAGCTCGGGCCGCGGTGCTTCGTCGGCCCAGCTGCTGGTATCATGCATCGGCGCAAGACGCGGCGGCTCGGCGGCATTGGAACGCTGCGGGAGCTGGTCGCGGCCGGGTACTGCGCGCACGATGTTGGGTTCGACGACGATGTCGGTGGGGCCACCGATCATCAGAAGATGCTCGACATTGTCACGCCGGACCAGCACCAGACGGCGGCGACCGTCGACCGCGGCGGCATCGATGACGGCGAGCCGGGGCATCCGGCCGCGCTGGGTGTTTGCGCCGAGCCGGCTGGTGGCGAATCGGCGAACCAGCCATGCAGCGACGCCGATCAACGCCAGAACGACGATGAACGCGACGATGAAGGTGATAGGGCTGCCTTGCATACTTGTCCCCGACAAATGGCGCTTGTCTCGGGCCAGTGGTCAGATGCGCCAACCACCGGCTTACGTTGCCCCAAACTGCGATTTCTTAACGTCCCACGGCAAGTTTTGCCGTCCCCAACTCTTAATAACCCATGAATCGCTCGATCCAAAACGACTTCTTGACCTGTGAATGCGCCGCCAAGCGGTTGGGTTAATGCCGCTTCTGGAGGCGTAGAATCACGGGGCACGCGCAGTGGTGTCCCGCCGGGGGACAACTGCCTGCGACCTCCTTAACCGGCTGTTAACCATACAGGCGGCAAATTCTGCCTAGCTTCGGACCTGGGTCCTGCGAGGCGGAAGGAGCCGCAACGATGTCCATCAACGATCTTCCGGTGCTATCGGCGCTTCGCACCAAGATGCAATGGCACCAGGAGCGCCAGCGCGTCCTGTCCGAGAACGTCTCCAATTCCGACACGCCCAAATTCCGGCCGCGCGACCTGGTGGAGCCGAAACTGGACAAGGCCGGGGCCGTCACGGGTTCGATGGGGCCCTTGACGCTTACCCGCACCAGCGGTTCCCACATGGCGCCGTCAGGCGCGGCCTCCGGATTCGACCAAAACAAGAATGCGGGTTTTGAGACCCGCCCCGCGGGCAACGCCGTCAATCTCGAAGAGGAGATGATGAAGGCCGCCAGCAACCAGATGGATTATGCGGCGGCGACCTCGCTCTACTCGAAGAGCCTGCACCTGCTCAAGACCGCGATCGGCAAAGGCTAGAGCTAGAGGAAGCGCATCATGGCGAATGACAGCAGCGACTTTGCCCGTTCGATGGCTATCGCGACCTCCGGTCTGCGGGCGCAGGCCGGGCGCATGCGGGTGATTTCCGAGAACATCGCGAACGCGGATTCGACCTCGCAGACCGCCGGCGGCGATCCCTACCGGCGCAAGGTGCCGACGTTCTCCTCCGCGCTCGACCGTACACTCGACGCGCAGGTCGTCACCCTTGGCAGGATCAAGCCCGACCAGTCCAATTTCCGCACCAAATACGAGCCGAACAATCCGGCGGCGGATGCGACCGGCAACGTCAAATATCCCAACGTGAACTCGGTGGTCGAGATGACCGACATCCGCGACGCGCAGCGGTCGTACGAGGCCAACCTCAACATCATCAGCGCGACGCGCCGGATGATCCAGCGCACCCTCGACATCCTCAAGAGCTGAACAGGACATTTGAACCATGGCAACACCGACAATTGCCGCCAACGCCTATGCAAACCTCGCTCGCGTGCTGGAGAACAGCGGTGCCGGCAAGGGCAGCGAGCCGAGCGGGCAGTCCTTCGCCTCTCTTCTGAAAGATACTGTCGGCAGCGTCCTGGAGTCCGGCCGTAAATCGGACGCACAGACGGTGGCGATGGCCGCCGGGAAGGCCAACGTGATGGACGTGGTGACGGCGGTCGCAGATACCGACGTCGCCGTGTCCACGCTGGTCTCTGTCCGCGACCGCGTGATCGCGGCCTATGAAGACATCATGAAGATGCCGATCTGATTTTATCCATCGTCATTGCGAGCGTAGCGAAGCAATCCAGAATCTTTCCGCGGTGGCAGTCTGGATTGCTTCGCTTCGCTCGCAATGACGAGGAGAGGTTCGTGTCGTCCTCATCAAGCGGTGGGGATGAGACTTGAATAGAGGACTGTGCAATGACCGGACCGGAAACCCTCGACGTCGCGCGTGATGCGATCTGGACCATCGTGATCGTGTCGTCGCCCCTGATGGTGGTTGGCCTCGTTGTCGGCGTCGTCGTGTCGCTGTTCCAGGCGCTGACGCAGATCCAGGAGCAGACGCTGATCTATGTGCCGAAGATCCTGGCCATCTTTGCCACGATGCTGTTGGCATTGCCGTTCATGGCCGACGCACTGCATTCCCACATGCTGCGGATATCGTCGCGAATCATCGGCGGCTGAGGCACTATGCGCCCATCATGCGCATCGACGTCTCGCTGCTGCCGGCGCTTGCCGCCTCCTTCATGCTCGCCTTTGCCCGGGTCGGCGCGATGGTGATGCTGTTGCCGGGGCTGGGCGAGACCAATATCCCGACACGGATCAAACTGTCGATCGCGCTGCTGCTCACGCTGATCATCCTGCCGCTGCATCGCAACGCCTATCAGGTCGATATGGGCTCGATCGCGCCGCTGCTGGTCCTGATGCTGCATGAGATCGTGATCGGCATCGTACTGGGGGCGACCGCGCGGGTGACGTTGTCGGCGCTGCAGGTCGCCGGTGCCGTGATCGCACAGCAGATGGGGCTCGGCTTCGTCACCTCGGTCGATCCGACGCAGGGACAGCAGGGCGTGCTGGTCGGCAACTTTCTGACGATACTGGGGGTGACGCTGCTGTTCGCCACCGATAGCCATCATCTGGTCATCGCGGCACTGAACGACAGCTATACTATCTTCGCGCCCGGCGAGACCGTATCGAGCGGCGATGTCGCTGCGCTTGCGACGCGCGCCTTTGCCGCCGCGTTCCGCCTGGGTTTGCAACTTTCCGGCCCGTTCCTGGTGTTCGGCCTCGTCTTCAACATCGGGCTCGGCGTGCTGGCGCGGCTGATGCCGCAGATGCAGGTCTATTTCGTCGGCGTGCCGCTCTCGATTTTCGCCGGCTTCCTGGTGCTCGCCGTGGTGCTCACGGCGATGATGGGCACCTATCTCGACTACTTCATCGGTGTCATGCACCAGATGATGCCACTCAAGTGACCAGGTGATCGATGGCGGAAGACAACGATCCAGAGAGTCAAACAGAAGACCCGACGCAAAAACGTCTCGAAGAGGCGCTGGAACGCGGTGACGTCGCCAAGAGCCAGGAGATCAACACCTGGTTCATGATCGCGGGCGCCACGCTCGTGGTTTCGAGCTTCTCGGGATCAGTCGGCAGCGGGCTGTTGGCGCCGATGCGCAACCTGCTCGCCAATTCCTGGATGATCAAGACCGACGGCAGGGCGCTGCTCGCCCTGATGCAGCAGATCGAAGTCGCGGTGCTCGCGGCGGTGGGCGTTCCGCTGCTGATGCTGGTGCTGGCGGCAATTGCCGGCAACATGCTGCAGCACCGCCTGGTCTGGTCGGCCGAATCCCTCAAGCCCAAGTTCAGCAAGCTGTCGCCTGCCGAAGGCCTCAAGCGCATCTTCGGCAAGCAAGCGGCGGCGAACTTCCTCAAGGGTCTCGGCAAGCTGATCGTGCTCGGCGCGGTCATGACCGTGATCCTGTGGCCGGAGCGGCATCGCATGGAGGCGATGGTCAGGCTCGATCCGGCCGCCCTGCTCGGCGCCTCCACCAGCCTGACCATTCATCTGCTCGGCGCGGTAGTCGCGGCGCTCGCGATCATCGCCATCGGCGACTATTTCTTCCAGTATCGCAGCTGGTTCCAGCGCCAGAAGATGTCGCTCCAGGAGATCAAGGAAGAGTACAAGCAGTCCGAAGGCGATCCGCACATCAAGGGCAAGCTCAGGCAGCTGCGCCAGCAGCGCTCCAAGAAGCGCATGATGGCGGCGGTTCCCAAGGCCTCGGTGATCATCACCAACCCGACCCACTATTCGATCGCGCTGTCCTACGAGCGTGGCATGTCGGCGCCGATCTGCGTCGCCAAGGGCGTCGACAACCTCGCTTTCAAGATCCGGGAGATCGCGCGCGAGCACGACATCCCGATCGTCGAGAACGTTCCGCTCGCCCGCGCGCTCTACGCCACCGTCGAGATCGACGAGGAAATCCCGACCGAGCATTACCATGCGGTCGCCGAAGTCATCGGCTACGTCATGCGTCTGAAGAGCGGATTCGGTGCCAGCCGGCAATAAAACCCCTGAAAAGTACTGGAAATGGCCGTAATCTGGGAATCAGCGTACCTTTCGCCCATGCTGCCCTTGCGCCTGCGGGTCCGATTCAGGCAGGGAGGACCCTGCGCGCCCTGTAGCGCGTTGATTCTCTGCCGACAGGCTGTGCCAGCTTGAGATGACTGCCGAGACCGACCACGACCTCACACGCGAGCCCGTTGCGGCGCACGAGCCGTCGCCGCGCTCGGGCAGCATTGCGCTGGTGCTGCTGGTGGCCGCCGGCCTCGTCGCCGTTGCCGTCGGGTTGATGACGCTCGGGCGCGCGCAGGCCCAGCCCTATATCCTCGGTATCCTCGCCGTGCTGGCGATGGTCGGCCTGTTCAACCTGTTCGCCTTCGCCGCCGGCATCATCCGCTTCGCCGATCGCAATCTCGACGATCCCGTGATGGGGCGCATCGCCGACCACGCCTTCGACGGCCTCGCCGTGACCGACCCGCGCGGCCATGTGGTCTATTCCAATGCGGCCTACCTGACGCTGACCGGCGCCGCCGGTCCGCAGGACGTGCGCCCCGTGGAGCGCGTCTTCATCGGCAACCCCGACGTCTCCGAGGCGGTGTTCCGCCTGTTGAAAGCCGCGCGCGAAGGCAAGCGGCAGCAGGAAGAGGTCCGCATCTCCGGCAATGATGGCAGCCAGGGCCGCTGGCTCCGCATGCGGGTGCGGCCCCTCGGCACCGGCAAGCGCGAGACGAGATACGCGGTGTGGTCGATCGCAGACATCACCCGCGACCGCGAGCGCCAGGAGGACGTGTTCCAGGAACTCCAGCACGCGATCGAATATCTCGATCACGCGCCTTGCGGTTTCTTCTCGGTCAATCCGGCCGGCGAGCTCGCTTATGTCAATGCGACGCTGGCGAACTGGCTCGACTACGACCTCGCCGAGATCGGCTCGGGCGGGCTGAAGCTCACCGACATCGTCTCCGGCGACGGTGCTTCGCTGCTCACCGCGATCGTGGCGGTGCCGGGCGAGGTCAAGACGGAAGTCTTCGACATCGACCTGCGCATGCGTACCGGCAAGACCATGCCGGTTCGGCTCTATCACAAGCTCGCCTTCGGCGCCGACGGTGCGCCGGGCCCGTCGCGTACGCTGGTGATCAGCCGTGCCCGCGACGAGCGCAGCGATCCGGATCGCGCCGCCGAAGTGCGCTTCATGCGCTTCTTCGACCATACCCCGATGGCGATCGCGACGGTAGACCGTGGCGGCAATGTCGTGCGCGCCAATGCGCGCTACGCCAAGCTCGGGCAGGCACTGGGGCTCGACAGCGCCAGCAAGTCGATCTTCCGCGCGGTCAATTCGCGCGACCGGCACCTTTTGATCGCGGCCATCAACCAGGCTGCCCAGGGCCAGGCCGACGTCGCGCCGGTCGAAGTGGCGCTCGAAGGAACCAGAGAGCGCTGGGGCCAGTTCTTCGTCACGCCGGTGGATGCGGCCGAGAACGACGCCGAAGTCGCCATTGTGCACATGCTCGAGACCACCGAGCGGCGCGCGCTGGAGAACCAGATCAACCAGTCGCAGAAGATGGAGACCGTCGGCCAGCTCGCGGGCGGCATCGCCCACGACTTCAACAACGTGCTCTCCGCCATCATGATGGCGAACGACTTCCTGCTGAACGCGCACAAGCCGACCGACCCGTCGTTCCAGGACATCATGCAGATCAAGCAGAACGCGACGCGGGCCGCCACGCTGGTGCGGCAGTTGCTGGCGTTCTCGCGCCGGCAGACGCTGCGGCCGCAGGTGCTCGACCTCGGCGATGCGCTCTCCGATCTCGCCATGCTGCTGCGCCGGCTGATCGGCGAGAAGGTCAAGCACGAGACCATCCACGGCCGAGATCTCTGGCCGGTCAAGGTCGACGTTTCCCAGTTCGAGCAGGTCATCGTCAACCTCGCGGTCAACGCGCGCGACGCCATGCCCGACGGCGGCAAGCTGATCATCCGCACCGCAAACGTCACCACCGAGGAAGCGGCCAGGCTGGCCTACAAGGGCATGCCAGCCGCCGACTATGTGCGGATCGAGGTCGCCGACACCGGTACCGGCATTCCCGCCGACATCCGCGACAAGATCTTCGAGCCGTTCTTCTCGACCAAGGAGGTCGGCAAGGGCACCGGCCTCGGGCTCTCCACCGTCTATGGCATCGTCAAGCAGACCGGCGGTTTCATTTACGTGGACTCCGAGCCCGGGCAGGGCACCTCGTTCCACATCTTCCTGCCGCGCCATCATGCCGAGCCGGAGGTGCAGGTCGAGCAGCCGGCGCCGGTCGTTGGCGCCAGCAATGGTGCCGCGAAGGAGGCCGGGTCCGTGGCGGACGCCAAGCCCCGCACCGATCTCACCGGACAGGGCACCATCCTCCTGGTCGAGGACGAGGAGGGTCTGCGCGCGCTCAACGCACGCGGGCTGCGCTCGCGCGGCTACACCGTGGTCGAGGCCGAGAACGGCGTCGAGGCGCTGGAGGTGCTGGAAGAGCAGAGCGGCGGAATCGATCTCGTCGTGTCCGACGTCGTCATGCCGGAGATGGACGGCCCGACATTGCTCAAGGCGATGCGCGAGAAGAACCCCGACATCAAGTTCATCTTCGTTTCCGGCTACGCCGAGGACGCGTTCGAGAAGAGCCTGCCCGAAGGCCAGCAGTTCGACTTCCTGCCCAAGCCGTTCACACTTAGCCAGCTCGTGGCGGCCGTGAAGGAGACGATGGCGAAGGCGGGGTGAGGGCGCGGGCTCCACATTCTCCGTCATTGCGAGGAGCGAAGCGACGAAGCAATCCAGTTGCCTCCGCGGAAACAGCCTGGATTGCTTCGCTTCGCTCGCAATGACGGAAAAAAGCTGAACTGCTGTCGCCAAACCGACCGGTAGCCGGCGACCGCGGCTCCTTTGCACACCCGGCCAAGCCGCCGCCAAATATGGGCTTTTGCCACATCCCCGCGACTGAGGGCCGCAGCCATAAGTTCCGATAGTGGCTTCCTTTTTACGGAAGGCTGCCCATCTTAGGGGCACATCCCCATGCCGGGGATCTGGGAAACCAACATGAATTTCTCGCAACGCTCCCGCAGTCTCTTGAAGACGATTGCCGTCGTGCTGGCGCTTGCGCTGCCGACTGCGCTGGCGATCTCGTCCGCCGACGCGCGCGTCGGTGGCGGTATGTCGTCGGGTTCGCGCGGTTCGCGCACCTATTCGGCCCCGCAATCGACCACGACCGCGCCGGGCTCGACCTCGCAGTTCAATCGGACCTACACCCAGCCGGGCGCAGGCATGAATTCGGCTGCCGCCGCACCCGCGCGTGGCGGTCTGTTCGGCCGGGCCGGCGGCTTCATGGGCGGCCTTGCGGCCGGGTTCCTCGGCGCGGGCCTGCTCGGCATGCTGTTCGGCGGTGGCCTGTTCGGCGGCCTCGGTGGCCTGTCGTCGATCATCGGCCTGATCATCCAGATCGTCCTCGTGGTGCTCGTGGTTCGGCTGGCGATGTCCTGGTGGCAGCGCCGCCACACCCCGCAGGCGGCCTATGCCAATGCTGACGCCGGTGCCGGTCCGGGACCGCAGGCGAACAATCGTAGTGGTCTTGGCGGTGGCTTCGGCTTCGGCGCCAACAACGCACCGCTCGAGATCAAGCCGGACGACTATGAAGCGTTCGAGCGCCTGCTCAGCGACGTCCAGTCGGCCTGGTCCAACGAGGACGTGGCCAAGCTGCACACGCTCGCGACGCCGGAAATGGTCTCCTATTTCGAGCAGGACCTCGGCCAGAACCGCGCGCGCAATGTCGTCAACAAGGTCAGCGGTGTGAAGCTGTTGCAGGGCGACCTCGCGGAATCCTGGCGCGAAGGCGAGACCGATTACGCGACGGTGGCGCTGCGCTTCGCGCTCACCGACAAGACGCTCGACCGCAATACCGGCGCGATTGTCGCCGGCAGCGAGCAGCCGGGCGAGGCCACCGAAGTCTGGACCTTTGCCCGACGTCCGGGCGGCACCTGGGAACTGTCGGCGATCCAGCAGACCAACTGATCGCCCGTATAGCGACAAACGAGGGCGTCGTGCTTCGGCACGGCGCCCTTTTTGTTTGAGCGGTGCGTTTCCGGTCAGGCGGCCATTTGGGCGAAGCACTTAATTGCTTGTTGGCCGCGCAGAGCTGCCGCAATTTCGCGCCTGCCGGTTGGATGAGGAGATATTCCGTGAGCCAGTGTGTCGCGCGCCTCAGGACAAACTACGAAGGCATTGCCAGGAGTTCGTCCCTGCTGCTGGAGGCGATCGGAACGGCGTATGACCGGATCGAGGCCGAGCGCGACCGCAATTGCTGGATCTATCTTCGCCCGCGGCAGGAGGCACTCGAAGAATGCCATAAGCTGGTGGCGCGCGCGCGGACGGGCGAAAATCTTCCGCTGCTCGGCATTCCATTTGGTGTGAAGGACAACATCGACGTCGCGGGAATGCCGACCACTGCCGCATGTCCGGCGTTCAGCTATACGCCCTGGCATTCCGCGCATAGCGTCGAACGCCTCACCGCAGCCGGCGCAATTTGCCTCGGAAAGACCAATCTCGATCAGTTCGCCACAGGCCTGTCCGGCGTGCGCTCGCCCCATGGCCCTTGCGCGTCGGTTGCCGATGCGCGCTATGTTGCGGGCGGTTCCAGTTCCGGCTCCGCGGTCGCCGTGGCGGCGGGGCACGTCGCCTTTGCGCTCGGCACCGATACCGGCGGCTCGGGGCGCATACCTGCCGGGTTCAACAACATCGTCGGAATCAAGCCCACCGTTGGGCTGGTGTCATCACGTGGCCTGGTGCCGAATTGTCCGACGATCGATTGCGTGTCGGTATTCTGCAATACCGTCAGCGACGGCGAAGCAATCCTCGACATCATCGAAGGGTTTGATTTCGAAGATCCGTACAGCCGCCTGCCCAGAACCTTTTTCCCCGCCAACGGGGCGGCGGCATCATTCCGGTTCGGCCGCGTTGCGCCAGCAGATCTCGAATGCTTCGGCATGTCGGAATGCGGCGAACTCTACGAGAGTGCCTGCGAACGTCTTGCTCATATCGGAGGAACGGCGATCGAGGTGGACTTCGCCCCATTCCGCCAGGCCGGGGAGTTGATGTTCAGCGGTCCCTGGGTCGCGGAGCGGCACTCGGCCATCGCTTCGCTCATCGACGTCGAATCCGGCGCCTTGCTTGATGTCACGAGGACCGTGCTGGGCTCAGCCGCCGGGTATTCGGCGATCGACACGTTTGGCGCCATTCACCGGCTGCACCGGCTTCGCCGCGACGCCGAAGCAATCTTTGCCGGCATCGATGCCCTGGTGGTTCCGACAGCACCGCGGCCGTTCACACTGGAGGAGATGCATCGTGATCCGATCACCCTCAACAATCGTCTGGGCTACTACTCGTACTTTGCCAATCTGCTCGATCTCTGCGGCGTCGCCGTTCCGAATACGAAATTGCCGAACGGCATGCCCATGGGCGTGACCCTGCTGGCGCCGGCCTGGCACGATCGCGCGCTGATCGGACTCGCACGGCGGTTCGAGGCCGGCGCAGACGGATCGGCATTCGAATTGAAGTCTGCCGGCTAACGGGCGGACATTATCCCATCGCCTGCCCGAGTGTAGAAACATCCAGGATCGAAATCACGGATCTTTCGTATCTGATCACGCCTTCGTCCTGGAGCCGCGCGAGTTGCACGGTCACCCATTGGCGGGTGGATCCGATCAGATTGGCAAGGTCGCCGTGCGTAAACGGCATGCCGACGACGATCTCGCCGTCGCGTTTCACGCCGTAGACGTGCGACAGGAAGATCAGCAGGCTGTGCAGCCGCTCGGTGACCGAGCGCGTCCCAAGCATCTGGGCCATTGCCGAATAGCATCGCGCCTTGAATGCGAGGGCATCCAGCAAGGCGACGGCGATTGCCGGCGATTCGAGCGCAAGCCCCCGCAATGCCAGTCCGGGCATGAACGTCAACCGGCTGCGCTCGGCCGCAACCGATGTCCACATGTGCGGGCCCGTCCCGAATATGTCGGGCCCGCCGACGAAGTTGCCGGGAAACCAATAGGCGAGCGTGACTTCGCGCCCCGACGGTGCCGCATAGTAGCTGCGTATGCGCCCCTCGCTGATCAGGTAGATTCCGGCCTGTGCGTCGCCCTGAGACCAAACCAGTTGGCCGGCTTCCAGGATCTTTTCGCGTCCGATCGCACGCAAGCGATTGCAATCAGCCCGGTTGAGACCATCCAGCAGGCCGGGCAGCGGTCTGACGAGATCGTCCGACTCCGCGAGCATCACACCTGCCGCTATCGCGCTGTTCGCCCTGTGCATGGCCGGCTCCGCATGTGAGACCCGGCATCGGCTATTCAAGAACCATGCCAGCCCGCTGCGTTCGCCTCAGACGCGCGGGCTCCGCGTCAGTCCGCGTCCGACTGATTGAACGCCCGCAACCCTTCTGCGCGGATGACGTCGAGACAATCCTTCTTGAGCGAAAGATATGCTGGCTCGACCATGACAGAACTCGACCGTGGGCGCGGCAGCTTGACCGCGACTTCGCGCAGGATGCGGCCGGGTCCCGCGCTCATGATGAGAACGCGGTCGGCCAGCACGATGGCTTCATCGATGTCATGCGTCACGAACACGATCGTCGCCTTGATCCGGTCGCGCAGCGCCAGCAGATTGTCCTGCATCACCGCGCGGGTCTGCGCGTCGAGCGCCCCGAAGGGCTCGTCCATCAGCAGCACACGGGGCTGATTGGCCAGCGCTCGCGCGATCGCCACGCGCTGTTGCATGCCGCCGGACAGCGTGTTCGGATAAGCGTCGGCGAAACGCTTGAGGCCGACCATCGCGATCAGATCGTCGGCGATGGCATACGCTTCCGTCGTGGACTTGCCGAGCATCCTGGGACCGTGGGCGATGTTGCTGCGGACGGACTTCCAGGGGAAGAGATGCGGCTGCTGGAACACCATGCCGACATCGGGACGCGGACTGTAGACGGGCGCGCCCTCGACCAGGATCTCGCCTTCGAACGGCACTTCCAGCCCGGCGATCGTATTGAGCACCGTCGACTTGCCGCAGCCGGAGGGACCGGCGATGCAGACGAACTCGCCAGGCGCCACGTCAAACGAAACGCGATCGACCGCGATGATTTGCCCGCGCTTGGTGTCGAAAACGATGCTCAGGTTCGAGACTTGAATGGCCGGTTGTTTTCGCGCCGATTCGACGGAGGCAGGCGAACTTGCCAGTGCCAGTTTCATGCCCGATCGAGATCCCGACATCAGCGCCACCAGACGATACGTTCGGCAAGAGCCGCAAACAGCCGGTCGGCGATGAACGACATCAACCCGAGCGCTGCGAGCCCGCCCATGACCTGGCCCGTTTGCAAATTCTGCTGCGCAATCTCGATCCTGTACACAATGCCGGCGAAAGCGCCGGCCAGTTCAGCCGCGACGAGCGTGTAGAAGGAGATGCTGACGGCGGTGCGCAACCCGACGACAATGTAGGGAAGCGCGCCCAGCAGCACGATCTCCTGCAGCATCTGCCGTCGGGGCGTGCCGAGCATCAATGCCGCCCGGATCAGGCCACGGTCGACCTTCTGCACGCCGATGTGAGTCGAAAGCCATACCGTGAAGAATACGCCCCATACGACGAGGAACAATTTTCCCGCCTCCGACAGGCCGAACCAGAGGATGACGATCGGCACGAACGCAATCGGCGGAATTGGCCGCAAGATATGGAATAGCGGGGACAGCAAGCTCGAGATAACGGGGAATTGGCCGGTGAGAACACCGAGCAGGATGCCGAGCGTGCCGCCTATGATGAATCCCGTGGTGACGCGAAAGAGGCTGGCCAACAGATCGCTAAAGAACTGTCCGCTTCGTATCCACTCAAGCACGGCCGCAGCAACCACCGTCGGCGGTGGAAACAGCACCATGTTGACGGTCCCGGAACGGGAGACCAGTTCCCAGAGCCCAATGAACAAGGGAAGCGAAAGCGCCCCGACCAGAATATTGAGGCGGCGAAGCCGAACTGAATTCGGCCGAGCGCGACCGCCAGTGCGGATGGCAATATCGCGTCCTGCTGAAATGGCTTCCTGCATGGCCGCGCGGGTGCCTATTTCCACGACAGGGTGACGCGTGCGGGATCGACCTTTTTCAGTGGCTCGGTGACGACGACCTTGCTGAAGTCGGGCATCGCCGCTCCCGGAGGATGGTTGCCGCTCTCGAGGCGCCATGCGGAATGGGTCTTCAGAATCTCGATCAGCCGGTCGTCGAGACGCACCCGGTAAACATAGTCGGCCCAGATGGGGGCGAGTTCGTCCCGCTTCATTCCAACTGCGTCCGCGACTGTCGTGATTGCTTCATCCGGCTGTGCCTTCATCCAGATCTCGGCATCGATCAGTGCGGCGATGAATTTCTCGACCAGCACCGGGTTGGCGTCCAGGTAGGGCTTCATGACGACGATATTGAACGTCTCGGAGTAGGTGCCCTTTGTATCTACCTCAGTGACGGCTTCGCCCAGGGCTTTCTTCGCGTTGGCGACGTGGGGCTCCCAGGTGTCGATCGCGTCGATGCTTCCGGCTGCAAGTGCCGGCAGCATCTCCTGCGGCCGCAGATTGACGAGGGTGACATCCTTGGGCGTCAATCCCGCCGACTTCAGCAAGGTCGCCGTGTAAACCTCGCTACCGGTGCCGGCAGTGAAGGCGATTCGCTTGCCGCGAAGATCTGCCTTGGTCTTGACGCCGGCCTTGGCCGCGACGAGCGTCTTGAGATCGGAGTATTCCATCCCGGCGACGAAGGCGATGGGCTGGTTTGCCATCGTCGATGCGGTGACCGGCGCCTCCGCCGTGGTCGCGATGTCGGCACCGCCCCCGATCACGGTGTCCAGGCACTGCTTGCCGGACGTGAAGTTCGAAACCGTGATGTCAAGTCCGTGCTTTTCGAAGATTCCCTTCGACTTGGCGACGATCGCAAGGCCGGAGATCGGTGCGAGATTTTGCGCCAGCCGGGCTTTGAGCAGTTCCGCGGCCAAGGCGCAGTTCGGACCCAGGGCAAGACCGACGGCAAGGCAGCAAAGGGTGGCGCGGCCGGCAATTGTCGTGATTGGGCGGATTGTGGTCCGGTGCATGAACGATCTCCCCTTGCGCCGCGCGCTACGCAGCCCCGATGTGATCGCGGATACCGCCCTGAACGGTCCCGCCACAGTCCCCCGCGTCCTCCCCTGGACGATCACTTGAGGATCGGCCCATTTGGTATGCTCGCCCGGCACCATTGTCCCGGGAAGCAATTAATCGACATGGCAGTCGGGAAGCGGCTGGGAATCGTCGGCGATCCCGTCGACCAACTGATCGCAGACGACATGAAAAAACCAGGGCATCGTGCTTCTTGCACGGGGCCTTTTTCTTTTGGGCGTCTCGCATCGCGGCATCGGAATAAGCGGGCCTGCGTCGGGTTGAAATCTGGCGGCCAACGACAACACAAATGGAGGACAGGATGATCCGCATTGAGAGAACCATGACGATTTCAGGCCTCGCGCTCGCTGCGGCCTTGCTTGCGGCGCCATCGGCGCAGGCGCAGTCGGCCAACATGACGTTCTTCGTGACTTCCAACGGTCCTGGCAAAGGCGCCGATCTCGGCGGTCTGGAGGGGGCCGATGCGCAGTGCCAGAAGCTGGCCCAGGCCGGCGGCGCCGGCAGTAAGACCTGGCGCGCCTATCTCTCCACGCAGGCCGCCGACGGCAAGCCGGCCGTCAACGCGCGCGACCGCATCGGCAAGGGACCGTGGCAGAACGCCAAGGGCGTGGAAATCGCCAAGGACGTGGCCGATTTGCACAGCGCCAACAAGATCAGCAAGGAGACAGCGCTGACCGAGAAGGGCGAGATTGTAAACGGCTATGGCGACCAGCCTAACCGGCACGACATTCTCACGGGATCGCAGTCCGACGGCACCGCGTTTGCGGGTCCCGACGACCGCACCTGCAAAAACTGGACGTCGAGTACGCAAGGCGCGGCGATGCTCGGCCACTCCGACATCAACGGCCCTGCGACCAACCCGACGGTCAAATCCTGGAACACCGCACACCCCTCGCGCGGACCCGATGGCGGCTGCTCGCAGGCCGATCTGAAGAGCACCGGCGGCGGCGGCTTGCTCTATTGCTTCGCATCGAATTGAGGCTTCCGTCATTGCGAGGAGCGCAGCGACGAAGCAATCCAGAGTCCCTCCAGGGTGACAGTCTGGATTGCTTCGCTGCGCTCGCAATGACGGAGCGTGTGGTGCCGCCCTTCAGCCCCATCCTGACGGAACCTTGTCGCGCGTGATAGATTGGTCCTGTCGCTTCCACGCTCACGGACCCTCCATGAAATACGAGCTCTATTATTGGCCCGAGATCCAGGGCCGCGGTGAATATGTGCGGCTGGCGCTGGAGGAGGCGGGCGCGGCATACGTCGACGTGGCGCGTGGCCCACGCGGCACAGCCGCGATGATGAAGATGATGGACGCGCACAGGGGCACGCCGCCCTTTGCGCCGCCGTTCCTCAAAGCCGGCAAGCTCGTCATCGGCCAGACCGCGAACATCCTGCTCTATCTCGGCGCCCGCCACGCCCTCGCCCCGAAGTCGGAGGCGGGTCAACTCTGGGTGCATCAGCTCCAGCTGACGATCACCGATTTCGTGGTCGAGATTCACGACACCCATCACCCGCTCGGGCCCTCGCTCTACTACGAAGATCAGAAACCGCCGGCAAAGAAGCGCACCGCCGACTTCTGGGGCGAGCGCGTGCCGAAATATCTCGGCTATTTCGAAGAGCTTCTCGCGGACAATGGCGGCGCCTATGTCACCGGCCGCAAGCTGACCTATGTCGATCTCTCGCTGTTCCAGCTCGTCGCGGGACTACGCTATGCGTTTCCGAAGCGGATGAAGGCGTTCGAGACAGATATCCCAGGCCTCGTCGGCCTGCACGACCGCGTGTCGGCGCGCCCGAACATCAAGGCTTATCTCGAAAGCGAGCGCCGTATTCCCTTCAACGAGCAGGGCATCTTCCGCCGCTACCGCGAGTTGGATGGCTAGAGCGCCTGCGAACGCTTCGGGCGACGTCAGTCGATCGGAGGAAACGCTTTTCCGCAAATTGCAGACTGATGCGTGCGCTCACCACACGCCAGGCAGCAGGCGATAGCGCACGCGCGTCACATAGTCGGCATAGCCCGGCAGGCCCTCGCGCAGCGTACGCTCCTCGATGCGAATGCGGCCCGCAAACAAGACGAGGAATAGCGGCACCATCAGAAGTCCCCACCATGAGCCCAGAAGCAGCGGCACGCCGGCGAAGAACAGGATCATGCCGCTGTACATGGGATGGCGCACATGGGCATAAGGCCCCGTCGAGATCACGTGCTGCGCGCGCTCGGCTTGCAGCTTCACCACGGGCGCCGCGAACGAGTTCTCGCGGAACACCCAGAGGATGAACAGCGTCGAGAGCAGGAACAGGGCGAGGCCGAGCACCTGCAGCGCCATCGGCATGTCGGAGGACCGCGTACGCCGGTCGAGCCCCATCGCCGCCAGCCAGACCAGCATCGCGACGACGAAGACGGTCATGAACACCTTGTCGGCAGCGGGCTGGTCCTTTTGCAGGACCGGCCGCAGACGTTCGGCGAGCAGTGCGGGGTCGACCCGGTAAAGCCACCAGCCGCAAAGCGGGCCGAGCAGGGCGGAGGTCGCGAGGAACACCCAGGCCGACGGCCAATGCAAGGTGCCGGCGGACGCGAACAGCAGCGCGCCCATGGCGGCGGTGGTGATCGTGCTCTGCAACAGGAGTCTTGCGATCATGCAGGTCTCAGGGTAGCCGCGCACGATATTGGTCCCGCTATCCGGCGAAGTTGCGGCCGGACACGCGAAAAGCCCGATCGACCGGATCGGGCATTTCATCTCGACGCGGCTGATCAGGCGAGCTGATCGATCCGAGTACCCTGACCCGGCGGCAGCGGCGCAGGCGGCGGCGGCTTATAGGTCGGGTCGTTGTCCTTGGTCTTGGTCTGATCGTCCTGCTGCTTGGTCGTGTCGTAGCTCGGCACCACGATCGCGATCGGCGGCGGCGAAACGGTAGAAACGCTCATCCACAAATCCTCACATATGGAACAATTGACCCTGCGCCGCGAGACGCAAAATTTCCTTCAAGCCAATCGTTAAAATGCGAGGGATCCGGTGCGGTGGAGAGGCCGCTTTCGTGCCGCCACACGCGCTGTTTCCGCGAGAGGACAGACCTCTCCTCGTCATTGCGAGCGCAGCGAAGCAATCCAGTCTGTCTCCGCGGAGGGATTCTGGATTGCTTCGCTACGCTCGCAATGACGGTCTGTAGTGGGCGGTGTGCTGTCAGGCGCACACCGCGCGGGGACCGCCTATTCGTCCTTGCCGCGCGTGATCGCGATGGACGCATCCGTCTTGGTGCGGGCGCATTCCATGTTGAGACGCCGGTAACGCATGCTGATCTTGTCGCCGCGCAAGAGCCCCATCCGCTTCAGGCAGCGTGTCGCGCCCGTCGTCGTATCGTCCTTGGTCACGGTGAAGACGATCGCGGCCATCGACCCCACCAGCGCAAAGAACTCCGGCTTGGGCTTGCGATCGCCCTTGGCATAGAGCTCGATCGAATATTTGTCGCCACGGCAAGCCACGGACAATTCCTTGGCCGCCGGATGAGTCAGGTAGACGACGTTGGCGGCGCGGAAATTCACCTTGAGGCGATCGACCTGGTTCGCCAGCTCCTTGGCGCTGTCATCGCAGCGGTCCGCGCGGGCGGGCGAGGCGATGGTCACAAGGCCGGTGATGGCGGCGGCGACCAGGATCGCGCCGCGGACGTGCAAGTTCAATGTCATGATGAAAAGCCCCTTAGCGGGCGCATTCAACCGTCGTCCCGCGCGTAGCGCAAGGGGTGCACCCAGGGTCTTCACCGGCATCATGAGAGCATGGTGTCCGCCGACAGCCGCCGAAAATAGGTCGCCGTGCCGTCGAATCGGGATGCCCCGACCGCACCAGAGCGCCTTCCCTTTGCGGCAAAAAAGCTTAGAACGCTTCTATGAAAGGGGCCCATGCGAGGGCTCCAAAACCCCGAGATTCCCGCCCATGAACGCTCCCACCACTTTCCCCGACCCCGCAAAGCCCGTTCCGCCCTACAAGCACACGCCGCTGTTTCCGCTGGGTAAGGACGAGACCCCCTACAAGAAGATCACGGCCGAGGGCGTGCGGGTCGAGAAGGTCCTGGGGAAAGACATGCTGGTGGTGTCGCGTGAGGCGCTGCGGGCATTGTCGGAAGCGGCCTTTGGCGACATCAACCACTATCTGCGGCCGGGTCATCTGAAGCAGCTCCGCGCGATCCTGGAGGATAGCGAGGCGAGCCCGAACGACAAGTTCGTCGCGCTGGACTTCCTCAAGAACGCCAACATCGCCGCCGGCGGCGTGCTGCCGATGTGCCAGGACACCGGCACCGCGATCATCATGGGCAAGAAGGGCTGCAACGTCATCACCGATGGTGACGACGAGGCGGCACTGTCGGAAGGCGCGCGCGATGCTTACCTGCGCCGCAATCTGCGCTACTCGCAGGTCGCGCCGCTGTCGATGTATGAGGAGAAGAACACCGCCAACAACATGCCGGCGCAGTGCGAGATCTACGCCGAGGGCGATGACGCCTACAAGTTTATGTTCATGGCGAAGGGCGGCGGCTCCGCCAACAAGAGCTTCCTCTTCCAGGCGACGCCCTCGGTGCTGACCAAGGACCGGCTGCTCGCCTTCCTGAAGGAGAAGGTGTTGACGCTGGGCACCGCGGCGTGCCCGCCCTATCACCTCGCGATCGTCATCGGCGGCACCTCGGCCGAGCTCTGCATGAAGACGGTGAAGCTGGCGTCGGCTCGCTATCTCGACGCGCTGCCGACCCACGGCTCGCCCGACGGCAACGCGTTTCGCGATCTCGAGATGGAGCAGGAAATTCTGAAGATGACGCAGTCGCTCGGCGTCGGCGCGCAGTTCGGCGGCAAATATTTCTGCCACGACGTCCGCGTGATCCGCATGCCGCGTCATGGCGCCTCGCTCCCGATCGGGCTCGGCGTGTCCTGCTCGGCCGATCGCCAGGTGCTCGGCAAGATCACCAGGGAGGGCGTCTATCTCGAGGAGCTCGAGCACAACCCGGCGCAGTATCTGCCTGAGGTCGAGCAGTCGCTCGGCGGCGAGGTCGTCAAGATCGACCTCAACCAGCCGATGAAGGATATCCTTGCCACGTTCTCGAAGTACCCGACCAAGACGCGGGTATCGATGACCGGCACCATGATCGTCGCGCGCGATTCCGCGCATGCCAAGCTGCGCGAGCGGCTCGACAAGGGCGAGCCGCTGCCGGACTATTTCAAGAACCATCCGGTCTATTACGCGGGCCCGGCCAAGACGCCCGAGGGCTATGCCTCCGGTGCGTTCGGCCCGACCACTGCGGGCCGTATGGATTCCTTTGTCGATCAGTTCCAGGCCGCCGGCGGCTCGATGGTGATGGTCGCCAAGGGCAACCGCGCGCCAGCCGTGCGTGAGGCCTGCAAGAAATATGGCGGCTTCTATCTCGGCTCGGTCGGCGGCGCCGCGGCGAATCTTGCCGAGCACTGCATCAAGAAAGTCGAGGTGCTCGAATATCCCGAGCTCGGCATGGAAGCGATTTGGCGCATCGAGGTCGTCGACTTCCCGGCGTTCATCATCATCGACGACAAGGGCAATGACTTCTTCAAGGAGTTGAATCTCGGCTAGCCAGGTCCTGGCGTCCTTCCGCCGGTTCTTGGACCGGCGGAGGATTTACGCAGCCTGCGCTCAGCGCTTTATGCTGAACGATACAGCGCCGCCATTTTCCGCGCTGTCGAACATGACGAGGGCGCGAATGCTGGCTGAGTCTTCCTCGAGGGGAAGTAGAATCTCCGCTTTGGCGTCCGCTGTGACGGTGCTGAGGTCGAGCGTTGCCAACGGCTTTGCCGTCTTGCTGCTGCCGTCCCACAACCAAATTGTATAGGAAACCTTTTCATTCCGCGTCGGGCCTGCGAGAATCAAGATGCCGTCGTTCACCGCGGCAAGGTCCCGGATCCCGGTATTTTCCCCGAGTTCTAACGGGATCGAGTCCGGCTTGAGGTCGTCGGCCTTTGTGAACAGTGCTCCCGCATCGACGCTGAGCACATAGGCTTGCTTGTCGAGCGACGGTCCTCGCAGCCCGAAGTACATGCGTCCGTTCCTGACCGCGATCCCTTCGATATTAACGCCGCCCTCCGCAAGAGGCTTGTTGAATTTCGCTTTTACATATTTGTCGTTTTCAATAACCTCGCGCATCCGCGGGCTCGCCTCCACGCCATCGACCTTCTTAGCGTTGGGTTCGGTCTTGGGAATACCGGTTTGCGGATCCACGGCGATCCGAAACACGACGTAGCTCGACAGGTTCTCCTTGTCTTTCTTGCGGCTGCGGCCGTGCGAGCCGGTCACATAGAAGAAACCCTTTTCGTAGGCGACGCCTTCGGCATCGGGATCCTTGTCTTCATCGGAAAGCCGGATGAGCTTCCGTGGAACGAGGACGTTTCCTTCGATCGAGAAGAACTGCGCGTATTTCTTCTCATCATTGGCAATCAGGCACGACGTGAATTTTGGTGTCGTCGGCACGCACGCCGCGCCGCTCAGATTCATGCGCGGCTGATCCTCGAAGTTGTCGTCCTTGTCTTCCTTCTCAAAGATCGAGGCAGGCTTCCAGGCAGTCGCCTCCGGCGAAATCTTCGGCGGCAACGGTTCGCCGCGGCCGGCCGACGCCGTAGCTGCCAGCACAATGCAAACGAAGGCGGCGGTCAGTGATCGATGAAATGAAAGCGTGTCGTTGTGCGGCATTTTTCCCTTCCGCGTGCAATGCTTAACTACAACCCTGAATTGTTAAGGCAAGGGCGGCGATGTCGCGGAGCGGGATTTTCTCGTCAGCTACAATTCGTGACCTGGTTAGAGCACAGCCCGCGCCACCAGCCGCGGATGCCGTCCTGGCTCTCGACCAAGCCCCAGAGGCCACTGCAGGCAAAGATGCGCTTCGGGCCGCCATCGGTGTCGATCGCGCCGCCGAGTTCGCGCTGGGCGGGCATCCATTTCGCATCAACGAAGGGCGCCTGGAACAGACCGCCCATGCGTGTCGCGCCATTGGCGTAGGACGCGCCGACCTTGTTGGAGGCGACCCAGCCGCGTCCGGCATAGGGCTTTGGCGCGCTGCGCGGATATTTCTTGTCGTCCTCGTAGTCCTTGCCCGGCGGCTTGGCGCCTTCGATCAGAAACCAGCCGTTCTTGAAGCCGATGATGCGGAATTCGGTGAGCCAGCCGCCATCGGGCGTGTTCTCGCTGCCGCCGAGCTTGAGCCGGTAGGGCGGCGGAAGCGTGCCGAGCACACGCGCCTTGATCGATGGTTCGGCACGCACGTTGAGGCCATCAGGATCCTTGTCGACGGACCAGGCGCTGAAATCGCAGGGCTCGGTACCGTCGGGAAGCGTCGAGCGCTTCGCGGCGAGATCGGCATGCAGCTTTGGGAAGTCGGTGTCGTCGGTGTCAGGATCGGGCCCGCTACGCGGTTTCAATGCGACCGAGACTGCGCGCGTCGCATCCGGCGTCAGCGCGACCACGAGAGCCTGGCGCGTGGCGAACACGCTTGCAGGTGACTTCGGATCGTTCGACGAGATCGGATAGACGGCGAGGTAGCCCGTCGCCCCTTCGGTTCGATAGGCCGTGCCGGCGACATAGCCTGCCGGTAGCATGGCGAGCGCGCTTGCCCGCCACGCCGGTTCGGCGTCGTCCGCGCTAGCCGCTTGTGTCGCGACACACAGGATCGTCGCCGCGATGAGACCGAGCGCGCGCACCGTTGCCGCGCGGCTTAGGCGCGCGTGCCGGTGAACGGGAAGCTGCCCATCGGGCCGATGCCCATCTCACCGCTCATGCTGTCGCCGGAGACGGTTCCGATGAATTCGAGCGTCAAGGGCATCGGATTGGTGATCGAGACCTTCCAGTTGACGGCATCGCCGCTGACGGTGCCATCGAAAATCTCGGCTGTATCGCCTTCCGCGCCCTGCGTCCCCGTGAGCGTGCCGCCGGCAGCCGTCAGGCTCAGCGTCGCCTCGCGCTCGCCCATGGGGGTCGTCAGGGTCAGAGTCCAGTTGCCGTCGACGGCCATTCGCGTCTCCCAAGATCCCGGCGGACCGCGACGATCCGCGGGCCAGTCCCGGCCGAGCGTATAGCGCAACTCGCCGCTCGCGCCTAACGCTCCGTTGGAGGCATTTAGGCGCGGGCGGCGGCGCGTCGTCGGCTGGTGACGATGAGGCGAAGCACGACGTATTGCACGGTGAAGGCGAGGATCTTGGCGCCGCCCGCGACCACCGTGATGTAGAACGCCCACAGCTTCAGATCGCCTGTGGAGGCGACGGCGATCATGCCGGCGCCGATTACGAACATCAGCGCGGCCCAGGCATAACCTGCAGCCGTCACATATTCCGGAACGGTCTCGACGACGATCGGCGGCATGTAGCGCAGCATCCAGCCCCGCTTGAGCATGATGGCGCCGATCGCGAAATGCGCGATCGAGGGCTTTGCGAGCATGAAGCGGGGATCGTTGGTCAGCAGCGTGACCGTGCCGAGCACGACGACGAGCGCGACGCTCGCATAGGTCATGTAATTGAGCTGCTGCCCCTTGACGCGCGCGTAGATCACCTGCGCGATCGCTCCGGCAATCGCCACCGACGTTGCCAGGACGACGTTGTCGGTGATGATGTAGATGACCAGGAAGACGATGGCAGAGAAGAGGTCGGAGGCGAGGCGGGCGAATACGTCCTTCATCGTCGATCCTGTTCAGCGGGAGTTGGACATTGGGCCGGCCGGCGCACCGTACTTGATCTGCCGATATTCGGGATACCATTTTGTGAAATAGATCGCGCTGTTGCGGGCGGCGAAGGCGACCGCAAGGCTCGACCAGAGCGGCAGGCCGGGGACATAGAGCAGCACGAGATTGGCGGCCGCCATCAGCAGCGCAGCCGCGGTCCAAGCGCCCGTGATGACGTAATTGGCATAGAGAAAGCCGGGCATTGCCGCGATCTCGGCCGGCACGGATTCGACCGCGTATTGCAGCGTGAAGGGACGCCGCACCAGCATCGAGCCGAGCGAGATGACGAAGATGCCGATGTCGACCGACAGCTTGACACCGAGCGTGCCAAGCGCCGGGTCGAACAGCGCGAGGTGGAGGCCGATTGCGGCGAATAGCAGCGCCGAGCCCATAGCCAGGATCTTCACCGAGCGACCGCGCACGACATCGATCGCCACGGTGGCCAGACAGGTTGCCGAGGCTACGAATACGCTGATCGTGGCAGACGTCATCAGCATCAGGAAAGTGAAGGCGCCGTAGGGCGCGAGGATCAGGAAAATCGCCATGGTTCGCCTCGGTCAGGCCTTATCTTTACGATGTAAAGATCAATATGTCAGGAGCGAGGCGGGGTCAAGTAGAATCTTTACAGTGTCAAAATGACGTAAGCGACTTCCAAAAATCGAATTGCTGCAACGGCTTGGTCGGCCATCTCATCGATGAAGCCGGCCCAGGACAGGTGCGGCAGCACAGGTAACGCACAGGCGATCGAGAGGACGAAGGCGAGCAAGATACCGCCGTTGAAGATGGTTTGGCCGCTCCGCCGCGGCCGGATCATCGGGAGCGTGATCCCGGCGCAGATCAGGAACAGGATCAGGACAGCGAGGCGGTCCGCGGTGATCGAGGGCATATGCATGAGAGACCTTTTGGTGACATCAGCGATGTCGAGAGGAGAGCTACCGCGCGCCGACCCAACTGCCGTGAAAACCGTCGGGCACGCGATGGCCGAGCTGCACCAGCGCGACGGGGCCGGCCTCGACATCCTTGGCATTGAACACGGCGAGGTCGCTGCGGTTTTCCCGCGCGCGCCAGACCACCGCCAGCAGCCAGCCGTCGCCTTCCGCCGCATCTTTCGACCGCTCGACGAAGACCGGCTCTGAGATGGTGTCGCCGGCCGGCAGCAGATAATGGCCGAGGCGCGTTCCATTGCCATCGACATGGACGACGCCGGACAGCGCGCCGAACATCGGCAGCTTCGGATTGGCGCAGGCGTACCAGCCGTGACGGCTCTTCAATCCGGCGCGGCGGTCGTCGATGCGCGGGAATTCGCCGGTGAGATCGTCGAGATAGGTCTGCTGGAAGCGGTCGGTCTTCCCGGCAAGATTGAAGGTCCAGCGGCAGTGGCGAGCGAAGGATTTCTCGGGATTGGTGGGCGTGCCGTCGGGATGCGTAAATAGTGGTGCTTCCTCGAACTGCATGACGTCCGCGATGATGCGGTCACCGTCCTCCCAAGCATTCATGACGTGGAAGACGTAGCAGGCTTCAGCACGAAACCAGACGATGTCCTTCGCGCTGCCCTTGCGCTTGATCACGCCGACATAGGCGCCCTTGTCCGGCTCCCAGGCATAGGGCGGCCGCCCACTGATCGCGCGCTCCATGCTGCCGGTGATGGGCAGGATCGGAAACAGCACGTGGTTCTCGGTGACGATGAAGTCGTGCACCATGCTGGCATAGGGCGCCTCGAAACGTTCGAAGCGCGTCGCCTTGCCGGACGCGTCGATCGAGCCGTAGGAGAGGGCAGGCGTCAGCGGACCCGCGGCGTTGTAGCCGAAGAACACCAGCTCGCCGGTGACGGGATCGATCTTCGGGTGCGCGGTGAAGCTGCCGGCGACACGGCCGTGATAATTGTGATAGCCGCGGGTTGCGAGCGTGCCCGGATCGATCTCAGTCGGCAGATGGGCTTCTTCCAGCGCAAGCAGCTTGCCGGCATGGAAGATGATGTTGGTGTTGGCGACGCCGCCGTCGGTGAGATCTTGCGGCGCATCCGGCAGCTTGCGGCCGAAGCCCCCGAACAACGCGCGGCCGGCATCGTGCTCGGCCAGCCATTTCGGCGTACGGACCCAGCGATTGCGATGGCTGGCGCGGCCGTTCTCGAGGTGAAAGGTGTGCAGCATGCCGTCGCCGACGAACCAGTGCGCGCCGGGCGAGTCGAACTGCGGATTGGGGCCGTTGCGATAGAGCGTGCCGTTCAGTTCGCGCGGCAATTCACCGATGATTTTCAGGAAGGGCGCGTCGGCCTCGAACGGAATCGGACCGAGGTTGTGGCGGCGTTCGGCAACGGCGTCCTGCTGCACGGCGTATCCCTTCTTTATCTTTACATCGTAAAGATCAAATAGCCGTACGAGGGGTTCTGGTCAAGTGAAATCTTTACACTGTCAATATTGCATCCTATAGCTGGCCCATGGGCAAGAGTGAGATCAGGACAGAAACCGCGCGCGGTGCGCGTACTTCAAAGAAGGCGAGCGCGCCGGCGCGTCCCGCGCGACGACCGGCGAGCGTCAAGTCCGAGGCGCCCTATCACCACGGCGCGCTGCGCGAGGCGCTGCTCCAGGCCGCCGAACGGGTGCTGGAGCGTGACGGGCTCGCCGGCCTGACATTGCGCGCGGTGGCGCGCGAGGCGGGCGTCTCGCACGCCGCGCCCACCCATCATTTCGGCGACCTCACCGGGCTTCTCAGTGAGCTCGCGGCCGTCGGCTTCCGCCAGTTCAATGCGGCGATGGCGTCGTCCTCTGACACCGCCACCACCCCGCTTGAACACGCGCTGGCGCGGCCGAAAGCCTATGTTGCCTATGCCCAGGCTCATCCCGGCATGTACGGCATCATGTTCCGCACCGAGCGCCTCGACTATTCCAGGCCGTCGCTGCACGAGGCCGCCGAGGCGTCCTTTGCGGGACTCGCCAATGCCGTCGGCATGATGCGGCAGGAGCAGATCCGCGGCGACGCGCTGACGCTCAATCAGGGCGCTGCGATCGCGCGCGCCTGGTCGATGGTGCACGGTTTTACGATGCTGCTGCTCGATGGACGGCTGGAGGATATTCTGGGGCGTCTGCCCGAGGGCACGACTCCCGAACGCCTGCTCGAGGCCATGCTGATGTCGCCCGTGACGGGGAAGCCGCCGGGCCCCTGATCGATTGCCGGCGAGCGCCTAGCGCATCGTCGCGAGCTCGACCGCGCGGCCGCGTGCGCCTATGATCTTCACCTCGTCCTTGCCGCAGGTAAAGCTGCGGGCGAACTCGTCCGCGGCCTTGCGCGCGAGCTCATTGGCGTTCGGGTTGGCGATCGCGTCGACATAGGCGACGTGGCAGACGGGGCCGGGTGGCAGCCGGGTCACGATGAGCATGGCCTTGGTGTTCGGCCGCCCCTGCTTGTCGGGATCGGTGCCATCGGCGATGTGCCAGCGCTGGATCATCGCAAACGGCTTGGCCCCAGCGGTGCGCCATTCGACGGTGGTTTCGGACGAGCTGAACGGAGCGAACCAGACTTTAGCCGCCGGTTCCTCGGCCGCGGCCTCGCGATTGCGGCCGACGGAGACGATTTCGCGAAGATCGTCTTCGGCGATCAGGACCACGAGGCCATCCTTGCCCTTGCAGACCCGCGTGGTGCTGCCGTCGAGCTCGCTGGGCTTTCCGATCTGGCGGCAATCCTTCGGGGCCGTCGAGGTATATTGGCTGCCCACGGATCGGGCGTCGGCTCGGTCGAGACCACTGCACATCAGCAACATGGCCAAGAGCAATAAGGCCAAGCCTGCGGTGGTGATGCGGAACATGACGACGCCTTTGATCGAGTGGGAACTCCGTACCATCAGACGTCTTGATTGTGGGCAAGGTTCAAACGGGGTCAACAGACACCTGACAGCGGCGCGGAATCGTTCTAGAAGAGCGGCTTCGCTTGGGCTCTTTCAGCCTCGTTCGCGTCCTCGTTTTTCGTGATCATGCCAGCCACCTCGTCCAGCAAACCTTATCGCGTCGGCCGCTCGAAAACCGGGCTCGGCCTCTTCGCCACCAAGCCGATCAAGAAGGGCACCCGGATCATCCGTTATTACGGACCGATCCTGGACTCCCGGATTCCCGAGCACGACGACATCGAGAACAAATACCTGTTCGAGCTCAACGGTCGCTGGACCATTGACGGCTCCGTGCGCAAGAACCTCGCGCGCTACATCAACCATTCGTGCAGGCCCAACGCCGAATCCGACGTGCGGCCGCGCGAGCGCAAGGTTTTCATCCGCGCCATCAAGAACATCGAGCCGGGCGACGAGATCAATTACGACTACGGCACCGATTATTTCAAAGCCTACCTGAAGCCGATCGGCTGCAAGTGCGAATCTTGCGAGAAGAAGCGCAAGAAGCTGCGCGCCGAGGCGCGGGCCGAACGCGCCAAGGTGAAGGCGCGCGCGGAGCGCAAAGCCGAGAAGGCGAGCGTGAAGTCCGCCAAAAAGAAGAAGCTTAATGGTCATGCCGTCGGCAAGGCGAAGGGCCGCGCGCGGGCCTAGCCTGAGTTCGAGCTTCTGGCATAACTGTCATGCCCCGCGAAAGCGGGGCATTCAGTACGCCGCAGCTCCGTATGCGACGACTACCTCTGGAATACTGGGTCGCCCGGTCAAGCCGGGCAACGACAGCGAGTGATGTGGCCTCAGGCAGCCAGCACACTCCCGCTCCTGCGCAATCCCACATATTGCAGTTCGGCAAACACGCCGGTCGCGATCGCCTGCGCCACGACCATGAGCTCGCCGGCAAGGTTCGGCGACACCGCGCCCGAGAGCAGCAGCGCAATGCTGCCGACGGTCCAGGCCGCGTTGCCGACCACGACCAGCAGCACGAGCGGCTTTGCCACGGAGGCGCGTGAGGCGAGCCAGCCGACCAGCGCCGTGTAGGCGATCAGGAACAGGCCGGTCTCGCGCAGCAGCGCTTCGGGTAGGTTGAACAGCGAGGCGAACGCGCTGGCGCCGAACGTGAAACCGAGAGCGGCCACGCCGCTGAAGATCGCGTCGGCAAGAAGCGCGCGGCGAAGGAAGGTGGATGCGTCGATCATCGTGGGTCTCCATGGTTGGGGTGGGCTCGAGGTGAAACTCAGTGCAATCCACGCCACCAGGCGCGGAGCAGGCGGGCGAGGCGGAACGGGCAGAGGCTCCTGCCGACGCTGTGCTCGAAGGCCGTGACCTGCGCGACGACGTAGTCGCCGGTCGAATGCACCAGCGGCTCCGGCATGTTGAGGCTGCGCGCCAGCATCCGGGTTGCGAGCGCCATGGCCCAGGGAACTAGCTGGTCTGTGACGGTCCGGTAGAGCAGCAATGCGATCATGGTCGTCTCCTGTTGCGACCCAAGATGCGCCGGCCCGAGCCCCAATTCGATTACCTCCGACGTAATGGAAGGGCCGAAATCTGCGTGCTAGGTTTTCGACCATGAACGCACATGCATCCACGGCACAGGCCGAACGCAGCCAGCCGGTCCATATCGGCGACCATTTGCGCGAATGGCGGCAGCGCCGCCGCATGAGCCAGCTCGATCTCGCCGGTGAGGCCGAAATCTCGGCGCGGCATTTGAGCTTCGTCGAGACCGGTCGCGCCGCGCCCTCGCGCGACATGGTGCTCAGACTCGCCGAACGTCTCGACGTGCCACTGCGCGAACGCAACGTGCTGCTGGTCGCCGCCGGCTATGCCCCGGCCTTTCCGCAACGCACGCTGGAGGATCCCGCCTTGAAATCAGCCCGCCAGGCGATCGACCTCGTCCTCAGGGCGCATGAGCCGAATCCGGCGCTGGCCTATGACCGGCACTGGAATCTGGTCTCCGCCAACCGCATGCTGGCGCCGCTGCTCGCCGGCATCCCGCAGCGGCTGCTCGGTCAGCCCTTCAACGTGCTGAGGCTTGCCTTCCATCCCGAGGCGCTGGCGCCGCGCACGGTCAATCTCGCGGAATGGTGCGGACATCTCCTGGAGCGGCTGCACCGGCAATGCGAGGCCACCGCCGATCCCGAGCTGATCAAGCTGTATAACGACTTGAAGGGTTATCCGATCCCGGCGCGCGCGGCGCCGCTGTCGAGCGACAATGTCGCGATCCCCTTCAAGCTGCGCCACGAGGGGGAGATACTAAGTTTCTTCTCCACCACCATGGTATTCGGTACGCCCGTCGACATCACGCTGTCGGAGCTGGCTCTGGAAACCTTCTTCCCGGCCGACGAGCGCACTGCCGAGCGGCTGAAGCAGATGGCGGCTGGCTTGCAGTAGTGCCGTTTACAGGAGGCGGTGGCGCTCGCATAATCCCCGGATGGACACACGCTCGTCCCGGCCATTACGGTCGGCCAATCCGGTCGGCGACCTTTTGCGCGGCTGGCGCATGCGCCGTGCATTGAGCCAGGCGGAGCTGGCGTTCGAGGCCGGCATTTCGATCAAGCATCTGAGCTATGTCGAGACCGGCAAGTCGGCGGCAAGCCGGGAGATCCTCCTGCAGCTCGCGACCGCCCTCGGTTTGTCGCTGCGTGATCGCAATGCGCTGCTGGAGGCCGGGGGTTTCGCGCGACTATACGGCGAGCGCGATCTTTCAGCGCCGGAGCTTGCCGACGCGCGGCGCGCGATCGATCTTCTGCTCCGGCGGCACGAACCGTTTCCCGCGATCGTGACCGATCGGCGCTGGAACATGATGGAGGCCAACTGCGCCGCGTCGCGGCTGATGACGATGCTGCTTGGGCAAGAACGCATGCAGCGGCCGCTCAATCACATGCGCATGTTCCTCGCGCCGAACGAGCTCAAGCCGTTCGTCGAGAATTGGCCCATCGTCGCGACCGCGTTGTTGTCGCGTGCGCGGCACGAAGCGATGGCTGCACCGCTCGACGAGGCCCTGCAATCGACGTGGCGCGAATTGACGCGGCTGCCGGAGCTTCCCGCACTCAGGATCGAGGACAACGTCGCGCCGGGGCCGCTCTGCGAAGTGCGCTTACGAAAGGGCGACGCCCGCATCGGTCTGATCGGTGCGGTGCCGACGCTCGGGACCCCGCAAGACGTGACGCTTCAGGAGCTTCGCGTTGAAATGTTCATGCCGGCGGATGCCGTGTCCGAGGCCACTCTGATCGCGCTTGCGGCTCAGGAGGCCTGAGCTCGCTCGGCGTCGCGGCGCTCAAAGCTCACGGCTTGCATCACCTCCGCAAACGGACCTTTGAGATCGCTCAGTGTCGCCATGGTCAGGCCCGCGCCGTTGGTGCCGACGCGCGTGGCGGCGCGGATCAGGATCCATTCGCTCTCCGGCGGTCGGAAGAAGTAGAGGCTGATCTCGGGATTGATAAAGGTCCAGTTGCGCATGTCGACGATCTGCGCAACGCCGCTCGAAAAGTCCGCGGCCTGCACCGCTTGGAGCAGTGGTGTGTTCGGTTCGCCCTCCACCAGGGGTGCATCAAGTCGCATCCAGGCGGCGGCCGGGCCGGGCTTCTCCAGCGCGCCCTCGATCAGCCGCACCGACACGTTCTGGAAATACCGGCTCCATTTCTGCGCGAAGGCCGGCGGTGCTGCGCCTGTCTCAGGCGTCTTGTCGATAGTCGCGGGCCTGGTGAAGGGATCGACGGGCGATTCTCCGCTCGGCGCCGTCAAGAGCGCTGTGCAACGGCCGATCTCGGTCTCTCCGTCCATCAGCCGCACCTGGGCGGTCTTGGCCTTGCGGCCGTCGCGCAACAATTCGGTGGTGGTCTGGAAGACGCGCAGGCCCGCCGGTCGCCACAGGTCGAAGGTCAGGCGCCGCACCGCGAAGCCGGATTCGGTGGCGAGACGGTCGATGTCGCGGGTCATCAGGGCGGTGGTGGCGCTTCCCTGCAACATGTCAGGCGACCACGGGCCGCCGGCATGCTCCGTAGCCCGGAACTGCTGGCCTTCCGGCTTGAAAATAGCGGTCATCGCGGTTTCCCCTCGTGCTTGATCGTGGCCGCGAGTATCGGGTCGGGTGAGGCCTGTCACAATAACCGCAGAGGTGAAGTCGTGAGCCATGCAGGACCGGTGCCTTGCGCCGCCTCCGGTTCGGTTTATCTTCCGACGAACCCGTACCGTCCGAAGGAGACGTCCGACATGAGCACGTTGAAACCGCTTCAGATCGACGTCGTTTCCGACGTGGTGTGCCCCTGGTGCTATATCGGCAAGCACCGGATCGAGAGTGCGCTGGCGCTGGTGCCCGATGTTCCGGTCAAGCTCAATTTCCGTCCCTTCTTCCTCAATCCCTGGGTGCCGTCCGAGGGCATCAGCCGGGAGGAGTATCTCACCAAGAAGTTCGGCTCGGTCGAGGCCTACAAGGGCATTGCGGGACGCGTCGTTGCGGCCGCGGGCGAAGAGGGGCTCGTCTATCGGCCCGAGCTTGTCGCGCGTCAGCCCAACACCACCGACTGCCACCGCCTGATCCTCTGGGCCGAGGCGATCGGCAAGGCGCCCGAGATGAAGCAGCGCCTGATGGAGCTCTACTTCCGCGACGGCGGCGACCTCACCGATTTGAACGTGCTTGTGCAGGCGGCTGCCGATGTCGGCCTCGATGCCGACGACGTGCGCCGGCGCCTCGCCACCGACGAGGACGTCGCGCGCGTATCGGCGGACGCGCAGGAAGCCGCCGAGAAAGGCATCTCCGGCGTGCCGACCTACGTGTTCGCGCAAAAATACGCCGTCTCCGGCGCGCAGGATCCCAACATGCTCGCGCGCGCCATCCGCGAGGTCTCGGCGGAGATCAACGCCGAGGCGGCGGAGTAGGAGCTATCCTATTTACGAAGCAGGCGAACTGCGCGACGCGCCGCCGCGTAGGCGATGCCGTGCGCCGCGAGCGCTCCGTGAACCAGCGCCACGATGGGGTCGTTCCGCCGCAACGGTATCAACACGTCGCCGACGGCGAAGCGCCCGCGCCAGATCGGATTGATCATGGGGTGATCGGCGCTCGCCGTGGAATCCGCGCTGGCGATGGCTGGATCGGCGCAGAGGCGGCGGGTGAGCTCGAGTGTAAGCTGCACGCCCGGCGAATATCTTGCGAAGCGCTCGTCGATGCCGAGCTTGAAGAAGAAGGCGCGGTCCTGGTGGCGCAGCACGATGCCGGCGGCCACCGGCGTCGCGCCGGCGCGAAGGCTGACGATCTCGCATTGCGCGGTTTCCGCCAGCGCGCGAGCGGCGCGGCGGATGAAGGTTGCATCGCCCGCGTGCTGGACCAGCGCGGTTCCGCGCTTCCCCTTCCAGCCGCTGGCTTCGAGCTGCAAAAATGTCTCGAGCGCCGGCCCGATCTCGTCGGGGCTGCGCGCGACGTCGAACACGATTGCGCCGTGTTCTTCGAGGCGATGCCGTTGGCGGCGTAGCTCCTTGAGCTTTTTGGTGCCGAGCGCGTCGCGTAGCAGCGTCTCACCGTCCTGGGTCGCGTCGAGGCTGGCGCGGATGTAGGAGTTGAGGAGGCGCGGCTTCAGGCCGTCGCGATTCAGAACCTGGCTGAGGGCGGTCATTGCCGCCCCAGCGAGCGCGACATCGTTCAGCACGAGCGCATGCGCCCCGTTTGCGCGGGCCTGCTGCAACAGGCGCGCCGCTGCCTCGATCGGGGCATCGCGGTCGATCAGCGGGCTGCACAGCGTACCATAGGGATGCGCGCTCACCAGCGCGGGCAGGGGGATCTTCCATGCCCGCCAGAGCGAGATCACCGGCATCAGCCCGATCAGCCGCGATCCATCGTATGCGGAAAGCGCCGAGGCATCGGTGCGGCCGCGCGCGGTTGCACTGACAGCGAGCTCCCAGCCCGGCAGGTAATATCCGTTCGGCTCGATCGCGCGCTGCGCGAGTGCGCGCCACTGGCCGGGTTCGATCGCGGTGAGCGGGACGCGCGCGCGCGCCGTCGCGGCATGCTTTGCCGATGCCGGATTGATCGCAGCCTGGTGCGCGATATCGACCACGTCCCGTCGTCCCCGTTCAGGAGGCCATGCTTAGCGCAAAGATTGGAAAATACAGTTGGGACACCGCTTCAATTCGAGTGGTAATATTAACGTTTCGTTGAGCATCCGGCCGCGAGCCGGCCGGATGCGCCGATGGATACGCCAGAATTGCTCTCGACACGGAGGATCATCATGGTCGCCACATCTTTTACGCCGATTGCGTCGCTCCTTGGCGGCGCGTTGATCGGCCTGTCCGCCGTGCTGCTGATGTGGACGACGGGGCGAATCGCCGGGGTCAGCGGTATCGCGGCGCGGCTGTTTCCGCCTTACGAGGATCGGCAATTCGCCGGGCGGCTCGCCTTCGTAGCGGGCCTTATCGTCGCGCCCGTTCTGGTGCGCCTTGTCACGGGAGGCCTGCCGGCGCAAACGATCGGCGCCGGAACGCCGCTTCTGATCGTCGCGGGATTGCTCACCGGCTTCGGCGCGGTGTGGGGCAGCGGCTGCACCTCTGGCCACGGCGTCTGTGGCTTGTCGCGGTTGTCGGTGCGATCGCTAGTCGCGACCATGACGTTCATGGCGGCGGGCATGGCGACCGTCTTCGTGATGCGGCACTGGAGCTGACCGCGATGACGATCCTCATTCAGTTCGCGATCGGTGTGGTCTTTGGCCTTGGTCTCATCGTCTCAGGCATGTCGAACCCGGCAAAGGTCCTGAATTTCCTGGACGTTGGCGGCATCCCGGCAGGAACGTGGGACGCGAGCCTGGCCTTGGTGATGGCTGGCGCGGTCGCGGTGACCTTCATTGGCTTCAGCCGCGTCTTGAAACTCGCAAGGCCTGTCTTCGCCGACCGCTTCTATGTCCCAACGCGAAACGATATCGATCCGAGAATTATCGCCGGTCCCGCCATCTTCGGTATCGGCTGGGGCCTCGTAGGCTTTTGTCCAGGCCCGGCATTGACCGCGCTCGGATTTGGCTCGGCCTCCGCCTTCATCTTCGTCGTCGCGATGTGTGCCGGCATGGTGCTCGCCCGCTTCATCGCGCAGCTCCCGTCGGCAACGCGTATTGTCACGCCGGGAAAACCGCTCGAGATCTGACATGGACAGGACCGGGCGAGTTATCTCGTCCGGTCCTGCATTTCATGGCTTCATCGACTACCAGCGATCGCCGACACCAACGCCAACACTGACGCCGGGTGCGCGGATGCCGACGCCGCCGCGCGGACCATCGTCCCAGTCGCGATAGGTGCGGCGCTCATAGTAGCGGTCACGCGGCATCGTCGCGTAGGAGTCGCGCACGATCACACGCGAGCCGCCGCGGGTGCGATAGCAATTGCCGGAATCGTCGCAGACCAGCCGCACTTGCTGGACGAGATCGGGGCTGGTGTATTCGCTGGTCGTATAGACGTCGGCGGCCTTCGCGCCGCTCACCGCTGCCAAGGCTCCAACGCCAGCCAGCAACGCAATCGTGAATGTCCTCATCATGTCCTCTTCGAAACTGCCCTCGGCGGTAACAAGAAGGGGAGGCCATGATCGTTCCGGCAAAATTACAGGTTTTTCCCGGAACCGGATCGGACGTCGGCTTCATCCGTTTCCTAGATCGGCTCGTAGCTTTCCGATCCGCAGATGTCGTCCGCTTCGGCGCGGCGGCGATCGACCACCTTTCCGCCTGATATGGTCACGATGTAGGTCTGTGGCCCGAGCGGCGATCCGGTCGCCGAGGTGAGCTGGGCGCGGACGCAAGCTGTCCAGCCCGGTCCTCGTACCTCACGATGGGGTGTGGCGACATGCACCTCACGCGGATAGGACGTGCTGAGGAAGACGACTTCGATCTGCTCGCGCACGACGCGTTTGACGTCGGGGGGCGATTCGGGCGGCGGCTGCTCGGCCTCCTTCATGCGCATGAACTCGGGCACCGGTGCGCGGCTGTCGGCAAACCCGCAGGCCCCGAGCGCGAGCGCGCTGGCCAGCAGCGCGGCATGAGCAATAATCCGTAACATCCGTGAAGGTCCCCTGCGGGCCAAAACATAGGCACGAATGCGATCCGACGAAGACCCGGCCGATCAAAATTTGCTGAAGCCAAGATTTCCTGAAGCCAAGATTTCCTAAAGCCCTGGAGCCCGCGGCATTGGCTATTCCATGATTGCCGGCTAGTTTGTACCCCAGACGAGGGGGATTGCGCCCATGAGGATTTTGGTCATAGCGGCCGCCGTGCTGGCGCTGGCGGTTGCCTCCGCGCAGGCGCAGATGGGTGGTGGCAGGCGTCAGCCTAACGAGGGCGGCCAGAAGGCGGACAACAAGCCCAAGGTCGACGAGAAGGCCTACAAGGCCGCACTCGAGCGCATTCCCGAGTCCAAGGAGAAGTACGATCCGTGGAGCGGGGCGCGTCCGCCCGAACCTGGCAAGAAGGCGAAATAGGTGAGGCGGGCCTTGGCGACCCGCTCCTGCTATTTGGCCGCTCTCATCCCGCTCCTCTTGTTTTCGTCGCGGCCAGGCATCGCCTGGGAGAGCTGGGGTGGCGATCCCGGTGGCTCGCGCTTCTCGCCATTGCGAGAGATCACGCCCGACAATGTCGGCAACCTGGTTCGGGCCTTCGAATTCCACACGGGCGATCTCGCGGCGCGGCCGCCCGGGGTGATGCGGCGAACCAAATTCCAGGCGACGCCGCTGTTCGTCGAGGACAGCCTGGTCTTCTGCTCGCCTTTCAACGAGGTGATCGCGCTCGATCCCGGTACGGGCGCGCAGAAATGGCGTTACGATCCCAGGATCGCGATGAACCAGCGTCCCGCCAACCGCTACGTCTGCCGCGGCGTCACTTACTGGATCGACGATGAGGCGCCTGTAGATGCCGCATGTCGATCGCGTATCTTCATGGGCACGAACGATGTTCGCCTGATCGCGCTCGATGCGAAGACGGGAATCCCCTGTGCCGGCTTCGGCGAGGGCGGTGAGGTCAGGCCCGACATTGGCATGAAGCTGGAATGGCCGGGCGAATTCCAGATCACCTCGCCGCCGGCGGTCGGCCGCGGGGTCGTCGTGGTCGGCTCCGCGATTGGCGACAACCGCCGCGTCGACGCGCCGAGCGGTGTGGTGCGTGCGTTCGATGCGCGTAGCGGTCAGCCGCGCTGGACGTTCGAGCCGCTCAAGCGCGACGGCATCGAAGCCGGTCACGCCAATGTCTGGGCGCCGATGTCGGTCGACGCGGTGCGCGGACTGGTATTCCTGCCGACGTCCTCGCCGTCGCCGGATTTCTGGGGCGGCAAGCGGCCGGGCAACAACGAACATGCCAATTCGGTGGTCGCGCTGCGCATCGAGACGGGCGAGCTCGTATGGGCATTCCAAACCGTGCATCACGACGTCTGGGATTACGATCTGCCGGCGCAACCGACGCTCACGCGCATCGACGCCGGCGATGGTCAGCGCGATGTCGTGATCCAGCCGACCAAGCAGGGCTTTGTCTTCGTGCTCGATCGCGACACCGGCAAGCCGGTGTGGGCGGTCGAGGAGCGCAGCGTCCCGCAGGGGGCCGCGGAAGGTGAACGGCTGTCGCCCACGCAGCCATTCCCGACGCATGTGCCACCGCTGATGTCGCAAAAAATCTCGGCTGAGGATGCGCTCTCGCTCGTTCCTAGCCTGCGCCGCTCAGCATGCGAGAAGCAGTTTGCGGAGGCACGCAACGAGGGCCTGTACACGCCCCCCTCAACCCAAGGCACGCTGGAGTTTCCCTTCACCGGCGGCGGAGTGAACTGGGGCAGTGCGGCCTTCGATCCCGTCAACCAGGTCCTCTATGCCAACACCAGCCGGGCCGTTCATCTCATCAAGCTGATTCCGCGGGCGGAGGCGGTCGGATTCGATCCTCCGCCCGGTCATGATTTCGGCCAGCAGACGGGTGCGCCGTTTGCGATGTCGCGTGCGGTGGCAATGTCGCCGCTCGGGCTTCTTTGCAACAAGCCGCCCTGGGGCGAGATGGTCGCGGTCGATCTGAAGGCCGGCAAGATCCTCTGGCGTTCGACGGTCGGCACCACCGAGGATCTCGCCCCGCTCGGCGTGCCGCTGCCGTGGGGTGCGCCGCTCGTCAACGGGCTCGCGGTCACGGCAGGTGGGCTCGTCTTCACCGGAGCGATGGATGCCTATTTGCGCGCCTTCGATGCGCGCAGCGGCAGGGAGCTGTGGCAGGGTCGGCTGCCCGTGCCCGGCGTCGCCAATCCCATGACCTATCTCTGGAAGGGCGAGCAGTATGTCGCGATCGGCGCCGGCGGCCACTCCGAGGCAGGCACCTCGATCGGCGACAGCGTCGTTGCGTTTCGCCTGGCACGGCCGGGCGAGGGGCCGTCGCTGTGGTCGCGTACGATCGATCGCCCCGGTGGACGATTTTTTGCGGCATCATCGGCGATCGCGGTCGCGATCGTCGCGCTCGTGGTTGCAAGCCTGCGCTGGCGTCGCCGACGTCGTGTCGCGCGAACATGACGCAGCATCAGGCGCGCGATGCGAATGATCGTTCACATCGTATGCACTACTGTACGAAAGCGAGGCCGATGCGCCTGTCGCTACGCCAGACAGGGCGGCATTTTCGCACGAAATTGTCGCGCGCGATCGCGAGCGTGAAGGATTGCGGCAATGTGACGAGGGCATCGAGGTCGATTGCGGCGCCGTCCGCCGACATGTTTCGCACCGTGCATGTGATGCCGCTGTTTTCAAAGGTGATCTTTCCACCCTTGAAAACACGGTAACGCTGCGCTGCACGCTTCTCGATCATCCGCGTCAATCCATAATGATCTTTGTGAAGTAGTGCATAGAAATTACGTTGAACTAAACTCAATACTGGCGCTACTTGCACAGCGCTTCAGATTTCGTTTACGACGTCGAAGCGGAAGTCACTCCGCGGATTTTTCCCCAAGCCGTTCCTTTGTGGCGCTACGCGCCGATGGAGATATTGATGAAGACCACGTTTTCGCTTCTGTTCGCCGCAGCGCTCTCGCTCTCGTCCATGCCCGCCCACGCCACCAAGCTCGATCTCGCGACCATGAGCTGCAAGCAGTTCCTGGAGAGCGGCGACGACACCATCAAGATGGTGCTGACCTGGATGGACGGCTGGTACAAGGGCGACGAAGAGAATGCGATCATCGACACCGACGTATTCGTCGAGAACGCCAAGCAGTTCGGCAGCTATTGCGGAAAAAATCCCAACGTCAGCATTGTCACCGCGGCTGACGAAGTGCTCGGCAATTTCTGCCGCGTGTCGGCACGACGCGCGATCACAACCGCGCTTCCCGTCTCGACATGACGCCATTGAGAGCCGCGGTGCGCATTGCGCTCACGCGGCTTTCTTCTTTCGGATGATGCTCACCCCGGCAGCATCGCGAACGCGCTCGACACCATCGCCACCGGCTTGTTGTCGGTGGCCGAGAGCAGCGTGACCCGGCCAAAGCTCATGGTGCGTCCGAGTCGCACCACGCGGGCGTCGGCCAGCACGTCCGACGAGGAGACCGCGCGCATGAAATGCGTGGTCTGGTCGACCGTCGTCATCGGACGATAGCCGCGGTTGGCGGCTAGGTTCGCGATCACCATCGCGGTGTCGGCGAGCGCCATCAGGGCCTGGCCGCAGACCACACCACCGTTGCGGCACAGCCGCTCCGAGAACGGCATGCGCAGGAGCGCTGCCGGCTGCCAGTCCGGCACGTCCGGCGGCGGCAGGTGATCGATGCGCTCGACCGACAGGTTGAGATCCTGGACCCAGGGCGCAAAGACTTCGCCGAGGATGCGTCGGGCCTGATTGATGCCGAACTCGGCTTCTGGCTGCGATGGCATTGCTGTCGTTCCCTCCTGTATTGCCGGATGTTCGGCATTTCGAGCGGACCGGCGCGGCAAAGTCGCCGGTCTGCCGCGGGTCCCGTCGGCTTGAAAATGCCTGACTTCGCCCGGTATGATGCCATGGAGTGGGTATGGGTGGGTGATGTTGCGTAGGTATGTCCTCGTATTTTGTCTGGCCGGGCTCGGCCTGTTGCTGAACGGGTGCACCAAGTGCGGCCCGATCTGGGACGACTGGCTCCACGCGCCGAAATCGTGCAGATCGGACCGGCTCTAGCGGGCCGAGCGGCCCCTGCGGTTGTGGCAGGGGTGACAAGGCGCGGGCGACCCGCGCCGCCATGGATGATCAAGGAGTCAATGATGAAGCTTTTCCGTATGGCCGCGGTGCTGGCTGTTCTGGCGGGACCGACCGTGCTGGCGGGACCGGCTTATGCGCAAATGCCCAATCTCAATTTGCTGCAGGAGGGGCCTGGCAAGACCCCCGAGGAGAAGGCCGCTGAGGCCGAGCGTGACAGGGCTTACAAGGAAACGCTGAAGAAGATTCCAGACTCCAAGGCGTCCAACGATCCCTGGGGTGGCATGCGCTCCGACCCGCCGAAGCCGTCGGCGGCGCCAAAGGCGTCGGCCGCAACCGGTGCGCCGAAGAAGAAGTCCGGCACGACTGCCAATTGACCTTCCGCCCGAGCGGCGGCGGTTGAATGCCTCCGGCCGGGACTCCTCTTTGATCGGCCTGCTTCCTACATTGCGCGGGAGTGTATCGCGTCGAGGAGAGCAGAACATGGCCGATCGTCCGCGGGATCTCGCCGAGCGGATGGCGCGCCGGCGAAAAATGGGCGGCAAGCCCGGCCCGACGGCCGGCGACGGCTATCTGCGCGAGACCTTCACGCTGCCGCGCGCGGCGGCACGGGAGAGGGCGCAGGCTTTCTTCGCCCGCTACCCCAAGGCCGGCTATATGAGCGCGGTCGAGACCTGGCGCGAGCTGCCCGGCGGCGACATCGAATTCACGATGCGGCGGCTGCCCAGCGCGGATTAGGGCCGGCCCCTATTCGAAGGTTTCGGATGTGATGCGGATCCGGAATACGGGCTCCTTGGCCTCGTCCAGCAACTCCATATTCCATTCGGAATTTTCCTGGAGCTTGCGGGCGATGCCGGCGGCCATGTCGGCGCAGACGCTGGTCATCTCCTTCCAAGCCAGATCGCGATCGGCAAATTCCGACGCCTGGTCGGCACAGCCGGAATAGCGGCCGTTCCGGATTCGAAAGAAGTAGAGCGGCATGGTTCGCACCGATCGCGCCTGATGGCTCCGTCCCCACGGCCATAATCCCGGCAGTCCAATCCCAAACCGTCGGCAGATCAATTCCGGTCGGCTACGGAATAGCCCCATGGACGCCAGCCCACCGATCTCGGTCCGACGGCTCAGGCCGTGTCGCGTCCGATCGCCTTCAGCTCCCGATCGATGCGCAGCTGCACCCGTCGGATCGCCAAGAGATCGATCTTGGTCTCAGTCTTGCCGGTCTTGATCTGCTCGCCGATCCGGAACTGCCACTGCCAAATGCCGGGAATTGCCGTCTTGGCGACGGTGAACTCGATGCCCCCGTGATTCATGGGCCATCTCCCACGATTCACTTCCATCACTGAGAACATGCTGGGCGGCATAATATTCCAAGAAAGCCAAACCTGTCGGTAAGCCCCGGATCGCTCACGGCTATCGCGCAAACGCACGCGCTCTGGAACATACGAAATCGAAATTCGAAAGACGCCGGCCGCCCAGCGGCGGCGCGACCTCATGCCCGTGGTTCTCCGGCCAAGAACAGAGTTCCTGGGATGGGTAAGGGCACCTTCCGGAACGCGGCGGCATGTGCCTTGCTTGGCCCGATGCGGCTAAGCAACATGGACGCGTCATGCCGGGCATTCCCCGCCGCTATTCTCATTTCGTGTTCGGAATCATCCAGTCGGGACTGACCTCGCTGATCGCCGCGGGCATCGCCAGCTTTCCCGCAGGGAACGCGCTGGACTTCCTGGCGCACTGGATGGTGTCGTGGCTGATCGCATGGGCGGCGATGCTGCCGATAGTGCTGCTCGCAGCGCCGGCGATCCGCGCCTTCTCGCTGCGGCTGACGCAGGAGGAGGGCGGTTCGCAAACCGGCCGGCCGGCATGAAAATCGGAATGAAAAAACCCCGCTTGGGAGAACCAAGCGGGGAGAAGGTTATTGGAGGCTGAGGTGCTGGGCTGCAACACCATAGCCGGGCGACCCTAGCCGGCTCAGCTTACGACAGCCTGACAAGGCCCGACGGTGGCAGCAAAAGCCGGAGCGCGGGGGCCGCAGACTGGCCCCGCACCGGTCCCAATTTCGACATCCGTTCGCACAACTCAGGACACAACCGCAGGCGAGATTTCGCGGCGACGGTGCTGCCATGGGGGAAACGTGGCGTGCCGGCAACGGGGTGGCATCATGGACAACGTAGAGCGGTCATTCGCCGCCGCGACGGCGGCTGGCTTCGTCGTGCTGGTGATCGGCATCGGGTTGCTGGTTCTGCTGTAGGCGCTGTTGGGTGCGGGAGATGGCTCCGAGGGTGGAAAGGCCCGTGCGCGCCTTTCAAAAATCGCGAAAACAACCCCATGCACAGTAGCGTGCCTACAAATTTCCCCGCCCAATCAATGGCTTACTGGTAGTATTTAGATACCATATCGGCTCGGATTCGCCTTTCACGGCCATCCGAATCCCGATACCCGTGCCGATTCCCTGAGATCAACGGGCTGCCGCTCCGGCACCGTCGCCAGCGCGGTCCCAGCGGCCTAATGAACCTTGATCGCGTCCAGCGGCAAACGGAGTTCGGCGGCACGCTCTTCGCGGTCTTTCTTGCGGAACTCGTTTTCCTTGCGCTCGAACTTGCTCAGCTCCTCCCGCGCCGCCTCCAGCAGCGGAGTGCGCCGGGTCGTATCGTGATGCGTGTTGTCCGTCATGACTGAAGTCCCCTCAGTTGCGGTCCCATCCAAGAGTCCATCCAGGAGAAGGCCGCAGACCGCGAAAGGTTCGTGCCGCAGGATGACGGAATTCTGACGGTGTGCGGGTCATCCGTCTTTGATGCGCGTCAGCCAGAGCGTGCAAATTCCCAAAAGAACATATTGCGAACCTAGAACAAATAGGGTACATTGTTTTTATCGCCGCGCCGCCTCGCCAATCGTTTGTCCCTCACGCGAATCCTCGTCATAAGGAGCACGACCCGATGTCCACCACTGCCTTGCGTATCGTCGAAGGATCCTCCATGGACAAGAGTAAAGCTCTCGCCGCCGCGCTCTCCCAGATCGAGCGTCAGTTCGGCAAGGGCTCGGTGATGAAGCTCGGCAAGAACGACCGTTCGATGGATGTCGAGGCGGTCTCTTCGGGCTCGTTGGGGCTCGATATCGCGCTCGGGATCGGCGGCCTGCCGAAGGGGCGCGTCGTGGAGATCTACGGGCCGGAATCCTCGGGCAAGACCACGCTGGCGCTGCACACGGTGGCGGAAGGGCAGAAGAAGGGCGGCATCTGCGCCTTCATCGACGCCGAGCACGCGCTCGACCCGGTCTATGCGCGCAAGCTGGGCGTCAATATCGACGAGCTCCTGATCTCCCAGCCGGACACCGGCGAGCAGGCGCTGGAAATCTGCGACACGCTGGTGCGCTCCGGCGCGGTCGACGTGCTGGTGATCGATTCGGTCGCGGCGCTGGTGCCGAAGGCCGAGCTCGAGGGCGAGATGGGCGATGCGCTGCCGGGTCTGCAGGCGCGTCTGATGAGCCAGGCGCTGCGCAAGCTGACGGCGTCCATCAACAAGTCCAATACCATGGTGATCTTCATCAACCAGATCCGCATGAAGATCGGCGTGATGTACGGCTCGCCGGAGACCACCACCGGCGGCAACGCGCTGAAATTCTATGCTTCCGTCCGCCTCGACATCCGCCGCATCGGCGCGATCAAGGAGCGTGACGAAGTGGTCGGCAACACCACGCGCGTCAAGGTCGTCAAGAACAAGCTGGCGCCGCCGTTCAAGCAGGTCGAGTTCGACATCATGTACGGCGAGGGCGTCTCCAAGATGGGCGAGATCCTCGATCTCGGCGTCAAGGCCGGCATCGTCGAAAAATCCGGCGCATGGTTCTCCTACGACAGCCAGCGTCTTGGCCAGGGCCGCGAGAATTCGAAAGCGTTCCTGAAGGCCAACCCCGACATCACCGCCAAGATCGAGACCTCGATCCGCCAGAACTCCGGCCTGATCGCCGAGCAGATTCTGGCCGGCAGCCCCGAGCGTGACGCCGACGGCGAGGAGCCGGCGGACGAGTAAGCTTCAACAGTAAAGTTTTTCGCGAGGAGCGGGCGCTGAGGACGTTGAGTTGCCGACGTCTTCGGCGCCTGTTTCGTTTGGCGTGGGGGCACCGGGTGGTGCGATGAAGCGTCTGATCTTGACCAGTTCGTCCGGAGGCCAGCTCGCACGATCCGGGTTGGCGGAGCTTGTCATCTCATCCTCGTTTCACTTTGAGTGGGGACCGCTGCCCTCGCCCGAGAAGCTCGCAGCCTATTTCGCGCCGCGTTCGGCGAATCTCGGGCCTGGTGATCATTGGTCTGATTGGGGCATCCGGTGGCCCAAGAGCATCAAGGATCGCAAAGACTTGTCCCTTGCGGACTTCTGCGAGCAATATGACTTGGTTGAACTTTGGTTCGACCCAGCTCCCCGGGATCAATTGCAGCTCGTCTGCCTGCTGGACCACCTCAGCTCCTGCTCCTCGCTGGTGCCAAAGCTTCGACTTCGACTTGTCTCATCCGAGCTGACGACAGCACACGGTGAGGATCTCGCTGCGTCCGAGCCGCACATCCATGTCGTGCCTGTTAGGGACCAGGAGTTCGAGACTGCCCGGTTGGCGTGGTCGGCCTACCGTGCGATGACCCCTGAGGCGTGCGTCGATCTCCTTCACCAGGATCTCAGTGCATTGCTGATGCTGCGCCCGGCCTTGCTCGATCTCTTGGCAGAACTGCCGTCGCCTTTCACGGGTCTCGGTGCGACCGAGATGCGATTTCTGGAGCTCCTTGCCAGAGGGTTTGCAAACACGAATGCGTTGTTTCACCTGCGCTCGCAACGGCGCACATATGTGTTCGGAGAATTTGAGTTGGGTTCGTTGCTCGAGGGGCTCGCGCTCGGCCCCAACCCCGTAGTGGCCGGGTTGGGCGACGAACTGCGCACGATCGATCGCGAAAATTTAAGAGCTCGGCACGAGGTCTATCTCCGCAGCCGGTTGTCGTTGACCGAGTTCGGCAGGGCCGTCCTGGCCCATCAGGAAGATTTCAGTCGCCACAATCCGATCGATCGCTGGTGGGGCGGCACGCACCTGACCAATGATCGGCTGTGGCGTTACGGTAATGTTTTGACGAAGCCTTGAGACCACGGCATGACGCGGCTCATTGTCACGACCGACTCGTCCATCGCCGGCGCTATTCAACAGGCGGGCCTTGCCGACCTCGTGATTGCCATCGAGCGCCGGCTGGTCTGGGGACCGTTGCCAGCCGATGCAGAGCTGGACGCATTCTTTGCGCCGCGTACGACACAGCCCCGCGGGCTTCACTGGCTCGACGATACGCCGTCCTGGCGTCTCGAGGAATCAGGCGTGAAGGATCGAGGACTGATTGAACTGCTCGCGGAATATGACACGGTCGAGTTTTGGCGAGGGCCGGAGCCAAATGCGCAATTGATCCTGCTCTGGCTGCTCGATCATTGGGGCCGCCGACACGATGCAAATCCCGACTTTGTCGTGCGCTCCCTGTTCTTGGGTGTCAGGGATTTCGACCCACCGCGAAGCGAACTCTACCCGCCGGCTGTCGCGATCACACCTCGTCAACTCAAATCGGCCAAGCGTGCATGGCGGGCCTATCGCGCGTCGGCCCCGCAAAGGTGGCGGGATCTCTTCAAGACGGATTTGAGCTGGCTGCCACAACTCGCCCCCCACGTGAGGGCTCTTCTCAACGAGCTTCCGCGCCCCGCCTCAGGCCTTGGAGCCACCGAAGCGCGAATACTCCAGCTCATCGCGCGAGGCGGCATGCAGCCTTTCGATGTCTTTCCGGGCCACCAGAAGTGCAACGGGCTGGATGTGTATGGTTATTGGGAAGTTGGAGCGCTGCTTGACGGCCTTGCGCGGTGCGAGAGGCCGGCGGTGTCCGGACTGGATGAAGGTCCGTTTTCGCTAGAGATGCACGACGATTCCAGTCAGTTCGATCGGTACAAGCGATCGCAATTGACGCTGACCGAGTTCGGTAAGGCGGTGCTGGGAGGCGACCAGGATTTCCGCCGGTACAACCGGATTGATCGCTGGTGGGGCGGCACTCACCTGACCAACGAGCGGCTCTGGCGGTGGGACCCCGAGACCCGCTCGTTGGTTGCGCCCAAAATGCGTGTTCCGTGCCGGAGGGTGGGTTAGCGAAGTGTAGCCCACCTCTTCCATTTCGCCAGAGACAGAAGTGGTGGGTTACGCCAGCGACTGCGCTTCGCGCAGCCGGTGGCTAACCCACCCTACAAACGGTTACTCCGCCGCCTCCGCGTAATCGCTCACGGGCGGGCACGAGCACACCAGATTGCGGTCGCCATAGACGTTGTCGACGCGCCCCACCGGGCTCCAGTATTTGTCGGTGCGCGAGGTGCCCGCGGGGAAGCAGCCCTCGGCGCGGGTGTAGGCGCGCTTCCAATCGTCGTCCGCGATGTCATGCACGGTGTGTGGGGCATGACGAAGCGGCGACGCCTCGATCTTGAAGCGGCCTGCTTCGATCTCGGCGATTTCCTTCCGGATCGCGATCATGGCATCGCAGAAGCGATCCAGCTCCGCCTTGGATTCCGACTCGGTCGGCTCGATCATCAGCGTGCCCGGCACCGGAAAACTCATGGTGGGCGCATGGAAGCCGTAATCGATCAGGCGCTTGGCGATGTCGTCGACGGTGACGCCTGAGGTCGTCTTCAGCGCGCGGGGATCGACGATACACTCGTGCGCGACGCGGCCCTTTTCGTTCTTGTAGAGCACCGGGAAGTGCGCATCGAGCCTTGCTGCGACGTAGTTGGCGTTGAGGATCGCGATCTCGGTGGCGCGCTTGAGGCCTTCGCCGCCCATCATCAGAATGTAGATGTAGGAGATGGTGAGGATCGAAGCCGAGCCGAACGGCGCGGCCGAGACCGGCCCCACGGGCGCTTTCCCATCCGTCGCGGGATGACCGGGCAGGAACGGCTTGAGGTGCGACTTGACGCCGATCGGGCCCATGCCCGGGCCGCCGCCGCCATGCGGGATGCAGAAGGTCTTGTGCAGGTTGAGATGGCTGACATCGGCGCCGTAATCGCCGGGCCTGCTAAGGCCGACCTGCGCGTTGAGGTTGGCGCCGTCGAGATAGACCTGCCCGCCATGGCCATGCACGATCTCGCAGATCTCGCGGATGTGCTCCTCGAACACGCCATGGGTCGAGGGATAGGTGATCATGACCGCGGCGAGGTCGTTCGAATGCTTCTCGGCCTTGGCGCGGAGATCATTGACGTCGACGTCGCCGTTCTTCTCGCAGGCGACCACCACCACGTCCATGCCGACCATCGCGGCCGAGGCCGGGTTGGTGCCGTGCGCGGAGGAGGGGATCAGGCAGATCTTGCGATGCGTCTCGCCACGCGCCGCGTGATAGCCGCGGATCGCGAGCAGCCCGGCATATTCGCCTTGCGCGCCCGAGTTCGGCTGCAGCGAGATCGCGTCATAGCCGGTGATGTCGCTCAGCCATTTTTCCAGCCGCGCGAACAGCGCGTAGTAGCCCTTCGCCTGCTCAGGCGGGGCGAACGGATGCAGGCTGCCGAATTCCGGCCAGGTCAGCGGCATCATCTCGGTGGTCGCGTTCAGCTTCATGGTGCACGAGCCGAGCGGGATCATCGCGCGGTCGAGCGCGAGGTCGCGGTCGCTGAGCTTGCGCATGTAGCGCAGCATCTCGGTTTCCGAGCGATGCGCGTGGAAGACGGGGTGGGTGAGGAAAGAGGTCGCACGCTTGAGCGTCTCCGGCAGCGCCTCGCGCGTGGTGGCGTCGATCTCGGCGTATGCAAGCTGCCCGCCGAAGGCGCGCCAGACTGCTTCCACCGTTGCGGGCGTGGTGGTCTCGTCGAGCGCGATCCGCAATGCAGTTTCGCCAGCGCCGAGATTGATCTTCTCGGCCGCCGCGCGCGCCACGATTTCGGTACGCTTCGCCCCTGCATCCACGCTGAGCGTGTCGAAGAAACTGTCGGACTGCAGCGCAAAGCCGAGCTTGCGCAGGCCGGCAGCCAGCACCGCCGTGCGGCGATGCACATTGCGCGCGATCTGCGAAAGGCCTTCGGGGCCGTGATAGACCGCATACATCGAGGCGATCACGGCGAGCAGCACCTGCGCGGTGCAGATGTTGGAGGTCGCCTTCTCGCGGCGGATGTGCTGCTCGCGGGTCTGCAGCGCGAGGCGATAGGCCGGCATTCCGCGCGAATCCACGGAGAGGCCGACGATGCGGCCGGGCAGCGAACGCTTCAGCGCATCGCGCACCGCCATATAGGCTGCGTGCGGCCCGCCATACCCCATCGGCACGCCAAAACGTTGCGCCGAGCCGATGGCGATGTCCGCGCCGAGCTCGCCGGGCGAGGCGAGCAGTGTCAGCGCCAGCAGATCGGCGGCAATGATCGCGAGTGCGCCCTTGGCCTTCAGGCTGGCGATCGCGGGCCTGAGGTCGCGCACAGCGCCTGACGAGCCCGGGTATTGCAGCAGCGCGCCAAGCACGTCCGTCTTGTCGAGATCGGTGAGGGGGTCGCCGACGACCAGGGTCCAGCCCAGCGGCTCCGCGCGGGTGCGCATCACGGCGAGCGTCTGCGGATGCACGTCCTTGTCGACGAAGAAGGCCTTTGCTTCGACCCGCGAGTGCCGCTCGGCGAGTGCCATCGCTTCGGCGGCCGCGGTGGCTTCGTCGAGCAGCGAGGCGTTGGCGACGTCGAGCCCGGTGAGGTCACAGATCATGGTCTGGAAGTTGAGCAGCGCCTCCAGCCGGCCCTGGCTGATCTCGGGCTGGTAGGGCGTGTAGGCCGTGTACCAGGCCGGGCTCTCCAAGATGTTGCGCTGGATCACCGCGGGCAGGATCGTGCCAGAATAGCCCTGGCCAATCAACGAGGTGAAGACCTGGTTCTGGGCGGCGAGTTCGGCCATATGCGCGATCGCCTCGGTCTCGCTCAAGGGCTTGCCGAGATCGAGTGGAGCAGTCTGCCGGATCGAAGCCGGCAGCGTCTGCGCCATCAGCGCGTCGACGCTGTTTGCGCCGACGGCCTCGAGCATCGCGGTGACGTCGCGCGTGGAGGGGCCGATGTGGCGGCGAACGAAGCTCGTGGTATCGCCGTTGGATTTGCGGTGCGCGGTCATCATGGGTCCTCGCTAGGAGTTGCTGTCATCGCCCGCGAAGGCGGGCGATCCAGTACGCCGCGGCCTCTCGGCTGTAGCCGAAGCGGCTGCGTTTACTGGATGCCCCGCCTTCGCGGGGCATGACAGTGAGTATGGGGAGACGGCTCGGCTCATATCTTCACGCCGTATGGGCCTTGTACGCCGCTTCATCCATGAGGCCGCCGAGCTCGCTCTTGTCGGCCATCTTGATCTTGAAGAACCACGCATTGCCCTGCGCGTCCGAGTTCACCAGCGCCGGCTCGCTCGCGAGCTCGGGGTTGGTCTCGAGCACCTCACCGCTAACAGGCGCGTAGACGTCCGATGCGGCTTTGACCGATTCCACGACAGCGGCGGCTTCCGCCTTCTTCAGCACGCGGCCGAGCTTGGGCAATTCGACGAACACGACGTCGCCGAGCTGCGATTGCGCGTAGTCGGTGATCCCGACGGTGGCGACATCGCCGTCGATCGCGAGCCATTCGTGGTCGGAGGTGTAGAGCGTCGTGGTCATTTTCTCGGTCCTCAGCGTTTGTAGGTGTTTTTCACGAAGGGCATGGCGGCGATTTGCACGGCCAGGCGTTGGCCGCGCACCTCGGCGAAGAGTTTTGTGTCGATCGCGCTCGATGCGGTGGGCACATAGCCCATCGCGACCGGCGCATTCAGGCTCGGGCCGAAACCGCCCGAGGTGACCTTTCCGATCGGCTCGGCGGAGGTCGCATCCGCAAACAGCAGCGCGCCTTCGCGCACCGGCGCGCGGCCCTCGGTGCGCAGGCCGACGCGGCGGCGGGATGCGCCATGGTCGAAATGGGCGAGAATCTTTGCCGCGCCGGGGAAGCCCCCGCCACGCGCGCCGCCGGTGCGGCGGCTCTTCTGCACCGACCATTCCAGTGCCGCCTCGACCGGCGTGGTCGCGGTGTCGATGTCGTGGCCGTAAAGACAAAGCCCGGCCTCGAGCCGCAGGCTGTCACGGGCGCCGAGCCCGATCGGCATGACGTCAGGATTGTCCAGCAGGGCCTTGGCGAGCCGTTCGGCATCGCCGGCAGGAACCGAAATCTCGAAGCCGTCCTCGCCGGTATAGCCGGAGCGCGAGACGAAGCAGTCGAGGCCGGCAACCTTGTGCGGGCCGGAATCCATGAATTTCATGGCGGGCGCCTCTGCACATAATTTCGCCAGCGCCGATTCCCCCTTCGGCCCCTGCAGCGCGATCAGCGCGCGGTCAGCCAGCTGCTCGATGACGCAATCGTCCGAGAGATTCGCGCGCAGATGCGCCTCGTCCTCGGCCTTGCAGGCGGCGTTGACGACCAGGAAGAGGTGATCGCCGAAATTGGCGACCATCAGATCATCCAGAATCCCGCCCTCGGCATTGGTGAACTGGGCGTAGCGCTGCCGGCCAGGCGCGATCGCCAAAATATCCTGCGGCACCAGCCGTTCCAGCGCGCGGGCGGCGTCCTCGACCTTGCCGGATTTCGGCCGGAGTGCGATCTGGCCCATGTGGGAGACGTCGAACAGGCCGGCTGCGTTGCGGGTATGAAGGTGCTCCTTCAGGACTCCGGCCGGATATTGCACCGGCATGTCATAGCCGGCGAACGGCACCATCTTGCCGCCGAGCGAGACATGCAGGTCGTAAAGCGGGGTGCGTTTCAGGGAGTCTTTGTCGTCACGCGCAAGCATCGGGGGGCCCTCGGCGGTTCCCCGGGAACGATTTCCCGTGGACACCAGTCGAAGCCCCATCTGTCGCTGTGCCTGAGAGTATTATCCCGTCGGCGGACGCTGTCCGAACCTACCCTTTAAAAGGTCTTGGCCCGTCGGCGCCTCTTTCCAGATGCTGTCAAAGCCACGCGGTCCTTTTGCCTGAGAGTTTCCGGGGCGGTTGCTCCTTCGGCGCCGGCTACCAGTGCCGGTCTCTCCCGACGTGGCCGTACGATAGAGATAGGTAAAGACCACAGGCCGGCCAAGCCTGTCAACGCGGCATCGGCGGCTTTCCAACGGATTACGCGACTGCGGCAACGCCTTGATCTGGTTGCACAGTTTCTGGACAGCGAAGCTGGCCTTGTCTAAAAGCGCATTGGCCCGCAGATATCAGCCCAAACTTGCGGTTTGGATGGCTGGAAGGCGGGTGCAAGCACACCCGATTGGATGAAAATGAGCGGCGTCAACGAGATCAGGTCGACCTTTCTGAATTTCTTTGCCGAGAACGGCCACGAGATCGTGTCGTCCTCGCCATTGGTGCCGCGCAACGATCCGACGTTGATGTTCACCAATGCCGGCATGGTGCAGTTCAAGAACGTCTTCACCGGCGTCGAGAAGCGGCCCTATCAGCGCGCCACCACCTCGCAGAAATGCGTGCGCGCCGGCGGCAAGCACAATGACCTCGACAATGTCGGCTACACCGCGCGCCATCTCACCTTCTTCGAGATGCTCGGCAACTTCTCCTTCGGCGACTATTTCAAGGAGCGCGCGATCGAGCTGGCCTGGACGCTCATCACGAAGGAATTCGGGCTCAAGAAAGACAAGCTGCTCGTCACGGTCTACCACACCGACGACGAGGCGGCTGGACTGTGGGAGAAGATCGCGGGCTTCTCCGACGACCGCATCATCCGCATCCCGACCTCGGACAATTTCTGGGCGATGGGCGACACCGGCCCGTGCGGGCCGTGCTCGGAGATCTTCATCGATCGCGGCGAGCACATCTGGGGCGGGCCTCCGGGCTCGCCTGAGGAGGATGGCGATCGCTTCCTCGAATTCTGGAATCTCGTCTTCATGCAGTACGAGCAGGTGACGAAGGAGGAGCGCGTGGCGCTGCCGCGTCCCTCGATCGACACCGGCATGGGGCTGGAGCGCATGGCCTGCATCATGCAGGGCGTCGATAGCGTGTTCGAGACCGACCTGTTCCGTCATTTGATCGACGCGACGGCGTCGGCGCTCGGAAGCGGACCGGACGAGAAGACCGTGGCCTCGTTCCGCGTCATCGCCGACCATCTGCGTTCGTCGGCCTTCCTCGTCGCCGACGGCGTGCTGCCCTCGAACGAGGGCCGCGGCTACGTGCTGCGCCGGATCATGCGCCGCGCGATGCGCCATGCGCAGCTGCTCGGTGCGCAAGAGCCGCTGATGCATCGCCTGGTCTGGGCGCTGGTGCGCGAGATGGGCCAAGCCTATCCGGATCTGATGCGCGCGGAAAATTTGATCGAGGAAACGCTGCGGCTGGAAGAAACCCGCTTCCGCAAGACGCTGACGCGCGGCCTCGCCATTCTCGACGAGAAGAGCGCGTCCTTGAAGAAGGGCGACATGTTCGACGGCGACGTCGCCTTCACGCTGTACGACACTTACGGCTTCCCGCTCGATTTGACGCAGGACGCGCTGAAGTCGCGCGGCATCAGCGTCGACCAGGCCTCCTTCACCGATGCGATGGAGCGTCAGAAGGCCAAGGCGCGCGAATCCTGGAAGGGGTCTGGCGAGGCGGCTTCCGAATCGATCTGGTTCCCGCTGCGTGAGAAGCTGGGCGCAACCGAATTCCTGGGCTACGAGACCGAGAGCGCTGAAGGCGTGGTCACTGCGCTGGTCAAGGACAGCAAGGAAGCCACGAGCCTCAAGGCCGGCGAGCTAGGGGCGATCGTGCTGAACCAGACGCCTTTCTACGCGGAGTCCGGCGGCCAGGTCGGTGACACCGGCGTATTGACCGGCGAGGGCGGCATCAAGTTCCGCGTCACCGACACTCAGAAGAAGCTCGGTGATTTCTTCGTTCACGTCGGCACATTGGAGAGCGGCGAGCTGAAGCTCGGCACCGCGCTGCAGCTCGAAGTGGATCACGGCAGGCGCTTTTCGATCCGCGCGCATCATTCGGCGACCCATCTCATCCACGAGGCGCTGCGCCAGGTGCTCGGCGACCACATCGCCCAGCGCGGCTCGATGGTCGCGCCGGATCGTTTACGTTTTGACTTCGTGCATCCGAAGCCGATCACGGCGGAAGAGCTCGCGCGCGTCGAGGACATCGCCAACGAGGTGGTGCTGGAGAATGACGAAGTCTCGACCCGCGTCATGGGCGTGGACGAGGCCCGTGAGGCCGGCGCACGCGCCCTGTTCGGCGAGAAATATGGCGACGAGGTTCGCGTCGTCTCGATGGGCCGGACCGCGCGCGAGCGCGGCGCCAACGCTCTCGGCTGGTCGGTCGAACTTTGCGGCGGCACGCATGTCAGGCGGACCGGCGACATCGGGCTGATCACGCTGACGGGCGAGAGCGCGGTCGCCTCCGGCGTGCGCCGCATCGAGGCTTTAACCGGCAACTACGCGCGAAAACACGCCAACGACACCATGGCGCTAGCGAAGACCGCGGCCCACGAGCTGCGCACCTCGATCGACGACGTCCCGGCGCGCATTGCCGCTCTGATGGAGGAGCGCAAGAAGCTCGAGCGCGAACTCTCCGACGCCCGCAAGAAGCTGGCGATGGGCGGCGGTGCAGCTTCGAGCAACGGCGCGGCCTCAGGTGTGCGCGAAGTCGGCGACGTCAAGCTGATGGCGCGCGCGGTCGAGGGCATCGAGATGAAGGATCTCAAGAGCCTTGCCGACGACGGCAAGAAGCAGATCGGCTCCGGCGTCGTCGCTATCGTCGGCGTCACCGAGGATGGCAAGGCCGGCGTCGTGGTCGGCGTCACCGCGGACCTCACTTCGCGTTTCAATGCGGTCAATCTGGTGAAGGTCGCCTCCGAAGCGCTCGGCGGCAAGGGCGGCGGCGGGCGGCCCGACATGGCGCAGGCCGGCGGCCCTGATGGCGAAAATGCTGCCGCGGCGCTCACGGCGATCGAAAAAGCCATGGCTGAACAAAAATCGGCCGGCGCGTAGGCAGGTGCGCCCCGTTCCGCGAGGAATTGGGCTTCGCGATCCCAATCTGAGGGATCGCCTCTACGAATTGCTGGAGCATGATCCGCTGGCCTACTCGGTCGGGTCGCGCTTCATCCAGCTGATCATCGGCGTCATCGTGCTCGATGTCGCCGCGATGATCCTTGCCTCGGTGCCGGAGCTGGACGCGCAATTCGGCGCGCTGTTTTCGGCGATCACCATCCTGTCCGTGATCGTGTTCGCGCTGGAATATGCGGCGCGGCTGTGGACCGTGGCGGGCCATACCCAGCGCGCAGCGTCCGCGCTGTCCGACCGGCTCAGCTATGTCTTCTCCGCACTCGGCATCATCGATCTGCTCGCGTTCCTGCCGGCTGCGATCGTGCTGGCCACGGGCCGGCATGCGACGCTGGCAGCGCTCGGCGTGCTGCCGTTCTTCAAGCTGGTGCGCTACTCGCCGGCGATGCGGTCGCTGCTCGCGGCCGTGCACGCGGTGCGGCGGGCGCTGATCGGCTGCATCGTCATCCTGATCGGCGCGGTGCTGACGTTTGCCTCGCTGCTCTATGCCATCGAGCGCGACGTGCAGCCGGACAAGCTCGGAACCATTCCGCAGGCGATGTGGTGGGCGATCGTGACGCTTGGCACCGTCGGTTACGGCGACGTCGTGCCGGTGACGGCGCTCGGAAAGTTCATCTCCGTCTTCACCATCATCAGCGGCTTTGCCATGATCGCGCTGCCGGTCGCGATCATCTCGACGGCCTTTGCGGAAGAGGTGAAGCGGCGCGACTTCGTGGTCACCTGGGGCATGCTGGCGCGGGTGCCGCTGTTCTCGCATCTCAGCGCATCCGAGATCGCCGACATCATGCGGCTGCTGCGGGCGCGCACGATCGAGCAGGGCGAGATCCTGGTGCGGCGGGGCGATGCGGCTTCGTCGATGTATTTCATCACCGCCGGCGAGGTCGAGATCGCGCTGCCGAACCAGCAGGTGCGGCTCGCGGATGGCACATTCTTCGGCGAGATCGCGCTGCTGCATAAGACAAAACGCAGCGGCACGGTGACGGCGACACGCAAGAGCCGGCTGCTGGTGCTCGACGCCCAGGACTTTCACGCCTTGATCGAACGCATGCCGACGCTCGCCGCGCACGTCCACAAGACGGCAAAGGCGCGGCTGGAGGGCAGCGGCGACCTTGCAGTGGCGGAGCTGGCGCAGGTGGAGCGCGACGGCACCGACCGCTGAGGGCTCAGCCCTTCTTCAGGAAGACGTAGTCGGCCGAATAGGGCGCGCTCTTGAAGTCGCCGGCCTTGTCGCACGCGCCGTCGAGCTTGCCGCCATGGGTGTTGATGCGCTGAACCGTGGTAACGGGCGTGAGGACGCCGCTGCCGCGGTGGGCGGTCACTTCCAGCTTCAGCCAGGGAATGTCGGCGGCAGTGGTACCCGGCGCATTGCCGGCGGCCTTGGCGGCCACGGCGCTGCCGTCGGCATGCTCCCAGTTCGGTCCGGCATAGTGCCGGCCGATCGTCTTGCCCTCGGCGAGCAGGGTGGCGATCGGTTCACAAAAAGCCCAGGCGAGCTTGCCGTCGGTGCCGGCCTTGCATTCATAGACCTGCGCGCCCTCGGCGTGGACGCTGAGCACGATGCTCTCGCCGGGCGCGGCGATGGCGTCGGGAAGCGGGTCGGCGGCCACAGCCGGTCCAGCGAGCAGCAACAGGCAGGGGACGGCAAGCTTGATCGACATGGTCGCATCTCCGCGCAAAGGTCCAAATAAGCGAACGGGCCGCGTTTGCGACGCGGCCCGTGATGATGTCCGGCCCAGTCGGGCGAAATTGCGGACGGCTTACGCCGCCAGCGCCTTGCCGAGGTTCTCGGCGACCTTGTCGAGGAAGCCGGTTGTCGAGAGCCAGCGCTGGTCGGCGCCGACCAGGAGCGCGAGGTCCTTGGTCATGTAGCCTTCCTCGACAGTGTCGACGCAGACCTTCTCCAGGGTGTTGGCGAACTTGGCGAGCTCGGCATTGTTGTCGAGCTTGGCGCGGTGCGACAGGCCACGGGTCCAGGCGAAGATCGATGCGATCGAGTTGGTCGAGGTCTCCTTGCCCTTCTGATGCTCGCGGTAGTGGCGGGTCACCGTGCCGTGGGCGGCTTCGGCTTCTACCGTCTTGCCGTCGGGGGTGAGGAGAACCGAGGTCATCAGGCCGAGCGAGCCGTAGCCCTGCGCCACCGTGTCGGACTGCACGTCGCCGTCGTAGTTCTTGCAGGCCCAGACATAACCGCCGGACCATTTCAGCGCGGAGGCGACCATGTCGTCGATCAGGCGGTGCTCGTAGGTCAGGCCCTTGGCGTCGAATTCCTTCTTGAACTCGCGCTCGTAGATGTCCTGGAAGATGTCCTTGAACCGACCGTCATAGACCTTCATGATCGTGTTCTTGGTCGAGAGATAGACCGGGTAGTTACGCAGCAGGCCGTAATTCAACGATGCGCGGGCGAAGTCGATGATGGAATCGTCGAGATTGTACATCTGCATCGCGACGCCGGCGCCGGGGGTCTTGAACACTTCCTTCTCGATGACGGTGCCGTCCTCGCCGACGAACTTCATCGTCAGCGTACCCTTGCCCGGGAACTTGATGTCGGTGGCGCGATACTGGTCGCCATAGGCGTGGCGGCCGATGATGATCGGCTTGGTCCAGCCGGGAACCAGGCGCGGCACGTTCTTGCAGATGATCGGCTCGCGGAAGATCACGCCGCCGAGGATGTTGCGGATGGTGCCGTTCGGCGACTTCCACATCTGCTTGAGGTTGAACTCCTTCACCCGGGCTTCGTCCGGGGTGATCGTGGCGCACTTGACGCCGACGCCGACCTTCTTGATCGCCTCGGCGGCGTCGATCGTGACCTGATCGTTGGTGTGGTCGCGGTACTCCATTCCCAGGTCGAAATATTGCAGCTCGACATCCAGGAACGGGTTGATCAGCTTGTCCTTGATGTACTGCCAGATGATCCGGGTCATCTCGTCGCCATCGAGTTCGACGACGGGGTTGGACACCTTGATTTTTGCCATGATCGGGGAAGCCTCTTGGGAACGGCGCTTGTGGCGCGCCACGGGAATATCCGCCGCCTCTTAGCACCGGGACGCGGCCGGCGAAAGCCAAGGGATTATGCACTTTTAGCTCATCCAGCCTCCGCAGATGGGGGGCGGGAGCAGCCCTGCCGCGGGGACCGGGCTGAGGTTTCAGGCGAGATTCAAAAGTCGAATCCAACCCGTTATTTCCCTTGAGAATTTCGTCAGGACAGGCAAACGACAGGCGAACGGGCGCCGGCCCAAGACCGAGGTCAGACCAGGTCAGGACCGGCCTTGAATCAATTCATGAAGAGCGCCTGTCCAAGACCTTGAGAACCAGTGTGAAAGCGAAGCGAGATGTCCGGGACTGACAAGAGCAAAGCGGGCCTTTCTCTCGACGGTCCCATCGTGATCCTGGTCGAGCCGCAGCTGGGCGAAAACATCGGCATGGCCGCGCGCGCCATGGGCAATTTCGCGCTGAGCCGATTGCGCATCGTCAACCCTCGCGACGGCTGGCCCAACATCGCCGCCCAGCGCGCCGCCGCCGGGGCCGACTATATTCTGGACAAGGTCGAATTGTTTGACACGGTCGGTGAGGCCGTCGCCGACCTCGACCTGCTGTTCGCCACCACCGCGCGTCCCCACGACCAGGCCAAGCCGGTGGTGGGACCGGAAGCCGCAGCTAGCGAGATTTCCGGGCACGCCGCCGCCGGCGGCAAGGCCGGTATCCTGTTCGGCCGGGAGCGCTGGGGCCTGACCAATGAGGAGGTCGGGCTCGCCAACCGCATCATTACGTTCCCGGTCAATCCGGGCTTTGCCTCGCTCAACCTCGCCCAAGCGGTGCTGCTGGTCGGCTACGAATGGTTCAAGCGGGCGACCTCCGGCGAGCTGCCGCACGCCATGCCGGAGCGCTCCGAGCGCGCCTCGCAGCACCAGATGCAGGCCTTCTTCGACAATCTCATCCGCGAACTCGACCGGGTCGAATTTCTGCGCCCGGCCGAGAAGCGCGACACCATGCTGGTGAACCTGCGCAACATCTTCACCCGGATGGAGCCGACCAAACAGGACATGCACACCCTGCACGGCGTGGTGATGGCGATCGCGGAGGGACGGAAAGGACCGGCCAAGGGCGGCGTGCTCGACGGCGAGCAGGCAACGCGCCTGCGCGCGCTGTTGGCCGAGCACGGGCAGGGTGGCGGCGTGCCCGACAGCGGCTCCACCGTGCGCGGCCTCGCCCGTCTGCTCCGCCGCAACCCAACCGATGCCGAGCGGCTGCTTTGGCAGGCCCTTACACGCGACCGCCGCTTCGCAGGCCAGTTCAAGCGCCAGACTCCTGTGGGGCGGCATATCCCGGACTTCGTCTCGTTCCCGCACCGGATCGCGATCGAACTGGTGAACACGGGCGAGAATGAGACGATCGTCGCGGATCGCGCGTCGCGGCGGGCGTGGCTCGAGGCGCGCGATTATCGCGTGATCGAGATGCGGGCTGCGGACGTGGAGCGGGATCTCGAGGCGGAGCTGGTACGGTTGCAGGGGATGATCGAGCAGAGCGTGTAGATTTCGTCGGGAAGCAGAGCGAATGGTCGCTGTCGCTCACCTTGGCCGATCAGGGCCGGTTCAGCGCTGGAAGACCACCTTGCCGCCGACCAGGGTTAGGTCCACCTTGATGTCCTTGATCTGCTCCTCCGGCACGGCCGCGTGGTCAGCAGAGAGCACCACGATGTCCGCCAGCTTTCCGGGCTCAATGGTCCCTTTGCGCGCTTCATCGAACGTATAACGCGAAGCCGCGCTGCTGTAGAGCCGGAGGGCCTGCTCGCGCGTGATGGTTTCTGCCGAGCCGTAGACGTTTCCGTTGGGGTCCTTCCTGGTGACCATGATGTACATGTTGAGGAAGGGGTTGATCGGGTTGACCGGAAAATCCGTCCCGGCGCCGAGGCTGTTGAGCCCCATTTTTTCGATCAACGTCCTAGTCGGCACGGCGCGGTCGGCGGTTGCTTTCCCGAGAAATCGTTCGACGGTCGCTGCCTTATCCCACATGAAAACGTTCTGGAAATCTATGCGGACTCCCAGTCTTTGCGCACGCTCCATCTGTTCTGGCCGGATCAGGCTGGCGTGGATGAGGACGAAGCGACGGTCGCGGATCGATTTTTCTTTATCCGCTGCCTCGAAGGCATCGAGCACCTGGTCAATACCCAGATCGCCCACCACGTGGACACCGACACGCCAGTCATAACGGTTGCAGACGGAGATGAGTTGCTTCAGCCGCTCGGGAGTCTGCTGCGTGATGCCGTGATAGTTGTCGTGTGAATCGGGATACACGTCACGCATGAGCGCTGTCTTCAGCGTCATGCCGCCGTCGTAAAAGATCTTGATGCCCGCGAACTTGAGCCAATCGTCGCCGAAGCCTGATGAGGCCCCATTGCCTGACATGATCGCTTCCCATGCCGTCACATCGGCTGGGGGCTCCGGTCGAAACATCACGCCGGTGCGCAAAGTGGCTTTCCCGGCTGCGACAAGCTTCTGCAGCGTGCGGACATCGCGCGGCTCTGTTGCGCCTTCGATCACACTGGTGATGCCGAAGCTGTTCAGCACACCTTCGGCGATGGTGAATTGCCGCATTTCGTCGTCTTCTGTCCAGGGTGGTACGGCCTTCTCGACCCGATCGATCGCCGTCTCCACGAGCACGCCGGTCAATTCACCGGCTGCGTCGCGTTCAAACTTTCCACCACTCGGATCCGAGGTGGTCTTGTCGACACCGACCACTTGTAGAGCCATGGTGTTCGCCATCGAGAAATGCCCGACGGTGCGAAGATAGACCGGGTTGTTCGGAGCAACGCTATCGATCTCCTGCCTCGTGAGATAGCGCTTCTCGGCCAATTGCGAGGGCGGGTGCCACGCGCCACCTACAATCCACTCACCCGGCTTCTTCTTGGTGACGAACGATTTGATGGCCTCGAGCGCGTCCGCAACGGTCTTGGCTCGGCCCAGGGTTACGACATAGTCGCCCAGACCAGCGGCCTTGAAGTGAGCGTGTGTATCGATCAATCCGGGGATGACGGTCTTGCCAGACACATCGAGCACGCGGGTCCGGGCGCCTGCAAGCGCCTTGATCGAAGCACTGGTTCCGGTCGCGATGATCTTTCCATCCGCGACGGCGACTGCCTCCGTGACGGTCGATCGGTCGTCTAAGGTCAGAACCTTGCCATTAACGAGGACCAGGTCAGGCGCATTAAGCTCCGGCTGCTGTGCCTCGGCATTTGCGACGCCAGCGATGAACATGCCCGTAGCAAGGATTGCAAATGCCTTTAACTTGCGGACCATCGCGTACCCTCTTGGATCTTTTTTGCTTGGCGACAACTGCAAGAATATCTTTGATTAAACGTGGGTTCAACGCTTCTCGAGGCTTGGCAGCGTCGCACGGTGGCTAAAGTGGAGTGCTCCCGTGGTTAGCTGGAAAGCTGGCCCTCCTGGTACCGGGCACCCATGTCCCCTCTACGAAGGACGTCCGAGCTGCACTTCGCGCTGGACCGCAATCCATGTCGCTCGCGCCACCGCCAGCAATCTCCCGGCTTCATCGTGAAGCGCAGCTTCGGCCGCGCGTTTGCGGCCGTCGCGGCCGATGGGCCAGGCCGTGATGATGCAGCGTTCTCCCGGGCGCGGGCGGGCTTCGATCCGTGCTGACATTCGCCCCAGCAGCAGCGGTGCCTTGTCGAAGCCGCCGCTCTGTGGATCGCAATTGCAGGCAAAACCGGTGGGGCAGTCGAGCGCCGACCAGAGGAATTCCGGCGCGACGAGGCCGTCGTCGGCGGCGAGATTCTGATCCGGCGTCCAGCTCGCCGCGAGAACGGCGTTGTGACCACGGAGCGCGCCGGCAAAAATGCGCAAGCCGTCGCCTTTCGCCCTTGCCGGACCGCACACGAAACATGTCGGCAATGGATGCTCGTGCGGCTTGACCGGCGTCAGCAATTCGGCGGCGCAGGCGTCCTCGAAGCTGGCTGTCTCCAGTCGCGAAAGCTCCACGCTTGCCGGCTGCCCGGTCGCGACGATCTTGTTGCCGTCGCGAAGCTCCCATGTGCCGTCGTCGGTTGCGACCGCATCGAGCGGAGTGTCCAGCGGCGGCGGCGCGCGCAGCGTTATCTCCGCGGCGCCGGGAATGTGGCGGGCGAGCCGGCCGCAGACATAGCCGCCGTTGCCGGAGTTCGGAGGACCGCAAAAGCGTTTGTCGATGATGATCTGTGTCATCGGTTTTGTTCTCTCTTTCCGGCTCACCTTACCTGATCTTGAGGACAATTCGCCCCTGAACCGTTCGGTTGGCCACGGCGCGCATGGCTTCTCCGGCCTCCTCCAAACGAAGGACGCGATCGATGTGCGGACGGATTTTTCCCTCGGCCAGCAATTGCATCAGCGTGGCGTTCATACGCGCGGCATCAGCTGAGAATTTCTCCGCCCAGGCGCCGACGAAGACGCCGAGGATGGAATAGTTCTTGAGCAGCGGCAGGTTCATCGGGAGCTGGGGAATTTCGCCGCTGGTGAAGCCGATCGGCATCAGCCGTCCGCCCCATTTCATCGACCGCGCCATCTGCTCGAAAATCGCGCCGCCGATCGTGTCGAAGCCGATGTCGATGCCTTCTCCTGACGTGATCGACTTGATGCGGTCGCGCAGATCCTCGCTACTATAGTTGACGATTTCGCCAGCCCCATAATTGCGGACGAGGGCACCCTTGTCATCGGAGCCGATACCGGCGACGACGTGCAGGCCCAGGTGGCGGCCAAGGTCGACCGCGGCAAGGCCGACTCCGCCGGCGGCACCGGTGACGAACAGCGTTTCGCCGCGCTGCGCCCTGGCCCGCTCGACCAGCGCATAATAGGCCGTGCCGTAATTGTGCAGGACCGTCGCCGCTGCCTCGAACGCGACGCCTTCCGGCAGAAGCACGCACTTTGAGTCCTTCGCTATCATCCGTTCGGCGTAGCCGCCGGTCCAGGCGCTGCACGCCACGCGGTCACCAGGCGCGAATCCCGTGACCTTGTCGCCGACCGCGACGACGACACCGGATGCTTCCGTGCCGGGCACGAAGGGCGTCGGCGGCCGCATCTGATAGAGACCCGAGACCACCAACTGGTCCATGAAACTGACGGAGGCCGCATGGACGTCGATCAGGATCTCGTCGCCGGAGGGCTTCGGCTCGTCGATTTCACTAAGGCGCAAATCGGCGGGGCCAGTGAATGAGCTGCATAGAATTGCTCTCATCGTGTCGCTCCAACGGATTGTCTGCATTCGGCAGGTTTGCGTAACGGCGTCGCATATCCCGCGACAAGCTTGACGAAATCTGCCTGTCGCGCTGCACCGGTCTTTTCAAACAGGCGCCGGACATGCGTCTTGATCGTCGTATTGGCGACGCCGAGTGCCGCCGCCACTTCGGGAACGCCGCCGCGTTCGACGATCGCGAGCATCACACGCAACTCGGTCGGCGTCAGTTTGAATGCCTTGCCGATCACTTCGGAACGAGACGGTAGCATCAGCGCCGCCCTGCGGACGAACAGCGCGGCGACGGCGCTGTAGGCGACACCCCCACGTCGGCGCGCGCCGGAAGTTAACGGCAGAGCATGGGCGACGTGGCGCTTCCCATCCCGCCCGATCATCGGCAGCGCGATCCCGTCGGCGCCGAGGAACGCGTTTTCCTGCCCGGCGGCGGCGAAAAAATGCTGCAGGGTCCGGTTGACCGTCGGATCGCAAGCCGCGAGGTGCCCGCGGATTTCGTGCAGGATGTCGCGCGCTTCGATCATGTCCTGCCCGGCAGTATTGGCGTGAATGAGACGCGCCTCCGCGTCAACGAGACAAAGACCGACGTCAAGCCCATCCAGCGTATCGGCAAACGTGGCGGCCTCCGCCGACATCCGGGGAATAGCTGATATTGTATTCATTGCGACGCTCCAGCAGGCCGAGGCGGCTGGCGATCTTCCGTCCGACGACCGAAAAGACGCGGCAGCAGCATGGGAACGCGCCGGCGATAGTCATGGTAGGTCGCGCCGAACTCGGCGATCAGGTCGCGCTCCTCGAACTGAAGCGCGGCCAGGATGTAGGCGGTGTTTGCGAGCGCAAACAGAAGGTGGCCAACAGTCATCTCGGGCGTGGCCCAGAACGCGAGCAGAAAGCCGAGCATGATGGGATGGCGCACGATCTTGTAGAGCAGCGGCGTCCTGAACGATTGACCTGGTATCTCGCTCCCGCGGAACGCGACGAAGGCCTGGCGGAGGCCGAACAGATCGAAATGATCGATCATGTGGGTCGAGGCGAACGCGATGAGCCAGCCCAGCCAATGCACGCCGATCAGCAACCAGGCCACCATTCCGCTCGCCTCCCAGATCGGCGTCGGGATCGGACGCCACTGCCAGAACAGCAGCAACAAGATCAGGCTGGAGAGCAGCACATAGGTGCTGCGCTGGCAGGCGAGGGGAAGGAATTTGGCCGACCATCGTTTGAAGGCCGGGCGCGCCATGACGCTGTGCTGGATCGCAAACAGGCTCATCAGCAGCAGGTTGACGACGATGGTGAAGCTCAGGTCCGTGGGGTTGCCGACATCGATCGACTTATCGATCGACATATCGATCGACTTGGGCACGACATAATTGCCGACGAAACCGAGCGCATAGAGAAATGAGACCGTGAAGATCACGTAGCTCACGATGGCGTAGAGCAGGATCAGGAGGCGCGAGATCATGTTTTTTCCTATTGTGCCTGATGCAGCCGTGCCGCATGGAGGAGCCTGAATTGCTCGCCCGCGAGCAGGCTCGATCTGCCCCGACTGCTATTGCTGGACCGTCCCCTGTGCGTCCCCCGGGGGCGCCGCAAGGGGAGGGAGGACTTTCATGACGGCTTTCTCGCTGGGGACATTCGGGTTCCCTGAGGTCCACGCCGACGGCCGCCCGATCAAGTTGGCCTTGCGCAAGGGCCTGGCGCTGCTGGTCTATCTCGCGGAGGCCAAGGGCGCTGTGGCCCGCGAAATCGTGGCGACGCTGCTGTGGCCTGAAACTGACCGCGAGACCGGCCTTGCGCGGTTGCGGCGGCTGCTTCACCGAATCGAGCTGACGCTCGGTCAGCAGGTGTTCGAGACCGACCGCACCAGTCTGCGATGGTCTCCGGCAGTCGCGCTGCAGGTCGATGCACATATTTTCGAGAGCGCCTGCGATCGCGGTGACTTTGACGAAGCCTGCCAGATTTATCGCGGAGATTTCCTCGCAGGCTTCTCCCCGGAGGACTGTCCGGAATTCGACGATTGGGCGTTCTTCCGCCGCGAGGCGCTGCGGGGACGGCTGATGCACGCGCTGGAGCGTCTGGTGCAGGACAAGACCGCTGCCGGAGACTACTTCGCCGCGACCGCGCATGCGACCCGTCTGGCCAAGCTCGATCCTTTGAGCGAGGTCTATGGCCGGCATCTGATCCGCAGCCTGCTGCTGGCGGGCGACCGCAGCGCGGCAGAGCGGCACCATGCGGCACTGACGCGGCGGCTGCGTGACGAGCTTGGTGTTACGCCGGAAGCCGAGACCGCGGCGTTGATGAGTCCTGCGGCGGCACACTCTGTACCAGCGACGCGCTACGTCAAGGGCGCCGGTGTGCATCTGGCGTATCAGACCTATGGCAGCGGTCCGCTCGACATCCTGGTCATGCCCGGCTTCGTATCGCATGTGGAACGCGCCTGGGAGCATCCGGCGAGCCGAACCTTTCTGGCCTCACTGACGAAGCTGGGGCGTCTGATCGTGTTCGATCGTCGCGGGATCGGGTTGTCCGACCGGGTTGGGTCGGCGCCTGATATCGACGTCACCGCGGAGGATATCGGCACCGTGCTGCGCGCCGCGGATGCGCGCCGCGTCGTGCTGTTCGGCGCATCCGAGTGCGGGCCGGCCTGCATCAAATTCGCCGTCGACGAGCCGCGTCTCGTGGCCGGACTCATCCTGTTCGGTGCATTGGCCAAGGGCTGCTGGTCGCAGGACTATCCGCACGCGTTGCGCGCCAGCCAGTACGACGCCTGGAGCAAGCACCTCATCGCGCAATGGGGAGGTCCGGTGGGGATTGAGACCTTCGCACCCAGCCTTGCCGGCGATCCCCAGGCCCGCGCATGGTGGGCGGGGCTATTGCGCGCGGCCTCCAGTCCCGGCGGCATCTCGGCCGTGCTCGAGGCGTTTCGCGACGCCGACGTGCGGCAGCTTTTGCCGCAAATTGCCATGCCGACATTGGTGTTGCATCGTCGGGACGACAAGGCCGTACGGATCGCGGCCGGCCGCGATGTGGCGAGCCGGATCAAAGGTGCGCAATTCGTCGAGCTCGACGGCAACGATCACTGGTTCTTCGCGGGCGATCAGCAGCCGGTGCTCGATGCGATCAGGGGATTTACGGAAGCATTGCCGAGGCGATGAGGCGAGGCACGTAAATCCGTAGCCCCGGTCATTGGCACGTTTCGTGCCTGCCAAAGTGGCACAAAAAAGCGTCGCGTCTATCCGCTGCCTCGAGGAAATGAGCCGGCGCGACATAGTCTTAGCCAAGGAGACCCTGACATGAAACGCGAAGACCTCACCGAGAAGCTGCTCGACATCAAGCGCGAGAAGGGCTGGAGCTGGAAATATATCTGCGAGAAGATCGGCGGCTATTCCGAGGTGCTGATAACAGGCGCGATCCTCGGCCAGATGAAACTGACGAAGCCGCAGGCGGCCAACGCCGGCGAACTGTTCGGCCTGTCGAAGGCGGAGACCGCCATGCTGAACGAGGTGCCGATGCGCGGCACCGGCACGCCGATGCCGCCGACCGACCCGCTGATCTACCGCTTCTACGAGATGGTGATGGTCAACGGCCCGGCCTGGAAGGCGCTGATCGAGGAGGAGTTCGGCGACGGCATCATGTCGGCGATCGACTTCGACATGGCGATCGAGCGCGTGGCGAATCCGAAGGGCGACCGCGTCAAGTTCACGATGAGCGGCAAATTCCTGCCGTACAAATATTACGGCGCCAGCGGCAACGTGCCGGAATATGGGTTCAAGGAGGGATAGCTGGTTGGCATTCCGGGGGCGCGTCGCAGACGTGGCCCCGGAATGATGCTTCGCCTTATTTCCCGGCCTTCACCTCGGCCGCCGCCACCGCGATCAGCTCGTTCATCTTGGCGCGAATTGCCTGTTCGGTGACGGCCACGTTCTTGGCGGCGAAATCGGCCATGACCTTGCGCAGGACGTCGGCGTCACCGGCTTCCTCGAAATCGGCCGCGACCACCTCCTTGGCATAGGCCGTGGCGGCATCACCCGTGATGCCGAGCTTTTCGGCCGCCCACAGCCCGAGCAGCCGGTTGCGGCGGGCTTCCGCCTTGAATTTCTGCTCCTCGTCGAGGGCAAACTTCTTCTCGAAGCCTTCCTCGCGCTTGTCCAACGTGCTCATGCCTTTTCCAATTCCCTGCTGACTGGACCCGGCTGGCCCTCGTTGCGAGAGCCCCGGTGCATGCCTAGATAGGGGGCAGGAATCGGCAAAACAACGAGCCGTTAAGCCGCAGGCAAGGCGGTATAAGTTTGATGCCGGACGGCCGGATCGATTGTGCTGGGACAGCCAATCGGATAGGTTGCCTCAGGCTGGGTTCCCGTTCTGTTTTCTAGGGGTTCCGGGCCGTTCACGGCAGCTCCGCTGTGGGTCGTAGTCTCGTCAACCGGAGCACACCAAATACATGGATTTCAACAAAACACGGTACATCCCCATGAGCCGTCGGCGTCGCATTTATGAAGGCAAGGCAAAGGTTCTTTACGAAGGCCCGGAGCCCGGTACCCTGATCCAGCACTTCAAGGATGACGCCACCGCGTTCAATGCGAAAAAGCATCAGGTGATCGAGGGCAAGGGTGTCCTCAACAACCGGATCTCGGAGTACCTGTTTCAGCACCTCAACGACATCGGGGTGCCGACCCATTTCATCCGCCGCCTCAATATGCGCGAGCAATTGATCCGCGAAGTCGAGATCGTGCCGCTGGAAGTGGTGGTGCGGAACGTTGCCGCCGGCTCGCTGTCGCAGCGCCTCGGCATCGAGGAGGGCACGCAGCTGCCCCGCTCGATCATCGAGTTCTACTACAAGAACGACCAGCTCAACGATCCCATGGTGTCGGAAGAGCACATCACCGCTTTCGGGTGGGCGACACCGCAGGAGATCGACGACATCATGGCACTTGCCATCCGTGTCAACGACTTCCTCACCGGTCTCTTCCTCGGCATCGGCATCCGCCTCGTCGACTTCAAGATGGAGTGCGGCCGGCTGTTCGAGAACGAGATGATGCGGATCATCGTCGCCGACGAGATCTCGCCGGATAGCTGCCGCCTGTGGGACATCAAGTCGAACGAGAAGCTCGACAAGGACCGTTTCCGCAGGGATCTCGGTGGGCTGCTCGAGGCCTATACCGAAGTCGCCAAGCGTCTTGGCATCCTCATGGAGAACGAGCGTCCGGCGGGCTCAGGCCCGGTGCTGGTGAAGAGCTAAGAGGGATCTGACGTGAAGGCACGTGTTACCGTGACGTTGAAAACGGGCATCCTCGATCCGCAGGGCAAGGCGATCGAGGGTGCGTTGAAGTCGCTCGGCGTCGACGGCGTCGCCAGCGTCCGGCAGGGCAAGGTGTTCGACATCGAGCTCGCGGGCACGGACAAGGCGAAGGCGGAGGCGGCGTTGAAGGATGCCGCCGACAAGCTGCTGGCGAATACCGTGATCGAGAACTACCGGGTCGAGCTGATCGGGTGAACGGGATGGCTCACAGCCATCCGACCCGACGAAAACGCCAATACAGCGCGCCGCACGCCGTCAGCATCACGCCGAGCAGCGTGTAATAGCCGTACTCCCAGTCCAGCTCCGGCATGTGCTTGAAGTTCATGCCGTAGATGCCGGCAAGCGCGGTCGGGATCGCGATGATCGCGAGCCAGGAGGCAAGTTTCTTGGAGACCGCCGTCTCCTGGGCCTGGCCGACCAGCAGGCTCGCTTCGAAGGCGAAGGCCAGCACCTCGCGCATGGAATCGATCCGCTCCTGGATGTTGCGGACGTGGTCGGTGACGTCGCGGAACAGCGGCTGCATCGTCGCGCGCACCATCGCAAGCTCGTCGTGCTCCAGACGGCGGCAGACCTCCACCAGCGGCCCGATCGCGGTCCTGAGCCGCAAGAGGTCGCGGCGCAGCATATAGAGCCGCTCGATCTGCGCCTTGCTGATCGCCTTGGAGAGCACGTCATCCTCGATGCTCTCGACCTCTTCGTGAATGCTCTCGAGCACGGGCGAGTAGTTGTCGACGATGAAATCGAGGATGGCGTAGAGGATGTAGTCCTCGCCGCGCGCGAGCGCTCGCGGGCAGCTTTCGCAACGTTCGCGCACCGGCGTGTAGGATGTCGACGCGCCGTGGCGCACCGAGACCAGATAGCCTTCGCCAACGAAGATGTGCGTCTCGCCGAAGGCGATCCGGCCCTCGATCAGTTGCGCGGTTCGCGCCACGATGAACAGGGCCTCGCCATATTGCTCGATCTTCGGTCTCTGATGGGCGTGGTTGGCGTCCTCGATGGCAAGCTCGTGCAGGTCGAACTGCTTCTGCACCGCGCTGAGCAGCGCCATGTCGGGCTCGTGCAGCCCGATCCAGACCACGTGGCCGGGCTTCGCCCGCCAGCTCGAGGCCTCGCTGATGGCAATATTGGCGACGCGCCGGCCGTCGACATAGGCACCGGCGGCGATCACGCCCTCGGTGGACACCGGCTCGGAGAGGGATGCGGGCAGCGAGGGGACATTCATGGCTTTAATCCCGGGCGAATCGATCGGCCGATGGCGGGCTATGGCCTGTGCACAACGCTCGCGGCCGAGGCTAGCACTGGTAAAATCCCCGTCAAATGGATATGTCTGCTCACGATTTGGCAGCCGTGCCAGCCCCATTCAATCTTCGTTCGGAACCTCTGCCATGAAAGCCGCCATCCTCGTCTTTCCCGGAATCAACCGCGAGCGCGACATGGCGCGTGCCTTGAGGCTGATCTCGGGCAGCGAGCCCGCGCTGGTGTGGCATGCCGAGACGTCGCTGCCTGATGGCACCGACCTCGTGGTGGTGCCCGGCGGGTTCTCCTATGGCGATTATCTGCGCTGCGGCGCGATTGCGGCGCGGGCGCCGGTGATGGACGCGGTGCGCGACTATGCGGCCAAGGGCGGCCTCGTGCTCGGCGTCTGCAACGGTTTTCAGATCCTCTGCGAGTCCGGCCTCTTGCCTGGCGTCCTGATGCGCAATGCGCGGCTGAAATTCATCTGCCACGACGTGCATCTGCGCGTGGAGCGCTCCGACACGCCATTCACGCGCGGCTACAATGCCGGGCAGGTGATCCGCGTGCCCATCGCGCATGGCGAGGGCAATTATGCGGCGGACGCGGAGACCATCAAGCGGCTCGAAGGCGAGGGTCGCGTCCTTTACCGCTATTGCTCGGCTGACGGCGCGATCGACGATATCAGCAACATCAACGGCGCCGCGCAATCCATCGCCGGCATCGTCAACGACAAGGGCAACGTGCTCGGCATGATGCCGCATCCGGAAAACCACGTCGAAGACATCATGGGCTGCACCGACGGTCGCGGCCTGTTCGCCGGCCTCACCGCGCATCTGGAAAAAGCCGCGTGATTGCGTTCGTGCTGAAGCGGCTGCCGGCCGCTGTCGCCGTCGTTGCGTTCGCGACGGCCGCGTTCGCACAGGATTTCCCCAAGCGTCCCGTCACCATGATCGTGCCGTTCGCGGCCGGCGGCACGTCCGACGTGATCGCGCGCACGGTTGCCGAGCAGATGGGCATCGCGCTCGGCCAGACCATCGTGATCGAGAATGTCGCCGGCGCCGGCGGCTCGACCGCACTGGCGCGCGCCTCCCGCGCCGAGCCTGACGGCTACACCATTGCGATCGGCAATGCCGGCACCAACGCTGCGACCTATACGATCTATCCAAAGCTGCCGTTCACGCCGGACTCCTTCGTGCCGATCGCCATGGTGGCGAAGACGTTCGGCATCATCGCCGTGCGCAAGGATTTTCCGGCAAAGGACCTGAAAGAGTTCATCGCCTACGCCAAGGTCAATCCGGGCAAGATCAATCTCGGCCATGCCGGCGTCGGGTCCTCGAACTACCTGATCTGCAAGAGCTTCGTCACAGCCGCCGGGATCGACGCGACGCTGGTCGGCTATCGCGGCGCCGCCCCCGCGCTCACGGATGCGATCGGCGGCCAGATCGACGGCGTCTGCGATGCGGCAGCCTCCGTCTCGCAGTCGATCAACGAGAAGCTGGCGCGCGGGCTCGTGGTCGGCTCGACCGTGCGGCTCGCGACCCTGCCGGATCTGCCGACGTCGGCCGAAGCCGGCCTGCCCGAATTCGAGGCGCAGGGCTGGAACGGCCTGTTCGCGCCCAAGGGCACTCCGCCGGCGGTCATTGCCAAGCTGAATGCCGCCGCGCGTACGGCCGTGGAAACCGACGCGGTGAAGAAACGGTTCGCCGACCTCTCGACCGTTGTCCCCGATCCCGACGAGCACACGCCCGAGGTGCTGCAAAACCTCGTGACGCGCGACGTCGAGAAGTACCGCAAGATGCTGGCCGACGACGCCAAGTAATAGCGCGAGGCTCCTGACGGTTGGCATCATAGCCACCGAGAACGCTTACCCCGCAGCAGGAATGCGGGCGATCACCTTGATCTCGAAGTCGAACCCGGCAAGCCAATTCACTCCGACTGCCGTCCAGTTCGGATAGGGTGCCTCCCCGATCTCCGCAGCGCGAATTGCCATCACCTTCTCGATCTGCGTGGCCGGATCGGTATGGAACGTGGTGACGTCCACCACATCGTCCAGCGTGCATCCGGCCGCTGCGAGAACGGCACGCAGATTGGCAAACGCGCGTCGGACCTGGTCCTCAAACACCGGTTCGGGCGAGCCGTCCTCGCGACTTCCAACCTGCCCGGAGACGAAGAGCAGGTCGCCGGACCGGATCGCGGCCGAATAGCGGTGCGCTTCATAGAGGGCGTGGCGGCCGGCCGGGAAGATTGCGTCGCGCTTGGGCATGTCTGGATCCTTGATTGATGGATGGCGGTCGCAGCTGTGGTGGGCAGGGCCTGCCACTGGATTTCCACGAGCTGTTCATATACGTAGCGTATGTGGAATATGGATCACATACGGACCGTATGTCAATAGGGTCGGCAAATGGAGTTGGGAAGCATGGCGAAGGGCAAGCGCGCCGAGGCGATGGCGGAAAGTCGGGCCAAGCTCATCCGGGCCGCGCGCAGGGCGTTTGCCACACAAGGCTATGCAGCCGCGTCGATGGACGAGCTGACTGCTTCCGTCGGACTGACGCGGGGCGCGCTGTATCACAACTTCGAAGACAAGAAGGGGCTGCTCTGGGCCGTCGTTGAGCAGATCGACAGCGAAATGGCGGAACGGCTCCGCACGGCCCGCGAGCAAGCGCCGAGCTTGTGGCAAGGACTGCTTGCAGAGGGGACCGCCTATATCGAGATGGCGCTCGATCCTGAAATTCAGCGCGTCATGCTTCTGGATGGACCGGCCGTGCTCGGTGATCCATCCAAGTGGCCCGGCGAGAATGCCTGTCTTGAGATTACCATGCGAACCATTCGGTCGCTGATCGAACAGGGGATTGTGAAGCCCGTCGATGTCGAAGCGGCGGGACGCTTGCTGAACGGGGCTGCGCTGAGCGCAGCGCTGTGGGTCGCCGCAGCCGACGATCCGCCAGGCGTCCTGACCAAGGCCGTTGACGCCTTCCAAGCGTTGGCGAGCGGATTGTTGCGCAAGCCGCATTGAGCGCCTCGTGCCGAACGGCGGAAGCAACGGGTCACCGCAGCTTCAACCGCTCCGTCGGCACCGTCATCGCGGCGACGCCCGCCATGACCAGCACCAGTCCCAGCGCCAGGTTCGAGGGCACGCTCTCGCCGAGCAGCAGCACGGAGAGGCCGACGCCGATCGGGATGCGCAAATAGCCTTGCGCGTTCGTCGTCAGCGTGCCGAGCCGTCCCAGGCACATGTAGAACAGCATCAGCCCCAACGCGCTGGAGACTATGCCCATGACAATGGTGGCTGTGATCGCGGTCAGCGTCGGGTGCAGCGTCCAGGGCTGGTCGACGATCAGCGAAGGCGGCAGCAGCACGAGGCCGCCGAACAGCAGCGAGCCGGCTGCCACCACCATCGGATCGTATTCGGACAGCCGCAGGCCGAAGATCGTGGCGCAGGCGAACGAGATGGTGGCGAGCAGGATGGCGATCTCGGCCACGATCTCGTTGCCGAAGCCGCGCAGCGCATCCAGGCCCACGATGACGATTGTGCCGGCGAGGCCGAGGAGCGCGCCCAAGAGCTTCAACAGCGTTGCCGGTTCGTGACGCGTGATCAGCGAGGTGATCAGGAAGGCGAAGATCGGCGTGGTCGAGGCCAGCACCACCGTGTTCGACGCCGGCACATATTGCTGCGACCAGGTGATGATCAGGAACGGAAAGGTCGAGTTGATCAATTGCTGGGTGGCGAACAACTTCCACGCCTTGGCGTCGGTCGGGATCCTGACGCCGCGCATCCACAGGATCGCGAACAGGAAGGCGGCCGCGATCAGCGAGCGCGCCGAGATGAAGGTCACGGGCGGGATCGTATCCAGCGCGAGCTTCGCCAGCGGATAGGTTGAACTCCAGCAGCAGGCCAGCGCGAACAGCAGCGCATAGTCGCGCCAGTTGCGCGCGCCTGTGGCGGGCATGGACGGCAATTGCGAGACTGTGGCCCGCCCCGTCGGCGATGTGCTCTGCGGCACCTTGATGTTGCTCCCCGGCGCGACAGCGCTGGACACAAGTCTGGGCGAGGGGGCGCCAAAAGGGAAGGCGGCGAGCTATGCGTTTGGCTGCGGTGCCGGCTTCCGCTTCACCCGCTTGATCGTACCGGAGAAGGTGAAGAGAGGCCGCCCGCCCGATATCAGCTTGCCGCGCAGGAAGATCAGCGAGCCGCCGGCGCGGGAGACCTCGCCGACGCATTCGATCAACTCGCCTTCGCGCGCCGCGTCGAGGAAGTCGCAGGCGAAATTGGTGGTCACCGCCGGCCCATCCAGTTCGTGGGTGGCGATCGCGAACAGGCAATAGTCGGCAAACGCCATGAAGCAGCCGCCATGGACGTTTCCGGAGCCGTTGAGGTGCTTTTTCTCGACCCGGAACGCCGAGCGGACGCTGCCGTCGTCCTCGATCTTGTGCCAGAACGGGCCGATATGGCTCTCAAAACTGTCACGAATCCAGGTTCGCCAGCCCTGGAATTCCCCATCGGTGGCGACGTGGAGGTCGGGGCGGCGAGGCGGGGGCGCTTTGGTCAATTCATGCAAGGAAATGGGCCTTCAATTGCGGGTCTTTTGTCCTTAAATCCGATCTGTCCGCGCTGTGCAATTCCTGTTCCCGCAGCCCCCGGCCGCAAAACGTGGGACAGCGGGAAAATGCGCCATAAAGGGCTTTTCCAAGCCGTCCGATGTTCCTAAGAACGGCCAACCGCCGTCGAAAGCCCAAATTCCATGAAGAACGAACCCAAGATCACCCCCGAGCTGATTGCCGCCCACGGGCTCAAGCCCGACGAGTATGAGCGCATTCTCAAGCTGATCGGGCGGGAGCCGACCTTCACCGAGCTCGGCATCTTCTCGGCGATGTGGAACGAGCACTGCTCGTACAAATCCTCGCGCCTCCATCTCAAGGGCTTGCCGACCAAGGCGCCCTGGGTGATCCAGGGCCCGGGCGAGAATGCCGGCGTGATCGACATCGGCGACGGCCAGGCCGTGGTCTTCAAGATGGAGAGCCACAACCACCCGAGCTACATCGAGCCTTACCAGGGCGCGACCACCGGTGTCGGTGGCATCTTGCGCGACGTTTTCACCATGGGCGCGCGGCCGATCGCCTGCCTCAACGCGCTGAGCTTTGGCGCACCGGAGCATGCCAGGACGCGGCATCTCGTCTCCGGTGTCGTCGCTGGCGTCGGCGGCTACGGCAACTCGTTCGGCGTGCCGACGGTCGGCGGCCAGGTCCGTTTCCACACCCGCTATGACGGCAACATTCTCGTCAACGCGATGGCGGTCGGCCTCGCCGATACCGACAAGATCTTCTATGCCGCCGCCTCCGGCGTGAACATGCCGATCGTCTATCTCGGCTCCAAGACCGGCCGCGACGGCATCCACGGCGCCTCGATGGCCTCGGCCGAGTTCGACGACAAGTCCGAAGAGAAGCGTCCGACCGTGCAGGTCGGCGATCCCTTTGCCGAAAAGCTGCTGTTAGAGGCTTGTCTCGAGATCATGGAGAAGGGCTGCGTCATCGCGATCCAGGACATGGGCGCGGCGGGCCTGACCTGTTCGGCGGTGGAGATGGGCGCCAAGGGCGACCTCGGCGTCGATCTCGATCTCGACGCGGTGCCGACGCGCGAGCTCGGCATGAGCGCCTACGAGATGATGCTCTCGGAGAGCCAGGAGCGCATGCTCATGGTGCTCAAGCCCGAGAAGGAGAAAGAGGCCGAGGCGATCTTCAAGAAGTGGGGCCTCGATTTCGCCGTGGTCGGCTACACCACGCCGAGCAAGCGCTTCGTGGTCAAGCATGGCGGTGACGTCATGGCCGATTTGCCGATCAAGGAGCTCGGCGACGAGGCGCCGCTCTATGATCGCCCGCATGTCCCCTCCGCCGCGCTGCCGGTCGTGCATGCGCGCGAGGTGGCGGCGCCGATGGGTCTCGGTGCCGCGCTCGAAAAGCTGATCGGCACGCCCGATATGTGCAGCAAGCGCTGGGTCTGGGAGCAGTACGACCACGTCATTCTCGGCAACACCATGCAGCGTCCCGGCGGCGATGCCGCGGTGGTGCGCGTGCAGGACGGCCCGAAGGGCTTGGCGCTGACCGTCGACGTGACGCCGCGCTATTGCGAGGCCGATCCGTTTGAAGGCGGCAAGCAGGCGGTGGCGGAAGCCTGGCGCAACATCACCGCGGTTGGCGGCAAGCCGCTTGCGATCACCGACAATCTCAATTTCGGCAATCCTGAGCGGCCCGAGATCATGGGCCAGTTCGTCGGCTGCCTGAAGGGCATCTCGGAAGCCTGCCGTACGCTCGACTTCCCGGTCGTGTCCGGCAACGTCTCGCTCTACAACGAGACCAACGGCCGCGCGATCTTGCCGACGCCCTCGATCGGCGGCGTCGGCCTGCTCGATGATTTCACCAAGTCCGCGTCGCTCGCCTTCAAGGCCGAAGGCGAGGCGATCCTCCTGATCGGCGAGACTCATGGCTGGCTCGGCCAGTCCGTTTACTTGCGCGACATCTGCGGTCGCGAGGAGGGCGCGCCGCCGCCGGTCGACCTCGCGGCTGAGAAGCGCAACGGCGACTGCGTGCGCGGCATGATCCATGCGGGCACCGCGACCGCCGTGCACGATCTGTCCGACGGGGGCCTGCTGATTGCGCTGGCCGAGATGGCGATGGCGGGCGGCATCGGCGCCAAACTGCTCGCGGCGCCGACCTCCTTGGTGCCTCAGGCCTATTGGTTCGGCGAGGACCAGGCGCGCTATCTCGTCACCGTGCCTGAAACCGAGGCCGGCCGCGTGCTCGCCAAGATGCGCGGCTGCGAGGTGCCCTGCGTGCGGATCGGCACCACCGGCGGCGACGCGATCGCGATCGCGGGCGAGGCGCCTGTAACGATCGAGGCGCTGCGGACCTCGTTCGAGCGCTGGCTGCCGGAATATATGGGCGGGAAGGCAGCCTGAGGGGCTGAACCGGTAGCCCGGTTGAGCGAAGCGATATCCGGGTCTTTGTCGTGAGGTTTCCCGGATATCGCTACGCTCATCCGGGCTACGGGTATCGCGCCTCACAACACGTGCGACGCTCCCGGAATCTTCCGTAAGGCCGCCGTCAGACCCCAGCTCAGGATCACCGTAAGCACGAAGCCGATCGCAGCCTTCACGATCGCCGGCAGGCTGTAGTCGAACAACGCGTACTGGATCCACAACGCGATCGGGTAGTGCACCAGGAAGATGCCGTAGGCATCCGCCTGCATGCGGTCGAGCAGGTTCGGGCCCGGCGACTTCTGGTGCAGGAAGAACGCGAGAATCGCGAGCAGGATCGAGCCTGAGAACAGCACGAAGAACGTACCGTAGATCGCCTGATACCAGTGCGGTTGTGGGTCGGGATTACCGAGGATCTCGCGCTTGATGTAGATCATGCCCCACATCAGGCAGTAGGCGATCAGCGTGGCGATCACCCACAGCCAGCGCTGTTTCGGCAACTGCCCGCCGGCGCTGAGGATGCCGCGATCGAAGTTGGCCGCTCCAACGCTGACGCCGATAAAGAAATAGGCGAAGTAGAGCAGGATGCGGCTCGCCTGCACCGAGAACGGCCCGAGCTCGAACCATTTGCTGCCGCCGAAATAGAGCAGCGCCGGCACGTAGGCGATTGCCGTGACGACGACGAGCAGCAGCCAGAATACGGCCGGCTGGTCGAATCCGCGCAGCGACACCCGGTTGCCCGGGTCGACCAGACGCGCGGAGACCCGGTAGAGCAGGCTCGCGGTCAGGTCGAATGCCAGCAGCACCCACACGAACCAGATCGGGCCGCTCGGCCACGGGCCAACCGTGATCGTCTTCCACCAGAACGCCGTGAAGCTCAGCCCGGGATCGTGCCGCAGCGCGATCGCGTAATAGGCGAGCGGGATGACGGTGAACGCCGCGATCGCGAACGGCAGCCCGAGCCGCAACAGGCGGTCGCGGAGAAAAACTGACGGCGCCTTGCGCGCGATGCCCGGCCAGGTGAACAGTCCCGACAGGAAGAAGAACATTGCCATGAAGAAGCTGTCGGTGGCCAGCACGACCACGTCGAAACCGGCCCAGGACGCCGGATCGGTGTGCCCGAAATAGGTGTAGGGAATCACGGCGTGGTGCAGCAGCACCACCAGCGTCAGGAAGGTGCGGGCGCGATCGAGCGACAGATTGCGCGCCTTGGCCCTCGGCGCCGCGTGCGCCTCTGCCCCGATCGTCGCTGAATGTGACATCGTCATCGTGGCCGCCCCGGTCGCGCTTCGGTCCCGCCCGGACTTTGCCGCCGGGAACCGGATTCAGCAAGGGTCGTTTGGGACGCCCGCGGGTCCCTGAGACCGCCAGGAACCAGTTCCCTGCGACGAAGTTAGCGTTCGCCAAAAGGGCCTGAGGACCGCGGCAGGCGGTACAATTTCGGAGCTGGCGATGACGATCCTGAAATGGGCACTGATCTTCTTACTTGTCTCGATCGTAGCCGGCGTGCTCGGCTTCACCGGCATCTCGGCCGCCTCCGCCGACATCGCCCGCTTCCTGTTCTACGTGTTCGTCGCGATCTTCCTGGTGCTGCTGATCCTGGGGCTGACGATATTCAGGGCGTAGCGGGGCGCTGCCCACGCACACAGTCGTCATGCCCGGGCTTGAAGCTTCGCCGGCCCAACACCTATAGCCCGGCGAAGCCTCGGCGGAGCCGGGTCCCGGGCATCGACGTTGTTCTGTATCCGCGATTGCCCAAAAACGTGGATGGCCGGGACGAGCCCGGCCATGACGGAAGCAGCTACCCCAATTCCTCGATCTTCACCTTGTCCGGATAGAAGGCGAGATGGCTCGAAATCTCGGTCATCGCGGGAAAGGGGGCCTCATAGGTCCAGATCGCGTTGTCCAGTGTCTTGCCGTCCGCCTTGACGCTGTAATAGCTCGCATCCCCCTTGTAGGGGCAGTGGGTGACGCGGTCGGTGCGCTCTAGCAGCGCCATGTTGGCGTCCTGCCGCGGCACATATTGCACCGCCGGATATTTCGCCTCTTTCAGCGTCAGCGCTTTGGTGGTCTCGGCGATCACGATATCGCCGGCTGTGACGCGGACGCGCCGGGGATTTGGGGTGATGGTGATGGGGTGGTCGGGCCCTGGAAGCTTCATGATTTCACGCCTTTTTCGATCACTCTGCCGCGCGCGGCACTTTGTCGTGGCTTTATCCAGATCGGATCACCGATATAGTGCCGGAAGGCGTGACGTAGAAGGCCGTTCACGCTAAGTTTGGCCGCGCCGGAAGGTTGGCTTTGTAGAACCGGACCCCGGCAGCGATTCGACGACAAGACTGATTGCAGCCGAGACAGGAGCACGACCCGAATGCCAATGGACGCCCACGATATCGAGGCGATGATCAAGGCGGCGATCCCCGATGCCGAGGTGACCATCCGTGACCTCGCCGGGGACGGCGATCACTATGCCGCGACCGTGATCTCGGAGACCTTCCGCGGCAAGTCCCGCGTCCAGCAGCACCAGATCGTCTATCAGTCCCTCCGCGGCCAAATGGGCGGCGTGCTGCATGCGCTGGCGCTGCAAACCGGGGTGCCGGGCGCTTGATCTGATCGTGACGGGGGGATGACGATGGCTGCGGACAATCCGCGCGGCGCGATGTTTCGCGTCATCCTGCCAAACCAGCACAGCCGCGTCACCAATGCCGAGCTGTTCTTCGACCTGGTCTTCGTTTTCGCGATCACGCAGGTCTCGCACACACTGCTGCACCATTTCACGCCGCTCGGTGCCGTGCACGTCGCGGTGCTGTTTCTCGCGGTATGGTGGGTGTGGGTCTACACCGCCTGGGTCACCAACTGGCTCGATCCCGAGCTGACGCCGGTCCGGATCCTGCTCTTCCTGATGATGCTGGGCGGCCTCGTGCTGTCGACGACGATCCCGACCGCCTTCGAGGGGCGGGGCCTGTGGTTTGCGATCGCTTACGCAACGATGCAGGTCGGGCGCACCGCCTTCTGGATGTTTGCAACGCCGCGGCATCGAACTGCGGTCCGGCACAATGCGATCCGCATCCTGACGTGGCTCTCGGTCTCCGCGATCTTCTGGATCCTCGGCGGCCTCGCCCATGACGAGGCGCGGCTATGGTTCTGGATTGTGGCGCTGACGATCGAATATGTCTCGCCGGCGGTGCGCTTCTGGATCCCCAAGCTGGGCTTCTCGTCGGTCGAGGCCTGGGCCGTCGAAGGCGGCCACATGGCCGAGCGCTGCTCGCTGTTCGTCATCATCGCGCTTGGCGAGGCCGTTGTCGTCAACGGTGCGACGTTTGCCGAGCTTGACTGGACCGCTGACAACATTTCGGCCTTCGTCTCCGCGCTGGTCGGCAGCATCGCGATGTGGTGGGTCTATTTCCACAAGGGCGCCGAGGCCGGAGCCGAGCGCATCTCGAGATCCGCCGAATCCGGCCGCTTGGCGCGGCTCGCCTACACCTACCTGCATATGCCGATCGTCGCCGGCATCATCCTGACCGCGGTCTCCGACGAACTCGTGCTGAAGCATCCGGTGGGGCATTCAGATGTCAGGATCATCGTGAGCACGATCGGCGGGCCGCTGCTGTTCCTGGTCGGCACCATCCTGTTCAAGCACGCGATCCGCGGCTTCCTCCAGCTCTCGCACGGGATTGGCATCATCGCGCTCGCGGCACTGTGGTGGTTTGCCGCCGAACTGTCGCCGCTATGGCTGTCGGTCGCCGCGACGGTGATCATGATCGTTGTTGCGGTATGGGAGTCGGTTTCGCTGGGATCGACGCCGGAAGAAGCCGAGGAGCATTGAGCCGCCGCCATTGGCGCCGGAGCGCTTACTCCGCCACCTCCAGCGCGTGCACTGAGAACATCTTCGCCGCATCCGTCCAGCTCTCGCGCACCCGCCAACCCGCGCCTTGCGCCAGCGTCGCGAAGCGCTCGATGCTGTATTTGTAGCTGTTCTCGGTGTGGATGCTCTCGCCGGCGCGGAACGAAAAGCTGGTGCCGAGCAGGCGCACGGTCTGGCTCTTCTTGCTGATCAGGTGCATCTCGATGCGGTGCCGCTCGCGATTGTAGATCGCGCGATGGGTGAAGGCGGAAAGGTCGAAATTGCCGCCGAGCTCGCGGTTGATCCGCACCAGCACATTGAGATTGAAGCGAGCGGTGACGCCGGCGGCATCGTTATAGGCGTCGTGGAGCAGGCGCTCCTCCTTCTCGAGATCGGCGCCGATGATCATCTGCGCGCCGCGGCCCAGAATGGCGCGTGCGCTCTTCAGGAAGGCCTGCGCTTCATGCGGTTCGAAATTGCCGATGGTCGAGCCTGGGAAGAACCCGACCTTGGGCATGGTCGCCACCGCCTTGGGCAGCTCGAACGGCGTGGTGAAGTCGGCCGCCACCGGGTAGATGCCGAGTGACGGAAAATCCCGCTTCAGTCCGTTTGCCTGCGCCGTCAGGAAGTCGCCGGAGATGTCGACGGGCACATAGGCCGCGAACTTGCAGTGGTTGAGCAGCAGGCGGACCTTTGTGGTCGCGCCTGCGCCGAATTCGACGAGGGCCGCGTGCTCCGGAATGATTTTCGCGATCTCGCTGCCGCGCTCCTTCAGGATCGCTAGCTCCGTGCGCGTCGGGTAATATTCCGGCAGCCGCGTGATGGCCTCGAACAATTCAGATCCGGCCGCATCGTAGAAATATTTCGGCGACAGCTTTTTAGGCTGCTGCGACAGGTCCTCGATGGCCTCGCGGGCAAAGGCGGTGGTCTGTTCGTCGGGAAGATGGGCTTCGGCCAAGGCGCTAGCGTGCACATTCATGATACTCTCCTGAACGCGCTGTCCGGCGCGCATTTGTCGTCGGATGAGAATTTTACTCGTAGTCGGCGAGCCGCAGTCCCGTGAATTGCCAGCGGTGGTGCGGATAGAAGAAGTTGCGATAGGTGATACGGCTGTGCCCCTCCGGAGTTGCAAGCGAAGAGCCGCGCAGCACCAGCTGGTTGACCATGAACTTGCCGTTGTATTCGCCGAGCGCGCCTTCGATCGCGCGATAGCCGGGATAGGGCGAGTAGGACGATCGCGTCCACTGCCAGACGATGCCGAAGGCATCGTTGAGCTGGCCCGAGCGGGCCGCGACCTCCCATTCCATCTCGGTCGGCAGATGTTTTCCGGCCCAGCGCGCAAAGGCGTCAGCCTCGTAATAGCTGACGTGGCAGACGGGCGCGTCGGGATCGACCGGCTTGAGGCCGGCCAGCGTCATCACATGCCATTGGCCGTCGATCTCGCGCCAATGACCGGGGCAGTCCCAGCCCTCGTTGTTCACGGCCGCAAAACCGTCCATCAGCCACAGCGTTGCGGTCCGGTAGCCCCCGTCACGCATGAAGGCGAGCCATTCGCGATTGGTGACGAGATTGCGTGCGAGCTTGACCGGGCCGACGAGGGCGCGGTGCGCCGGCTTCTCGTTGTCGAAATGAAAACTATCATCGACGTGACCGACGGTGTGGATGCCTTCGTTCAGCGTCAGCCAATCCTCGCTGGCCGGCGTCGCGGCCGGGAAGCGCCAGTCCGGATCATAGGCCGGCGGGATCGGGTTCTGCGCGAAGGCGTGCAGGATGTCGGTGAACATCAATTCCTGATGTTGCTGCTCGTGATTGAGGCCGACCTCGACCAGCGGCGCGATCTCGCGAAGCTTGTCCTCGCCGGCGTCGCGGAAGAATTTCACGACGGCAGCGTCGACATGTTTTCGATAAGCGCCGACCTGATCGGCGCTCGGACGGGTGATGTCGCCGCGGTGATTGCGGGAATGGCGCGGACCGGCGCTGACGTAATAGGAATTGAACAGGAAGGCGAAGTCAGGGTGAAAGGGCCGGTAGCCCGCACAGTGCTCGCCGAGCACGAACTGCTCCCAGAACCACGTGGTGTGCGCCCTGTGCCATTTCGTCGGGCTCGCATCCGGCATGGACTGGATCTGCTGGTCCTCCGGCGACAGTGGCGCGGCCCGGCGCTCCGTCTCGTCGCGAACGGCGAGAAACGCGTCTTCCAGCCTCTGGGCAAGGCCGCCCAAATCGACCGACAGTGACGGAGCGGGGGCCGGAGCGGAGGCTTGTTTCGTCACGTTTTTCTCCAGACAGGACAAGAGAACGTTGTTGGTGTGGACGGGTTCCAAAACGCCGGGTTCGTCCTAGATAGGGGCTCCGTGACGGTATGAAAGTCCTCCCTGACGATGATATTCGTGGCATCATGCAATGGGCCGGTGCAGCCGAGAGCGGTCCACAAGAGGCAGCTCGCCGCCATTTTACTTTGGATGCACAACGGTTTGGGCTACATATATACCCAGGTATCGGGTTAGATCGGCGGAGCCAGCCCGAAGCAATTGGAGTGGGCTCCGCCCCATAAGGACACGGATATGAGCATCGAGGAATTCATCGCCAACGAAGTGAAGTCGAACGACGTGGTTCTGTTCATGAAGGGCACACCGCAATTTCCGCAGTGCGGGTTCTCCGGCCAGGTCGTCCAGATCCTCGACCACATCGGCGTCGGCTATAAGGGCCTCAACGTTCTCGAATCCGCCGAACTGCGCAACGGCATCAAGGACTATTCGAACTGGCCGACCATTCCGCAGCTCTATGTGAAGGGCGAGTTCGTCGGCGGCTGCGACATTGTCCGCGAGATGTTCCAAGCCGGTGAATTGCAGCAGCTCTTCTCCGAAAAGGGCGTCGCTGTCGCGGCCTGATACGTGACCCAGCTGACGCGCCGGATCGGCGGCGCGGAGCTCAAGGTCATCGTTGCTGACATCACCACGCTGAGCGTTGACGCCATCGTCAACGCGGCCAACACGTCGCTCCTGGGTGGGGGCGGCGTGGATGGCGCGATCCATCGGGCGGCCGGGCCCGAGCTTCTAGCCGCGTGCCGGAAGCTCGGAGGATGCCCGACCGGCGATGCCAAGATCACGAAGGGCTACCTTCTCCCTGCGCGTCATGTCATCCATGCAGTCGGTCCGGTCTGGCACGGCGGCACTCGCGGTGAGGCAGAGGCGCTGGGCTCCTGTTATCGCCGTGCGCTTGAGCTCTGCGGGGCCAATCAGCTGACCTCCGTGGCGTTCTCCGCGATTTCGACCGGGGTTTACGGCTTTCCAGCCGACCAGGCCGCGAAGATTGCGGTCCATGCGACCATTGAGGCCCTGCCGGCCGCGCCGTTGGTCGTCGACGTCATATTTTGCTGTTTCTCGGAAAAGAGCGCGGCTCTGCACGCGGACGCTTTGGCGCGGTACGGCGGCCCTTGTGCCTGATGACGTGGTCGGTACACTCCGCCGGGCCATGTTCCGGGGAGGGGATATGATTTCACAGTCTGGACTGCGCGCGCTTGTCTGCGCCGCGCTTGTATCGTTAGGTACGATGTCGTTCGCGCGGGCGGAGGGCACCTACGAGATTCCGGCCGGCGCGCATTTCAATCCGGACAAGCTCGCGAGGATCACCGAGTTCTTCAAGAACGAGGTCGCGACCGGCAAGATCGCAGGGGCAAACGTCCTCATCAAGCAACATGGCAAGCCCGTCTACCACGAAGTCTTCGGCGTGCAGGACGCCGTCAGCAAGGCGCCGATCACCGACAAGACGATCTTCCGCCTGTTCTCGATGAGCAAGGCGATCACTTCCGTCGTTGCAGTGAAGTTGATCGAGGAAGGTACGATCAAGCTCGACGATCCCGTCTCGAAATACATTCCCTCCTTCGCCAATGTGAAAGTCGGCGTCGAGAAGAAGGCCGAGGACGGCACCAAGTCGCTCGAGCTCGTGCCGCCCAACCGGCCGATGACGGTGCACGATTTGATGACGCACACCTCCGGCGTCACCTACGGCTTCTATGGCGACAGCCTGGTCCGCAAGGCCTATCGCGACGCCAACATCTATGCCGGCGATTTCGACCTCGCGGAGTTCGCCGAGCGCATCGCAAAACTGCCGCTGCACAACCAGCCGGGCGCGCTGTGGCAATACGGCCATTCCACCGACATCCTGGCGCGGGTCATGGAAGTCGCGGCCGGCAAGCCGCTCATCGAGATCGAACGGGAGAAGCTGCTCGACCCGCTCGGCATGGTCGACACCGGCTTCTTCGTCACCGATCCCGAGAAGCAGAAGCTGCTGGCGCAGCCGGTGCCGAACGACAGCGATTTCCGGGTCGGGCGGATCAACGATCCGACAGTCGTCAAGAAGATCCAGTTCGCCAGCGGCGGTATGGTCACGACCATGGCCGATTATGAGCGCTTTACGCAGATGCTGCTACAGGGCGGCAATCTCGACGGCAAGACGATTCTCAAGCCCGAGACGTTCAAGCTGATGGTGACTGACCAGATCGGCCTCAAGTCGGGCGTCGATCGCGATTATTTTTATTTCCCCGGTGACGGTTTTGGTTTCGGTCTCGGACTTGCGGTGCGCACCGACCCCGGCAACGCAAAACCGCCGCCGCCCGGCGATCTCGGCGAATTGAAATGGGATGGCGCCTCCGGCTGCTATTTCGTGGTCGACCCCAAGCAGGACATGTTCTTCGTGCTGCTGGAGCAGACCCCGACCGAGCGCCAGCGCGTGCAGCGAACATTGAAGCAGCTGGTTTATGAAGCGATGGAGAATTGACATGTTCGGGCGCCGCGCATTGATCGCGGCGCTCGTCCTTCTCGCCGGCGGCATCGTTGCGAAGGCAGGTTCCGAGAGACCTGCGGTCCACACGCTCGCGCCCGCGGGGCTGGCGAAGGTTTCCGACTACATCCGCAACGAGGTGGCCACCGGCAAGATCCCCGGAGCCATCCTGCTGCTTCAGCAGCACGGCAAGCCGGTCTATTATCAGAATTTCGGCGTCCGCGACGTCGCGACCGAGTTATCGATGAGCGCGGACACGATCTTCCGCCTCTATTCGATGTCAAAGCCGGTGACCTCAGTCATGGCGATGATGCTGGTTGAGGAGGGCAAGCTGTCGCTCGACGATCCCGTCTCGAAATACATTCCGGCCTTCGCCGGCATGAAGGTCGGCATCGAGAAGAAGGCCGAGGACGGCAAAGTCGCCCTGGTGCTGGAGCCGCTGGAGCGACCCATCACGATCAAGGATCTGCTGCGCCACACCTCGGGGCTGCCTTACGGCTATTACGGCGGCGGCATGGTGCGCGAGCTCTATGCGAACGCCAATCTCTTCAACAGCGATCTGACCAACGCCGAATTCGCCGCCAAGATCGCCACGCTGCCGCTTGTCGAGCAGCCCGGCACGGTGTGGGATTACGGCTATTCCACCGACGTGCTCGGCCGCGTCGTCGAAATCATTGCGGGAAAGACGCTGCTGCAGTTCGAGAAGGAGCGGCTGCTCGATCCGCTCGGCATGACCGAGACGGCTTTCTTCGTCGCCGATCCCGCCAAATTCCCGCGCATCGCCGAGCCGATGCCGGAGGACCGCAACATCAATCCGACGACGCAGGTCCGCGACATCAGGCGGCCTGCGACCTGGGAATCGGGCGGCGGCGGCATGGTCGGTACGATCGGCGACTACGCCCGCTTCGCCCAGATGCTGCTGAATGGCGGCACCTATGACGGCCGACGCTATCTCAAACCGGAGACCATTGCGCTGATGGCCTCGGATCATATCGGTCCGGAGACGAAGATCGCGCGCGACCAGAACTATTATCCGGGCGGGTCTTCCGGCTTCGGCCTCGGCCTCGCCGTGCGCATCTTGGTGCCTCCTGGAACAACGTGGCCGCTTGGCGAATATCGCTGGGACGGCGTCGGCGGCACGTTCTTCTTCATCGATCCCGAGGACGATCTGTTCGGGATCTTCATGGTGCAGACCCCGACGCAGCGCGGCCGGATTCAACTGGCGCTGAAGACGCTGATCTACCAGGCGATGGGGCGGTGATTACGCTCCGCGCACGATCTCGCGGATATATCCGATCGTCTCCTCGACCTGGCTCGCATTGACGTCGAGATGCGTGCAGGCGCGGATGCGGCCGTCCATCATCGCAAGCGTCACGCCGCGCTGGCGCAGCGCCGCGACCATCTTGTCGCCGGGAACGCCGGTACCATCGGGCTTGAAGAACACCAGGTTGGTTTCGGGCTCCTGCACCTCGATGCCTGCGATCTGCGACAGTCCGCGGGCGAGCGCGCGCGCGTTGGCGTGATCGTCGGCGAGCCGATCGACATGATGGTCGAGCGCGTAGATGCAAGCCGCCGCGCAGATTCCGGCCTGTCGCATCGAGCCGCCGAGGCGCTGCTTCCACTGCCAGACCGCATCGATGAAGGCGCGCGAGCCCGCGAGCACGCCTCCGATCGGCGCGCCCAAGCCCTTCGAAAAGTCGATCCAGGCCGAATCCCACCCCGCGGTCATGTCGCGCGGAGAGATGCCGCTCGCAACTGTGGCATTGAGGAGGCGCGCGCCGTCCATGTGGGTGACGAGGCCATGTTGTTTCGCGATCGCGACGATCTCGTCGAGCGCGGCCTTCTTCCAGACCGTACCGCCGCCGATATTGGCGGTCTGCTCGACGCTGACCACCGTCTGCGGCGGCTGGTAGCGGGTACGCGGATGCAGCGCTCTGCGAAAGGTCTCCGGCGTGAACTGGCCGTCGGGTCCCTTCAGCTGCGTGACCTGAAAGCCGCCGATCGCGGCATGCGCGCCGCCTTCGCGCGCGATGATGTGGGCGCTCTCATGGGCGAGGATCTCGTCGCCGGGGCGGCAATGCACCAGCGTCGCGGTGACGTTGCACATCGTGCCTGACGGCATGTACACCGCGGCTTCCTTGCCGAGCAGCTCGGCCACGCGCTCGCACAGGGCGTTCACGGTCGGATCGTCGCCGACCTGCTCGTCGCCGACCTCCGCCCGCGCCATCGCCTCGCGCATCGCAGGTGTCGGCTTTGTCTGCGTGTCCGAGAGCAGATTGATGCGCACCGGCGGCGCCTTGGGATCGATCGGGGGAGGGGTATAGAGCATGCGACGCCTCCTGAAGGTAAACGGCCACTGAAGTGTGGCTCTTTAAGCAAAAAAGGCCCCGGCGAACCGGGGCCTTTCGATATTCAGATCTTAGCGCGAATAGAATTCGACGACCAGATGCGGCTCCATCTGCACCGGGAACGGCACGTCGGAGAGGTGCGGGATGCGAATGTATTTCGCGGTCATCTTGCCATGGTCGACTTCGAGATAGTCGGGGGTGTCACGCTCGGAGAGCTGGCTGGCTTCGAGGACGTGGGCAAGCTGCTTGGATGATTCCTTGACCTCGATCACATCGCCGAGCTTGACCAGATAGCTCGAGATGTTGACCTTGCGGCCGTTCACCTTGACGTGGCCGTGGTTGATGAACTGGCGCGCGGCGAAGATCGTCGAGACGAACTTGGCGCGGTACACAACCGCGTCGAGACGGCGCTCGAGCAAGCCGATCAGGTTCTCGCCGGTGTCACCCTTGAGGCGGCTGGCCTCGACATAGGTGCTGTGGAACTGACGCTCGGAGATGTTGGCGTAATAGCCCTTCAGCTTCTGCTTGGCGCGGAGCTGCACGCCGAAGTCGGAGAGCTTGCCCTTGCGGCGTTGGCCGTGCTGGCCGGGGCCGTATTCGCGGCGGTTCACGGGGCTCTTCGGGCGGCCCCAGATGTTCTGGCCCATACGGCGATCGAGCTTGTACTTCGCCTCACTGCGCTTAGTCATCGCGTCCTCTTCAGGTACTTGGTTTGAGGAAACGCGCCCTCCTGTGTGACGGGCTAGCCCGGCACTGACAGGTCCGATCCCAAAGCTTAAGGGACAGGACCACGGGTCGCGAAACGCTTCGCGGGCCGAAATCGGCCCGCGAGCAAGCGGCTTTTAGGGGGATTTGGGGCTCGCTGTCAATGCGAATGGCCCGGAATCACGTTCCGACTGCCCGGATCGACTTCGACCCGGCCGCACGCAATTCGGCAGCGATTTCAGTGTTCAGGACCTGTTCCAGCCGGGTCAGGACGCGGGCGATCGGGGCGGCGTCGGTGACCCGATGATCCCAGCGGATCACGACATGGATGGTCTGGTCAGGCCCGACCACCCCATAGCTGACGATGAAGGGGCCGGGCGTGATCGGGTGAAGCTCGCCACCGCCATAGGCGGCCACCGAGCTCACTGCGAAGCTGCCGAACCAGTTGCCGCGCTGCCGGCCGAAATTCAGCCCGATCGCCCAAGACAGCCGCCGCAACGGCAGCGGCAGGCGGGTCGCCCGCATGATCTTGCGAAACATGGGAATTTCGTCGATCGGGGCGGTCTTTGCGTGCCGGATCTCGGCGTCGACCGCAGTCAGCGTCATGGCCTCGGGAGCCGCGATTCGCTGCGGGATCACGCATTCCTCGCCGCCCTCGACCCGGGCAATGGCCACCGACGCTACGCTCTTCGGCAGCTCGTAAAGCGACGGCCAGGGCCATTTGGCATAGACGGTACGCAGGACCGGCTCGTCCCTGGCGACGAGGGCAAAAGCCTTGACGAACATGGCCGCCCAGCCGGCTGGCGCCATCGCGCCCGCGCGGGCCTCCAGCAGGGGGCCAATATCGAGCGAACGGGACAGGGACACGAAGGGCACGCCCATCGAGGCGTGCATGAGGTCGATAATCAGGCGACGCGGCAGCGAAATGGTCTTGGGCGTCCCGCGCATCGCTCTTTGGTTTCCCCTGATTAAAGTTTGTGCAGCGAGCGGGGTTCCCGCTCGCCGCCTGCTCTAGCACGAACCAACCCGCATGGGGCCGGTCGGTTCGCCGCATCAGGGCGCCGGCGAGGCCAGCGGCTTAGTCTTGTCGACGACGTAAACTCCAAGCACTTTCATAGCCTTATCGCCGTGGGCTTTGGCGTCATGCACGACGCCCGCCGGGATCTGGTAGGAATCGCCGGCTTTCAGCGTCTTTTCCGGCTGCCCGTCGATGAGGAGATTGAGTTCACCTTCGAGCACGTAGCCGGTCTCGATGCCCGGATGGGTATGGCGTCCGGCCGCGCCGCCCGCCGGGACCTCCGCGATGGCCGTGATGGTGTTGTAGCCATCCGGAAACTCGACCTTCTGGAGCGGGGTGCGCTTGATGCCGGGCTGCTGGGCGAAGGCCGCAACAGCGAGGCCGGTGAAGGCGAGAGCGAGCAAAGTCTTTTTGAGCATGGTTTTTCCTCCCTGGAACGGCTGAGCCTAGCAGCGCCGCGGTTCCCGGCAAGACTCAATGGCTAGCGCTTGATCCCCTCGAACGCTGCTATGATGCCGCGCTGGAATAGCGACCAGTCGAAGCCGAGCGCGATCGCGCGGTAGCCGCGGTCGACCAGGGCGTTGGCCTGGTCCGCGGTACGGGCCACACCGCCGATCGGCACACCGCTTCTGAGGATGCCGGCCTCGGCCCGCGCCACCAGCTCCAGCAATTCCGGATCGTCCATCTGGCCGCGCTTGTTGATGGAGGTGGCGAGATCGCCGGGGCCGATCACAGCTACATCGATGCCGGGCGTGGCCATGATCTCGTCGATGCGGTTGACGGCGTCGACGTGCTCGATCGTGATCATGCAGATCATCTCGTCGTCGGCGCTGGCCATGTAGTCCGGCATCGACTGGCCCCAGCGGAATGGCGCATGGAACGGACCCCAGAGCCGATCGCCGCGTGGAGGATAGCGCACGCTGCGCACTGCTTTCTCGGCCTCCGCGCTATTGGTGATCATCGGGAAATTGATGCCGAAGGCGCCGATGTCCATCGGTGCCTTCGCAAGCCATGGCTCGTTCGCCGCGATGCGCACCAGCGGCGTGCATGGGGTGCCGGTGGTGGCCGCGATCATCGCATGTGCTTCGGTCAGTCCAATCGGCCCGTGCTCGAGATCGACGATGATGCAGTCGAGAGAGCGCGCCATGATCTGCACGGTCTGCACGCTCGGGATCGTCGCGATCGCGCCGAAGGCAGGACGACCCTCGCGCCAGAGCTGGCGAAGACGGTTGAGCGGCGTGGTCGGGACGGACATGGGAAGAACCTGTAGGAAACGACGACGGCGGACCCTAGCAGCGGGGCGTCGAGGCGCAAGATCAGGCTGGAATGCGGCCGCCGAAGAACGGCGTCAGCATGGCCGAAAGGCCATGCACGCGGTTCGAGGTGAAGATCATTTCGGCGCCGGATTGCGCGATGCCACCGGTGTGCGGGCCGAGCAGATCCGAGACGCGGCGGGCGATCGCGGGCGCCGGATCAATCCAGTCGACCGGCCAGGGGGCGAGCTTTTTCAGCCGGTCGAGCAGCAGCGGGTAATGCGTGCAGGCGAGCACCACGGTGTCGGTGCGTGCGCCTGCGTCCCCGGCATCGCCCACGAAACACGGGGCGAGCTCGGCGAGGATGGCGTCGTCGCTGACGGGAGAGCCGCTGAGCTCGGATTCAGCCAGCGCGGCCAACTCGGGCGAGCCGACCAGTGTCACCTCGCAACCCTGCGCGAAATCGCGGATCAGCGCCTTGGTGTATTCGCGCTTCACCGTGCCCCTGGTGCCGAGCACCGACACGCGCCGGCTCCTCGACTGCGCGCAGGCCGGCTTGATCGCCGGCACCGTGCCGACGAAGGGCAGGGAATAAGCGGCGCGCAGATGCGATAGGACCAGCGTGGACGCCGTGTTGCAGGCGATCACGACGAGGTCAGGATCGTGCATGCCGATCAATTCCCCCATCAGCGGCACCACGCGGGCGATGATCTCGTCCTCGCTGTGGTGGCCATACGGGAAGAAGGCGTCGTCCGCGACGTAGACGTAATGCGCGTCGGACCGCGCAGCCACGACCTCACGCAGGACCGTGAGGCCGCCAAGGCCGGAATCGAACACCAGAATCGTCGGGGAATTGGTCACGTGAACACTCTAGCCCGCCATGGTTACCATTCGGTTTTTGGGGCGGTTTTGCGGCAGGGGCACTTAGGGCTATTTTGGAACGATTCAATTTCGCGACGGCCACATGTTCCCGGTATCAGCTGCCGTACTGCGGTGCGGACAGGGACAGGCCCGCAAAACTCCGGAGCACCGACATGATCAGAAATACCAGTTACGGCTGGGGCAGCATTTCCCGATGGCTGCACTGGAGTCTGGCGCTGACCATCATCGGCATGATCGGCTTCGGGTGGTGGATGAACCATATCCCGGCGCGTCCCGACCGCTTCTTCTACCGCTCGATCCACGCCGATATCGGATATGTGATCCTGCTGCTCACGGTGCTTCGCCTGGTCTGGCGTCTCGTCGACCCGGCGCCCGCCATGCCGGCCGGGACCTCGCGCTGGCAGAAGGTCGCGGCCCATGTCAGCCACGGCGCGCTCTACCTCGCCGTCATCGTCGTCACCCTGCTCGGCTGGGCGCATTCCGGTGCGCACGCCCCTGATTATTCGGACTTCTTCGGCCTGTTTCACGTGCCGCAATTCACGGCTCCCGACCGCGCGGCGGCTGGCGTCTATGAAGACCGCCACATCCTCTTTGCCTATGTGCTGCTCGCCTTGATCGCGATTCACGTGATCGCCGCCCTGTGGCACCATTTCATCCGCCGCGACCGCATCGTGGCGCGGATGGTGACGGACGAGGCGGGGTAGGGCGGACATGGGAGGAAGCATCGCGCCCGCGATTGCTTCGCGGCGCTCGCAATGACGGAGTAAGGTGTGGGGTCACGAACTATCCAATTGCGATCGCAGGAGGCCTCATGCTCACCGTCCATCATCTCGGCAAGTCGCAGTCCGAGCGTATCGTCTGGCTGTGCGAGGAGCTGGGGATTCCCTACGAGTTGAAGCGCTATGCGCGCGATCCCGTCACCATGCTGGCTCCGGCCGAGTACAAGGCGCTGCATCCGGCTGGCACGGCGCCGGTGATCACCGACGGCGAGTTGGTGCTCGCGGAATCCGGCGCCGTCGTCGACTACATCGTTGCAAAATATGGCAACGGCCGACTCGTGCTCGGTCCCACTGATCCCGCCTTCGCGCAGTTTCTGTATTGGGTTCATTTCGCCAATGGCAGCCTGCAACCCGGTATGGGACGGATGATGATCCTGAACCGGCTCGATCTCGCCAAGGACAATCCGACCCTGCTCGCGATGAAGGGGCGTCTCGATCAGGCCTACGATCTTCTCGACGCAAGGCTTCGCGAGGCCGAATATCTTGCGGGCAGCGCCTTCACGACCGCCGACATCATGACAGTTTTCTCGCTGACCACGATGCGCTACTTCCAGCCCTATGACCTCCAGCGCTCTCCGAACGTGGTCAAATATCTCGGCCGCATCAGTGCGCGGGCGGGCTATCGGCGTGCGATGGAGAAGGGCGACCCGGGCATGGCGCTGCTCTTGGACTGAGCGGCGAGGCGATCGCTCACGCGATCCTGTTCGTGGTGGCGGCCCTCTCTGTTGCCAGCTGCTTCTGCAGGCGCTCGATGTTTTGCAGCAGCCGCTGGCTGGTCAGCACCAGGAAGTAATAGCCGAACTGCGGGTCCTGGAAGTAGATCTCGAGCAGCCGGTCGTAGGTGATCGTCAGCACCTGGCCGTCCTCGATGCATTCGACCGTTCCGGTGCGCCGGTTGTCCGGCGTGAGGAAGCCGAGTTCGCCCATGAGCGTTCCGGGCAGGATCTCGATGTTGATCTCCTTGACCAGGAACTTGCCGGTGACGGTGAGGAACATCTCGTTAGCCGGATCGCGCAGCTTGAACAGCGTATCGCCGCGACGATATTTGCGTTCGGTCATGAACGGCTTGAGCCATTCGATCGACATGTCGCCTTCGGCTGCATGGCGCGCCTTCTTGACGAGCTTGAGCATCTGCCGCAGGCGCAAGGCGTTGATCGGTAGCAGCAGGAGATAGAGCAGGAAGGTCGACACGTTGGCGGAGAGCGCGCCGAAGACGGCGAAGAACGCGCAGCCGACCATGTTGGCGACGCGCAGCGGCACCATCGTTCGCATCAGGAGGGTGGCGACGAAGAAGCCGGCGCCGACCGCGGCGAACATATTGGCCAACGTGATGTTCTGGACGAAGATCTCCAGCATCCGATTGAAGATCGAGTCATAGGTGACGTTGTTTGGATCGAGGCCCATCTGGACCAGGATCTTCGCGATCCTGAGGTTATCCGTCGCCGCCTCGAGAATGCGGTCGAGGATCGACGAAATGTCTGTGCTGCCGGACGGCATGGTACTATCCCCGCGTAAGGCCTTCAGTCCCGGTCGGTATTCTCGACACCTATAGCCGAAATCGAACGACGACCGCTTGAATGAAGTTTTGGGCCGCCGTGCCGCAAGAGGCAAATTTTAGCCTGATCGGGCGTTTCGGCAATTGCCTGTTTGGCGGTGCATATGGCCGTGGCGCGCCCGCGATTCGGGGGCCAGTGGGTACGAGCCTCGGCGTGGTCGACCTCGGCGGCCGACCGGGCGAGGGGGACCAGGCGTGGGCGTGGGGCGATCCCCCCGCCTTAGGGCTTGGCGGGCGGCACGACCTCCTGCTCGACCAAGCCGAGGTGCCCCGGCAGTGAACCAGCGCGCAGCAGCATGGCGACGCTGTTTGCTTCCTCCAGGGTGAAATTGCCGGAGATCTGGCCCGAGCCGCCGGTGATGGGCTCGCGGATGATGGGGGCGGAGATCACCTTGCCGTCGAGCACGATGGCGAAGGGCTTTGCGATATTCTCTTCGGTGATGTGGGCAAAGCGCCGCGTGCCGCGGCCGTTGAAGCGGAACGAGGCGATCGGCTCTTTCGTGGCGCTCGCAAACCCCGGGCCCGCATAGCTGATGTCGTCGCCGTCGAGCACGCTGTCCTTGGCGACCAGATAAAGGCTCTTGTCCTTGAAGCCGGGCAGGACTTCCGTGCCTGCCGGTGGCGTGCCGGATTGCGCCTGCTCCGGCGGCACCGAGAGGTCGATCAGGCGGAAGCCGACCTTGACCCTGCGGGCGAAGACCGCGGTGACGCGCTCGGGCTCCATCACACCGGGCAGGAAGATGCGGATGCGGTCGGTCCCATCGGGCTGGACGCTGGCCAGCTGGACGCCGGCCTCCTTCAGACGCTGCTCGATCATGGCGATGGCATCTTCGACGAGTTCGTGCAACCGCGCGGCGGATGCCGCATTGGTCGGCACGAGCCTGACCAGTCCGTCGCCGTCGGTCACGGCGAGTGCATGCGACGGCAATCCTTCCGCGGCCGACGCGAGCTTGCGCGCGAGTTGCTCGCGGCCCTTGACGTCGGCAATCTTCAACTCAACGCCGCCGTCGCGGATCGCAAGACCGGAGAAGGCGATCTTGCCCTCGCGCAGGTTCTTGTAGACGTCGTCGCGCAAATCCGTGACTACGCTCTCGCGCAGGCCATCGGTGTCCACCTTGTAGACGATGCGTGACCCGCCGAGCTTCTCCATCTTGTCGCCGATGAAGGCCGAGATCTTGGCGCGCATCTTGTCGAGCTGGCCGTCCTCGGCGAGTGCCGCGCGGGGGAGGGCGATCACCGATGTCATGATCCCCGCTGTCACGGCGAGCGCGATGAACAGCCGGGTAGCGCAATCCCGCGGGGGCGTAGTCATGATCACCTCAGTCTTGCGCCAGGGCGCTGGCGAGGACGCCGGCATGTGAGTCCTATGCCAGTTCTTGGTCCCCGGATCGGGCGCGCAGGTTCAAAAGCCTCTCACCACAGCCCGATTACGGCGGCCGTTAGGTCATGGACGAACGCCAAATCATCCATCATTCTGCCCGTGCTCGGCCGGCCATCGGTCGAGGCCCCGCCAACCCAAAAGTCAAAAGACAGGGCGCGGGGAAATGCATCTGAGGGAGGACGGAATTCCATGGCGGGCATCCATGCGCTCGATCGGCTCATCGGCAGCGACTATCCCGACCTGGCGACGGACGCAGAGGTTCGAGCCTTCGAGCAGGTCCCTTACGCCGATCGCGTCGCGGCCGAGAGCACTTACGACGCCGTCAGGCTGGGTGCGGTCCGCAACCCCGACGGGCCGGCGATCCAGTTCCTGCAAAATGCCGATCCCGCCGACACGCCGGTCGTGGTCACGTACCGCGACTTCATCGCGCGCGTCACGCAAGCGGCCAACATGTTTCACGCACTCGGCGTGGAGAAGGGCGACGTCGTCAGCTTCATGCTGCCGCTGGTGCCGGACGCCTTTGTAACGCTGTTCGGCGCGGAGGCCGCCGGCATCGCCAATCCCGTCAATCCGCTCCTGGAGCCGCACCAGATCGCTGAGATCCTCGAGGCCGCGAATACGAAGATCCTGGTGGCGCTCGGGCCGATGCCGGGCACCGACATCTGGCAGAAAGTCGAGCAGATCAGGCCGCAACTCAAGCAGCTCAAGGCGATCGTGCAGGTGTTCGGTGCTGGCGATCCGGCGAGAGGAATCTTTGCCTTCAACGACCTCATCAAGCCGCAGCCTTCGGACCGCCTTATCAGCGGACGCAAGATTCTCGGCAGCAACATCGCCGCCTATTTCCACACCGGCGGCACCACCGGCACGCCAAAGCTGGTGCGGCACACGCATGCCAACCAAGTCTATCAGGCCTGGGCGCTCAATCTGCTGCTGAAGTCGAAGCCGGGCGCCAACATGCTGTTCGGCATGCCGCTGTTTCACGTCGGGGGCTCCTTGACGCAGGTGCTGACGACGCTGTCGGCTGGCGGTTCGCTGGTCGTGCTGTCGCCGAGCGGATGGCGCAACCCGAATGCGGTGAAGAACATCTGGCAACTGGTCGAGCGCTTCAAGCCGGAGGCGCTGTCGAGCGTGCCGACGGTACTCGCCGCGACGCTCGCGGTACCGCCTGGCAATGCAGACATCTCCAGCCTGAAATATGCAGCCGGTGGCGGCTCCGCGATCCCGGTCGCGGTGGGGTCTGCGATCCAGGACAAGCTCAAGCTGCCGGTCGTCGAGGTCTACGGCATGACCGAGACCTCGAGCGTGCACACGCTGGCCTATCGGTCGCGGCCGATCCGGCTCGGTTCGGTCGGCCTTCCCATGCCTTACGCGCGGGTCCGCATCGTCCAGCTCGATGCCGAGGGCAAGCTGATCCGCGACTGCGCGCCGGACGAGATTGGCGTCGTCATCATGGCTGGCCCAGGCGTGTTCGGCGGCTATCTCAACGACGAGCACAACAAGGGTGCCTTCGTCGACGAGGTCTGGGTCAATTCCGGCGATCTTGGCCGGCTCGATGCCGACGGCTATCTCTGGATCACCGGCCGCGCCAAGGATCTCGTGATCCGCGGGGGCCACAACATCGATCCGGCGCCGATCGAGGAGATCATGTTCCGGCATGCCGCCGTCGGCTTTGCCGCCGTGGTCGGCCAACCCGACGCCTATGCCGGCGAGCTGCCGGTCGGTTACGTGCAGCTGAAGCCGGGCGCGACCGTCGAGCCGGGCGAGTTGGAGACATGGGTGCGCGAGCGTACGCCGGAGCGCGCAGCTGTCCCGGTGCAGGTCATCCCGATCGATCCGATGCCGGTGACGGGCGTCGGCAAGGTGTTCAAGCCGCAGCTGCGCTGGGACGCAGCCCAGCGCGTGTTCACGAAGGTGCTGACACCGCTCACTGAGCGCGGCATCGACTGCAAGGTCAGGGTCGGTGCTCACGGCAGCCACGGTTCGATCGCGACTGTGACGCTGGCGGGCCTGCCGGCGGATCAGCGCGAGGCGGTTGCGAGCGAGGTGCACGCACTGCTTGCACCGTTCGTGATGCGCCATGAGGTGGTGCAAATGTAGCGGACCCAACAGACGGCTTCGACCGTCGGCCCGAAAGCGGGGCGACGCTTCGCCGCATTATCCATAACGCCGGTAGAGCCTCTTATGTGACAAATATCACATAGGAAGAGTTGGTAATTGAGCGATGGTCCGAATAGTCTCGTGGAATTGCATCCGGGGGGACGCAAGTGATTCCGTTTCGGATATTTGTTTTGTTGATTTTGGCCATTGGCCTCGCCTGCGGACCAGCCCATGCGGACCGGCGGGTGGCGCTTGTCATCGGCAATTCCGCCTACAAGAGCGCGCCCAAGCTCGGCAATCCCGTCAACGATGCCACTCTGGTCGGCGGCATGTTCAAGAAGGCGGGCTTTGATTCCGTCGATGTCAGGCTGGATCTCAGCGCCAGCGAGATGCGGCGCATGTTGCGCGAGTTCGCCGGCAGGACCCGCGATGCCGATATGGCGGTGATCTATTACGCCGGCCACGGCATCGAGCTGGAAGGCACCAACTATCTCATTCCGATCGACGCGACGCTGGAGACGGATGGCGACGTGCTCGACGAGACCATCCCGGTGGAGCGCGCGCTGTTCGCGGTAGAGCCGGCCAAACAGCTGCGCCTGATCATCCTGGATGCCTGCCGCGACAATCCGTTTTCCAAGACCATGAAGCGAACGCTGGCTTCGCGCGCGATCGGACGCGGACTCGCCAAGGTCGAGCCGACCAGCCCCAACACCATGATCGCCTTCGCGGCAAAGGCCGGTTCGACTGCGTCCGACGGCGATTCGAGGAACAGCCCGTTCGCCACCGCGCTGGTCGAGCACTTGCCCAAGCCGGGCCTAGATTTGCGCAAGGCGTTCGGATTCGTGCGCGACGACGTGCTGAGGAGCACCGGGAACAAGCAGGAGCCCTTCGTGTATGGCTCGCTGGGCGGCGATGACGTGCCGTTGGTTTCTGCCAAGCCGGCTGCAACCGGTCCGCAGGCAAATCCGCAGGATTCGATTCGCAGGGATTACGAGCTCGCGCTGCAGCTTGCCACGCGCGACGGTTGGGAAGCCTTCCTGGCGCAATATCCCGAAGGCTTCTATGCCAATCTGGCCAAGGGCCAGATGAACAAGATCGCTGCTGAAGAGACGCGCGCGTCGGCCGAGCAAAAAGCGAACGCGGCCGAGCAGCAGAAGGCAAGGCTCATTGCCGAACGCGCCCAGAAGGCCGAGCAGGACAAGGCGGCCGCGGCTGCCAAGGCCGCCGAAGAGGCCCGGGTCGCGGCGGAGAAGCAGAAGCAGATCGAGCAGGCAAGGGCGGACGCGGCCGAGCACCAGCGCAAACTGGCTGAGGCTGCCGCGGCAAAAGCACAAGCCGAGAAGCAGGCAGCGGAGAAGGCCAGGGCCGAGCTTGCCGCCAAGCAGGCCGCCGAGAAGGCGGAGCAGGCGGTAAAACCGGCGGCCGATCGGCAGATGCCTGAGGTCGAGCAGAAAGTTGCAGCCCTTGCGCCGGCGCCGGCATCCACATTGTCGGTGGCTGATCTGACGAAATCACTCCAGAGCGAACTGCGCCGCGTCGGCTGCCTGTCCGTCACTGCGGACGGCGACTGGAATTCAGCTTCGCAGCGCTCGCTGGCGCTGTTCAACAAATACGCCGGTACTCAGTTCGATGCCAAGCTCGCCAGCGCCGACGCGCTCGATGCCCTGAAAGCCAAGCCGGGACGCGTCTGCCCGCTCATTTGCAATTTCGGCTCCAAGGCCGACGGCGATCAATGCGTGAAGATTACCTGCCGCGCCGGCTATCGCGTCGGTGATGACAACGAGTGCGAAAAGACTCAGGAGAAGAAGCCGGTCGCCACGCGTGAGGATTCGCGGAGGCGGGATACGGACCGGAAGGCAAGCGAATCTTCGCCGTCCAGGCCTGAGGCGAGTGGACAGATTATTTGCAGCTCGACGGGATGTCGCCCGGTGCAAAAGGGATGTCGGCTTGTCAGCGGGACGATCCCCGGCAGGGTTAGTTCGAATACAGCCACAGGCGGCAACTTCGAGGTCTGCAATTAGGGTGTCACAGGCAATCGCCCGTAAAAGGCTCGGCGTTTCATGATCGTCTTGCGATCTCTTTCACTGTTGATTTTCGGTCTTTGGCTGGGGTGCGGATCGGCCCAGGCCGACAAGCGCGTTGCGCTCGTCATTGGCAATTCCGCTTACAAGAACGCACCGCGGCTTGCGAACCCGGTGAATGACGCCGGGCTCGTGGGCAGCATGTTCAGGAACGCGGGTTTCGATACGGTCGAGATCCGGCTGGACCTCAATGCCAGCGAAATGCGGCGATCGCTACGCGAGTTCGCGGCCAGGACGCGCGATGCCGACATGGCAGTCATCTACTATGCAGGCCATGGCATCGAGCTGGACGGCAGCAACTATCTCGTTCCGACCGATGCGATGCTGGAAACTGACGGTGACGTCCTCGACGAGACGGTCGCGCTGGATCGCGCGCTGTACGCGGTCGAACCGGCCAAACAACTCCGTCTCGTCATCCTCGATGCGTGCCGCGACAACCCATTCGCCAAGACGATGAAGCGCACCCTGGCCTCGCGCGCGATTGGTGGCGGACTTGCCAAGGTCGAGCCGACCAGTCCGAACACGATGATCGCCTTTGCGGCCAAGGCGGGATCGACGGCGTCGGATGGCGACTCCCGCAACAGCCCGTTCGCGGTCGCGCTGACCGATCATCTCCCGAAGCCCGGGCTCGACTTGCGCAAGGCATTCGGGTTTGTCCGTGACGACGTCTTGAAGAAGACCGGCAACAAGCAGGAGCCGTATGTCTATGGCTCCCTGGGCGGCAGCGACGTGCCGCTGGTGCCGCTGAGGCCAGTCGCCGCAGCAGGTCCGCAGGCGAACCCGCAGGACAGTGTGCGCAAGGACTACGAGCTGGCGCTTCAGGCCGGCCTGCGCGAAGCCTGGGAAGCATTCCTCCAGACCTATCCGGACGGCTTTTACGCCAACCTCGCTCGTGTGCAGTTGAAGAAGATTGCCGCCGAGGAGGATCGCACGGTGGCGACCGAGAAGGCGCGTCTGGCCGAACAGGAGAAGGCGAGGCTCGCGACCGAACGAGCCCAGAAGGCCGAGCAGGAGAAAGCCGCCGCAGCTGCCAAAGCCGCGGAAGAGGCGAGGATCGCGGCCGAGAAAGCCAAGCAGATCGAGCAGGCCAAGGCGGAGGCGGCCGAACGAGATCGCAAGGCGGCGGAAGCTGCCGCGGCCAAGTCGCTCGCGGAGAAGCGGGCGCTCGAGAAAGCGGCGACGGAGGCCGCAACGAAGCAGGCGGCGGACAAGCAGGCGGCTGATGCCGAAAGCAGGAAGGTCGCCGCGCTGTCGCCGCCGCCAAGCTCCCCGCCGCCCGGCGATCTCGCGAAATCCGTTCAGAGCGAGCTGCGCCGCGTCGGCTGTCTTTCGGCCGCCGCTGACGGCGATTGGAACGCCGCATCGCAACGCTCGCTGACGCTGTTCAACAAATATGCCGGCACCCAACTCGACGCGAAGCTTGCAAGCGTCGACGCGCTCGATGCGCTGAAGGCGAAACCAGGACGCGTCTGTCCGCTCGTATGCAATTTCGGCTTCAAGGCCGACGGCGATCAATGCGCGAAGATCACCTGCCGCGCCGGCTATCACGTCGGCGATGACAATGAATGCGAGAAGGTGCCGGAGAAGAAGCCGGTGGTCACGCGCGAGGATTCGAAGAGGCGCGACCAGGACCGCAAGGAGGCGGAGTCCGCGGCTCCGAAGTCGCAGTCCTCTGGGCAGATGATCTGCAACAACGCCGGCTGCAGACCGGTCGCAAAGGGCTGTCACCTCGGGCCGGTGCCCAATGCGAACGCCAGCGCCAAGATCACCGGCGAGGTCTGCAACTGAGGGCCAGGCAGCGGTGATGTCCGGCCGGACCAGACACGTCTGCGGTTGAGGTGAGGGCAGGCGACACGAGGCTTGCGTGCCCCGCCGCAAGCGAGCATCATTCCCAAAAAAATGGGGAAAACCGATGCTTGAGCTCTCGCGCCGCAGTCACCTTCAGCAATTGTCGGCCGTGCTCGGATCCGCCGCGCTGCCTGGGTGGTCGAGATGCGCTAGGGCTTCGGAGGCAGACATTCCCCCCGAGGGCATCGGCAAGGGCATCAAGCACATCTCCTACAGCGACATCGGCGGACGGCCCGACAGCGTGCAGGTGATGTTCAACCGGCAGCATGTCTATGTCGGACATATGTTCAGCGACGGCGTGACGGTCCTGGACGCATCCGATCCGCGTGCGCTGAAGCCGGTCAATTTCTTCACCGCGGGACAATACACTCGCACCCACCATTTACAGGTGGCGGAAGACCTGCTGCTGCTTGCAAACGGCGCCAACATCGTCGCGATGCAGTCCTACGACAATATGCGCGGCTATTTCGAGAACACGCTGGTCGACAGCATCACCAAGGCCAAGAAATTCCGCTGTGGGCTGTCGATCCACGACATATCGAAACCGAACGAGATGCGCGAAATCGCATTCCTCGAAATGCCCGGCTTCGGCATCAATCGGCTGTGGTGGCCGGGCGGCCGCTATGCCTATGTATCGGCGCATCTCGACGGGTTCACCGACCACATCCTTTGCGTGGTCGATCTCAAGACCATCACCAAGCCGGAGATCGTCGCGAAATGGTGGCTGCCGGGCATGAACCGTGCGGCCGGCGAGCCGGCAACGCCGAAGGGCAAGCGCTTTGCGCTCCATCACATGATCACGGCGGGTGATCGCGGCTATGCTGCCTGGCGCGATGGCGGCTTCACCATTCACGACATCAGCGATCCCGTGAATCCAAAGCTGCTGTCCCACATCAACTGGTCGCCGCCCTTCGCCGGCGGGACGCATACGCCGCTGCCGCTGCCCAAGCGACAGCTCGCAATCGTCGCCGACGAAGCGAACGCAGACAATTGCGCCAAGGGGCTGTTCCATACATTCGTTCTCGACGTGCGCGCGCCGGCAAATCCGGTGCCGATCGCGACCCTGCCCACCCCGCGCGACCGCGATTTCTGCACGAACGGCACCTTCGGTCCGCATAATCTGCACGAGAACCGCCCGGGCTCGTTCCAGAGCGAGGAGACGATCTTCGCAACCTACAACAATGCCGGCGTCAGGGTGTTCGACGTCAGGGACGCCTTCGCACCGAAGGAGATCGCGTATTGGGTGCCGCCGACACCGAAAAAGCTCATCGATCCGCGCCCGAACGTCGCGCTCGCGGCCAAAACCTGCGACGCCTATGTCCGGCCTGACGGGCTGATGTTCGTCTCCGACTGGAACGCCGGCATGCACGTGCTGCAATATCAGGGATGAGCGGTGTTGTAGGGTGGGCAAAGGCGCGAAGCGCCGTGCCCACCATTTGCAGCGGAGAAGTTTGTGGTGGGCACGCTTTCGCTTTGCCCACCCGGCGGACCTGCACTAACCCGCCGGCATCCGCGTCTCCACCAACCGCGCCCAGAACGATGCGCCGTGGCCCAAAATGTTGTCGTTGAAGACGTAGGCCGGGTGGTGGCACTCGTTGCCGTCGCCCATGCCGACCAGGATCATCGCGCCGGGGCGTGCTTCCAGCATGAAGGAAAAATCTTCGGCGCCCATCATGGGAATGAACTTGTCGTTGACGCGCTCGGCACCGACGATGTCGCGGGCGACGTCGGCGGCAAGGCCGGCCTCGCGCGCATGGTTCATCGTCACCGGATACATCCGCGTGTATTTGGTCTCCGCCGAGCCGCCATAGGCGCGCGCGATGCTCTCGGCGACTTCGCCGATGCGGCGCTCGACGAGATCGCGCACTTCAGGGTCGAGCGTGCGCACGGTGCCGCCGAGCTCGGCGACCTCGGGGATGATGTTGAAGGCCGTGCCGGAGTGGAATTGCGTGATCGAGATGACGGCTGATTTGAGCGGGTCGACGTTGCGGGACACGATCGACTGCAGCGCGTTGACGATCTGAGCGCCGATCAGCACGCTGTCGATCGACTTGTGCGGACCCGCGCCGGCATGGCCGCCCTTGCCGTGCACCGTGATCTGGATGTTGTCGGAGGAGGCGAGCATCGCGCCGGGTGTGGTCGCGAAATGGCCTTCGGGCAGGCCCGGCATGTTGTGCATGCCATAGACCTCCTGGATGTTCCAGCGCGTCATCAGCCCGTCCTCGACCATCGCCTTGCCGCCGCCGCCGCCTTCTTCCGCGGGCTGAAAGATCACCACGGCCGTGCCGTCGAAATTGCGCGTCTCGGCGAGGTATTTGGCGGCGCCGAGCAGCATCGCGGTGTGGCCGTCATGGCCGCAAGCGTGCATCTTGCCGGGGACCTTGGAGGCATAGGGTACGCCCGACGTCTCCATGATCGGCAGCGCATCCATGTCGGCGCGCAGGCCAATGGTCTTGCCCGAGGCGGACTTGCGGCCGCGGATCACGCCGACGACGCCGGTGCGGCCGATGCCCGTCACCACCTCGTCGCAGCCGAACTCGCGCAAGCGGTCGGCGACGATGCCGGCGGTGCGGTGGACGTCGTATTGCAGCTCCGGATTCTCGTGGAAGTCATGGCGCCAGGCGGCCATTTCGTCGGAGAGGGCGGCAACGCGGTTGACGATGGGCATGAGGGAGGTCCGCCTTGATTTGTAGCCCGGATGAGCGAAGCGAAATCCGGGATTTTTTGTGGGAAAAGTCCCGGGTGTCGCTGCGCTCACCCGGGCTACGAATGACGCTCAGCTTTCGCCGAACACGCGCTTGAAGATCGTGTCGACGTGCTTGAAGTGATAGCCGAGGTCGAACTGCTCGTCGATTTCGGCGTCGGTGAGATACTTCTTCACGTCAGCGTCCTTCTTCAGGAGCTGGAGGAAGTCGCCCTCGCCGCGCCAGACCGGCATGGCGTTGCGCTGCACGAGCTTGTAGGCGTCCTCGCGGCTTGCGCCCTTCTGCGTCAGCGCCAGCAGAACGCGCTGCGAATGCACGAGGCCGCCGAGGCGGTCGAGGTTCTTCTGCATGTTGGCGGGGTACACCAGCAGCTTGTCGATCAGGCCGGCGAGGCGGACCAGCGCGAAGTCCAGCGTCACGGTCGCGTCGGGGCCCATCATGCGTTCGGCAGAGGAGTGCGAGATATCGCGCTCGTGCCAGAGCACGACGTTCTCCAGCGCCGGGGTCACATAGGCGCGCACCATGCGCGACAGCCCGGTGAGGTTTTCCGAGAGCACCGGATTGCGCTTGTGCGGCATCGCGGACGAACCCTTCTGCCCTTCGGAGAAGAACTCCTCGGCTTCCAGCACTTCGGTGCGCTGCATGTGGCGGATCTCCACCGCGAAACGCTCGACCGAGGAAGCGATCACACCGAGCGTCGAGAAATACATCGCGTGGCGGTCGCGGGGGATGACCTGCGTCGAGATCGGCTCGGGGACGAGGCCCATGGCATTGGCAACATGCTGTTCGACGCGCGGGTCGATCTGGGCAAAAGTGCCGACCGCACCAGAGATGGCGCAGGTGGCGACTTCCTTCCGCGCCGCGATCAGGCGCTCCCTGGCGCGCGAGAATTCCGCATAGGCATAAGCGAGCTTGAGGCCGAAGGTCACGGGTTCGGCATGGATGCCGTGGCTGCGGCCGATGGTCGGCGTCATCTTGTGCTCGAGGGCGCGCTTCTTCAGCGCCGCCAGCACCTTGTCGAGGTCGGCGAGCAGCAGGTCAGCGGCGCGGGTGAGCTGGACGTTGAGGCAGGTGTCGAGCACGTCGGAGGAGGTCATGCCCTGATGCACGAAGCGCGCTTCGGGGCCGACGATCTCGGCGAGGTGGGTGAGGAAGGCGATGACGTCGTGCTTGGTCTCGCGCTCGATCTCGTCGATGCGGGCGACGTCGAAAGTGGCGTCCTTGGCCTTGCCCCAGACCGTTTTGGCGGCCTCCTTGGGAATCGTGCCGAGCTCGGCAAGGGCGTCCGCCGCATGCGCCTCGATCTCGAACCAGATCTTGAACCGGGTCTGCGGCTCCCAGATCGAGGCCATTTCCGGGCGGGTATAGCGGGGGATCATTGGACTGCTCCAGGAAGGTGGGCGGGCGACCCAGAAGGGGCGACCTGCCAAAATGCTTTTTACGCCGTGACTTAGCAGAGCGGGGAGAGCGAAACAAACGGCACCGGCAACGTAGCGGGGGATGATTGGGCTGGGTGGGGGGCATCGGCCGGCCGCGGCGCGCGATGAGCGGCACGTGCCCCGGGGCCGCAGATATTAACTGTCAATCACGGATCATTGACTGACAGATATTGAAATCTGTCAGCGAGACGTGTATATCCGTTCTCGGACGCTCCAATCGGGCGTCTGGCGGCATCCCGGGAGCCCGACGTCCCAAGCAGATGGGGGATTGAGGGTCGCAATTGAACAACAGGGACCGCCAATTGATTGGAGACTTACGACAATGACGACCGAAATCATCAATTTGACCGGGACGATTGGGCACTGGCTCAATTTACTGGTGGCGCGCCAGATCGCGGCGCAGGCTGCAAAACTGCCTCATTAAGGCGAGAGCTTTCCGAAACGACCGGCACGGGCGCTTCGGAAGCAGCTCTGTCACCGGGTAACTGAGCCCTCAACGGGAACATGGTGCTGGCATGAACGAAGCCGTTATCTTGACGCCGGAGCGGATCCTCGAAGTCACCGAGGACGTGCTGCGGCGTTACGGACTGGCCAAAGCCACCGTGGTCGACGTTGCCCGTGCGCTCGATGTGAGCCATGGCAGCGTCTATCGCCATTTCCCGAGCAAGGCTTCGCTGCGCGAAGCGGTTGCCAAACGCTGGCTTGACCGCATCGACGCGCCGCTGCTGGCGATCGCCAAGGAGCAGGGCCCGGCGCCTGACAGGCTCGACCGCTGGCTGCGCACGCTGTTCGCCGCCAAACGTTCGCGTGTGCTCGACGACCCCGAGATGTTCGACACTTATCTGACCCTGGCGCGCGAAGCCTGCGCGGCCGTCAAATGTCACAAGGACACCATGATCGACCAGATCGCGGCAATCCTGTCCGACGGCGTGACGCAGGGCGTGTTCGCCGTCGATGACGTCAAGACCACCGCGCGTGCGATCTTCGATGCCACAGTCCGCTTTCACCATCCGGCCCATGCCGACGAGTGGAAGGATGCCGATCTCTCGGCGCGTGTCGATGCGACGCTGGCGCTGGTATTGCGCGGGCTGAAGGCGTAGGCCGAATACTCCACGCGCTGTTCCAAAGCCGCTCGATCGCCCGCATGGGCGGCGCTTTTATCCGTCGACCTTGTGGGCGAGGGCACCATCGCGAAGCGAACGCGGATGGTGGGACTTTTTCCGCGCACGAAGAGCGGTACCCGCCAATGGCACGACCGGGGGGCTTTCCGGATACGCATTGACTTCAATTTCGACGAGGTCCTTCGCCCGCTTTCGAAGCCTGTAGAATGCAAGCTCCTGTTCGAGCATGGGGCAGTGGAATCGAATGGTTGCTGTGTCTGGCAAGCGGCAGAGTTCATCGATGAGCTCGCCGACAGTGATGAGCGCGGGATAGGTAGCTTCGCGGATAGCCTTACTCATGGCGGAACTCCTTCACTGCGGTACTAACTGGAGTTCGATGGCCTCCGTTCCAATCCGCATCGCAAGGCGGTCGAAATATACCTGGGAGACGCCCGCATGCGGAGGATGGCTCCGTGCGCCTGCCTTCAGGGAGGGGCAAACATCTAGATCTTCGTCAGTCCACAATTGGCTGCCAGCCGCACCAGCTGCGCGTCCGTACGCGCGCCGGTCTTGGTCTTGATCAGATAGTGATAGTTCTGCACCGTCTTGACGCTCAGATTGAGATGCGCAGCGATCTGTTCGGTCGTGGCACCGCCGGCGAACTGGCGCAGGATCTCGATCTCGCGTTCTCCCAATTGATCCAGCGCCGAGCCCGCCGACAGACTGTCCTCGGCCAAGATGTGCGCGATGTCGTCGCTCATGGCGCGCTCGCCGCGGGCAACGCTGCGGATCGCGGACACGACCGCGGACGGCTCGCTACTCTTGGTGACGAAGCCGCTGGCGCCGGCACTGAAGGCTGCCTTCACCAGAACGGCTTCGTTGTGCATGGTAAAGACGAGGATGCGCGCCCGCGGACTGCGCGCGCGGATGTTGCGGATGGCTTCCAGTCCGCTCGCGCCGGGCATCGAGATATCAAGCACGACGACATCAGGATCGCGCGCCTTGAAGGCGCTGTAGGCATCCGCAGCGTTGTCGGCTTCCGCCACGACATGCAGATCACCCTGGCTTTCCAGCACGCGCCGATAGCCTTGCCGCACGATCGGATGGTCGTCGACCAGCAGCACGGAAATGCCTGTTGCCATCTCGTTCATGCCGGCCTCATGCGGCGAGCGGGATGGTGGCGGCGACGCTGAGTCCGCCTCGGGCAGGCAGGATCGAGAATGAGCCGCCGGCCGCTGCGACGCGCTCGCGGATGCCGGTGAGGCCGAAGCCGGCCGACTGCTTGACGCGTGCCGCGTCGCCGCCGCCATCGTCGTCGACACGGATCAGCAATGCATCGTCGTCGCCCGCGCGCCGTTCCACGCTGAGCGAAATCTCGCGTGCCGCGCCGTGGCGCAACGCGTTGGTCAGGCATTCCTGCGCGACGCGATAGGCCGTGATAGCGGCCGGGCCGCTGATGTCGGTGAGGTCGCCCTTGAGATCGAGCTGGATCGTCGGCCGCGCCGAGCTCTGCGAGCGCCAGCTATCCACCAAATTCACGAGGCTCGCCTCCAGCCCAAGCTCGGCGGGCAGGGGATTGCGCAGGCGCTTCAGCGCGTCGCGCAGCGAGGCCATCAGATGATGCGTGGCCTGCGAGATCATCCGCGCGTCCTGCGCGACGTCGTTGTGCTTGTCTCCCTTCGTGCTCGCCGTTTCGATGGTGTTGGCGAAGGCGAGGATGGCCGAGAGATTTTGTCCGAACTCGTCGTGCAGCTCGCGGGCGAGCGCGCAGCGTTCGTCGTCGCGGATCTCGATCAGGCGCCGCGTCAGCGCCGCGCGCTGTTCGGTAGCCTCCTCCAGCCGGCCGCCGAGCTCGCCGACGGCGCTGCCGATCATCGCCAGCTCCATCGACCGGAAGCGCGGCAGTTTCGTGCGATATTGGCCGCGGGCCATGCGCTGCAAGGCCGTGACGATCGTGCGCGCCGGCGCCAGCGCATGCGCAATCGCGAGCGAGGCCAGCAGCGCGATCGCCGCCGCCATCAAAAGCGCGACGTCGATCACGTTGAGGATGTACTCCCAGGCAAGCGAGATGGCGGCCGTTTCATCCGGCGTCGCGACCACCGTTCCGGCGGTCGCCGCGCGGGGACTGACGGGCCGTATCACTTCGGCATGGCTGCCGAGGAAGGTCGGCACGATCGACGCGAACCAGCGCGGCGGCGTCTTGCCCAGCCCCTCGCTCTGGCCGCAGAGCGGCTTTTCGAATGCGATGGCCGGTTGGAATTCGACGCAGACGCCGGGTGAGATCAGCTTCATCGTTTCCAGCGTGCGCCACTCCGGAACCGGCAGAAGCTGCTCGCGTGTTCTGCTGCTACGCAACAGGAATTCGTGCCAATACAGGGCCTGAAGCGCCTGGGCGACCCGCTGCGCCGAGGCCGCAGTCGCCCGGTCCACGCTGCGATAGGCGTCGAACGTGGCCCAGATCGTCGCCGCGCCAAGGCAGAGCACGACAATGAGAAACAGACGGGCGACAAGCTGAAGCACAAGGCGCATGCGATCACCCCAAAGTTTGCTAAGGTCAGCCTAACAACGCCGCCGCGCCTTGCCAATTGCGAGGCACGGCAAGATGGTAGCTCGGGCAAATTTCCCATGCTGGATTGGGCATGGCTCTTTGGACCGGGCGCGGCGGCTTTGATCTAATGGGCGGAATTCACGGCCAGGAGCGGTGCAGCATGAGTTCGATGACGATTGGGCCGATCGCGGGGCCTGCTGCCGACCCATCCGAGCGCAGTGCGCTCCTGTTCTGGATGATCTTCACCGGGCTTTCGATCTTCGCCGTCGTGCTGCTGTGGCGGTTCGGCCTGATCCGCTTGATGCTGACCTCAGATCGGACCTACATTTCCAGCGTGATCGCGCTGCTCTATGTCCTCACCTGCGGTCACTGCTTCCTGCGCACGCGGGCCATTGCCCGCGAGGGCGCGGCGGCAAGGCGCTGCCGCGCGGTGCTTGCGGCCCCCGAGGGCGGCAGGGCGCTCGACGTCGGCGCTGCCGCGCTGCCGCGCGGGCTGGTGCGGGACCACATTGAGAGCCTCGTGACCAAGGCCGCGGCGCAGGACTACCGCCCCGTCGACCAGACGCTATTGCTGCGAACGCTCGCCGACCGGCTGCGCGGCTCCAACGGCTTCGGGGCCTTCGTCTCGGATACGCTGATGAAGCTCGGCCTGCTCGGCACCATCGTCGGCTTCATCATCATGCTGGCGCCGATCGCGGGACTGGATGCCGCCGACAAGGTCGCGATGCGATCCTCGATGGGACTAATGAGCGACGGCATGGCGGTCGCGATGTACACGACGCTGGCGGGCCTCGTCGGTTCGATCCTGGTCCGCATCCAGTATTACATGCTGGATGCCGCGACCCAGAAGGTGTTCTCGGATGCGGTGGTGCTGACCGAGACCTATGTGACGCCGGTGCTGGAACGTAAGGGCGCTGGAATCGCGACATGATGGATGATTTCGGTCTCTATCCGCGCGAGGAGCCGTTCGATCCCTTGGGCGTGATGCTGTTCAAGGCGCTCCAGGTGATCGCTTTCCTGTTCTTCCTCGCGCTGCTCGCGGTCTCGCCGGACGCCAAGGACGGCAAGATCGACTCCAAGGCCGAGTTCATGATCACGCTGGACTGGCCCGACAGCCATCCCGACGATCTCGACCTGTTCGTGCAGGATCCCGTGGGCAATATCGCCTGGTATCGCCACCGCGAGGCCGGCTTCCTCACGCTCGACCGCGACGATCGCGGCGGAGCCAACGACTTCATCATGGTCAACGGCAAAAAGATTGCCTCGCCGATCCGCGAAGAGATCGTCACGGTGCGGGGCATCGTTCCCGGCGAATACACCGTCAATGTCTCACATTTCGTGGCTACGACCGGCGAGCCTGTGACGGCCAATGTGAAGGTGCAAAAACTCAATCCGACGGCGCAGGTGATCTTCGATAACAAGTTCACGGTCGATCACACCGGCGACGAGAAGACCGCGGTGCGGTTCCGACTCGACGCCGAAGGCAAGGTCGTCAATGTGGACCAGCGGCCGAAATCGCTGCTGGAGACCTTTCGCAGCGGCTGGCGCAACGGCGCCGATCTCGACCCGAGCACCGGCGTGAGCAAGAACGCTGTGAGGGTGCGCCGTGACTAGCCTGCCAACGGTCATCCTCACGCTATCGATAGCCTACGCCGTCATCGGTGCGCTGCTGCTGGTCGTTCTGGTCTATGCGCGGCTGCATTGGTCGTTCAAGGCGGTCGCGGTGGTCGTGACCAGTGCGTTCTATGTCGTCAGCTTCACCGAGATGCGCGGGCTGCTCGGCTGGGCCAGCGCCGATCGGCTGCCGGCCTCGTTCAAGCTGCTGAAGGCCCGCATCGTCGAGCCGCATTCGCTGGAGGGCGATCCCGGCTCGATCTATCTCTGGGTCGAGCAGCTCGACGAGGACAATCGGCCGAGTGGCATCCCGCGCGCCTTTCGTGTGCCCTACAATGACAGGCTGGCCGACAAGACCCATGCGGCGGAGAACGAGATCGCGCTGGGACATCCGCAAGGCGGCCGGGCCGCCGATTTCGGCGGCGGCGATGGCAGCCTCATCGACATGGTCCGGGAATATGTGACGCCCAAGACCATCATGGAGACGAGCGGAGGCGATTCCTCGACCGGCGAATTCCTGGCACCACCGGCCGGCGCGCAGGGCGCCGTGTTCACGCCGTTGCCGCCGCCCCGGATGCCGCCGAAGGACGAGCAATAGGCTCTTCACCATCGCGACAGGGCAGTGCTGGCAAACCGCGCGCCGCTGGCGCATGTTCTTGACCTCCCTCAATTTAGCCTTATCGGCTCCCAATAAGGTTCGAGGGTGGAGGGTGCGTGCTTCTCGCTGTCTTCTCGGATATCCACGGCAACCGGCAGGCGTTCGAGGCGTGCCTGAAAGTCGCGCGGGCGCGTGGCGCCGAGCGCTTCATCCTGCTTGGCGACTTCGTCGGCTATGGCGCCGATCCGGAATGGGTGGTGGATACCGCGATGGAGCTGGTTGTCCAAGGCGCCGTCGCCGTGCGCGGCAATCATGACCAGGCGGTGAATTCCTCGGCCGAGACCATGAATGCCGAGGCGCAAATCGCGATCGAATGGACCCGCGGCCGGCTCGACACCGCGCAGCGGCGGTTCCTGGCGGAATTGCCGATGCTGGTGGAGGACGGCGATCGCCTGTTCGTGCATTCGGAAGCCTCCAGCCCCCGAAGCTGGCACTATGTCCGATCGACCGCCGACGCAGCCAAGAGCCTGATCGCGACGCCGGCTCATGTCACGTTCTGCGGTCACATCCACCGCCCGGCGATCTATTCGATGTCGGTGACGGCGAAGATGTCGGGACTCGTGCCCAAGACTGACGTCTCCGTACCGCTGCTGCGCGGCCGGCAATGGCTTGCGGTGCTCGGCTCGGTCGGCCAGCCGCGCGATGGCGATCCATCCGCGGCTTTCGCGCTGTTCGACACGGTCTCGTGCCAGATCACCTATTGCCGCGCGCCCTACGACGTCGAGACGGCCGCGAACCGGATCCGCGAGAACGGCCTGCCGCATTGGCTCGCCGACCGACTGTCGCAGGGGCGTTAGAGGCCGATGCCGAAACCCCTCGTCAAATCGGGCGCAGAGATCGACGGCTACACGATTGGCGAATGTGTCCATGCCGGCGGAATGGCGACGCTGTGGACCGTCACCCGTCCCGGCCTCGACGTGCCGCTGCTGATGAAAATTCCGCGGGTGTCGGAGGGCGAGGACCCCGCGGCGATCGTCTCCTTCGAGATGGAGATGATGATCCTGCCGCGGCTTGCGGGTCCGCACGTGCCCTCCTGTTTCGGCACCGGCGATTTCGCCCACCAGGCCTATGTCGTGATCGAGCGCATCTCCGGGACCACGCTCTACAAGCGGTTGCCCGACCTGCCGCTGCCGTATGACGAGGCGCGGCAGCTCGTCGCCAGGATCGCAACGGGGCTTGCTGATTTGCACCGGCAGAACGTGATCCATCACGACATCAAGCCGAGCAGCATCATGTTCCGCGAGAGCGGCGAGGCGGTGTTGATCGACTATGGCCTGTCGCATCACAACCATCTGCCGGACCTGTTGCAGGAGGAATTCCGCCTGCCTTACGGCACCGCGCCCTATATGGCGCCAGAACGGTTGTCAGGGGTGCGCGACGATCCGCGCAGCGATCTGTTCTCGCTGGGCGTGCTGCTCTATTTCTTCACGACCGGCGAGCGGCCGTTCGGCGAGGGCGAGACACTGCGTGCGATGCGGCGCCGGCTTTGGCGCGATCCGCACCCGCCGCGCGGCTTGCGCGCTGATTATCCGCCCTGGCTCCAGGAGGTGGTGCTGCGGTGCCTCGAGATCGAACCGGTGCGGCGCTATCCGACGGCGTCGCAGCTCGCCTTCGATCTGACCCATCCGGACCAGATCAGGCTCACCACACGCTCGGAGCGGATGAAGCGCGACCCGTTAAGCGTCGCTTGGCGGCGCCGCTTCAACCAGGGCGTCATGCAGCCGCGCGCGAAATCGGATGTCGCAGCCCAGATCGCATCAAGCCCGATCCTCGCGGTCGCGCTCGACACGGTGGAAGGCGCCCCCGAGCTGAACGAAGCGTTGCGCGTCACCACCGAGCGTATTCTCGCCACGCTGCCGTCGGCGCGGCTCGCCTGTCTCAACGTGCTGAGGCTCAACCGCATCGCGATTGACAGGACGCTGGATGAGCAGGGCTCCAACAAGCATATCGACCGGTTGGTGGCGCTCAGACACTGGGCCACGCCGCTCAAGCTCGATGAGAGCCGGCTCTCGGCTCACGTGCTGGAAGCCGTCGATCCCGCGGCGGCCATCCTGGAGTTTTGCGAGGTCAACCACGTCGACCACGTCATCATCGGCGCGCGGCAGGGCTCGTTCAGGCGCACGCTGCTCGGCAGCGTCTCGGCCAAGGTGGCCTCGGAAGCGGCCTGCACCGTCACCGTGGTACGGCCGCCGCGAATGGCTGCGGATGCGGGCGAGGAGGCCGGATAGGGCCGCGCTCTGGATCCTGGAGGCTCAGGCCGCGTGAGCGGTGTGGACGGAGCGCTTGCGACGGATCGGCCAGGAGAATTGCGGGCCGGGCTCGCAGTGATCCGCGCTGCCGCCGAAGAACTGGATGATCTCGCGGCACGGCTCGCAGTTGAACAGGTTACGCGACGCGGATGCCTTGGTCATTTCCTTGAGGCAGTTCGGGCAATGCGGCTTCATGAGCTTGGTCCAGAAAAGAATTCAATGCCGGCGCGGTGACCGGAGCGGGTGATCCAGGTCCATCTCGGGCCCGGTGTCGTCGCGCATCTCGCCTTCGGTGCGTTCGAGCCGACCGAAGAAAAAATCGAGGTCAGGATGTGGGCGCCGCGGGATGCGGCACCGGCGCTTCGGCTGACGTTTCACGAGCGCGATCTGCATGGGGTCAGGCCCGATACCAGTCGCGACGAGCGATGCGGGCCGAGCGTACCGAGACCTTCACCGGTCCGGCCGATGGACCAAACACAACAAACGCACAAAAACCAAGCCACAACGCCACGCCAGTCCAGACCAGGGTCGTCGTCATGATGTGCTCCCGCGAAAACAGGCAAGAATCACTTGCGGTGATTTGCGCGAATCAGGGAAGCCCGGAGGAGTACGGATCAAGTTGCAAATTTAGGCATTACGCGCCGCAACACCCGTAGAGGCCGCACGTCTGCGGAGTCGAGCGGGCCCTCAGATCGACTCGCCGCGTGCACCCGCGGCGGCGTTGCGGATTGCGGCGATGTTGGTCTTATAGGCATCCTGCGTGCCGCCCCTGAACACGGACGTGCCGGCGACGAAGGCGTTGGCCCCGGCCGCAGCCAGGGGACCTGCGACGTCGGGCCCGACGCCGCCATCGACCTCGATATCGATCGGCCGGCCCGCTGTCATGGCGCGGATGTCGCGGATCTTGCCGATCGCGGAGGGGATGAAGGCCTGGCCGCCGAAGCCGGGATTGACCGACATCACCAGCACGAGGTCGACCAGGTCCAGGACGTATTCGAGCGCACTGATCGGCGTGCCCGGATTGAGCGAAACGCCGGCCTTCTTGCCGAGTGCGCGGATCGCCTGAAGCGAGCGGTGCAGATGGGGACCGGCCTCGGCATGCACGGTGATGTGGTCGCAGCCGGCTTTCGCGAAGGCCTCGAGATAGGGGTCACAGGGCGAGATCATCAGATGCGCGTCGAAGATCTTCTTGGTGTGCGGGCGCATCGCCTTAATGACGTCGGGGCCATACGAGATGTTGGGAACGAAGTGCCCGTCCATGACGTCGAGATGGATCCAGTCGGCTCCAGCGGCGTCCACGGCGCGCACCTCCTCGCCGAGCCTGGAGAAATCCGAGGCCAGGATCGAGGGCGCGATTGCCAGGGGGCGGGGAGCGAAGGCTTGGGTCATGGCGGTTTCCCGTGGCGGCCGTGGAAGATGGACTCGCCTAACATGGGCCTCTCAGCCGGGCAATGCAGGGGCGGCGTGCTTCCTGTGGGCGGAAATTTCTGCCGCGACCGGCATGAATTGCCGGTGTTCCGGGCCGTGCAAAGTGCGGTGAAAGCGGATTTCATTGAGCTTTTTGCGCTGGCACGGCGCTTGCTGACTTCACCTGAACAGAACATTGGCCGCGGCATGCCGCATCGGTTGGAGTTGTGCAATGTTGTTTGCTCTTGGGGCCGTATCGAGCGCACTCGACGCGATCCAGTCGCTGACGAATTCGAAATCGTCCTCGTCGACGCAGAAGACGGGATCCTCGCAAAAGCCCGCGACCAATCCGTTCGCGATCGAGAGCGGCAGCAACAGCACGACCGGCGCGGCCTCGTCGGTCAATGCGGGCAAGACCCCGCAGATCTCGCCGGAGACGATGAACGCGCTGTTCGCTGCGCAGAGCCAATCCTCGGACAGCACCGGCAGCGCCGCCAGCTCGACCTCGTCGAGTTCGACGTCCTCCTCCTCGACGCGCCGCGACGCCGCCTTGAAGGATCTGTTCTCGCAGATCGATGGGGACGGCGACGGCAAGATCACCAAGTCGGAATTCGAGAATGCGCTCGGCGCCGGCGGCACCAATCTCGCGCAGGCCGACGACGTTTTCTCGAAACTGGATTCGAATACCGACGGCAGCGTCAGCCTCGATGAGATGTCGAAGGCGCTGAAGAGCGGCCATCGCGGCCACCATCACGCGCAAGGTGCGGGCGATGCCTCCGGCAGCGGTTCGGATTCCTCCTCGCGATCCAGCGGCGGCTCGACCTCGACCTCGACGACCGGCGCCGACGGTTCGACCACCACCACCGTCACCTATGCCGACGGCTTCAAGATGTCGACGACGGTCCCGGGCGCCCCCAGCTCCCGTAATTCGGCGTACGATCTGTTCGCGCAGTTGATGCAGCGGCAGGGCGGGCAGGTACAAGGCGCCTCAGCGGCTGTCGGTTCATCGATGTCGATGAGCGTGTAACCTTGCTCACGGCTAGCCTGCATATTCGTGCGTGATGTCACGATAGACATACCGATCACGGATTTCGCGGTTGAAGAACGTACCCTTTGAGCGCACATTCTTGAACGCGGCGGCGACCTCGGGCGGAACGTCCGCGTAGACATAGACGCGTCCGCTGACGAAAGTCACCGTCAGCTCGCGCCTATCGGGGGCGTAGCGGAAAAAGCGGATCACGGAAGACGGCATGGTTGTGCACCTTGTCGGCCAGGGTAACGCCGTGTCAGCCGTTTCGTTTCTATCCGAACCGGTCCTTCCACGCCGGCATTGCGCCGGCAAAGGACAGGGCCGTCGCATTGTAGACGCCGCGAGCGATGGCGCGTGCGACCACGTTGGCGGCGATCGTTCCGAGCTCGGTAAGGCCGACCAGCGGCTCGATCGGCTTCTCGCCCGTTGCGGCGGCGAACAGCACGTCGCCGTCGGTCGGGGCATGCACCGGATAGATCGCACGGGCGAACCCGGTATGCGCGATCATCGCAAGCCGCTTGGCCTGGGGTTTGGTCAGCGTGGCATCGGTGACAACGACGCCGATCGTGGTGTTCTCGCGCGCGTTCGCGGCGGGTCCGCCCTTGATGCGCATCGCCAGCATGTCCGGTGTGAACGTGGACGGCAGGCCGCGCCCGCCGAACTCGCCGTTCTCCTCGAAGGGCGCAGCCCAGAACCAAGGCCCTTCGCCAACGGTTGTGCTGCCGACCGCGTTGACGACCATGATCGCGGCGACCTTGATACCATTGGCCAGGACCGCGGAGGCCGACCCCAGTCCACCCTTGAAGGTCGCGGTGGTGGCACCGAGGCCGGCGCCGACGCTGCCCAGTGCGAAATCGTCGCTGGCGGCCAACGCTGCGGCGTAGCCGAGGTCGCGATAGGGCGCGAAGCGTCCCCAGGCCTTGTCGCCGCCGTTGAGCAAGTCGAAAACGATTGCGCCAGGCACGATCGGAATCACCGCCTCGCGAATCCGCAAGCCGCGGCCTTGTTCGGCGAGCCAGGCCTGGATGCCGCCGCCGGCGTCGATTCCAAAGGCGGAGCCGCCGGACAGCGCGATGGCGTCAACGCGATCGACGGTGCTGGCGAGGTCGAGCAACGCGTCTTCGCGCGTGCCGGGTCCGCCGCCGCGAACATCGATGGCCGCAACCGCGGGGGCGTCGAAGATGATCGCGGTCGTGCCAGTGGCGATTTTCGCATCCTCGGCATGGCCGACGCGGACGCCGGCGATATCGGTGAGAAGGTTTTTCAAGGCGGCTCCGCAGGCTGAAAGGCGCTCGCTTCAGCGATATCGCAGGGATGCCGCAGGCTCAACCCGCGAGCGCGGTCCTCAGCATCTTGGCGAGCTCGGACTTACGGTAGGGCTTTGCCAGCAGCAGCACGCCGGAATCGAGCCGCCCGTGATGGACGATGGCGTTCTCGGTGTAGCCCGAGGTGAACAGCGTCTTCAGGTCGGGGCGGCGGCGAGCCGCCTCGTCGGCGAGCTGGCGGCCGTTCATGTTGCCGGGCATGATGACGTCCGTGAATAGCAGGTCGATGTCCTTGTCGGCGTCGATGATGACGAGGGCCTCGGCCGCGTTGGCGGCTTCGAGGGCGGTATAGCCGAGGCTCTTGATCTGGGTCACGACATATTGGCGCACCAGCGCGTCGTCCTCGACGATCAGGATCTTTTCGTGGCCGCCGGTGACCGGCGCGTTCTGCAGCGCCTCGAATTCGGTCTCCTGCACGCCGCTCGAGCGCGGCAGGTAAATCTTCACGCTCGTGCCGTGGCCTTCCTCGCTGTAGATCTTGATGTGTCCGCCGGACTGCTTGACGAAGCCGAACACCATGCTGAGCCCGAGGCCGGTGCCCTTGCCGACCTCCTTCGTGGTGAAGAAGGGATCGAACACCCGGTCCATCAACTCCGGCGGGATTCCGGAGCCGGTGTCGCTGACGGCGATCATGACGTAATTGCCGGCCACCACGTCGGGATTCATGCTGGCATAGCCGTCGTCGAGGAAGATGTTGCGCGTCTCCAGCACCAGCGTTCCGCCGTCGGGCATCGCATCGCGCGCGTTCAGCGCGAGGTTGAGGATCGCGGTGGAAAGCTGACCCGGGTCGATCAGTGCCGGCCACGCATCCTCGGTGAGTTGCGGCATGATGGTGATCTGCTCGCCGAGCGTGGGATGCAGGAGCTTTGCGGCCTCGAGCGTCAATGCGTTGACGTCGATTTCGCGCGGTTGGAGCGGCTGCTTGCGGGCGAACGCGAGCAGATGCTTGGTCAGTTGCGCGCCGCGCTCGGCGGCGTCGTCGATCAGCTTGGTGATGGCGGCGAGCTCGGGACGGTCAGCGACCGCGTCCGCCAAAATTCCGATCGTGCCGGTGATGACGGTCAGCACATTGTTGAAGTCGTGCGCGACACCGCCGGTCAATTGACCAATCGAATCCATCTTCTGGACGTGCCTGAACTGCGCCTCGGCCGCCTGCTTCTCGGTGAGGTCGCGGCCGATGAAGAAATGGCGCTTGACCGGCTCGGACCAGGTGCCCATCCAGTTCAGCGTGACCTCGTGACCGTCGTAGTGGTAGTAGCGCGCCTCGAAGCTGCGCTTGACCGCGCCACGCCGCGCCGCGCGCATCTCGTCGCGCGTCTTCTGGAGGTCATCGGGATGAATGAACTCGGTGGCGCTGTGCCCGATCATGTCTTCCGGATTCAAGCCGAGAATGGTCTTCACGCTCGGGCTGACCTGGATGAAATTGCCAAAACCGTCGGTGACCAGGATCAGGTCCTGTGAGGTCTCGAAGATCCGCTGCCGCTCCTCGACCTCGCGGCGCAGTTTTTCTCGTGCCTGCTTCTCTTCCGTGATGTCGTGGGCGATCTTGGAAGCGCCGATGATCTGTCCGTTGGCTGATTTCAGCGGAGAAACATTGAGGACGACGTCGACCCGCCGGCCGTCTTTTCGGATCCGGACCGTCTCGTGCTGTGCGATCGTTTCGTTGCCGCCGACCCGGTTCAGGATACCCCTGACCTCGGCCTTGCGGTCCTCCGGGACGATGATGTCGATCGGCTGCCCGATGGCCTCCGCGGCGGCATAGCCGAACAGATGTTCGGCGGCCTTGTTCCAGCCCGTGATGACACCGTCGAGCGTCTTCGTGATGATGGCATCATTGGCGGATTCGACGACGGCGCCGTACAGGGCAAGGCGCTTGCCATAATAGTCGCGATCCAATGCCGACTGCTGGCGCAGCCTGCCGACGAGACCCAGCGTATGCGCCTGGAGGCGGACATTTTCGATCAGGAGCACCGCGAGCACGAAGGTCGCCGCGCAGAGGCCGTAGACACGACCGGCGTAGAAGCCGAGATCGAAGCGTGCCACGTTGACGATCGCCGACAGCGCGATGTCGAACAGCCATGCGCACATCACCACCATGAGCCAGACATCGATGACCGAATGCGGACGGCGGAACCACAGCGAGACCAGCGCGGCGAAGCTCAAGGACCAGACAAAGGACACCACGCCGATCATGATCTGCGTGTAGCCGCCATCGCGCAGCAGGACCGGAAGCAGGTCGTGCTGCGCAGTGACGATCCAGGTCAAGACGATCATGATCGTGACGACGCCGACCACGCTGGCGTAGATCGCCTTGCTTGCCGAGCCCGTGATCCGGGCGCCGCCGTCGGCCTCCTTCAGCCAGGCGTAGGCCAGCACGCAGAGCGGAAAGCCGCCGTGCCAGATCATGTAGAGCCAGACCGTGGTCTGCTGGTTGGCCCCCAGCAGCCCGGTCGGCGAAAAAAGTCCGGGGAAGGTGAGGGCATGGACCACGGCCGCGGCGGCTGTGAACAGATAGCCCGTCGCGAGCACGAGCAGCGCGCTGGTCCTGAGCACCGCAAACTGCGACAACAGCAGGACGGCGGTGACAATGTCCGCGACCACAAGGGCGGATTGATAGCTGGCGACGAAGGCTGGCACGGGCAGTAGCGAGATACCCGCGAAGGGCACGGCCACTGCGAACAGGATCGACGAGACGCCCACGATCGCCAATGCTGCGGTGCGGTCCTTCGGGGTAGCCGGCAACGTCGAAAGGAATGTGCTTCGATCGGTCGTCGCAGACACGTGCAGCTCGCGCAGATCGGTTTTGAGCATCTTCGCCAATCTCATTTGGCCCAATCAATTTCTGCCCATGGTAGCCGGTTCTGGGCACGCATCATGACAAAACCCACTGCGACTCAACCGAAGGTTACAGTTTACTTAATTTTGGGGGGAACGCGCACCGGGGATCGGGTAAGATGCGCTTTACTGGATGGTGCAATAATGCTCTCCCGCAGCTGCGGGTTCCAGGTTTGAACCAGGCATTTTGATTTCAGGATCCGGGAGTTGTTCCCTATGCCCCGCGTTCTCATCATCGACGACCAGAAGGACGTCCGTGCGATGGTCGCGATCGTGCTGCGCGTCAACCGTTATGAGGTCGTTGAGGCCGACAGCGGCGCAGCCGGGGTGAAAGCCTTCACCGAGGTCGGCTTCGACGCGGCAATCGTGGACATTTTCCTCGGCGATACCAGTGGCGTCGAGGTCATCACGACCCTGCGCGAGCTTGCACCGAGCCTCCCGGTCGTTGCCGTGTCGGGGATGACGGCGCTGGACTTCATGGAACAATCGCCCCACCTCGCCAGCGTGGTCTGCCTGCAAAAGCCGTTTCGGCCGAACGATCTTCTTCAAGCGCTGAGGAAGGCCCAAGCCGCGGTGGACGGCGCGATACAAGCAGCAGTCTGATCCTAACGCAGGAAGGAACGCCCCGGGCGAGCCGGGGCGCGATGATGATTGGAGGAGGCCTTCAGGCCCCGGCAAGCGTGCTTAGGTGCCGTTGCCGCTGATCGCGGCGTAGCCGCCCTTGGCGTCCCATTTGTAGACGACGTAGTCGAGCTGCTTGATATCGCCCTTGGAGTCATACTCGATCGGCCCGATCACGGTATCCCACTTGCCGGCCTTGATGGCTGCCATGACCTTCTTGGCGTCGGTGGTGCCGGCCTTCTTGGCCGCCTCCGACCAGACCTGCATCGCTGCGTAGGTGTAGAGCGTGTAGCCCTCGGGGTCGATGTTCTTGGCCTTGAAGGCTTCGACGATCTTCTTCGCGGTCGGCTTGTTGCGCGGATCGGGGCCGAAGGTGAACAGCGTGCCTTCGCCGGCCGGGCCGGTGATGGAGGCGTATTCCTTGTCGGCGAGTGCGTCGCCGGCCATCAGCACGGTCTTCAGGCCCTGGTCGCGCATCTGGCGCAGGAGAAGGCCGCTCTCTTGATGGTAGCCCCCGACATAGACGAGATCGATGTTGTCGCGCTTCAGCCGCGAGACGATCGCGTTGAAGTCCTTGTCGCCCTTGTTGTAGGACTCGTACATCTTCTCGGTGACGCCGGCCTTGTTGAGCGCCTTCTTGGTCTCGTCCGCAAGACCCTTGCCGTAGGTGGTCTTGTCGTTGAGGATGGCGATGTTCTTGCCCTTGTAGTTCTTGGCGATGAACTGGGCGGCGACCAGGCCCTGCTGGTCGTCGCGGCCGCAGACGCGCGCCACGTTCCACAGTCCGCTATCGGTGAACTTCGGATTGGTGGAGGCGGGAGTAATCTGGAGCACGTTGCCGTCGGCATAGGCTTCCGACGCGGGTATCGACGAGGACGAGCAATAATGCCCGGCCACGAACGGAATTTTCGCGCCGGCGATCTTCTCGGCGATCGAGCGCGCCTGTTTCGGATCGCAGGCGTCGTCCTCGACGGACAACGCGAGCTTCTTGCCGTTGACGCCGCCGGCGGCGTTGATATCGGCTACGGCCATCTCGGCGCCGTTCTTCATCTGGCGGCCGAAGGCGGACTCGCCGCCGGTCATCGGACCTGCGACTGCGACGGTGACATCCTGCGCGAATGCCGCGCTCGACAGCGCGATCGATGCGCCGAATGCCAGACCGATGAGCTTCAGTGATTTCATGAGATACCTCGAGGGTGGTCGCCTGTGGAAGTTACCGGGCATGCCCGGTTCAAACCGGCGCCATTCTTGAATGAATTCGAGGAGAAGTCACCGGCAAAATACGGGCATTGGCAGAGATATCGCCAAATTCGGCCGCACGGGTTCGCCTTGGGCGGCCTCAGCCGTGCCGGCCGCCTTCCAGGTAGGCGGCGCGAATCTCGGGGCGCTGCAACAACTCGGCACCGGTCCCGGCCAGGGTGATCAGGCCATTGACCATGACATAGCCGCGATGGGCGAGCTTGAGCGCGTGGTTGGCGTTCTGCTCGACGATCAGCACGGTCAGGCCGTCCTGCCGGTTCAGAGTGCGGATCGCATCGAAAATCTGGCGCGCGATCAGCGGCGCCAGACCGAGCGAGGGCTCATCAAGCAGGAGCAGGCGAGGGCGGCTCATCAAAGCGCGGCCGATGGCCAGCATCTGCTGCTCGCCGCCAGACAGGGTTCCCCCGCGCTGGCCGTAGCGTTCCTTCAGCCGCGGAAACAGCGTGAACACGCGTTGTAGCGTCACCTCGCGTTCGGCGTCGGTGCATTCGGTGGCGTCCGCCCCCATCTGGAGATTTTCCGCCACGCTCATGCGCGGGAAGATGCGGCGGCCTTCCGGCGATTGCGCGATGCGCAAATGCGCGATCTCGTGGGTGGGCACTTCGGTGATGTCGCGGCCTTCGTACAGGATCTGGCCGGCGCGGGCGCGGGGCTTGCCGAAGATCGTCATCATCAGCGTCGATTTGCCGGCGCCGTTGGCGCCGATCAGCGCCACGATCTCGCCGGCATTGATCTCGAGGTCAACGCCCTTCAGCGCCTCGATCTTGCCGTAGGCAGCGCGAAGGCCGTGGATCGCGAGCAGGGCAGTGGGCGACGTCACGACCCGCTCTCCATCACGGCCGCCGCCTCTTCCTCATCGGTGCCGAGATAGGCGGCGATCACCTTCGGATCGTCGCGAACCTCGCGCGGGGAGCCTTCAGAGATCTTCACACCGTGGTCCATCACCACGATATGGTCGGAGATCTCCATCACCACGGACATGTCGTGCTCGATCAGCAGGATCGAGGTGCCGAGCTCGTTGCGGATCGACAGCAGCAGCTCGCTCAGGGCGGCGCTCTCGCGCGCATTGAGGCCGGCGGCGGGTTCGTCCAGGCACAAGAGCGCGGGCTCGGTGCACATCGCGCGTGCGATCTCGAGTCGTCGCTGGTCGCCATAGGCAAAATTACCGGCAGCATCGTCGGCGCGATCGAGCAAATTGACGCGCTTGAGCCAGTCGGTGGCGAGATCGATCGCGCGCTTCTCGGCGTCGCGGTAGACGGGCGCGCCAATGAGCCCGAGCAAGGTGAAGCCGGAGGCGCGCATCAGCGCGTTGTGCTGCGCCACCATCAGGTTTTCCAGCGCGGTCATGCCGGGAAACAGGCGGATGTTCTGGAAGGTGCGGGCGACCTTGGCCTGCTTGGCGATGCGGAAATCGTTCAGCCGTTCCAGCGCGATCACCTTGCCGTCGTCATGGCCGAGGCGGATGGCGCCGCCGCTCGGCTTGTAGAAGCCGGTGATGCAGTTGAAGACCGTCGTCTTACCGGCACCGTTGGGTCCGATCAGCGCGGTGATCTTCTTCCGCTCGGCAGCAAACGACAGGTCCTGCACCGCGACGATGCCGCCGAAGCGCATGGTGAGCCGGTCGACCTCGAGAATCTGGTCGCGGCTCATCCGTGCCCCTCCTTGACGAGGTCCGATGAGATCGCGTGGGCCTTGGTCAGGTACACGGTCGGCGCGCGATGGCCGATCAGGCCGCGCGGCCGCCAGATCATGATCAGCACCATGGCCATGCCGAACACCAGCATGCGATAGCTCTCGAGGCTCCGGAACAGTTCGAAACCACCGATCATGGCGAGCGCTGCGAGCGCCACGCCAAGCTGCGAGCCCATGCCGCCGAGCACGACGATGGCGAGCACCAGCGCCGATTCCTGGAAGGTGAAGGATTCCGGGCTGATGAAGCCCTGGCGGGTCGCAAAGAACGCGCCGGCAAAGCCGCCGAACATCGCACCGGTCGCGAATGCCGTGAGCTTCGTCGTGGTGGTGTTGATGCCGAGCGCGCGGCAGGCGACCTCGTCCTCGCGCAGGGCTTCCCAGGCACGGCCGATCGGCAGGCGGCGCAGCCGGATCGTCACCCAGTTGGTGAGCAGCGCGAGCGCCAGGATCAGGTAGAACAGGAAGACGATGCGATGGGTCGGAGAATATTCGATGCCGAGTCTGGCGGCGAGCCCGTTGTCGCTGTTGTCGAGCGGGATGCCGAAGAAAGAGGGGCGGGGAATGCTGGAGACGCCGTTGGGGCCGCCGGTCAGATCCTGCCAATTAATGATGACGAGGCGAATGATCTCGCCGAAGGCGAGCGTCACGATCGCGAGGTAGTCGCCGCGCAGGCGCAGCACGGGGAAACCGAGCAGCACGCCCCAGAATGCGGCGAGGACGCCCGCTAGCGGCAGGCAGATCCAGAATGACCAGCCGAAATTGGTCGCAAGCAGCGCGTAGGAATAGGCGCCGACCGCATAGAAGGCGACATAGCCGAGATCGAGCAGGCCAGCCAGCCCGACTACGACATTCAACCCCCAGCCCAGCATCACATAGGTGAGCACGAGGATGGCGAGATCGAGGATGTAGCGCTGGTCATAGAAGATCACAGGCACCAGCAGGGTGAAGATCAGAAGCGCCGGTGCGAGATAGCGGCCGAGGAACGACATTCCGCTCTGCACCGCCGGCGGCACCAGCTTCTCGGCGCCGGTCGGACCGATCCATTGCTTGAGCAGCTCGAGCACGATCGAGCCGCCGAATACCGCGGCGACGAGGGAGGCGACCTCGCCGAAGCGCGTCCAATAGGTGAGCTGGCCGTCGGAACCGGCTTCGGTGCGGACGCCGACCATCAGCGAGAACAGCACCAGCGCGATCAGTGCGTTGACGCAGGCGGTCTTCAGGAGAGCGGGGATGCCCGATGCGGTTTTGGCCGTATTGATCGAGGGAGCTTTCACGCGCGCGACCGTCAGACTTTTTCGACTTCGGGGCGGCCGAGCAGGCCGGTCGGCATGAAGATCAGCACGACGATCAGGATCGAGAACGCGGCGACATCCTTGTATTCGACCGAGAAATAGGCCGACCAGAACGTCTCGATCAGCCCGATCGCGAGCCCCCCGAGCATGGCGCCGGGCAGCGAGCCGATGCCGCCGAGTACGGCCGCGGTGAACGCCTTGATGCCGGCGACGAAGCCCATGAAGAAATCGACCAGGCCGTAATAGAGCAGGTACATCAGGCCGGCCACTGCGGCGAGCGCAGCGCCGATCACGAAGGTCATGGAGATAGTGCGGTCGACGTTGACGCCGAGCAGCGCCGCCATGGTCTGGTCCTGCTCGCAGGCGCGCATGTCGCGCCCGAGCCGTGTGCGCGACACCAGCCAGGTGAAGATCGCCAGCAGCACGATGGTGGTGATGACCACCACGATCTGGATATTGGAGAGCTGGATGACGAAGCCATCGGCGCTCTCGTGCAGCGTATAGCCGCCGGTGATCACTGGCGGCACTGGCTTCACCCGCGCGCCTTGCGCCACCTGCGAATAGTTGGTCAGCACGAACGACATGCCGATCGCCGACAGCATCGGCGCGAGGCGGAAGGAGTGGCGCAGCGGACGGTAGGCGATGCGCTCGATGGTCCAGCCATACAGGGCGGTGATCGCCATCGAGACCAGGATCACGATCAAAAGGATCACCGGGACCGCAGTCAGGCCCGTCGAGACCAGCAGAAGGAAGGTGATCAGGGCGATGAAGCCGCCGATCATGAAGACATCGCCATGGGCGAAGTTGATCATCCCGACGATGCCGTAGACCATCGTGTAGCCGATCGCGATCAGCCCGTAGATCGAGCCGAGCACGAGACCGTTGATGAGCTGCTGGGCGAAATAATCCATAGGCTGCCGTACCCAAATCTGACGCGGCTCAAAGGGAGCTCTTCGAGAGAGTGCTGGTTTCTTCTCGGGCCCCGGCAGCCCTTAAGCATTCTCGTTTTGTAACAGGAGGGAACTGGCGGCTGCAACCGGCCTCGCCTCCGCATCAAGGCTTTTACAGAGATCATTTGGCGCTCCGGTTCCCCCGCAATGGGCGGAACCGGCTCCGTCAGCGCCATCGGATGCCTGTCGGGAGGCAGTTAAGGTAAACAAAGGGTTTAAATTGCCGCCACAGTCTGATGCGAGTTAGCTCCCGGCAGAGCCTTTCATCGAAGGCGCGGCCAAACGAAGCGGGAAGCGGCATGTTCGGAAACTGGCGGATCGGTTCGGTCAACGGCGCACTTCTGGCGGCCTATTTCATCCCGACCTGGACCCTCGTTGCCTTCAACATCATGGTGGCGCCGGTGCACGGCCTCTATGAGCGGCCGAGCGTCGCAGTCGCTCTTTTCCTCAGCGACCATCTCCAGATGGCGGGGATGGACACGGTGCGCGCCGCCTGGCTGCTGGCGCTGGGGCGCTTAACGGTGGTGGCGTTCTTTGCGATCTACCTTGCGCTGCTCTGCATCCCCCGTATCCGCAAGAACGGCGGCAGCGACGAAGCGCTCGGCATTGCGCTTGCGATCGGCAGCCTGATCTCGTTTGCGAGCATGATCATGGCCTCGAAGGTCGGCGAGATGGCCGCGCTGCGGCTGCACGCCACCGAACTTCTGCTCTTGCTCGGTGCCGCCATCGTGGTGGTGATCGAGCGGCCCGCGGCGGCGCCCAAGATCGTTCAGAAGCCCGTCGAGGCCACCCCGCCGCTAGGTCTTGAGCAGGCCGAGCTCCTGCACAATCGCTGAGGCTTCCTTGACGGCGTGGTTCGCCGCCGGCACGCCGCAATAGATCGCCTGCTGCAGCAGGATTTCCTTGATGTCGTTGGGCGTGAAGCCACCCTCAGCGAGGGCCGCGCGCACATGCAGGCGGAATTCATCCCATTGCCCAAGCGCAACCATGGTGCCGATCACCAGCACCCGCCGCGTGCGCTCGTCGAAATGCGGCCGCGTCCAGATCTCGCCCCAGGCGTAGCGCGTGATCATGTCCTGGAAATCGGTGTTGAATGCATTGCGACCCGCGATCGACTTGTCGACCCAGGCATTGCCCAGCACTTTTCGGCGCACGTTCATACCGGCATCGCGGCGTTTCTGGTCGTCCATGCTGTTTCCTCCTTCGTCATTGCGAGGAGCGAAGCGACGAAGCAATCCAGTCTCTCACGGCAGACGGATTTCTGGTTGCATCGCTGTGCTCCCAACGACGGTTGTGGCTAGCGTTGCGTCAAAAAGCCCACGACCGCGTCGGTGAATGCGTGCGGCTGCTCGACATTGGAAATGTGGGCGGCGTCAATGATGGTCATGCTCGCGCCGGGAATGCTTGAGCGGATCAATTCACCCGCCGAAATCGGCGTCGCCATGTCGTGGCGGCCGGCGATCACCAGTGTCGGGTTCTTGATGTTCGGCAGCAACGCGCGCTGGTCGAGCGTCGACAGCGCTTCGCAGCAGGCGAGATAGCCTTCGAGCGGCGAGGCCAGCAGCATCTCCTTCATCCTGGCGGTGATGTCGGGCGCGCGCTCGCGGAAATCCTGGGTGAGCCAGCCGGCGATGACGGCGTCGGCGACGGCGGCGATGCCGCCCTTCTTCACCGCGTCAATGCGCTCGAGCCATTTGGTCGGCTCGGCGTAGTAGCAGGAGGTGTTGGCGAGGATGAGCTTGCCGAAGCGCTCCGGCGCGTTCGCGCCGAGCCATTGCCCAACCATGCCGCCCATCGACAGGCCGCACCAGTGCACTTTTTCGATATTGAGGTCGTCCAGGATGGCGAGCACGTCGCGGCCGAAGCGCTCCATGGTGTAGGGGCCGGGCGGAACGTTGGACTTGCCGTGGCCGCGGCGGTCGTAGCGGATGACGCGGAATATCTGCGTCAGTGCCTTCATCTGCGGCTCCCACATCTGCAGCGTGCAGCCGAGCGAGTTCGAGAGCATCAGCGTCGGCCCCCCGTCGCGGCCCTCGACGGAGACGTTGATCAGGCAACCGTCGGCATCAATCATGGGCATGCGGGCGTCTCCGTTTTATTTGCGCGCAGGACTGCTTTATTCGCGTTCGAGGCTGTCGAGCAGGCGATCGATCAGGGCTTGGGAAGCGCCTTGATAGGCCATCGGCTCGAGCAACGCCGCAATTTTTTCCGGCGAAAGATGCGCAGTGACATGCGAATCGGCTGCGAGCACCTCGCGCAGATGCTTCTTCTCGGCGACCGCGCGCTTGCTCGCGGCCTCGATCAGATGATGCGCATCGCTCTTGCCGATCGTCTCGGCCAGCGCAAAGGTAACCGCTTCCGCCATGATCAGCCCGTGCGTCGCATCGAGATTGCTGCGCATGCGCGCGGCATCGACATCGAGACCCTCGGCGATGTCGACGATGGCGGCAAGCGCGCCGGAGGTGACCAGCATCAATTGCGGCAGCGTCGGCCATTCCGCGTGCCAGGGACCGGCGCTGCGTTCGTGGTCCTGCACCTGTGCGGCAAAAATCGTCGCTGCGAGCTGAGGCGCCATGGTCGCGCAGCCGAGCGCGCTTGCGGCTGCGACCGGGTTGCGCTTGTGCGGCATGGTCGAGGAGCCGCCGCGGCCTTCCCCGGCGGGCTCGAACGCCTCTGCGACGTCGGTCTGCATCAGCAGCGAGACGTCGCGCGCGATCTTGCCGCAGCTTCCGGCGAGAATCGCGAAGGCTGATGCGGCTTCCGCGATGCGGTCACGGTGGGTGTGCCAGGGGGCTTCTGGCAATGGCAGGTTCAGCTCCTGCGCCAGCCGTTCTGAAACGACGAGCCCCTTGTCGCCAAGTGCCGCAAGCGTGCCGGCCGCGCCGCCGAATTGCAGTGCGAGGCCCTCGCGGCGCAGCCGCCTGAGGCGGCAGCGGGCGCGGGCAAGGCTTGCGGCATATTCGGCGGCCTTCAGTCCGAACGGCATCGGCAGGGCGTGCTGGAGCCAGGTTCGCGCCACCATTGCCGTGTTGCGATGACTGCGCGCAAGTGCGGCAAAGCCCTTGATGGCGCGGCTGAGATCGGCGTCCAATGCATCGATGCCGGCGCGAAGCGTGAGCATGGTCGCGCTGTCGATGACGTCCTGGCTGGTCGCGCCCCAATGCACGTAGCGTGCGGCCTCGGCGTCGGCCTTGCCGACATTGGCGGTTAGAGTCTTGACCAAGGGGATCGCGAGATTGCCGGATCGAGTCGCGGCCTCGGCCAGCGCAGCCATGTCAAAGGTATCGGCCTTGCACGCGGCTTCGATCGGGCCCACCGCGGACGCGGGAATCACACCCGTGGCCGCCTCGGCTCGGGCGAGGGCTGCCTCGAATTCGAGCATATTCTGAAGGGTCGACCGGTCGTCGCAGACCGCGCGCATGGCCACGCTCGACAGCATCGGCGCGAGCAGGGGGGAGAGGGATGTGCTCATATTGTGCGGGACCTAACCACCATGACCCGCCTGTGCCAATCCCAAACCGGCGGCGCAAGCTTTTTGCAGTTGCGAATATGCATTGCACGTGACCGAGGGCCACCCTTTCTTTTGCCGCCTCCGTGCGGTACTTGAGCTGCATTATAGTTGCGCGATCCAAGTTCGGTATCCCGGGAGGCACCCAATGGCCATGACGATGAACGGCGAAGTCCAGCTTGCGGCGCCGCGCGAGGCCGTGTGGGCCAAGCTCAACGATGCCGAGGTGCTGAAGGCCTGCATCCCCGGCTGCGAGGAGCTGGAGAAGACCGACGATGGCGGCTTTCGCGCGACGGCGAAAATGAAGGTCGGTCCGGTGTCGGCGCGCTTCAAGGGCAAGGTCACACTGTCCGATCTCGACCCGCCGAACGGCTACAAGATCTCCGGCGAAGGCGAGGGCGGGGTGGCCGGCTTCGCCAAGGGTGGCGCCGTGGTCAAGCTTGCGGAGAAGGACGGCGGCACGCTTTTGTCCTACGAGGTCGAGGCGCAGATCGGCGGCAAGTTGGCGCAGCTCGGCCAGCGCCTGATCAACGGCGCCGCCAAGAAACTGGCCGACGAATTTTTCGCGAACTTCGCCAAGGCGGTACAGGGCTGAAGGCCAACACCTCAAGCATTGCGCCTTTCGGCATATCGCGTTTTGTCATGGCGCCTTGCATTCCGGGTGATGTTGCCCCGGGGCATAATGGCCCATATGATGGGTTGGAATAAATATAAGAACCGCTTCGACGGGACCCGTCGGGGCGCTGATAGAGAGTGTTTATGGCAAAAATCTCCCTCATCGTGAACGGCAATCCTGTCACGGCCAATGTCGATCCCCGCACCCTGCTGGTGCAGTTCCTGCGCGAGAATCTGCGGCTCACCGGCACCCATGTCGGCTGCGACACCTCGCAGTGCGGCGCTTGCGTCGTGCATCTGGACGGCAAGGCCGTGAAGTCCTGCACCACGCTCGCCGTGATGGCCGACGGCCACGAGGTCAAGACGATCGAGGGCCTGGCCGCCGACGGCGCGCCGCTGCATCCGATGCAGGAGGCCTTCCGCGAACACCATGGCCTGCAGTGCGGCTTCTGCACGCCCGGCATGATCATGACCGCGATCGACATCGTCCATCGCAAGGGCAACGAGCTCGACGACCACACCATCCGCGAGGAGCTGGAAGGCAATCTCTGCCGCTGCACCGGCTACCAGAACATCGTCACCTCGATCTCCGCCGGCGCCAAGGCGATGGCGAAATCCGATCTCGCGTAAACCTCGCGCGCACTCTGCGATCAGGACATTCAGATGTACGATTTCAAATACCATCGCCCCGGGACCGTTCGGCAGGCCGCCAACCTCCTGGTGAAGAACGAAGACGCCAAGGTGATCGCCGGCGGCCACACGCTGATTCCCGTCATGAAGCAGCGCCTCGCCAGCCCGCCGCATCTGGTCGACCTCTCCCACATCGATGGGCTCAACACGATCGAGATGAAGGGCCGCGCGCTCGTGATCGGTGCCACCGCCAGGCATGCCGAGGTCGCAAGCTCCGCCATCGTCGGCGAGGCGATCCCGGCGCTCGCGAACCTGGCCGGCCAGATCGGCGATCCCGCCGTGCGCCACAAGGGCACGATCGGCGGCTCGCTCGCCAACAACGACCCGACAGCGGACTATCCGGCTGCCGTGCTTGCGCTCGGCGCCACCATCGTCACCAACAAGCGCCGCCTCAAGGCGGAGGAGTTTTTCCAGGGCCTGTTCACGACGGCGCTCGAAGCCGACGAGATCATCACCAAGGTGATGTTCCCGCTGCCGAAGAAGGCGGCCTATATCAAGTTCCGCAACCAGGCCTCGCGTTACGCGCTGGTCGGCGTGTTCGTGGCGCGGCGTCCCTCCGACGTGCGGGTCGCGGTCACCGGCGCCGGCTCCGAAGGCGTGTTCCGTGTCACCGCATTCGAGGAAGCCCTGAAGAAGCGCTTCGCCGCGAAGGCGCTTGAGGGCATCGAGGTGCCGTCGGACGGCCTCAACAGCGACATCCATGGCAGCGCCGAATACCGCGCGCACCTCATCGGCGTGCTGACGCGGCGTGCCCTCGACGCCGCCAACGCCAAGGAGTGAGTGATCCTCACGCCTCGGCCCAAACTTGTCCCCGGTGAGGGCGTAGCGAGACTGGCTTTTTCATGACCTCAGCGGCCAATACGTCCGGTGCCAATACTTCAGTTGTATTGCCGGCATCGGTCGATTCGATGCTCGAACTCCTGACGTCGCGCGGCTATCTCGCCGAGCGATCGCTGGCCACGGTGACCTATCTGTCGCTGCGCATGGGCCGGCCGCTGTTTCTGGAAGGCGAAGCCGGCGTCGGCAAGACCGAGATCGCAAAAGTGCTGTCGGCGGCCTTGGGGCGGAAGCTGATCCGTCTACAGTGTTACGAAGGCCTCGACGTTTCCTCGGCGGTCTACGAATGGAATAGCGCCGCGCAGATGATCGCGATCCGGATGGCGGAAGCCGCCGGCGACACCGATCGCGATCAGCTCTCCTCCGATATCTTCGCCGACCGCTACATGATCAAGCGGCCGCTGCTGCAGGCGCTGGAGCCCGACGTTGCGGGACCGCCGGTGCTCTTGATCGACGAGCTCGACCGCGCCGACGAGGCGTTCGAGGCGTATCTGCTCGAAATCCTCAGCGACTTCCAGGTGACGATTCCCGAATTCGGCACCGTGAAGGCGCCGCATCCGCCGATCGTGATCATCACCTCCAACCGCACCCGCGAAATCCACGACGCGCTGAAGCGGCGCTGTCTCTATCACTGGGTCGATTATCCCGATGCCGATCGTGAGCTCGCGATCGTCAAGTCGCGCGTGCCGGGCATCTCCGCGAAACTGTCGCAGCAGGTCGTGCGCTTCGTCCAGGCGCTACGCAATCAGGATTTCTACAAATCGCCGGGCGTTGCCGAGACCATCGACTGGGCCACTGCGCTGTCGGAGCTCGACGCCCGCTCGCTGACCCCGCAAGTGGTCGGCGACACGCTGGGCGCGCTGCTCAAATACCAGGACGACATCACGCGGATGCAGGGCGACACCTTGCAGAAGGTGCTGAAGGACGCGACGAGCGAGTAACTTGTCATTCCGGGGCGCGCGGGAGCGTGAACTCTGGTGCGCAATTGCGCACCTGAGAATCTCGCGCCACAATCTCTGGATTCCGGGTTCGTCGCTTCGCGACGCCCCGGAATGACGGAGCGAGGAAAGACCATGGCCATCAACCACCTTGCGCCTGAGCAGACCGAGCAGTTCGCCGACAACATCGTGGGCTTCGCCCGCGCGCTGCGTTCGGCCGGCATGCCGGTCGGGCCGGGTGCGGTCATCGATGCCATGAGCGCGCTTGAGGTGATCGACATCGGCCACCGCGCCGACGTCTTCACCACGCTGGAGGCGATCTTCGTCAAGCGCCATGAACATGCGCTGATCTTCAAACAGGCCTTCAACCTGTTCTTCCGGGCGTCGGAAGAGTGGAAGCACATGCTGGATTCGGTGCCGTTGCCGGAGCAGGCCAAGAAGAAGCCGCAGGCCGGCTCCCGCCGCGTCCAGGAGGCGATGTCGCAGCCTCGCATGACGGAGACGCCGCAGCACCAGGAGCAGGATTTGCGCCTGTCGGTCTCCGACAAGGAAATCCTTCAGAAGAAGGATTTCGCTCAGATGAGCGCGGCTGAGATCACCGAAGCGCTCCGCGCTGTCGAGCGGATGCGGCTGCCGCAGGCCGAGCTATTGACGCGCCGGCACCGGCCTGATGCGCGCGGGCTTCGTCTCGATTTGCGCCGCACCTTACGCGCGTCCTTGCGCACCGGTGGCGACATCATCGACATCCATCGCCTCGGGCGGATCGAGAAACCGGCGCCGATCGTCGCGCTGCTCGACATCTCGGGTTCGATGAGCGAGTACACCCGCCTGTTCCTGCATTTCCTGCATGCCATAGGGGACGCGCGAAAACGTGTCTCGGTGTTCCTATTCGGCACTCGCCTCACCAACGTGACCCGGGCGCTGCGCCAGCGCGACCCCGACGAGGCGCTGGCGAGCTGCTCGGCCTCGGTCGAGGACTGGGCCGGCGGCACGCGGATCTCGGCCTCCCTGCACAATTTCAACAAATTGTGGGCGCGGCGCGTGCTGAGCCAGGGCGCCATCGTGCTGCTGATCTCCGACGGGCTGGAGCGGGAAGCCGATTCCAAGCTCGCCTTCGAGATGGACCGGCTGCACCGTTCCTGCCGGCGGCTGATCTGGCTCAACCCGCTGCTGCGGTTTGGCGGCTTCGAGGCCAAGGCCCAGGGCATCAAAATGATGCTGCCGCACGTTGACGAATTCCGTCCGGTACATAATTTGAGCTCGATCCAGGAGCTGATCACCACGCTCTCCCGGCCGCTGCCGCCGCATCACCGCAGCTTGATCCGCTCCGCAGCCTGAGAGGTAGCCATGCTCGATCGCGACGAGGATATTCTGAAGGCGGCGGAGGACTGGCAGAAGGCCGGCCGTGGCGTCGCGCTCGCCACCGTGGTCGAGACCTGGGGCTCGGCACCGCGTCCGGCGGGCTCGAGCCTAGTCATCAACGACGAGGGCACGTTCCTGGGGTCCGTCTCCGGCGGCTGCGTCGAGGGCGCCGTGGTCACGGAGGCCATGGATGTGATCCAGAGCGGCAAGCCCAGGATGCTGGAGTTTGGGGTTGCCGACGAGACTGCCTGGAATGTCGGGCTGTCCTGCGGCGGCACCATCCGCGTCTTCGTCGAGAAAGTCGGCTAGCCGTGAAGCTCGAGATCCTGCACGAACTCAATACCGAGCGCGCCGCGCGCCGCGCGGTGATTTTGGTCACCGACACCGAGAGTGGTGAGCAGCGCCTGGTGAAGGCCAAGGATTTTGCCAAGGATCCATTAGGCGCCGAGCTCGACAAGCAGCTTCGCATGGGCAAAAGCGCCAGCGTCGAAGCCGGCGGCAAGAAGCTTTTCCTCAACGTCTATGCGCCGACCGCAAAGCTCGTCATCGTCGGCGCCGTCCATATCAGCCAGGCTCTGGCACCGTTGGCGCGCTCGCTCGGCTACGACGTCACCGTGGTCGATCCGCGCACGGCCTTTGCGAGCCCCGAGCGCTTCCCCGACGTTCCACTGGTCGCGGAATGGCCCGACACGGCGCTGCCGCTGCTCAACGTCGACGCCTACACGGCCTTCGTCGCGGTAACGCACGATCCCAAGATCGACGATCCCGCGCTGCTGCACGCCTTCGAGCGCAACTGCTTCTATATCGGCGCGCTCGGATCGCGGAAGACGCACGCCAAGCGCGGCGACCGGCTGCGGGCGCAAGGCGCCAAGGAGGCTGACATCGCGCGCATCCACGCGCCGATCGGGCTTGCGATCGGCGCGGTCTCGCCGTCCGAGATCGCGGTCTCGATCATGGCCGAGATCACGGCGGTGCTTCGCCTGCCGCCCAAAGAAAAAGAAGAAGCCGCATGAAGTTCGGCCCGGCGAGTCCCAGGGATGCGATCGGCGGGGTGACCGTCCACACCCTGCGCCAGGGACCGCTGGTGCTGAAAAAGGGCACGACGATCGGCCCGGCCGAGGTCGAGGCGCTGGAGCGCGCCGGCATCAAGGACGTTGTGGTGGTGCGGATGGAGGAGGGCGATGTCTCCGAGGACATCGCTGCCGCCAGCATCGCGCTCGCGGTCGGCGGCGAGGGCATCCATGTCGAGCGCGCCTTCACCGGCCGGGCCAATCTGTTCGCCGCGCAGCCAGGCGTGCTGGTGATCGATCGCGCCGCGGTGGACCGCATCAACAATATCGACGAGGCCATTACCTTTGCCACGCTCTCCGCCTACAAGCCGGTGGTCGAGGGCGAGATGGTCGGCACCGTCAAGATCATCCCGTTCGGCGTCAAAGGAAACTTGCGTGATGCCGCGGTGAAGGCCGCGGGTCGCGACGTTCTGAAGATCGCGCCTTACGTCATCAAGCGCGTCGGCGTGGTCTCGACGCTGCTGCCCGGCCTGTCCTCCAAGGTGATCGACAAGACGTTGCGGGTCACCGCCGAGCGGCTGGCGCCAGCCGGAGCCGGCATCATCGCGGAGCGGCGGGTTCCGCATGAGGAGCAGGCGCTGTCGGCTGCGATCAAGGAACTGCTGGGACTTGGCGCCGAGCTCGTGATCGTGTTCGGTGCATCCGCGATCGCCGACCGCCGCGACGTGATCCCTGCGGCCGTGACCGGCATCGGCGGCGAGATCGAGCATTTCGGCATGCCGGTGGATCCCGGCAACCTGCTGCTGATTGCCCGGGCCGGCGCCGTGCCGGTGCTGGGCGCGCCCGGCTGCGCGCGCTCGCCGGTCGAGAACGGCTTTGACTGGGTGCTGATGCGGCTGCTCGCGGGCATCAAGGTGACGCGGTCCGAGCTGATGGGCATGGGTGTTGGCGGCCTCCTGATGGAGATCGTCACGCGCCCGCAGCCGCGCGCAAAACCGGAGATCGAGGGCAACAACCAGGTCGCGGTCATCGTGCTCGCAGCAGGCCGCTCGACCCGGATGGGTGGGCCGAACAAGCTACTGGCCGAGCTCGATGGCAAGAAGCTGGTGCGAATAGCGACCGAGCAGGCGCTGGCCTCCAAGGCGTCCGAGGTGATCGTCGTCACCGGCCATCAGACCGAGCTGATCGAACAAGCCTTGCAGGGCCTGAAGGTGCGTTTTGTCAAAAATCCGGATTTTGCCGGCGGCATCGCAAGCTCGGTCAAGGCGGGCATCGCGGCCGTTCCCGAGGCGTCCGACGGCGCCGTGGTCTGCCTCGGCGACATGCCGCTGATCGACGCCGGCCTGATCGACCGTCTCATCGACGCGTTCGCACCGGACCGCGGCAATCTCATCGTCGTGCCCGTCAGCGAAGGTCGCCGCGGCAACCCTGTGCTGTGGTCGCGCCGCTTCTTCAAGGAGTTGATGACGCTCGACGGCGATGTCGGCGCGCGCCATCTGATCGCCAAGCACACCGAGGCCGTCGCCGAAGTGCCGGTCGACGGCGAGAGCGCCTTCCTCGACATCGACACGCCGCAGGCATTGGAAGCGGCACGGCGGGGATAGCGGTTCGTAGGGTAGGCAAAGGCGCGCAGCGCCGTGCCCACCATCCCTCGACACGGTGGTGTTTGATTGGTAGGCACGCGTCGCTTTGCCACCCTGCGGCACGCCCAGGCCTCAATTCAACGCCCCGTTCACCATCTGGAAACAACCGCCGCTTACAGTCACCTTCACCTGCCTTGGGGGGAGGGGTGTTTTTCCATGGCTTCGAACGTCGTCGCGCGCCGTTGCGCGATGTTTTTCTTTGCGCTGTCCGTCTGCATCGCGGGCGCTCGCCATATCACGGATGCGCATGCCGCCGGTGCATTTGCGGTCGGCAAGTGCGGCGCTTACGGCCAGGCCTTTGATTATGGCGCCGAGCACGAAGCCCGTGCGGCGGCGCAGAAGCAGTGCAAGGGCGATTGCACGACCGTGACGATGAAGCGCGCCTGCGCCGCGATGTCGGTCGATCTTTCCAATCCCTGCGGCGCCTATGGCTATGCCGTCAAGCCGAAGATCTCGACCACGCTCAATGCCGCCACGCGCGAATGCTACAAATACGGCGGCAAGGAATGCGTGATCCGCGCCTGGGCCTGCGACGCCAAGGGTTGATTCCTGTTGCAGTCATTCCGATCGTGCGTAGCATCGAATCCGGAATGACAGTCGGGGAGTTGCATGCAGTTCGATACCAAGATCGCCATCGTGATTCGTACCGATCTTCAAGCCTGGCAGAAGCTCAACGTCGCGGCCTTCCTCACCAGCGGCATCGCCGCGGCCTTTCCGGAATGCATCGGCGAGCCCTATGAGGACGCGTCGGGCACGAAATATCACGCGCTGATCGGTCAGCCGATCCTGATCTATGGCGCCGACGGTCCCGCATTGACGCGCGCGCTCGATCGGGCCCTGACGCGCAACGTCAAGCCGGCGGTCTATACCGAGGACATGTTCAAGACCACTCATGATGCCGCCAACCGCGAGGTGGTGAGGGCAGTGGCGCGCACCGATCTCAATCTCGTCGGTCTCGCGATGCGCGCGGAGCGCAAGGTGATCGACAAGATCGTCGACGGGTTGAAGTTTCATAGTTGACGTGAACGCGCGCGGTCTTGCGCGCGCTTCCACCTGCGATGCCTCACCCCGGCGGCATGCCCGCGAATTTGGGCAGGTCAGGGTCAAGACGATCCCAGTGATGTCCGCGCGCGGCGAAAGTGACCGCCTGCGGCTTGTAGCGGGCGGGCTCGTCGAGGCTTGCGGCGCGGATCGTGAAGACGTCGGGCTGTGCCGCGAAGGTCATGTACACAGGCACGCCGCACTGTGTGCAGAAACCGCGCGTCTTCACGTTGCCGCTGTTGGCGACCATGTCCCAATGCTTTGCCTCGCCCGTCACCGTGACGCCGTCGCGTGCGAATGTCATGTACGAGCCGTGGGCGCTGCCGCTTTCGCGCTGGCAGTCCCGGCACTGGCAGTGATTGCTGAACAGCGGCTCACCGGCAATCGAATAGCGGATCGCGCCGCAGGCGCAGCCGCCGGTATAGGGCTTGGTCATGCGATTACTCCTTACTTGTCTTCGCCGCTGATCTCGTCGAGCTGGCGGACGACCTTCTTCCAGCCGCCGCTCATGCCCGTGTAGGCCGATTCGTTCCTGGGCAAGACGAAGCCCGCATGAACCAGACGGATCCGCGTGCCGTCCTCGACCGGGGTGAGGGACCACGTCACGACGGTGTCGAGCGGCGCGCCGTAGCCAATGTTGCGCTCATCGCCGCCCTTCCAGGCGTAGACGAGGCGGCGGTTCGGCATGACTTCCAGGACCCGGCAATGGATGACACCATCCCATGCGCCGCCCGGCGTGGTCTGGTAGGTGAAAGAGTTGCCTTCGACGGCCTCGAAACCGGTCGGCGGCATCAGCCAGCGCGCGATCAGCTGGGCGCTGGTCAGCGCCTTCCAGATCGTCTCCGGCGCATGAGGGAGCACCTCGTCGATGACGATGTCTTTTGTCTCGGCTTTCAATCCAACAGCACTCACGGGTCGATCTCCTTCAAGAGGTCACGCAGGTTCTGGAAGCGCTCGCGCCAGAACACGCCGTAATGGTCCATCCAGGAGACCAGCGGTTCGAGGCCTTGCGGCGCGGCACGGTAATAGACGTTGCGGCCCTCGGCACGCTCGGCGACGAGGCCGGCCTGCTTGAGGGACTTCAAATGTTGCGAGATCGCGCCTTGCGTCACGCCACTTCCCCGCGTGATTTCAGCGACGCTGATCTCCGTGCTCTCGAACACGCGTTCGAAGACGGCGCGTCGCGTCGGGTCCGCGAGGGCGCGCATGACGGTGGTAACGGGATTTGGGGCGGCTTCGATCATAGGATTAGATTAGCCGTCGCTAATGAATTAGTCAATACTAATTTGTGGACCAGATTGGGTCCGTAGCGCTGTCTTGACTATGACTGACTGGTCAGTCATATCCGATCAATGACCAGGAAACCCGCCAAAGCCGCCACGCCGCCCGCAGCTCGCTCCAACGCGAAGGCCAATTCACGCGCTGGGGAGGATGCGGTGTCCGCGCCGAGCCGTGCCACGCGCGCGGCGGAGCGGCGCGCGGCGATCGTGGATGCCGCGATGGAGGAATTCATCGCGCGGGGCTTTGCCGCGACGCGGCTCGACGACATCGCGAAGCGTGCGGGTGTCGCCAAGGGCACCATCTACCTGCACTTCAAGGACAAGGAATCGATGTTCGAGGAGCTGGTCCGGACGGTGATCGTGCCTGTCGTGACCCGGTTGACGGCATTGCCGCCACCGGCGGGCTCGGTGCGCGATCTGGTCGAGGCGTTTGCGAGCAACTTCCTGAAGGAGGTCATCGGCACCAGGCGCGGCGATCTCGTGCGCCTGATCGTGGCCGAGGGGCCGCGGTTTCCCTCCGTGGCCGACTTCTACTACCGCGAGGTCGTCTCGCGCGGCATCTCCGCCATGCGCGCCCTGATCGAGCTCGGCATCGCCCGCGGCGAGATCCGCCAGAAGAACCTGGCGCATTACCCGCAGATCCTGGTCGCACCCGCGATGATCGCGGTGATCTGGCAGAGCCTGTTTGCGCGGCACGCGCCGCTCGACGCGCAGGACATGCTGCGCGTTCATCTCGATTTGATTTTTGGCGAACGGAGCACGACATGAGGTCGTCGCAAGCAATTTCTGTACTCGCATTGATCGCGGTCCTCGCGACCGGGCTTGCCGGCTGCAAAGACAAGCGTGATCCCGGCTTCCAGGGCTGGGTCGAGGCTGACATGATCTTCGTTAGCCCAGACGAGGCGGGTCGCGTGACGAAGCTCAACGTCCGCGAGGGCGATCAGGTCAAGGTCGGCGATCACCTCTATTCCGTCGACGACGATCTCCAGCTTGCCGATCTCAACCAGAACAAGGCGACGCTGGCGAATGCGCAGCAAACCTACGATCGCGCGGCTTCGCTGAGCAAGACCGGCTCGGGCACGCAGGCCAATCTCGACTCGGCCGTCTCCGCCTTGCGCGTCGCCGAGGCGCGGGTGGCGACCTCGGAGACGCGGATGGCGCGGCGCAAGGGCTTTGCGCCGGTCGCCGGCACCATCCAGCAGATCTATTTTCGCGAGGGCGAGATGGTGGCGGCCCAGCGGCCCGTGCTCTCGATCATGCCGCCCGGCAACATGAAGCTGCGCTTCTTCGTGCCGGAGACCGAGCTGCCGAAGCTTGCGATCGGCGATACGGTGCGGATCGCGTGCGACAATTGCGCCGCCGATCTCACCGCAAAGATCTATTTCATCGCAACCTCGGCCGAATACACGCCGCCTGTCATTTACAGCCTCGAGGAGCGCAACAAGCTCGTCTATCTGATCCAGGCGCGGCCTTCGCGTCCCGACGCCTTGCGCGTCGGACAGCCGATCGACGTCTATCTCAATCCAAAAACTCCGGTGGCGGACAAACGATGAGCGGCAATGGCATCGCGATCGACGTCAAGGGCCTGACCAAGTCGTTCGGCGGCCGGGAGGTCGTGCACGATCTGTCGATGCAGGTGAAACGCGGCTCGATCTACGGCTTCCTCGGGCCGAACGGCTCCGGCAAGACGACGACCATCCGCATCCTCTGCGGCCTGCTCACACCCGACAGCGGCGAGGGCACCTGCCTCGGCTACGACATCCTGAAGGACGCCGAAAAGATCAAGCGCCAGGTCGGCTACATGACCCAGCGGTTCAGCCTGTATCAGGACCTGTCGGTGCGCGAGAATCTCGAATTCGTCGCGCGGCTCTATGGCCTTGCCGACGCCCGCGGCGCCGCGCGCGACATGATCAAGCGGATCGGGCTCTCGGGGCGCGAGGAACAGCTCGCGGGCGAACTCTCCGGCGGCTGGAAGCAGCGGTTGGCGCTAGGTGCCTGCACATTGCCCGGTCCGAAACTGCTGCTGCTCGACGAGCCGACCGCCGGCGTCGATCCCAAAGCGCGGCGCGATTTCTGGAACGAGATTCATGCACTCGCGGCCGACGGTCTCACCGTGCTGGTCTCGACCCACTACATGGACGAGGCCGAGCGCTGTCACGAGATTGCTTATATCGCCTATGGCCATCTGCTCGTGCATGGCACCGTGGACGAGGTGATCGCGAAATCCGCGTTGACGACCTACACCGTGACGGGCGAGGACCTGAACGAGCTCACGGCTGCGCTCACCGGCAAGCCGGGAATCGACATGGTGGCGCCGTTCGGCACGTCGCTGCACGTCTCCGGCCGCGACGTCGCCGCGCTCGAGGCCAGCATCGCGCCGTGGCGCGAAAAAAGCGGACTGCATTGGCACAAATCATCGCCGTCACTGGAAGACGTGTTTATCGAATTGATGAGCCGTTCCAAGGACAATTTCCAATGAGCGCGGTCGATCATCCTGAACCCCAGCACGCGATCCGGGAGCGCTTCGGCTTCTGGAGGCGCTCCTATGCGATGCTGATCAAGGAGTTCATCCAGCTCAAGCGCGACCGCGTGTCATTTGCGATGATCGTGATGCTGCCTGTGATGCAGCTGCTCTTGTTCGGCTATGCCATCAACACCACGCCGCACAATCTGCCGAGCGCGGTGCTGCTTCAGGAGGATTCCGATCTCGCACGCTCGATCCTGAAGGCGCTGGAGAACACCGCCTATTTCCGCTTTCTCTACGAAGTCCACGACGTCGAAGATTTCGACAATCTCCTGAAATCCGGCAAGGTTCTGTTCGGCGTCGAGATCCCGCGCGGCTTCGAGCGGGCAGTGCGGCGCGGCGATAAGCCGGCGCTGCTGGTCGCGGCTGACGCCACCGATCCAGTGGCGGCGAGCGCGGCGATCGGCTCGCTCGGCATGGTCGTGCAGACCGCACTCAAGCACGATCTCTACATCGGAGATCCCCCGGAGATGCCGTTCGAGATCCGCGCGCACGCCCGCTACAACCCCGCCGCCGCGTCGAGCCTCAACATCGTGCCGGGCCTCGTCGGCACCATCCTGACCATGACCATGCTGATCTTCACCGCGCTCTCGGTCACGCGCGAGGTCGAGCGCGGCACGATGGAGAGCCTGCTGTCGATGCCGATCAAGCCGGTCGAGGTGATGTTCGGCAAGATCATTCCCTACGTGCTGGTCGGGTTCGTGCAGGCGTTCCTCATCATTGGCATCGGGGTCGGCCTGTTTGGCGTGCCGGTGCTCGGAAATCTGTTCCTGCTGGCGCTGCTCTCGGCGCTCTTCATCACGACCAATCTGGCGATCGGGTACACGATCTCGACGCTGGTGCAAAACCAGCTCCAGGCGATGCAGATGTCGATGATGTTCTTCCTGCCGAGCATCTTGCTGTCCGGATTCATGTTCCCGTTCGCCGGGATGCCGGCCTGGGCGCAATATGTCGGTGAGTGCCTGCCGCTGACGCATTATTTGCGCATCGTCCGCGCCATCATGCTGAAGGGTGCGAGCATGCAAAATTTGCGTTTCGACGCGTTGGCGCTGGCGGTCCTGATGCTGCTCGCCATGACCATCGCCGTGACGCGCTTCCGCCGCACGCTGGATTGAGGCAAGATGCCCCTGGAATCAAGGGGGCGGAATGGTCAGTTTTGCGAGCAGGAAGGCCCGGCAGCATGCCGTGATGTCCGAAGACTTCGAGCGCGAGCTGACGCGCGAGGTGCTGCGCACCGAGCTCGTGCGAGTGAGGGCGCTGATCACGACGGGCTGCGTCATCGTCGTGTTCCTCACCGCGATCTACCTCGTCAATTCCTCCGTGGTGCAGCGGGTCTGGCGGGGCACGGAGGGGCTTGCCGAGGTCTATGGTCTCCTGACCGGCTTCATCCTGTTCGAGGTCTGGGTCCACAGCCAGATCAGGCGAAACCTCAAGCTCGACCGCGATCTGCCGGTGATCCGGCGCTATATCGGCGCGCTGATCGAGACCTCGCTGCCGACCGTCATCCTGATCCTGCAGATCCGCAGCATGGGCGCGAGCCAGGCGCTCGGCTTCGTCGTGCCGCTGATCTATTTCATTTTCGTCATCCTCTCGACCCTGCGGCTCGACTTCTGGCTGTCCACCTTCACCGGCTTCGTCGCTGCGGGTGAGTTGCTCGCTGTGGCGCTGATCTTCGATCCCGCGAGCGGGAGCGGCGAGCCGCAGATCTATTTCCACGCGGTTCGAAGCACCATCATCCTGATCTGCGGCGTGCTTGCAGGCGCGGTCGGTGCGCAGCTCCGCCGCCAGTTCGCCGCAAGCATTGCCGCAGCGACCGCGCGCGACCGGGTGACCAACCTGTTCGGTCAGCACGTGTCGCCACAGGTCGTGGAGCGGCTGATGGCGGCGGGGACGAGCGTCGCCGGCGACCTCCGCCGCGTCGCCGTGATGTTCGTCGATTTCCGCGGCTTCACCGCCGGCGCGCAGTCGCGCACCCCGCAGGAGGTGGTCGACCGGCTCGACGGCGCCTTCGCCGTCCTGGTCGACATTCTCGACCGCGAGGGGGGCATCGTGAACAAGTTTTTGGGCGACGGCTTTCTGGCCCTGTTCGGCGCGCCGCTGGAGACCTCCGACGCCGCGCACCGCGCGGTCGCCGCGGGCCGCGAGATGCTGACCGCGATGGCGCGCATCAACGCGCAGACGAGCTGGCCGCTCAGAATCGGAATCGGCATCCATTTCGGCGAGGTCGTCGCCGGCAATATCGGCTCGCCCCGGCGCAAGGAATACACTGTCATCGGAGACACCGTGAACTTCGCCTCCCGGCTGGAGGCGCTGAACAAGGAGTTCGGCTCGCAGCTCTTGATCTCGGCGGCGGTCCGCGAGGCGCTGGGCGAGGACGGCGACGATGCGGTGTCGCTTGGGGAGGTCGAGGTGCGCGGCTATGAGCAGAAGGTGGCGGTGTTTCAACTGGGGTGAGGGCCGCCGCCTGCGCCTTCACTTGTGAGTCGCGTTTCGTTGAAGCGGCTCGCGTTTCGTTGAAGGCGCGTGATGAAATATCCTTGGTAGCTTTGGGTCTTGCACGGTGGAAGCCGAAAATCTCAGCTTCCCTTTGTTACCCGGAGAAAGCCAATGACTCGATCGATCCTTGTTGCAGCCGCCCTGATCGCCGCTGTCACCCAAAGCCAGGCCGCAGCGGCGCGGGACAGCGTGCCGCGCCGCGCCGCAACTCACGTGGCGGCCGACTGCGTCAGGGCTCCGGCAGCAGGCGCGTATGCCTCTGCGCCTTACGCACAGCCGCCTTGCCTGCCCAACACGGCGTCCGCGTACTAACTCGCGGCAGAGACGAAGCCGGGCCGGTGAAGTCCGCCAGCCCGGCGTCGCGAACGCTGATGGCGGACTGCGCGGGATCTCGCGCTGGAGGCCGAGTAGATTCGGCGCCGTATCGCAACGGCGCGGCCGGCGAAGATTTTGCGAAGACGGCCTACCCGCTGCTGCGCAACGCGTACGGCCTCGATCGACTGCTCTGGGGCAGCGACTGGCCGCACACGCAGTTCGAGAAGGCGCAAAGCTACGCGAAGAACCGGCGATTTATCGATGGGCTGATCGTCGATCAGAGTGAACGCGCGCAAGTGCTCGCATCGCCACGTTCGCTCTGCCGCTTTTGATCCGTCTTCCGCGATTGCTCCGATTGCACTCTATTTTGGGGCATGACGGGCGATGTCGCCGGCTTGTAGAGTGCCGGCGATGCAGCCGACCGAGGCTGCGCTTGCGTGAAGAGGAAGCGAAGATGCAGCGCCGCTACATCACCGTCGACGTGTTCACCGACCGCGCCTTCGGCGGCAACCAGCTCGCCGTGGTGCTGGATGCCGGCGGGCTCTCCACGCAGCAGATGCAGGCGATCGCGACCGAGTTCAACTATTCGGAGACGACCTTCGTACTGCCGCCGCGCGATAAGGCCAACGACGCCGAAGTGCGCATCTTCACGCCGGTGTTGGAGATCGCCTTTGCCGGTCATCCCAATGTCGGCACAGCCTTCGTGCTGGCGTCGCTGGCGAAGGAGCCGAAACCTCGCCTGCTGTTCGAGGAGAAGGCGGGGCTCGTGCCGGTCGAGATCGTGCGGGAGCAGGGCCGGGTGGTCAGAACGGAGCTGACCGCGCCGCAGCCGCTGGCGCGGTATGCGCCACTGTCACCTGCTGAAGCCGCGAGTTGCATCTCGCTCGGCGCGGATGACATCAAGACCGACAACCACGCAGCGCACGTCGTCACCGTCGGAAACGCGTTTCTCGTGCTGGAGCTGCATTCGCGCGAGGCGCTGAAGCGGGCCCGGCCGGATGCCGCGGCCTATGGCAAGATATTGCCACGCGATGGCGCCCGCTCGGTGTGGTTTTATACCCGTGACGTGCCCGCAGCGGAGGCGCCATGTGAGCGCCAGGCGCGCATGTTCATGCGCGGCGCCAGCGGCCTCACCGAGGATCCCGCGACCGGCAGCGCAACCGTCGCAGCCGCCGCGCTGTTCGCCGATCTCGATCCCAGGCGCGACGGCGAGTTGAGGCTCACGGTCGGCCAGGGCTTTGACATGGGCCGGCCCAGCATCCTGCAGACGCGCGTGCGCAAGCAGGACGGCAAGATCGTCTCCGCCCATGTCGGCGGCAGCTGCGTGCAGATGATGGAAGGGACGTTGAGGCTTGATGGGGAGGGTTAGCTCTCTATTCCATCGTCATGCCCGGGCTTGTCCCGCCTGCGCGGCCGAAGCCGCTTCGGCGAGGCGAAGGCCCGGGCATCCACGTTCTTCGTGCTGCGTGGCAAGGCGTGGATGGCCGGGACAGGCCCGGCCATGACGGAGAGAGTCGTTCAGGCCTGCCGTCCCGCCAAATTCTTCACCGTTACCCCATCGCGCTCCTCGATGATCTCCGCGATCATCTGGCGGTGGCAATGGGTGTGGTCGCGCTCGTAGCAAAGCAGGCAGACGGGACCGGCTTTCTTCACCAGCGCCGAGAGCTCGTCCATCTGCTCCCTGGCCTCCGGCGTCTTCAGGTGCTTTGAGAAAACCTTCTCCAGTACATCGTATTGCCCGCTGCGGGCGGCGAGGCGGCCTTCCTTGGGCGTGCCGAGCGCTGCCAGATGGACATAGGCGATGCCGCGTTCATCGAGGCCTGCGGCGAGCTGCCTCTTGGAAAAGCCGGGCCGGCGCGATGACGTCACCGCGCGCACGTCGACGACGAGCTTGACGCCGGATTGCTCCAGCTCGTCGAGCACTGCCTTCGGCGGCGTCTGCTCATAGCCGATGGTGAAGAGCTTTTTTGCCTTTGCCATGAGACACCTTTAGCGAAATACCTCAGCTCACCCGTGCGATCAGTTCCATCGCGCCGGCTGGCGCGCGCACCTTGCCCTCGTGGATGACATAGGCGAACACGTCGCGCGGCTCCTTCTTCGGCTTGGCCTTGTCGACCTTCGGCAGGTCGTCGGGTTCGCTTCCCTCGGCCCAGTCCTGAAAGCGCTTGGCCCAGGCATCGAGCTGCTTCGGCGGATAGCAGGTCTTGATCTCGTCATTGCCCTTCTGCAGTCGCGCATAGACGAAATCGCCGGCGACGTCGGCGATCGCCGGATATTTGCCGTGCTCGGCGAACACGACGGGCGTCTCGAATTCGCGGATCAGCGCGACGAAATCCGACGTGCAGAAACTGTCGTGACGGACCTCGACGACGTGGCGCAGCGCGCGTCCCTCGAGCTTGCGCGGCAACAGCTCGAGGAATTTTCCGAAATCGGCGCCGTCGAATTTTTTGGTCGGCGCAAACTGCCACAGCACCGGCCCAAGATGATCGCCGAGTTCCAGCACGCCGGAATCATAGAAACGCTTGATGGAATCCCCGGCCTCGGCCAGCACGCGCCGGTTGGTGGCGAAGCGCGGCCCCTTCACCGAGAACACGAAACCATCAGGCACCTCGCTCGCCCATTTGCGAAAGCTCTCCGGTTTCTGCGAGCCGTAATAAGTCCCGTTGATCTCGATCGAGGTCAGCTTCGAGGCGGCGTAGGACAGCTCCTTGGCTTGCGTGAGCTTCTCCGGATAGAACACCCCGCGCCATGGCTCGAAGGTCCAGCCGCCGATGCCGATGAAGATGTTGCCGGATTTTTTGGACGCGGTTTTTGCTTTGGCCACGGGAGGATCTCGGATGCGGGAGGAGGGCCTCCATCCTAATCAAACCAGTTGTGATTGGCCAGTTGCGACGTCCCGTCTAAGCTCGCGATAGGATCTGCGAAAAAAGGAGAACAAGATGCGGATGCTGATGGTGGGAGCGGCGCTCGTCATGATGACATCTGCTGCCATGATATCTTCAGTTATGGCCGACGATGACGATGCCAAGGGTGCGCAGAAGCTCGCCACGCAGGGCCGCGACGATTATTGGCATTGCCTGGCGCGGGAATATTCGCGCGTCGGCAATCAGGGCCTGTCGGAACAGGATTTTGGCCGCTCCGTCGCCGGAGCCTGTCCGTCGGAGCGACAATACTACCGGGTGGCACTGCTCGATTATCTCACCACGCAATATCCGGATATTGATGCCGGCGCCCATCTCGCGACCGCGAACAGGGCGGTGGAGGCGGCGCAGAAGGACATCGTGACGGCCTTCGCCAAGCACAAGCCGCCGCAGAAATAGCCCATTGAACCGGTGCGTCCGACAAGCCCTTCCGGCAGCGCGCTCATCCATGGTATCACTGGGCGCATCTGGAACAGGGATGGGTTTCCATGTCGTCTGAGTCGGTGGGGGGCATTTTGGGCGCGATCGTCGCGGCGATCGTGCTTGCGATGGCCGTCGTCTTTGGGCCGATCGGCCAGTACGGCAAGCCGCCCAAACCTGCGAAGGCCGAGCCGGCCGGGGCTGCGGCGCCGGCGGCCCCTGCCGCGCCCGTGCCGCGAGGGCCGGTGATCAAGGAAGTCCCGAACCAGTAAGCGCGTGAAAAAGGCCTCTTCCGCCCCTTGTAAAGCGGCGTTACCGTTCCCATTTAGCTTCTAACGGCGACGTTGAGCGAAAAACTCCGGCGCTGGAACGACCTTGGAATAGCACAGGCTGCGCCGGATGTACGCGCGGCCCGCCGTTCCGGGGTCGTTGGCATTTTGGGCCCCTTTTGGGGCCGCCCCCCAGAGAAACCCTGGCTTGCTGGCGCAAGTTCTTGGCAGCACAGGACGCGGCGGATATACGCTGCCGTCATGAATGAAGCGATCAGACCGGGCTCCGACATCCCACAGAAGGCTTCGCCGGCGCCCGAATTGTCGGTCGTCGTCCCGACCTTCAACGAACGCGACAATGTCACGGTGCTGTACCGGCGGCTGGAGGCCGTGCTGGCCGGCATCGCCTGGGAGGTCGTGTTCGTCGACGATAATTCGCCTGATGGCACCTGGGACGTCGTGCGCGCGCTGGCCCAGCGCGATAGCCGCGTGCGCTGTGTCCGCCGTATCGGCCGCCGCGGCCTGTCGGGGGCCTGCATCGAGGGCATCCTAGCCTCCAGCGCGCCCTATGCGGCCGTGATCGACGCCGACCTCCAGCACGACGAGACGCAACTGCCGAAGATGCTGTCGCTGCTCGCGAGCGGGCAGGCCGAGCTCGTGGTCGGCAGCCGCTACATCGAGGGCTACAAGAGCGAAGGCTTCAACAAGCAGCGCGCCGGCGCCAGCGCGCTGGCAACGGAACTCGCCAGGAAAGCGCTGCGGGTCGAGATCGCCGATCCCATGAGCGGCTTCTTCATGGTTCGCCGCGACCGCTTCGAGCAGCTGGCGCCGAAACTTTCCGTGCACGGCTTCAAGATCCTGCTCGACCTCGTCGCAAGCGCTAACGGCACCTTGCGCGCCATCGAAATTCCCTACACGTTCGGCGAGCGCCAGCACGGCGAAAGCAAGCTCGATTCCATGGTCGCGCTGGATTTTCTCGGCCTCGTTCTGGCGAAGTTCACCAACGATGCTGTCTCGTTACGTTTCCTGCTGTTCGCGATGGTCGGCGGGATCGGCCTCGTGGTGCATCTCACCACCCTGTTCATATCGCTCGAGCTGTTCAAGGAGCCGTTCGCGGAAGCGCAGGCCTCCGGCGCCATCGTCGCGATGACCAGCAATTTCGTTCTCAACAACTTCCTCACCTATCGCGACCAGCGGCTGAAGGGCTTTGCGCTGCTGCGCGGCCTGATCGCGTTCTACATCGTGTGCAGCGTCGGCCTGCTGGCCAATGTCGGCGTCGCCTTCTCGGTCTACGACCAGGAGCCGATCTGGTGGCTTGCGGGTGCGGCCGGGGCGCTGATGGGCGTGGTGTGGAACTACGCGATGTCCGGACTGTTCGTCTGGCGCAAGAAATAGCTCACGATGGGCGGGGCTGATGCGCGGATCGTCCGCAATACCGCGCTGGTGATCCTTGCGCTGGTCGGCTTGCGGCTCGTCGCAGCCGCCGTCACGCCGATCACCTTCGACGAAGCCTATTACTGGATGTGGTCGCAGAACCTCGCTGGGGGATATTACGACCACCCGCCGATGGTTGCCTACGTCATCCGCGCCGGTACCCTGATCGCGGGCGACACCGAACTCGGCGTTCGCGTGGTCTCGATCCTGCTCGCGCTGCCGATGAGCTATGCGGTCTATCGCTCCGCCGCGATCCTGATCGGCGGCGCGCGGGTGGCCGCGACCAGCGCCATCCTGCTCAATGTAACGCTGCTGGCCTCGGTCGGCACGCTGATTGTCACGCCCGATGCGCCGCTTCTGGTTGCCTCCAGCTTCGTGCTGTTCTTTCTCGCCAAGGTGCTGGAGAGCGGCCGCGGCATCTGGTGGCTCGCGGTCGGCGCAGCCGTCGGTGCGGCGCTCCTGTCCAAATACACCGCGATGTTCTTCGGGCTGGCGATCCTGATCTGGATCGCTGCCGTGCCGAAACTGCGGCACTGGTTTCTCTCGCCCTGGCCGTATCTGGGCGGTTTCGTTGCGCTCGCGTTGTTCTCGCCGGTGATCCTCTGGAATGCCGATCATCAATGGGTCTCGTTCGCAAAGCAGCTCGGGCGCGCCAGGATCGAGGATTTTCGTCCGGTCTTCATCGCCGAGCTGATTCCGACGCAGATCGCGTTCGCAACCCCGCTGGTGTTCATCCTCGGCGCGATGGGGCTGCACGCGCTGACCTGGCGCCGGGCCGGCGCACTCGCCTCGCGCGTGCTGATCGAGACGATGTTCTGGACCATCGTCGCCTATTTCGTCTGGCATTCGCTGCATGCCCGCGTCGAGGCCAACTGGTTCGCGCCGGTCTATCCGCCTTTCGTCATCGCGGCGGCCGCCGCCGCCAATCTGGTGCAGTGGAAGCCGCGGCAGCGTCGCCTGGTGGATTTCTGCCTGCGCTGGGCCGCACCCACCGGCATCGTGATGTTTGCCGCGCTGATCGTGCAGGCTAATACCGGCTGGCTGTCCGGCTATCGCCGCGATGCGACCGTGCGTAGCGTCGGCGTCGGCTGGCGCGAGCTCGCTGCCGAAATCGAAGCGGTGCGAGCTCGCAATGGCGCGACCTGCGTGCTTGCCCCGGACTACGGCACGACGGGCTGGCTCGCCTTCTATCTGCCGCGCGGCAGCTGCGTGGCGCAGCAAAACCAGCGCATCCGCTGGGCCAACATGCCCGAGCCGGATCCAAAGCTGCTTGCGGGCAAACTGATCTATGTCGACGAGCTGCGCTCTGACGGCCATCCCGCCGTCCACGATCTCTTTGCCAAGGTGACGCAGGTCGCGCAATTGCAGCGCAAGCGCGGCCCGCTCGTGATCGAGACTTACAGCATCGATCTGCTCGAAGGCGCCAAGGGCGACGTGCTGGACCGCTCGCCGCCGCCGGAAGCGCGGTAGCTCTCCTCGGAACGACGACGAAAGTTCAGTTGATCATCTCGGCCTTGGTCGAGGCCTGGTTCGGCCTGTCCTGGTCGCGCCAGAACCAGACGCTCACGACGCCGGAGCGGCCGCGGACCTGCGTGAGCAGGGGGCCCGACAGAACGCCGTGGGGAGCGCCCTGGAAATCGGCCGCATCCAGCAGCGTATCGCTGAGCGCGAGACGCGCGCCGTTTTTAGCAGCGACCTCCATCAACCGGCTCGCGACGTTGACGGTGTCGCCCGTCGCCGTGATGTGCTGATGGCTTTCGCCGAGGCGGGAGGCGACGATCGGGCCGAAATGCGCGCCGATCTTGAAGCCGAGCTGATCCCTGATCGCTGGCGGCAACCACGCGATCCAGCGCTCGACGCCGCGGTGCAGGTCGATCGCGCATTTCAGCGCGCGTGCGGCGTCGTCGGGCATCGCGCCGGGCAGGCCGAACAGGATCATGGCGCCGTCACCGAGAAAGCCGCTGATCATGCCGCCGCAATCGACCGCGGTCTTCTCGATCAGCGCGTGAAACGCCTTCAGAATGTCCTGGAGTTCACCCGGATCGATCCGCTCGCTCAGCGCCGTGAAGCCGGAGAGATCGATGAAGACCATTGCTGCGTCCTGCCGGACGGGTGTTGACAGGAAATTCGGATCCCGCGCCAGCCACTCCTGCACGGCCGGCGCCTGGAATTGCGCGAGCGACCGGCTCTTGGCGGCAAAATATTGCGTGCGGCGGCCTCCCGCCCACAATTGCACGCCGGCAAAGACCGCAACCGGCGGCACTGCCGCGGCGAGCGTGCTCGCGGCGTTCAACCAGACGCCATGCGTGAACGCAAACAGATTGAACCCGGCCCAGGCGATCATCACCGCGGCCGCGGCGACGATGCCGAGCGCGCTGCGCCGCCAGGCGAGCAGGCCCACCAGCAGCACCGGCAGCAGGATCGCGATGAGCGCGTCGGCGATGTGGACCTTGCGGTCGCGCACGATGCTGTCCCCGGCGACGAGATGGGTGATCGCGGTGGAGACCACTTCGACGCCGGGCATTAGAGAATCGAACGGTGTTGGGTAAAAATCACCGCCGCCGGCGACCGAGGCCCCGATCACGACGATCCGGTTCTCGATCGCCGCGCGACTTAACGTGCCGTCGAAGATGCTCTGTGCGCTGACGGTGCGGATGGTCCGGCGCGGGCCGTAATAGGTGATCGGTAGCGCGAAGTCGGCATCGGTGGGCACCGCGCGGTCGCCGAGCATCAGATGGTCCGGCGCGATCGTCAGCGACTTGTCGAGCGCGCGCGCCGCGACCCGCAACGGAAAGGACAGCTCGACCTTGTCGCTCGTCCGGAACAGCATCGGCACCGAGAGCGGCGAGCCCGATTGTCCGGTCGCAACATTGACGACGCCGACCTCGGCATGATCGGCGAACGCCGGCAAGGGCAGCAGGAAGCGCTCGGCCTGCGGCAGCGCGGCGAGGGGGCCTTGGCCGCTGGTCTCCACGGTCTCGCTGGCGGACGGGAAGATCGCTGCGGCGGCAAGGACGATGGGACCCGTAGCCAGCGTATTTGCCAGCGTAGCGTCGCCGATCGCAGCGCTGCGATCGACCAGCAGCAGGTCGATCGCGACGACCTTCGGCTTGAACTGCACGATGGTGTCGACGACGCGGGCGAGATCGGCGCGCGGCAGCGGATAGCTGCCGCCGCGCTTCACGACGGTGTCGTCGATCGCGACGATGGTGACGAGATCGGGCGGAACCCGCACGCCGCGGACCTGCGTCCGCCAATCCGTCAGCGTCGCCTCGAGGCGATCGAGAAACCGCAGATGACCGTTGGCGTGACCGGCATAGATGCCCGCGCCCCACAGTGCGGTGAGGACGAGTGCCACCAGGATCTGAACGCGTCGGCTACTCATGTGGTCGTGTTGCAATTTCTCTATCGTCCAAATGCTGTTCGCCGCGCCCAGGTGACCCGAACCATTGGCCAAGTCTTACTGACCAAGTCTTGCCATCAACGCGTCGACGCGCGGCTGGCCCCATGTCTTGACCGTCAACGGGCCTGTGGCTTCCACGTCGACGCCTTGGCCACGGTCTAATACCACGCTGCGCCCACCATTCCTTCGGCTCACGCCGACACGGCCGTCAGCCACGAAGACGGAGGTCTTGGCCTCTGCGACATCGACCGCCCATTTCGTGCCGCGCACCGCGGCGATCGCCTGCGGCGTCAGCACCTTGAAGGGATTGCCGCCGGGCTTCTTGGGCACCTCGACCAGCAGCGCTTTGCTGCTCAACTCCACCGAGTCTATATGTCCGTCGCGGTTAGCGTCCTTAAGTTCAAATCTGGCACCGCTTTCGGCAACGATCGTGATGCCGTTGTCGCAGCGCCAGGTCTGCGTACCGGCAGCAGATGGCGTCGCCGTGCAGCCCACATTGGCGGCAGGCTGGGCAATCGCGTGTCCGATCAACAGAAACGACCCCGCCAGAGCGAAAAACCCTGCGCGCACGAACTCTCTCATGCCAGCCTCCGTTTGCGTGCTCGGCACAGTTCAAGGCGATCTTGATACGGTACCGTATCACACGCAGAGGCTGCTGAAAAGTGCCGGTTGCCGTAGCTATTTTCTCGCTGCGGCCTTTTCCAGTGCGGTGCGATCAACTTTCGGTCAGGGCACCTGCTCGCGTGCGCGGTGTAGCTGCTGACAACCGCGCTGCGGCTGCGGAGCAGAGGGTGCTTGCACACCAGCCTCGCGCAACGCTTCCCCCGCTATCTTCCGGGTATTGAACACCACGAAAACGACTTGGTTGGATGGCCTTAGAGATGCGGCCGGAGACGGTCGCCGGCAACGCCAATCCCGCCGAGAATTATAGTTAACAGACGCCCTTAAGTCCGTAGTTCTGCGGGCTTTTTTCTCGAAATGGGACACCCCAACGGGTTGCCTCACATCCGCCCGAACTTAATCCGCATTTAACTAAAAGTGGCCTTAATGACGCTCCGACCCTCTGCGAGATGCTGTTCCCGGATCGTGACCAGCGGCGCTTCGAAGGGGGACCGAGTGACACCGTTCTGGACGCAAGGCGAATGAGTACGAGTATCGCTGCGCAAGGCATCGCGGCACGAAAGTCCAAAGGATTCTCGAGCAATTCCTATCGGAAGCCTTCCCGGAAAATGACCACCCAAAACGTGCTTGGCGCCGCCGTGATCGGCTGCGTCGTGCTTGGCGCCGGCTGGACCATCTACAGCAACATCTTTGCCGCCAGCGTCTATCCGACCGTCGGCAGCAGCGGCTACGACGAGCCCGTGATCAAGCGGGCGCCCAGGGTCGCGCTGCGCGAGGCCGGTGAGGCCGTCAAGGACGCCTTTGCGCTCTTGCCCGACCGCTTGCAGGTGGCAGCGCCGATCTCGCGCGAGATGTTCAACGATCGCTTTGCCGCGGCTGCGACCCAAGGCGTGACATCGAATGCGGCCAGCGCCGCGCCCGCAACCAAGGTCGCCGAAGCCAAGGACGCGCCGAAGCCGAGCGTGATCGCGAGGGTCGCGGAAGTCCTGAAGCCAGGTCCCGCCAAGATCGCTGACGCTGCGAAGTCCAAGCGCGGCGCTGACGCGCCGCTGCAGCTTGCCTCGGCAGATCCGGCCGAGATCGTGCCGGCGCCTGAGGCGAAGCCAAAATCGATTGCCGATCGCGCCAAGGCTGCGGTGATGTCGATTACCGGACCGCGCCAGTCGATGGTGGAAAAGCTCTGGGGCAAGCGCGAGCCGTCCGGTGGGCTGCTCGCCTATGCCTCGGCCGACGCCAGCGTGACCGCCTCCATCGCGCCGAGGGAGCAGAACCCCATGCTCGGCGGTTCGGCGCCCTATGAGCGTGACACCGCGGTCTACGACATCTCCGCTAAAACGGTTTACTTGCCCGACGGCACCAAGCTCGAGGCGCATTCCGGCCTCGGTTCCAACCTCGACGACCCGCGCTCCTCGCGCGTCCGCATGCGCGGTGTGACGCCGCCGCATATCTACACGCTGAAACCGCGCGAGGCGCTGTTTCACGGCGTGCCTGCGCTGCGCCTGACCCCGATTGGCGGTGAGAGCGCGATCTACGGCCGCGACGGCCTGCTCGCGCATACCTTCATGCTCGGGCCCAACGGCGATTCCAACGGCTGCGTGTCGTTCAAGGATTATTACGCGTTCCTCGACGCCTACCGCAACAAGGGCATCCGCAAGCTCGCGGTGCTGGCGCGCGTGGACTAGGCTCAGTCAATTCGAGATCACGCAAAGGGCCGCTTGCAGCGGCCCTTTTCTGTTTCGCTTCGCGCGTGCGTTTTAGCCCGGCCAGCACTGCCCGCCGCCGTCGATCCGCAGCACCTGACCGGAAACGAAGGCGCCCATGGGCCCTGCGAAGAATTCGACAACGCGCGCGACCTCGTCGACGGTTGCGATCCGGTCGAGCGTGCCGGTCTCGACCATTCTGTCGGGGTCGACTGCACGCGTTCCGAGGAAGCGGCCGGTGCGGGTATCTCCGGGCGCGATGCAGTTGACGGCGACGTCGTAGGGGCGGAGCTGGTCGGCCAGGCATCGCGTGTAATGGGTCACGCCGGCCTTCGAGACCGCATAGATCGAGCCTTGGGTACGTCCCTTGAAAGCGGCGACGGAGCCAAGCGTCACGATGCGGCCTCGTCGGCGCTCCATCATGCCGCGCGCGACCGCCTGGCATGTCAGGATGGTGGAGAGCAGATTGCGCTCCAGCACCGCGCGCACGTCGGCCTCCTTGATATTCACCGCATCGTTCGGATCGGGCTTGCCGCCGCCGGCCGCGATATCGCCCCCGGCATTGTGCACGAGAATGTCGATCGGGCCGAGTGCCGCTTCGGTCTCCGCGATGACGCGTGCGATGTCCTCGCCCTTGGTGAGATCGCCGAGCACGCGCTGGCTGCGAACGCCGCGGCCGATCTCGACGGCGACCGCGGTGAGGGTGGTGCCCTCGCCATACTCGGCCGGCCCGTTCTCGCGCATGCCGTGGATGGCGACGTCAGCGCCGAGCGCGGCAAGCTTCTCTGCAAAAGCGCGGCCGAGCCCGCGCCCCGCGCCGGTCACCAGTGCAACTTTGCCTGCCAGAAGCTTGTTGGTGTCATGCGATGTCATGATCTTGTTCCTGTTGTGAATGTCAGTCTGCGGCGAGGTCGAGGCCGATCGCCAACGCCTGCACGAGGCACATCGGTGCGACAAGCGTACGCAGCGCGGGCTCAGGCATGTCCTGGATCTCGAACACGACGCTCGCGCCCTCGACGATCGGGCTCAAAAGGCTGTCGGTGATGGAAATCGTGGGCACGCCCCGCGCGACGAGTTCGGGAAACAAGCGCGCCGTATCCGGATAGTAATTTCGGAAGCTGATCGCGACCAGCGCGTCGTCTGATGTCGCCGCGTGCGACTGCTCGTGGATGCTGCCGCCAAGGCCGTCGAGCAGGACGACGCGCCGTCCGAGCTTGCGCAGCACGTAGGCGAGGTGGATCGCAACCGGGAACGAGCCGCCCAGGCCGAGCAGATAGATGTCACGTGCCTTGGCAAGGATCGCGGTTGCGGCGTCGAGTTCGCGCGCATGGACGGATTGGCTGAGCGTGACCAGCGATGATTGCGCTTCGGACACGAAACGCGACAAGACCGCGGCCGGCTGGCGGCCGAGCACTGACTTCTCCTGGCTCTTCATGCGGGCGAGGCGCGCCTTGTAGCTTGGCGCGACGCCGGCGACGAGACGGGAGCGGAACACCTGCTGCATCTCGGTGAAGCCGCCGAACCCGAGCGCATGCGCGAAGCGAACGATCGCCGACGGCGGCACCCCTGAGCGCTGCGCCACCTCCGCCACGGTGCCGAGTGCGACATCGGTCGGGTGATCGAGCACGAACTCCGCGATCTGCTGCAGCCGGCCGGACAGTGCCCGGTGCCGCTGCGCGATCGCGCCGCGCAGTTCGTCATAAGTCATGGCGCCAGCCGCCTTGTTCATCGAGTCGGATCTCCGGATCGGCCGCCTGTTTAACGGCATTTCACCATTTGGATCAAATATTCTACTTTACATAATATATGGAATGAATATTCTAATCCCACAAGAAGCAAAAGACTTCGGAAACGGGAGGACACGATGAGAGGGCGTCAGATCTCACGGCGAAGCGTTCTGAAGGGCAGCTTGATGGCGAGCGTCATCGGCGGCGCCGGCAGCTTCTTTGGGCCGTGGAGGCAGAATCATGCCTGGGCGCAAGGCGCGAAACCGATCAAGCTGGGCCTGACGTGCGATGCCAGCGGTCAATACGGCAACAGCGGCCAGGATGATTTCCGCGGCATCAAGATGGCGATCGACGAGATCAACGCCAAAGGTGGCGTACTTGGGCGCCAGGTCACTTTCATCACGGCGGACACCGAGACGACGCCAGCTACGGGCAGCCGCGTCGCGGAACGTTTCATCACTCGCGAGGACTGCACCATCCTGATCGGCGCGCTGCATTCGGGCGTCGCCAACGCCATCACACAGGTCGCCAGCAAATATGGTGTGATCTACATGAACACCAATTCCTCCGCGCCCAGCGAAGCCGGGGAGAACTGCTCGCGCGTGAAATTCGTATGGGACGGCAACGGCACCAATTTTTCCAAGGCGTCGGTCAAGAACGCGGTGGACTCCATCGGCAAGAACTGGATGCTGCTGACCAACGACTATGTCTGGGGTCACACGACGTCTGCCGCGACCAGGACGCAGGTCGAGAGCGCCGGTGGCAAGATCCTCGACAATCTGCTGGTGCCGCAGAACACGCGCGACTTTACTGCCTATCTGCTGAAGATCCAGCAGGCCAAGCCCGATGTTGTGGCGACCGCCGTTGGCGGCGACGATATCAAGGCATTGCGCGAGCAGGTGGCGCAGCTCAAGCTCGACGGCAAGCCGGCCTGGATCAACAACCAGCAGGACTGGCCCGACGTATGGGGTGCGCCTGACAGCCTGTTCGGCGTGTTCGGCACCACTTGGTATCACAAGCTGCCGCTGCCCGGCGTCGCCGAATTCGTCAAGAAGTGGCAGGCCGCCAACAAGGACGGCCCGATCCCGGTGCCGGGCAACGTCTCCTACAACGGCTACATGTCCACGCGCGAACTGCTCCGTGCGATCGAGCGGGCAGGGTCGACCAACAACGTCAAGATCATCAAGGAGCTCGAGAACCTGAAGGTCTCGGCGACCGATCGCATGCAGCATTTCGACGCCTACATGGATCCGATGACGCACCAGATGCAGCAGACGATCTATCTGGCGCGGCGCAACGCCAAGCCGGTCGACAATGCCGATCTGTTCGAGATCATCAGCTGGACGGAGCCGAAATCGGCCGCCGATGATGCGGCACCCGGCAAGTGCAAGCTCACCCCCTACGAGCAGGTGCCGACCGTCGACTCCTAGAGACGGTGCGTCACATCGCAGAACGAGCGGCGCGCCTCCGGGACCGTCAGCCTCCCGGATGACACATGCCAGTTGCGAGAGCCAAGAACCTTGTTCGACCTTCTTCCGCATCTCCTCAACGGCCTGACGCTCGGCCTGTTGTTCGCGCTGATCGCACTCGGCTTCATGCTCATCGTCGGGCTGATGGAGCAGATCAACCTCGCGCACGGCTCCCTGTTCGCGCTCGGGGCTTATGTCGCCATGCAGCTCACGGGGCCGCGCCCTCCATTGCCGATGGAACTTGCGAAAGCGTGGCTCGCGCTGCCGCTCGGCTGGCGCTATGCGGCGACGTTGATCATTGCTCCCGTGATCGTGAGTCTGGTCGGCATGCTGATCGAGCTCTGCATGCGGCGCACTTACGGCAAGGATCCGCTCTACGGGCTGCTCCTGACCTTCGGCGCCGCGATGGTGATCGAAGAGATGATCCGCCTGGTGTGGGGCACGCGCGACTACGTGCTGCAGGTGCCGTCCGCCATCAACGGCGGCTTCCTGTTCGGCGACCTGATCTGGTCGACCTATCGCTTCTACGCAGCGGGCATCGCGGCCGGGGTCATCGGCCTGGTCTGGCTGTTGATCGAAAAGACCTCGTTCGGTGCGACGGTCAAGGCCGGCGCGCATGACAGCGAGATCGTTCGCGCGCTCGGCATCAACCTGTCGCGGTTGCGGATGCTGGTCTTCGTGTTCGGCACGATGCTGGCCGCGATCGCGGGCATCATCGTCGCGCCGATCTGGGGCATTCGCCCGCATATGGGCGTCGATGCGGTCATTCCTGCGTTCCTGGTGATCGTGCTCGGGGGCGTCGGCAGCTTTTGGGGTGCGGTCGTGGCGGGTCTTTTGGTCGGACTGTGTGTCGGCCTTGCCGGCGCCTACGCGTCCGAATGGTCGCTGTTGTCGATGTACATCTTGCTCGTGGCCGTCGTGACGTTCCGCGCGCGCGGCCTCTGGGGCAAAAAAAGCGTGCTCGAGGCCTAAAGGGAATGATTGTGGGACCAAAATCTTCACCGGACGCTGCGCGCCTCGTGACGCCGACGATGCTGGTGCTCTGGCTCGTGCTTGCAACGGTGCCGCTCTGGATCACGCGGATCGGGCTCTATCCCTATCTCGGGATCGAGATCCTGATCTGGTCGCTCTATGCGCTCGCATTCAACCTGGTGCTGGGCACCGCCGGACTTCCGTCGTTCGGTCATGGTGCCTATTTCGGCATCGGCGCCTACGCGTTCGGTCTCTGTCAGTTCGACATCGTCGCCAATCTCTGGATATGCCTGATTGCCGCGGCCGCGGCGGCAGGTCTCGCCGGCGTGCTGGTGGCGCTGTTCATCTCGCACAGGCGCGGCATCTATTATGCCTTCATGACGATTGCCTTCGGCCAGATCTTCTGGACGTTGGCGATAAAATCGCACCGGATCACCGGCGGCGAAGACGGCCTTCTCAAGATCAAACGGTTGCCGGCCGATTTCGGGCTTGTGTCGTTCGATCTCAACGACAATGTCGCGTTCTACTATTTCGTGCTCGCCGTCTTTGCGGTCGGCACCGCCGCATTGTGGAGGCTGGTGCACTCGCCCTATGGCCGCGTGGTCGCTGCGATCAGGCAGAGCGAAATTCGCGCGAGCCATCTCGGCTATAATGTGTGGCTCTACAAAGTCTCGATCTTTGCGCTGTCGGCCGCCGTCTCGGGGTTTGCCGGCGGATTGTTCGCCATGGCGCAGCTCGCCGCATTCCCCGACGTCATGAGCCTGCATCAATCCGGCTACGTCGTGATGATGACGCTCGTCGGCGGTGGCCTCGTCAGCTTCTGGGGTCCGGTGATTGGCGTATTTCTCTTCCTCACCGCCCGAGACGTGATCGGTGCGCTGACCAATGCCTGGATGCTCTATTTTGGTCTGCTCTTCATCGCCATCGTGCTGTTTCGCCCCGAAGGCATTGCCGGCGCGATATCCGCTGCCGTGCAGCAGCACTCACTCGGCGCCTTACGGCAGCGCGGTACCTCGGCGATGCGGCTGCTGTTCGGGAGCGGGCGATGAACATGATCGAAGCCGCGGCCGTTCATGTCCGCTTCGGCGACCGCGTCGTGCTGGAGAGCGTCGATCTCGCGGTCGCGGAGGGCGAGTTTCACGGTGTGATGGGCCCGAACGGTGCCGGCAAAACCACGTTCTTCAATGTCCTCACCGGCCGGGTGAAACCGAATCGTGGTCGAGTCCTGCTCGCCGGCGAGGATGTCACGGGCCTCAGCCCGCACCGCATCGCCGCCAAGGGCATCGCCCGCTCGTTTCAGATCATGACACTGTTCGACGAATTCTCCGCGCGTGACAACGTCATGATGGGCTTGCCCGAGTTTCGCGCCCGTGGCCACGATGTCGCGCGCGCAGCGGCGGGCGACAGCCGGCTTGCCGCGAAGGCCTCTGAATCGCTGGCGGCAGTCGGGCTTGCCGACAAAGGCGACATCCGCGCCAAGGACCTGTCCTATGGCGACCGGCGCGCGCTGGAGATCGCGGTCGCCCTGGCGCAGGCGCCCCGGGTGGTGTGCCTGGACGAGCCGACCTCCGGCCTCGGCTCCGACGGGGTGCACCGGCTCGCAGCCCTGATTGCTCGCCTGAAGGGGCGGCTGACCATCGTCGCGATCGAGCACGATATGGAGTTCCTGTTCTCGTTGGCTGACCGGATCTCGGTCATCCATTGGGGCCAGGTGGTGGCGCGCGGAACGCCACACGAACTGCAGCAGAACGAATGGGTGCGGCGCTCCAATCTCGGGAAGTTCGCATGATCCTCGAAGTGGACGCGGTCGATACCTTTTACGGCGAGACCCAGGCGCTGTTCGGCGCCTCGCTTGCCATCGAGCACGCCAAGGTGTTTGCGCTGCTCGGCCCTAACGGCGCCGGCAAGACGACCATGCTCCGCTCGATTCTGGGGCTGACGCGTCCGCGCCGCGGCTCCGTTTGTTTCGACGGTCACGACGTCACGCGCGATCCGACCCACGAGATTGCGCGCGCCGGCATCGGCTGGGTACCCGACGACCGCCGGCTGTGTCCGACATTGACGGTTGCGCGCAACCTGTCGATCGCGCAAAAGCGCACGCGCTTTCGCCACTGGAGCGTCAAGGAGGCCGCTGCGATCTTCTCACCGCTCGAATATCTCATGGAGCGCGACTGCGAAAACCTGTCGGGCGGCGAAATGCAGATGGTGGCGATCGCCCGCGCGCTGGTCGGCTCGCCGGGACTGGTGCTGTTCGACGAGCCGAGCCAGGGACTGGCGCCGAAAATCGTCGGCGACGTGCTTGCGACGATCCTGCGCATGAAGGATGAGGGTATTGCCTCGCTGGTCGTGGAGCAGAACGCCGAGATCGCGCTGTCGGTCGCAGACCATGCCGCGGTGATCGATCGCGGCCGGATCGTCTGGACCGGGGAGGCCGCGGCCTTGCGCGATGACCGCGGGCTTCGTCAGCGCTTGCTGGGAGTACAATAAGTGGCCGCACCGCTGCTCGTTCTCGACGACGTTCGAAAGGTCTATACACGGGGCCGCGTGATCCGCCGACCGACATTCACGCTACAGGCAAACCTGTCGCTGGACGAACCTGATATCGTCGGTGTCGTCGGCCCGAATGGCGCCGGCAAGACGACCTTGTTCGAGATGATGACGGGCTCGAACGCCCCGACCTCCGGGCGCGTGCTGGTCGCGGGCACCGATATCCATGGTGTCAAATATCGCGAGCGCGACCGGCTCGCGATCCACTATCACCAATCCTATCAGGTTAGGCGCTTCCGGAAGCGCATTCCGTCCGCCTTCCTGGCGCCGTCGCCAACCCGGACGCCGCTGGTTCACCTGTTCGACGAACCGCAGTTCAACCTGCAGGATGGCTATATCGGCTTCATGCTCGATTTCTTCCGCAAGCTGCGCGACGAGGGGCGGCTGGTCGTTCTCTGCATGCATCCGACGGCGGCCTGGCACCTCGACATCCTTGCCGAGATCGCCGGGCGATTCCTCTTTGTGGCCGGCGGTGGGGTGACACGCATGGCCGATTTCGGCGCTCTGGTCGCCGAGCCACGCTTCCGCTCCTATCTGGGGCCGGAGATGACAAAGGCGGCGGACGCGATTTGTCACCGAGCTATTCCCATCCCGACCTAACGCAGAAAAAAGCGACCACAGGAGAATCCGTTGGCCTATTCGAACACCCAGCTTTTCATTGGCGGCAAATGGCGACCGGCCCATTCGGGCAAGGTGATCGAGGTCCGCAATCCCGCGACTGAAGAGGTGATCGGCACGGTCGCCCATGCCGGACGGTCCGACCTCGACGAGGCACTCGCCGCAGCCAGCGCCGGGTCCAAGATCTGGCGAAACGTTGCTCCCTTCGAGCGCTGCCGCATCATGCGCAAGGCGGCCGCGATCATGCGCGAGCGCAATGACGAGATTGCGCCGCTGCTCACGATGGAACAGGGCAAGACTCTTGGCGAGGCCAAGATGGAGGCGATGGCTGCCGCCGACGTGATCGAGTGGTTTGCGGAGGAAGCCAAACGCGCCTATGGCCGCCTGATCCCTGCGCGTGGGCCGGGCATCTACCAGCTCGCGATCAAGGAGCCGGTCGGCCCGGTTGCGGCGTTCACGCCCTGGAACTTTCCGATCAATCAGGTCGTGCGCAAGCTCTCCGCCGCACTCGGCGCCGGCTGCTCGATCATCGTCAAGGCCCCGGAGGAGACGCCGGCCTCGCCCGCACAGCTGATCCGCGCGTTTGCGGACGCTGGCGTGCCCGATGGCGTCATCAACCTTGTATACGGTATTCCCTCGGAGATCTCGGAATATCTCATTCCGCATCCGGTGATCCGCAAGATCTCGTTCACGGGCTCGACCCATGTCGGCAAGCAGCTCAATGCGCTCGCGGGCCTGCACATGAAGCGTGCCACCATGGAGCTCGGCGGTCATGCGCCGGCGATCGTTTTCAAGGACGCCGACGTCGCATCGGCCGCGAAAATTCTGGCGGCGGCAAAATATCGCAATGCCGGGCAGGTTTGCATCTCGCCGACGCGGATGCTGGTCCAGGATGACGTGTTCCGTGAATTCGTCGACACATTTGTCGACAGCGCCAAGTCGTTCAAGGTCGGCAACGGCCTCGATCCCGACTCCAAAATGGGCTCGCTCGCCAATCCGCGCCGCGTCACCGCCATTGAGGGCATGGTGCAGGATGCCGTCGGCAAGGGTGCAAAGCTCGAGACCGGCGGTAAACGCGTCGGCAACAAGGGCCATTTCTTCGAGCCGACCGTAGTGAGCGACGTGCCGAAGGATGCGCGCGCCATGAACGAGGAGCCGTTCGGCCCGCTCGCGCTGATTTCGCGCTTCTCATCCTTCGACGAAGTTGTCGAGGAGGCCAACCGCTTGCCGTTCGGGCTGGCGTCCTACGCCTTCACAAGCTCGACCAAGACGGCGGCCGCGATCGGTTCGGCCGTCGAAGCCGGCATGATGTCGATCAACAGTTTTGGTCTGGCGCTGCCCGAAGTGCCGTTCGGCGGCATCAAGGATTCCGGCTACGGCTCGGAGGGCGGCACCGAGGCGATGGAGGGTTATTTCAACACCAAGTTCATCAGCCAGACGGGCGTGTGACCGGCCGGGAATGCGCAGCTAGCGTTTGACGAAAACCAGATTGCAGGCCCGCGCCTCGTTGCGCTTGCCGGTGCCGCGGGTGCGATCGAACTGCGCATCGACGGTAAAGGCGTAGGGCGAGCCGGGCGCGAGATTGTTCAGCGTGTACGCGCTCGCTCCCGTCGTGCCGCGCGCGCTCAAGGTGGTCTTGCCGTCCGCCGGGATCTGGCCGTCGATCTCGAGCCGGTTGATGTTGTTGCCCGGACCCTGCGCCTCGGCATGAAGCACGCCGTTCGTGACGGTGGCGACCAGAGGTCTGGTGAAGCCCTGCGCCTTGCCGGTGGCCAAGCAGTTCAACGTCACGTCCCAGCTGCCGTCAAAATCCTTGCTTCCGCCGCTCCGGCCGTTGCCTGGCGGCGCGAGCGCCACCTTCTGCTTCAGCCCCTCGATCCGAGCTTTGGCGAGCGTGGCGAAGATGCAATTCGGGAATCTCGCGAGGTGATCCTCGAAAGCGCCCAGCGTGCCGATGCCGTCGGCAGCCTTCCAGTGTGCTTCTGCTGCTGCGCAAGGGTCAGCCCGGGGCGCGGCTTGTGGCGCCGCCGGCGCCACCGTGACCGACACCGGTCCGTTCAGGTAGAACTTGCCGATGATCGACAGCGACAGCTCCGGGAGTTGGGTCTTGCCGCTGGAATCGTAGACGTCGCTGCTGATGTCGCGAAAGACTTCGCCGATCTCCTGCGGCTCCTCGATGTGCTTCAGGAACGCCGTCGTATAGGGGCTGTTGCGGCCGCTGCCATCGGCCGCCGTCTGCCCGGACTGGGTTGAGAACGACACGATCGTGCCGCGCGGTGCTTCGACTTTCGACAGGCCCCGCCCGATCGAGGCGCCGCGCGTCATGCCGGCGGAGCGTTTCAAGGTTTCGGCCAGCGGATTGTCGCGGCAGGAATCGAGGATGAGGATGCGCAGGTTCTTGGCCTGCTGCAGGTCGTTCACGATGTCGTCCACCCGCAGGAAGCGCTTCAGGTCGGCTTCGTCGCTCAGCACGGCATCGACAGGCATCAGATAGTTCACGCCGTTGTACTGCATCGCATGGCCGCTGTAGTAGAACATGGCGACGTCGGCTTTGCTCGCGGCGCGCGCGAAGCGGATGGTGAGGTCCTGCATGTCAGCTTGGCGCAGGTCGATGCCCTGGAGCACCTCGAAGCCGCTGCGCTTGAGCGAGGCGGCGACGTCTTCGGCATCGTGCGACGGGTTGGGAAGCTGCGCCGTACTGGCATAGGCGCCATTGCCGATCACCAGGGCGACGCGGGTTTCCGCCGATGCCGGCGCAACGGAAAGCCAGCAGACCAGGAGGGCAAGGCAAAGTCCGGCCGGGCAAAATCTGGAAAGAGCACGCATGAATGCCTTCCAAGGAAATGTCGAAAAATATCCCTCCAGATTAGCGCATGCCGCGCCGACATCAATGCCCTGCCGGAGCACCGCTCAGATTTCCCGGCCGTGACATCCTGTCACGCCGGGCTCGCCGCCATCGTCATGCGGACGGCCATTTCGGTCGCAATCGCGTCCCGCACGGCCGGTCGCGCCTGCATGCGCGCGAGATAGGCCGACAACGATGGCCATTGCGCGACGTCGATTCCCGCGGGACGGAGCAACAGCAAAGCCCAGGTGAGATGGGCATCCGCGACGGTGAAGCTGTCGCCGACGAGGAATTCGCGGTCCGTCAGATGCGCGGCAGGCATCGATAATGTCTGCGCTATTCTTGCACGCGGCTTGGCGAGCGAGGCGTCGTCCTTGTACCAGAAGGTTGGAAACAGGAACGCCTTGTGGATCTCGGCCCCGACGAAACTGAGCCATTCCTGGAGCCGATACCGGTCGGGATTTCCGAAGGCGGGTGCAAGGCCCGCCTGCGGCTTTAGGTCGGCGATGTATTGCAGCACCGCGGCGCTTTCGGTCAGCCGTTCGCCATTCTCCAGCACCAGGACCGGCACCGCGCCCTTTGGGGAAACGCCGAGGAAATCGCTGCCGTCGTCCACGACCTGCTTGGTCTGGAGATGGACCGGATGATAGCGGGCCTCGATGCCCGCTTCCATCAGCGCGATGCGGCTCGCAAGCGAGCAGGCCATCGGTGAGAAATAGAGTTGCAGCATCGCCTACGCTCCTTCAGGTCAACGTCTCGGTTTGTGCGATGATCGCAAACCGGTCCGACAATTCGGCCAGGGCGACCTCGTGGATGATCCTTGCGGAGAGCGCTCCGCCGCGGCCGTCGGGAAGATCGCGTGTGGCGCAGGCATCGGCTGCGATCGTCGTGCGCAGGCCGAGGTCGAGCGCGGCGCGGGTGGTCGAGCTGATGCACATATGGGTCATGAAACCGGCCAGCACGATGTTCGTGCGTCCGGTTGCGGCCAGCCGGACTTGCAGGTCGGTGCCGGCAAAAGCGTTCGGCAGCGCTTTTTCGATCACGGCTTCGCTGGCGAGCGGCGCCACGTTCCTGACGATCGCGCCGCGCGCGGCTTCGCGGTCGAACAGGCTGCCGGCACGTCCCTTGTGCGCGATATGGAAGATCGCAGCGCCGCTCGCCCTCGCGCGGGCGAGCAGGCGCGCGGCGGCGGCGATTGCGGGCTCCGCGTCCGGCAAGGCGAGCGGCCCGGCGCAATATTCGTTCTGGATGTCGATTAGCACGAGGCAGGAATCGGCGAGCCTGGGCGGAGTGAGATCGGCGCCGGACAATTCAAGCAGGGTTTTTGGGGCGGTCATGCGGGTCGGGCCTTCCTAAGGCATATCGGATGGCGCCACAGTAGCGCGGCGGCGGCCTGCCAATGTGCAGGACTATTGCAGCATATGGCTGCAAATTTGCAGGAGCCCGTCGTGCCTGCTAGGCTCATCGCCATGAACTGGGACGATCTGCGCATCATCGCCGCGGTCAGGGACGAGGGCACCTATGCCGGCGCCAGCGCGCGGCTGCGCATCGACGAGACCACCGTCGGCCGCAGGCTCGCGCGCATCCAGCGCGATCTCGGCGTGCCGCTGTTCGATGCGGTGGACGGCCAGCGCCGGCCGACGCGGAGTTGCGAGGCGGTGCTGGCGCATGTCGAGGCGATGGCCGCACATGCCGCCGAGATCGGTCGCGTCGGCGAGAGTCTTGCAGGCCCGGTGGGACGCCTGCGTATCGCCTCCACCAACACGGTTGCCGAGGAGGTTCTGTCGCCGCGCGCGAGCGACTTCCTGCGCGCCAATTCCGGCCTGACGCTGCAATTCCTCACCTCGAGCGAGAACGTCAAGTTCTCGCGCTGGGAAGCCGATCTCGCTATCCGGCTGCGCAAGCCCGACAAGGGCGACTTCGCGATCTCCAGGCTCGGTGACGTCAAGCTCTATTATTTTGAGCCTGTCACGACCGAAGGCGAGCCGGTGCTGTGCGCCTATCCGGACGAACTCGGTGCCATTCCCGAGATGCAATTCCTGCGTATGAAGCAAGCCCACGCGCGCTGCGTTACCGACAACGTTCGCGTCATCCGTAACCTGATCCGCGCGCATCAGGCCGCCGGCGTGTTGCCGGAGCATGTCTGCGCGGACTTACTCGGCGATCGCCGCCTGCGCGCCACGCTGCTGCCTGGGCGCCGCGACGTCTGGCTGCTGGTGCAGAACCATCTCAAGCGCGATCCGGCGACGCGGCTCACCATCGAATGGATCCGCCGCTGCTTCAGCGATCTCGCGCGCGGTTGATTGCGACCCGTGAACGCGATCCGCGCGCGGCGCGACCAAGTTATGGGATTGCGTACGCGCGAGGGTTGCGTAATCTCGCGACGACTACGGGCTTGATCAGGGCAGGCGCATGACCACTCTTCAGGAAACCATCCACCCGCAGGCCAAAGTGCGGGAATGGAAGGCGATCGTCATCCTGATCCTCCTGATTCCGGTGCTGTGGTCGCCGCCGTTCCTGTTTCGCATCTTCCTGTTTCAGCCGTTCAACATCCCTTCCGGCTCGATGACGCCGACGCTGGTCGTCGGCGACTACGTCTTTGCTGCAAAATATGCCTATGGCTATGGCCGTTATTCGTTTCCCTTCGCGCCGTCGTGGATCTCCGGGCGTTTCCGGGCCACCGATCCCGAGTATGGTGACGTCGTCGTGTTCCGGACGCCAAAGGACACCGCGGTCGACTATGTCAAGCGCGTGGTCGGGCTGCCCAGTGATCGCATCCAGATGCGGCAGGGCCAACTCATCCTCAATGACCGCCCGGTGACGCGCGTCGCTCTGAAGCAGGCATTCGCCGGCTCCACCTGCGGCGTGGATGACGGTGCGAAGGCCAAGCGCTGGCGCGAGACGCTGCCGAACGGCGCGTCCTACGTGACGCAGGACTGTGTCGACAACGGCTACTACGACAACACCGACGTCTACACCGTGCCGCCGGGCCATTTCTTCGTGCTCGGCGACAATCGCGACAACTCGAGTGACAGCCTCGTGATGTCGTCGATCGGATTCGTGCCGATGGACAATCTGGTCGGCAAGGTGACGCGGATATTCTGGTCGCTCGACCAGCACGGCGAACCGCACATGGAGCGGCTGGGGAAGGTGTGGTGAAGCCCCACTGTCATTCCGGGCTCCGCGCTGCTCCGGGATGGGACCACCGAAGAAAAACAAAACCCCGGCATCGCTGCCGGGGTTTCGCATTTTGTCGTTTGCCGGAATGGCTGGATCAGAAATCCATGCCGCCCATGCCGCCGCCCGGGGGCATCGCCGGACCGGAGCCGCCCTTCTTGGGCAACTCGGCGACCATGGCTTCCGTGGTGATCAAGAGCGCCGCAACCGAGGCTGCGTTCTGGATCGCGGTACGGACCACCTTGGTCGGGTCGATGATGCCCTTCTTGACGAGGTCAACATATTCGCCGGTCTGGGAGTCGAAGCCGTAGGCGTACGACTTGTTCTCAAGGACCTTGCCGACGATCACGGAGCCATCTTCACCGGCGTTGATCGCGATCTGGCGAGCGGGCGCGGAGAGCGCCTTGCGCACGATCTCGACGCCGGTCTTCTGGTCGTCGTTCTTGGTGCGCAGGCCCTTGAGCTGCTCGGAGGCACGGAGCAGG
>NZ_JADPIX010000086.1:0-626 GCF_023073155.1 Bradyrhizobium sp. 45 | reverse complement strand
CGGCGTCGGGCGAAATCAAGAGCCAGTTCATGCAGATTGCCGGCTTTCCAACCCTCGACTTCAGCGTCGGCTCGACCTCGACCTGGGGGAACAACCTGCTGCGCATCGCGCTGGTGCTCGACAACACCGGTTCCATGGGGGGCACCAAGATCAGCAACCTGAAGACCGCATCCAAGAACCTTGTCGACAAGCTCGGGGCGCTGGCGAAGACCCCGGGCGATGTCATGTTCTCCGTGATTCCGTTCGCGAGCGCCGTCAACGTCGGCATCGACAAGGTCTCGGCCACGTGGCTGCGCTGGGATCTATGGGACCCCAGGTCGGAGGATTCCTCCAGCAACTCCTATTGCAGCAGCGGACGGAGCTCCTGGTACACGATGGCGATGTGCAAGGGGCATGGCTACACCTGGAGCCATTCCGTAGGCTCGCCTTCAACTTCGAACTGGAACGGCTGTGTGACCGACCGCGATCAGAGCTACGACGTCTCCGACGCATTGCCATCGGCGCTGACAACGCAATTTGTCGCCGACCAAGACCCGTACTGCCCGGCCAAATTGCTGGCGCTGACCAGCACAGCCAGCACCGTCAAGAGCACCATCGACGCGATGTCGGCGAACGGCGGCACCAAT
>NZ_JADPIX010000054.1:0-14935 GCF_023073155.1 Bradyrhizobium sp. 45 | reverse complement strand
CCAAAACCGCCGCTGCCTGAACGGGTCAGATGCCGCCCTCGATACGAAGGCCATCCGTCAAAAGCGCGGGCGTCATCGTGCGGAGAAAATCGCGCTTACAGTCGTGGAGCGCCGGTGGTGGAAGCACCCCAGCTTCTGATGAACGAGGAATACACAATGAGCAGCGTCTACGACGGCGGTGTAATCGCCGCGATCGGCCATGGCGCGCCAATAACATTCTGGGACGGAGCTGTGCTGACCTACGACTACGCAGCAATATTGAAGGGCGGCCCAAATACCGCGAACGCACAAAAGCTGATCACCTTTTTGAACCGCGCGCAGATTGCGGCCGGATGGACGCGGGCACCGGCTACCCCGGGCCGAATACAAATCAGCTCAAGTATTTGCCACCCGATCTGATCCCGCAGGTCAGCGTGAATCCGGGTAACACTTCGAAGTGCTTACTCGAAGACTCTGCCTGGCTCGTAGCGAAACGCCCGGACAGCAAAACCAATGTAGATTACATCCAGGAGCGCTGGCTCGCGTGGCGGGCAGCATAGCCTCCAGAGTACTCAATGAGCAGGAAGCTTCTCTGGTCCGCCAACTAGCTGGACCTGGCGCTGGAATGCCTTGCTCATCCCTTTGGTTTTCGACTCAGGCGACTCCGGCATGATGGCTTACCTTCGACCATGACTTTTTCGCATCGCACGGGCCCGAGAAAATGCGAGCTTGCGTGCCTTTGATGGCCAACTGCATTAAAACCTCGCATTCTGAGACTGGCCGCAGAATTTCGGCGGTATAAGCCCCTCCCTTAGGAGAATGCGGCTTTAGGAGCGCGGTAGGATCGCAGAAGAGATCGGCTCTCGGTCAAACGGACTCACCGCATTCAAATCGCCGCTCCATCAACTACCGACAACTCGATGGCACGTACCGCGCATCCGTCGTTTAGCCTCAACAGCCGACGACTTGCGAATGCGCTTTGAGGACGCAGTGCGACTTAAGTAAAAAGGAAACGGCTTCAATGAACGGCGCTGAAAGTCTAGTTCGCACATTAGTTAGTGGCGGAGTTGACACCTGCTTTGCAAATCCAGGTACGTCCGAGATGCACTTTGTAGCGGCCCTCGACAGCGTCGATGGTATGCGCTGCGTGCTTGTGCTGTTCGAGGGAATCGCTACTGGCGCCGCGGACGGTTATGCGCGCATGGCCGAAAAGCCGGCCGCCACGCTGCTACACCTTGGCCCAGGCTTAGCGAATGGCCTCGCCAATCTGCACAACGCCACCAAGGCGTCCAGCCCAATCATCAATATCGTGGGAGATCACGCAACGTACCACCTCAACTATGATGCACCGCTAACGTCAGATATTGAAGCTGCAGCGAAGCCGTTTTCGGGCTGGGTCCGTACCTCCCCCAACGCGACGCGTGTTGCGGCTGATGGTGCTGCGGCCATCGCAGCAGCGCGCACCCCACCCGGTCAGGTGGCAACCCTCATTCTTCCGGCCGATGCCGCCTGGAACGAAGGGTGTGGCCCCGCTGCAGTGGCCGCAGCACCCACAAGAGCGCGGGCTTCGCAGGATTGCATCAAGGATGCTGCCAAGGCACTCCGTTCCGGCGAGCCCGCGATGGTTCTGCTAGGGGGACTCGCGCTCCGGCAACGCGGCCTTGATTTGGCAGGGCGCATATGTGCCAAAACTGGCGCGAAGATCATGGCGCAAACATTTGTGGGCCGGATTGAGCGGGGCGCTGGTCGCGTTCCGGTCGACCGGCTTCCGTACCCAGTCGACCAGGCGCGTGCGACACTTGCAGGACTTAAGCATGTCGTCCTGGTGGGTAGCCGCATTCCGGTGGCCTTCTTTGCTTATCCCGACAAGCCAAGCTTGATCGCGCCTGAGGACACAGACTTCTTGACGCTTGCACGTGGTGAAGAAGACGTATTGGACGCGCTCGTACGACTCGCGGATGAGTTGGATGCTCAATCAGTGCCGAGCCAGGCCGCGAAGCTGGCGCCGCCGTCACCAGCCACTGGGGCAATTATCGGCCCCAGCCTCTCACAATCGCTTGGCGCGTTGATTCCGGAAAATGCGATCGTGGTCGATGAGTCAATCTCGGCTGGTGGCGGCTTTTTTGCTGCAACTTGGAACTCGCAACCACACACTTGGCTCCAGAACATGGGCGGTTCGATTGGGCTCGGCATGCCTATGGCTACGGGGGCTGCGATTGCCTGCCCGAACCGACCTGTGCTCAACCTGCAGGCGGATGGCAGCGCCATGTACGCTATTCAGTCACTGTGGACACAGGTGCGTGAAGGCCTGAACATTACGACAGTGCTGTTTAACAATAGATCATACGCCTGCCTCCGAGACGAATTGGCCAACGTCGGGGCGCAAAACGTCGGGCGCAAAGCTTTGGATATGCTCGATCTCAGTCGGCCTGACATCGACTTCCGCGGATTGGCCAGAAGCATGGGTGTACCGGGCGCTCGGGTGACAACGATGGATGAATTCAATATCGAGGTGGCACGCGGACTTGCGACGCCAGGACCATATCTGGTCGAAGTCCTGATCGCTTAAGCCGGTCAGGGTCTTGGCCCTTGGTCGGGCGTCGGTTAGGCGCTTAGGCGCCGTCTGTTATGGGTCGACGAGTTTCGTCCGGTGAGCGGCCAATTTAATCGCGAGCGCTAAGCAGCCGCGACGAGGCGTTCAGGACGCCTCGAGGCAGTCGCTTCCGCGAAAAACGGCAGGATCGTAGCCGGTGAGTTGTGCGGCCGCTATTCCCACTCTAGTGCCGGCTGCGGACGATTTCGCGCAGGCATTCTGTTTTGAGGTGGCGAAGAACCTAATTTCGTCTAGCCGTCCCTTGTTCAAGGCCGGGCGACACCGTGATCTCGGGGCTTTGTGGGTCCAGGCCGGCGATGTAGCGCAGCAGCTGGTGTACTCAAGGGGTCGCTTACACGCCGACGGAATTCAGGCCTATGCTCCCGGCGCCACTGGGAATGTGACCATTACAAATTCGACAATTGTGTCGCACGACGATCTCGAAAGCTTGCGATCTCAGATCTCCGATTGCATCGGGAGAAGAACCCTTCTCATCGACTTTGGCATTCGCAGTTCAGGGCCCAATAGAGCCAGAAAAACTTCTAGATAGTCGTCCGTGAAGAAATCCCAAGCTGTTGATTTGGAATCTGGAAACGGCGTTTTGCCGTGACCGGATTTGCCGGAAATCGGGCTTTTGGATCGGGATTCCTTGCAAACTTGATTTGTGATTCACTCGCCTTTGACTGCGTTGGCGAGGGAACGAGATGCGACCACGGGAGCGGATCCAGACGGGAGAGCAGGATCTTTTCCGGTCCCGGCTCGATCAGATCATCGACATGAAGCATCCGCTGGTGGCGCTGGGCCGCGCGGTTGATTGGAGCTTCCTGGAAGAGCGGTTCGGCGAGGTCTACACCGATGATCCCGGGCGGCCGCCGCTGCCGACGCGGTTGATGGCGGGGCTGGCGATCCTCAAGCACACCTACGACCTGTCCGACGAGGTGCTGTGCGAGCGTTGGGTCGAGAACCCCTATTACCAATACTTCTGCGGCGAGGAGTTCTTCCAGCACCGGCTGGTGTTCGATCGCTCGTCGCTGACGCGCTGGCGCAACCGCATGGGTGAGGAGCGACTGGCTGCGCTGATTCAGGAGAGCCTGTCGGTTGCCGCCAGGACCAAGGCGATCAAGCCGTCTGACTTGTCTCGGGTGATCGTCGACACCACGGTTCAGCCCAAGAACGTGACGTTCCCCACCGATGCGAAGCTTCTGAACCGGGCGCGCGAGAAGCTGGTGCGGCTGGCGCAGCGCCATGGGGTGAGCTTGCGTCAATCCTATGCACGGGTGGGCAAGTTCGCCCTGATCCAGCATCAGCGCTATGCCCACGCCAAGCAGTTCAAGCGCGCCAACCGGGCGCTCAAGACGCTGCGGACCTATCTCGGCCGCGTAATCCGCGACATCGGCCGCAAGATCGATGGCAACAGCGGGCTCGAAGCCGCGTTTGCAAAGCTGCTGCCGCTGGCGCGGCGCGTGCGCGAGCAGCAACAGCGTCAACGCGGGCCGAAGGTCTATTCCCTGCACGCGCCGGAGGTCGAAAGCATCGGCAAGGGCAAGGCCCATCGGCCTTACGAGTTCGGCGTCAAAGTCTCCGTTGCAACCACGATCAGCCGCGCCAAAGGCGGCCAGTTCGTCACCCATGTGAAGGCGCTGCCCGGCAACCCCTATGACGGTCACACCCTGGCCGCCGTGATCCCGGACATGGAGGCGCTGGTCGGCAGCACCATCGAACGCATCCTCGCCGACAAGGGATACCGCGGCCACAATGCGCCGCCCGATCACAAGTCAGGGTCTTCATCTCCGGCCAGAAGCGAGGGGTGACGCCCAACATCAAGCGCGAACTGCGCCGCAGGGCCGCCGTCGAACCCGTCATCGGCCATCTCAAGGCCGAGCACCGCATGGGCCGCAATTATCTCTGGCTCCGCCAGGGCGACGCTGCCAACGCCGTCCTCGCTGCCGCTGGCTACAACTTCCGCCGCCTCATCCGCTGGCTCAGCCTGTTGCTGCGCCAAATCCTCACCGCTCTCACCGCCGCGCTTCAGACTGCGCCAGCCTAAAGCCAGAGTTCTTCACGGACGACTAGATAGTCTTCCAGACCGAAACGACCCCATTCGCGACCGTTACCCGATTATTTGTACGCGCCAAACGGTGCGGCGCGTCAAGTGACGCGCCCTGAAGATATATGTCGCCTGCCCGAATCAAACGACCTACCTGGCGTGCACGTTCAGTTGAGGCCGAGAATACGTAAGCGGCGAGGCCGTACGGGGTATCATTGGCAATTCGAACTGCGTCGTGCTCGTCCTCGGTACCAATGATAGCGAGTACAGGTCCGAAGATCTCCTCGCGCGCAATCGTCATTCCGTTTGTAACGTCCGCAAAAATGGTAGGTCGAACGTAAAAGCCCCTTTCGGTGCCTCTCGGCAGGCCTAGGCCGCCGGTCGCGACCGTCGCTCCCTCGTCAATGTCGTTTTGGATCGCTGCTTGGATTTTGTTCCACTGGCCGCGGTTGACCACGGGCCCCATGTGAGTGCCTGCGGCGCGGGGATGGCCAACCTTAAAGGTGTCCGCAATTTTCTTTGCGATCTGTGCGACTTGGGCCATTCTAGACTTCGGCACAATAAGGCGTGATGGCGCGTCGCAAGATTGACCGGAGGTAAGGAAGATCGTCTCGACGCAGCTTGCCTCCTAGCTCTTGGCTTACGCGCTTGGCGGTCGAGGCCGCTCGGCTCGCACGTCGATGCGCGCACGGGTCGATCCGGTAAACGAGATCATATTGATGTCTCGACGCTCGCTCGTGGCAGCACCCACGTCAGTGCGGTTGACTAGATTGAATATGGCATCGCCGATCTCTTTCGCTCGGCCTTTGTAGATGTCGATGTTTGCGAGCAGGCTGATGCGCTGCTCACGTGTGCTTTGAGAAAAGTTCTCGGATGCGCGCCTAGCCGCGATGACGCCTTGTCGATATCAGCTTTTGAACCGAGCGCTACCTCATACATTTCCTCTGCGGTCGCGGGATTGACTGTACGCATTGCTTTCGGAACGGCTGGATCGATCCAAGCGCCATCTATGTAAAATTGCAGTCGATTGACCATGTCTTGCTGTCGACGTTGGTGTAATTCGGGCGTAACCGCCACGGTGAATAGCCACTACAGCGTGTGTGTTCTCAGTTGCGCTCCGTCCCAGACGGTGCATCCCTAAAAGGATGGGCCGCTCTTTTTGCAATGGACCAAGTCAGGGAGGAAAGCGACCATCAAGGCCGTTTGGGGTACGACACGCCCGGAACAGCTCATGTCGTTGACCCAAGCTACTGAAAACACGCCAGTCTGTTCTCTCCGGACTATTTCCCACGCAGATCGTTAGTGCTGCTCGGAACGGCCGACGCCCCCGCTGCAGGGGACCATTGCTTCAGAAGGTTTTCACCTTCGTGGTGTATCCCCTCGAGAATCGGCTCCGATCCCTCGTATAGCCCCTGGGCTGCGCCGCTTAGCGATGATCGATGTCCATTTGCCGCGTATTTTCTCCAAAGAAGAACGTTGGGTGCAGGTTCTCCTATACCGCCGGAGGCCTCTTCGATCTTTGGGGATGTCAAACCCGAATTTCTTACCAGCTTTCCGTCGCTGTAGAGCTGAGTAGAATTTCGTCGCCACGCGAGAACGCAAGAATGGGCGGGTACTAAAGATCCGGGATCCAATCGCGTGCTTGGTCGGCCGTGTGCCTACCGATCCGATTCCTCAGGCTGAGTGGGACGACCCCGATGAAGGTCTCGAGGCGCTTGCATTTGGAATCCTGCGCAGTTTCGGTGCGCATCGCTGAACTTCTGCGGCATTTCGGCTATGCTTAGACACTTTCAACCCCAGATCCGATTACAACTGGTTGTCCAACCAAGGGGCAATCTCCATGACTGTACGCGCCGGCCGCGAGTTTCTTGCCCTTCCGGGGCCGACGACCATACCTGACGAGGTACTACGCGCCATGCACCGGCCGGCGCTCGACATCTATTCCAAGCCAATGGTCGATTTGACCGAAGGCCTGTTGCGCGATCTGTCGAAGCTGTTTGCGACCAAGGGAAGCTCCTACATCTATATAGCCAACGGCCATGGCGCCTGGGAAGCTGTGCTCTCCAACGTGCTCTCGCGTGGCGACAAGGTGGCAGTCCTGGAGAGCGGCAGTTTTGCGATCGGGTGGGGTAGTGCCGCGCGCGCTATGGGCGCCGAGGTGGAGGTGCTCAAAGGAGACTGGACCCGCGCGGTGCGCGCCACTGAGGTTGAGGCGCTGTTGCGCGCGGACAAGGATCATACCATCAAAGCTATTCTCGTCACTCAAGTCGACACCGCTTCTGGTGTTGTGAACGACATCGAGAAGATTGGAAAGGCAATCCGTGCGGCTGGCCATCCCGCGCTCTACATGGTCGACGCCGTGGCGTCCCTCGGCTGCATGCCGTTTGAAATGGACAAATGGGGCATTGATGTCGCAATGTCTGGTTCGCAGAAGGGGCTGATGACGCCACCCGGGCTCGGCTTCGTTGCCGTCAGCGAGCGCGCGAGAGCCGTTCACCAGAGCGCCAACATGCGGACGCCCTATTGGGACTGGACTGAGCGCGACGGTATCGAGCACTACCACCGCTACGCCGGAACTCCGCCGGTACACCTGCTCTTCGCAATCCGCCAGGCCATCGACATGCTGTTCGATGAGGGATTGGAGAACGTCTTCTGTCGCCATCGACTGCTTGCCGAAGCGGTGCGGTGTGCGGTCGCGGTATGGAGTAAAGAGCGCGTGCTCGGCTTCAACATCAGCGAGGCCTCCGAGCAATCAAACGTGGTCACTACCGTTCTTATGGGTGATGGCTATGACCCGATGAAGCTCCATCATTACTGCAAGGACAAATGCGGGGTGGTCCTCGGCATTGGCATCAGCAACCTCCAGGGGCGGGCGTTTCGTATCGCCCATATGGGTCATGTCAACGCGCCAATGATTTTGGGCAGTCTAGGAGTGGTCGAGACCGGCCTGAAAGCGCTGCAAATACCCCATGGCAGAGGCGGCGTGGACGCAGCCATCACACATCTCGGAGAAAGTGTCGGAGCCTAGCCGCTCCCAATGCATCAACATTGGCTCCCCGAAATATGCCGCCGGGGGCCCATCTAACCCGAGGCCCCACAATGAAAATCATACCGGAGATCGCAGCAGCCCAAGATGAGATTCAAGCCTTGCGGCGCTGGCTTCATGCACATCCAGAACTAGGTTTTGAAGAAACGCTGACCTCCGATTTCATTGCCAAGACATTGAAGAGCTATGGAATCGAGGTGCACCGTGGACTTGGTAGCACTGGCGTCGTTGGTGTGCTGCGCGCGGGCAATGGAGGGCGTTCGATCGGTCTCCGTTCGGATATGGATGCGCTACCGATTCAGGAGCTCAACACGTTCACGCACCGCTCGGTGTACGATGGTAAGATGCATGCGTGCGGTCACGATGGTCACATCGCAATGCTCTTGGGTGCTGCACGGTATTTGGCTCACCGACGCGATTTCGATGGCACAATCGTGCTTATTTTCTCGCCAGCAGAGGAGCTTGGGACGGGCGCTAAGGCAATGGTCGAGGAGGGGATTTTTGAGAAATTTCCCGTCGACGCTGTTTTCGGACTGCACAACTGGCCTGGCATGCCTCTCAACACGTTCGGGCTCCGGCCAGGCACGATTTTAGCAGCGAGTGCTGGATTCAAGATTCGGATCACCGGCGTCGGGGCTCATGCCGCTCTCCCCCACAATGGAAGAGATCCGCTGCTAACCGGTGCACAAATTGTCGGCGCGCTTCAGGGAATCATCACTCGTAACAAGAAGCCGATTGATACGGCTGTACTTTCGGTGACGCAGTTTCATGGGGGTGAGGCCAGCAACGTGATCCCAGAATTTGTGACACTTGGCGGGACCGTTAGAACACACAGGGAAGCGACTCTAGACTTGATCGTATCCCGGATGCGTACGATCGTCGAAAACATCGCTGCAGCGCAAGAATGCCAAGCGGAGCTAACGGTCACGCGTTCGCCAGCGACGATCAACACTCCGGATCACACCCAATTTGCGGCGGAGGTAATGAAATCGATTGTCGGCGAGGAGAAAGTAGACGTCGACCTTGAGCCAATAATGGGTGGCGAGGACTTCGCTTACATGCTGCAGTCTCGTCCGGGGGCGTTTGCTTTTCTGGGTGCGGGAAATGGAGAGCATCGCGAGCGAGGTTACGGGTCTGGTCCGTGCGAGGTCCATAATCCAAGCTATGACTTCAATGACCGAATACTCGGATTGGGTTCTACTTATTGGGTGGAATTGGCGCGCAGCTGGCTGAGCGGACGCTTTCAAGGAAGGAATATGTAATGCCCGCGGGGCTAGGACGCTGGCAATAGGATGGCGATGGACCGTTCAACCGCGGTGATCGATAGTGTTTCGTCGCATCGAAGACGTGTGGCACGGATCTCATTCTTCAGGAGCTAAAGTGGCTGGATCAGCGCTCGAAGTATATGCGCCTTTAACTTTGAGGCGGTCGAACACCGTCTTAGTTCTTTCAATCTGATTTTGGTACAGGAAAGATCGTGAATATGCTTAATTTCAGAGACGGGCCGTTCCGTGGCCTCACCCGCCGCTCACTGCTGCAGTCAACCGCGGGACTGTTGAGCGTGTCCTGCGTCGCGGAGGCTACTCGCGCTTGGGCAGAGGAAAGGCTTGCCGGAACCGGCGAAGTCGTTGTGTTCAGTTGGGGCGGGGCGTTTACTGATGGCGTTCGGCGAAATGTGTATGAGCCGTTTACGAAGGCCACCGGAATAGAGGTGGTAGATGTAGTTGCCGATTTGGCTGAGCCCCAGGTGAAGGCGATGCATCAAGCTGGCCGCGTCGATTGGGATATTGCCTATGTGGCAACAGGAAAGTATCCGGAAATGCACGAATCCGGAATGTTCGTGCCAATAGATTATAGCCTTTGGGATCAAGAGTCGCTCGAGGGCACGCCGCCTCAGACGCGATTTGTAGATGCCGTTGTGGTTGAAACGAGCGGGATGGTCCTTGCCTATGATAGCCGCGCCTTTCCGAAGGGTGGACCGCAGAACTGGGTAGAGTTCTGGGATGTTGCGAAATTTCCAGGACCGCGGGGGCTCTTCGGTTCGACCGGTAGAACTAACATTCAGTTTGCGCTAATGGCGGCCGGTGTCGCGCACAAGGAGATCTGGCCACTTACCGATGACAAACTTGATCGTGCATTCGAGAAGTTGAATGAAATCAAGCCGCACATTTCCAAGTGGTGGACCGCCGGCGGTGAAGCGCCGCAGCTCCTGAACAACCGTGAATACGCCATGTGTAGCATCTACGACGGCCGTGCGATGGCCGCGATCCGCCAAGGTGCGCCAATCAAATTTGCCTGGGATGGAGCTATCCTCGGCTACGACTACGCGACGGTTCTCAAGGGCGGACCGAACACATCAAATGCACAAAAACTAATCGCCTTCCTGAACCGCGCGCAGATTGCGGCGGGCTGGACGCAGGGTACCAATTATCCTGGGCCTAATACAAATCAGATCAAGTATTTGCCTCCCGACCTAGCCTCCCAAGTGAGCGTAAATCCCGAGAACGCTTCGAGATGCATAGTGGAGGATCCAGCCTGGCTTATGGGGAAACGCCCGGATGGAAAGATAAACGCGGAGTACATCCAGGAGCGGTGGCTCGCCTGGCGAGCAGCCTAGACGGGGATCGGTTCTTACCGAACATTCTCGACTGCTGTTGTTTGCCAGAATCTTGTCCGGAGTCATAGTCTTTGGCTAGGCCGCTTTGCTGCTCGTCACGCTAAGCGCATCGGCCGGAAAGTCCCTCTCGATTCGCCGTTATTTATCACCCAAATGATACAAAAACGGTGGTGCACACCTCGGATGCTGCGCAATCTCAGCTGGTCTTCACCCGTACGGATGCTCCGGATGTATCATGGTGGACGAAGCCAAGCCTGTGGCCTCATGCTCAAGCGTACGGGTTTAGGTCCGCAGTTCAGCTGTCAATAGAACCAGCTATTGATTTAACTTCCAAATAGTCCTCCAGTCCGAAGCGCCCCCATTCACGACCATTGCCAGATTGCTTGTACCCGCCGAATGGTGCGGCCCGATCGAGTGATGCGCCTTGCAGATATATGTTGCCCGCTCGGAGCATGCGGCCGATTTTGCGTGCGCGTTCGAGCGAGCCTGAGTAGACGTAACCAGCTAAACCGTATGGAGTGTCGTTAGCAATTTGGATCGCTTCGTTTTCGTCCCTGGCGCCAATGATAGCAAGCACTGGCCCGAAGATCTCCTCACGTGCAATGGTCATGTCGTTTTTGACATCTGCGAAAATGGTAGGTCGGACGTAGAAGCCCTTATCGATGCCGCTTGGGAGACCTAAACCGCCAGCGATCAGGCTAGCCCCTTCATCTAGGCCCTTCTGGATGAGCGCTTGGATCTTCTCCCATTGGCCGCTGTTTACGACAGGGCCCAGATCGGTACTCGCTGCGCGCGGATGGCCGACCTGGTATCTAGCGGCCACCCTTTTCGCGATCTTTGTGACTTCCTCCATTTTAGAGCTCGGCACAATGAGGCGCGACGGTGCGTCGCAAGATTGGCCGGAATTGAGGAAGATCGTCTCAATGCATCCAGAGAGGGCTTTCTCCAGATCTGCATCATCAAGAACGATGAATGGTGACTTACCTCCGAGTTCTTGGCTAACCCGCTTTACAGTCGGGGCCGCCCTGGTTGCGACATCGATCCCGGCACGTGTCGATCCTGTGAACGAGATCATATCGATATCTGAATGCTCGCTCATGGCCGCTCCCACGTCGGGACCTAAACCGTTGACGAGGTTGAATACGCCCTTCGCTACGCCAGCCTCATGTAGGACTTCCGCGAGTATCAGCGCGCATGTGGGGGCAAATTCAGATGGCTTGAGGATCATCGTGCAGCCGGCGGCGAGGGCCGGCGCTACTTTGCATGCAATTTGGCTGATCGGCCAATTCCAGGGCGTAATCATTCCGACCACGCCGATAGGCTCCCGAACAACCACAGCGCTGCCGATGCGCTCCTCAAACGAATAATTCTTGAGCGCCTCCAGAGTACTCGTGAAATGGCGGATGGCGGAAGTTGCGTGCATCTGTTGAGCCATCGCCATTGGTGCGCCTATCTCATCGGAGATGGCATCTCCGATTTCCCGCGCGCGATCTTTGTAGATCTCGATAATGTTTGCGAGCAGACTTATGCGCTGCTCGCGAGTGGTGTGGGAAAAGCTCTCAAATGCGCGCCTGGCTGCCTTCACCGCCTTGTCGACGTCAGCTTTTGAACCGAGCGCAATTTGATGCACATTCTCTGCAGTTGCAGGACTCACAGTCCATGCGGTTTTAACAAGGACGGGATCGATCCAGGAGCCGTCTACGTAGAATTGCATTCGATTGACCATGTCATTCCTCGCGTCGTTGGTTAAAAGGGATCGCTCAAAGAAGGTCCCTCGCTCTCTTGACGGAGCAGGGCCGGTCATGGAGGAAGACGACCGTGAGGACCCTTTAAAGAGCCTGGAGCCAACGGCCGCATGTCGTCGAGCGAGCTCCTTGGCACTAGCACGCTACGTTTCGCAGACGTGACCTTCTTGCGTAGACCTGGATCATGCTGTTGGCTGTCAGGTCCGCTCGGCACAGCGGGCCTTCACTTCCGTGGCATTGTTGAGGCTTGTGATGCTCGTATATCCTGTTGTAGCGCCGCTTAACCCCGATCCTCGCGACGGTCGCGTGCGTTTTCTCCAAAAAATGTTGAATCGCGTTGAAATCCGAAGCTCGTGTCGCCATGCGGAGAGGCCATCGCGCCAACGGGAAGAAGCCTGGAATGTCAGCGGCGCGCAGCCGGGCAGCTCACGAGTTTAGGCGCGCGCTCTCTGAACTGCCTAGCTCGGACGGTCTCCTTGTCTCTGCGAGCGCAAGGAACGGTCTGCACTGCGCAGCAACGAAAGCTCGAGGCTTAGCCAGGGGCAGGCAGTAATTGGGAAAGTCGTTCAGAGCGATCCTGAGCTCTTCGGAAAGATCCGCATATCTCAGCGGCAATCGGTCGACGAAAATCGGCACCGATCCCTTCATAGGTCTTTGGCAAACACTAAACCTGCAGCAGCAGTTTACCACCGTTACCGAAGACGCGAGTTCGGCGTCTGCCCAGCATTCGCTGGCGTTCACGCGCTCATCCCTTCCATCATCTGCCTGTGAACTTGACGACTGCGATACAGGACCATCTCCTTCCAGTCGGCTCTGTCGGCATAATAGTGCTCCTTCACGCGCCTGCGGATGTCCCGGCCGAGTTCGCGCTCGACCTCATTTGGACGATAGGCGTGGAGCCAGTGGTCAGCGCGCAGGACCGGTCTTGCGACCTCCGGAGGGTAGGTTCCGAATTCCAAGCAGACATAAATGTGGCGATCACCCAAGATCCGCTGCCAGTAATCATCCTGCGTGCCGTTAAGAACAAGAGCCGAAGAGGTGCCGAGATCTGGCGACGTGACCGAACAGCCAAATATGTGGCGTGCTCGCTGATATCCGGACATGCCCGATGCCTGCTCGCACTGCAACTCTCCATAACCATACGGCCCTAGGCCCGTGTGGTAATCCACGATAATGGCTAAGCGACGCACTGCGATGTTATAGTCCGAGACGATCCGCTCTAGTGTTTCACGAGCTACCGTCGGGCCAAAACCGCCAAAGAACATTCCGGTTGGATGTCGGTACTGACCGGTGGTCCTCGCCTTTCGATAGGCGAGTTCGCCGTAAGTTGAGCGATATTTTTCTATTGTAGCTTCGGCGTGCGCAAACACAGGCCCTTCTAACGCACTTGGCACCAGACTATTGGCAAGTGCGTCGTAGCCTTCGTTTCGAGGGAGGGAGGCCGTGAAATCGATAAAGTTTCTGTTGAGATCGCATCCCTCCTGTGTAACGCGTCGATCCCATGCGAACCCATATGGATTCATGGCATGAATCAGCAACATTGCTTCATCCGATTTGAGGTTTTCATACCCCCGCTCAGCCATCCAGTCGAGCTGTACTGCAGATCCACAATATCCTTCGACGCCGTGCGTCGCTGATATCAGAATGCCGACTTTGGAAGCGCCCCGATTGCCAAACCATACAACATCGGTTGAGAGTTCTTCTCCACCAGGTCCCCGGGCCGGCGATGGATACATGGCTGCTTCGCCCACCACGGCGTTACGAACGTAGTCCCGAAATTTCTGGCGAGCTTCGAAGTAGTTCGATGAGAAGTGCTTGTTTGCTGCTTGGACAATGGCATCGTTCATCGGCGTTCCAATCATGGTTGAGACGGGCTGCTAGCGATTGCCCCTCTGCGAATCCTGAGCCGTCAGAGTCGCGTCAGTTAGAGCCGCTCTGAACCTCCTTCTCGGACCGGAACCAAAGCTCTACTGGATTCAGTCGCAGCTTTTCGGCGTTTAAGGGCTGGATCCGGTGGAATGAAAGCGCGATCCCGGGGCCTCCCAATCGAAGACGAGGAAATCCGGGGAATGGGTCCTCGTTCAGCCGAAAGGCCTCTGCAAGTAGGGAATGCTGAGATCGTGTCCCGTGGCGTGGTGTAGCTGGCTGTGGATCACCGGGTTCGCCGGCAAGAGCCGGGCTGGTCAGCTGGCGAGTGCCGGAAGACTGACGGTCGGATCATCGCTCAACGGCGCGATTGTTTCCAGTGTCATGTAACGGGCGCGCTGGACGGCCCATTCATCATTCTGTTCGAGCAGGATCGCGCCGATGAGGCGAACGATGGCGTCCTCATTGGGGAAGATGCCGACCACCTCGGTGCGCCGCTTGATCTCTCCGTTGAGGCGCTCGATCGGGTTGGTAACCGGTATGAGAGTTTCTCGGTGCCGATGTTCCGCTGCGATTTTCAAGATCGTAGCGTATGGTGCGACCATCGGGACAGAGGCACCGGGAGCACGAAGGTGCGGGCAGGCCGATGCATTCGATGAGCCGCGAGCTCGAGTTAGTAGCTGGCCGCCTCTGCGACTCGCCCGGTTGCGCTGAGAGCGCGAATCCGTAGTTGTCGTGTCGCCCGTAGCTCCCGTCATGTGGTCTGATTGGCGGGAGGTGCGAATGCGACGGGTGATTGGCATCGACGTCCACCGAACTTTCGGGGAAGTGGTGATTTGGGAGGATGGCAGGCTCCGACATGCGGGCCGCATTGATATGACGCGGACTGCGTTGGAGGGATTTGGCAAGACCCTGCTGGCCAGTGATGAGGTGGTGGTCGAAGCGACCGGCAACAGCATGGCGGTATCGCGGGTTCTGGCACCGTTCGTGGCACGGGTGATTATCGCCAATCCGCTGCAGGTGAAGGCGATCGCCCAGGCTC
>NZ_JADPIX010000085.1:0-15597 GCF_023073155.1 Bradyrhizobium sp. 45 | reverse complement strand
CTTGCTCATACGGCAGCTGGCGGACTTCGCAGAGGCGGATGGTGATATCCCGCCTGCGGATGTACCAGATGGCCTTCTTCTTGGTGATGCGAATGGTCAAGCCAACGGTGCCGACGTCCCGCCATTCCAGGTTTTGTCTCTACTTGCGTCCTGCGCGCTGCCGACGACACTGTCGGAGAAACGAAAGGATTGGCGCTCGTATTTTGCGGCGGATGCCATGGGCAAAATCTCGTACAACAACAGCTAAAAAAGCGGGCTTCCGTTCACGGGGCGTTCGAATGCCTTGTATCGCACAACGCAAACGACCGTACCGGCACGAGGTACACGCAGCATACTTGCATCAAATAAGCACGCCCAACTGGCGGGCACAAAGAATTTAGCCGCGAGATAGATAGCGCCTCGCCGCTCTTTCGATGGTGTCCCGCAGTTCTCCACGCTGCATATGCCCGCCGCGAGTGGTCTGCGGCGCAAACAGCGCCTTGCCGTACCTGCGTCCGGCCTCAAGGCCCCAGAAGTTTGCGGCCCGCATGCAGACGACCATCCTCTCGCCGCGCTCCGCTTGAGGAAACAGGACCGACTGTGCCCAATCGAGCATGGCCCGGCTGGAGGGAAGCGCGGCGAGAACATGATGATCCGTGAAGGTCCGGGAGTGATAGGCGCCGATGTTGGCGATGGCGACCTTGTCTCTGATGGTGTCCGGCTCACCCAGCCAAGCCAGCCGGGCCTTTCGCCATCTGGCGGCCTCCGGATGATGGTCCGTGAACCCGAGCCGACCGGTTCGCTGTTTCACATATCGCTCCTGTCCTTCTTTCGATCTCGCGACACGAACGTCGGTTTCCGAAAAGCCCGGCGACAGGTAAAGCAACACGACGGGCGCGGTACGCAGCTTTCCGCCGAAGTTGGACGGCAGGCAACGCAGGTCGAAGCCGTGCGAGCCGTTGAGGCGGGCGAACACCGGGCGGTCCGGCGGATGGATCGTTTCGGCCTTGCCGATCATCGACCAGAACTTGAAGATGTCTGTCATGAAATCCCTTATGTGGTACTGAAGCGAGCGGCTGGGTGGGCGCGATGAGTGAAGACATAGATCTTTCACCAAGGGACCGCGCTCTTTATGAGAAGCTGCACGCCTCACACGGCGACCTGGGCATCGCAAGCTCTTGCGCCTACTATATCCTCAAGAAGGGTTGGCACAGCCTGTCGTTCTTGCGCCGGGGAAGCGTGCCGCTGCAACAGACCGCTTTTACGACGACAATGATCGTAGCCTATGCCCGTCCATTTGCCGGAGGGCGCGGAAAGGGCATCAATTTCCCGGAGAGACTGCTGCAATACGACGACGAACAGGCAGCCTTCCATGAGCGCTTGCTCAAGCTGAGAAACCAGGAATACGCCCACACCGACGCCTCAACGATCTCGGTGCGGCCGCTCAAGGGCAGCATCGTCACCGATATCCAGTCGATCCGTGATATTTCGTTCTCGCCAGGCGAATTGAAGCTCCTTCTCGCCATGACGCAGGGCGTGTCAGGCCGGATTCAGCAGCGGCTCGATGAAATACGCCGCAGCGGAAGCTAGGGCAGGGCAGCCGAAGCTGCCCCGCGACCTGGAAATCAAGAACCCAGGCTTAGAGGGGGGCGGTGAACTGGATGCCGGCATTATTCACCAGGATGTCGAGATGACCGAATTTCTCGATCGTCGCGGCGATCAATCCGCGAACGGCATCCGCTTTCGACACGTCGGCGCCGTCGTAGACGGCGCGCACGCCATGGTCGCCTTCGATACTGTTGCGGATCGCCTCGATCTCGTTCGCGTCGCCGAAGCCATTCAACACGAGGTTGGCGCCGAGCCGGGCCAGTTCTCGCGCGATTCCCAGTCCAATGCCGCTGGTCGATCCGGTGACGATCGCCACCTTGTCCGTCAGCATGGGAATTCCATTGGACGCCTGGTCGATGTTGATGCGGGGATTCATGGTCGTGCTCCTTGGGTGCTTGTTGGAACGTGATCAGTGGGCGCCGCCGGCATCGAGCTGGCCGGGTTTCTTCAGCATCATGGAAGCGGCAAGCGCTACGATCAGCGCGGCGCCTAGCAGCAGGAACAAGTCGCTGAACGCTAGGATGAACGCCTGCTTCTGCACGATCTTGCCGATCGCGACATAGGCACGGCGCGCGGCATCGACGTGATCGATTACGCCGTGGCTGATGAAATACTGCGTCAGCTTCTCGACCCGTGCCTGGGTCGCTTGCTCCAGCATGGAAACGGACTGCATCAACACGTTGGAGTGGTACTGCTCGCGCTTAGTGAGCAGCGTCTGCAACAATGCGATGCCGACGGCGCCGCCGAGGTTGCGCATCATGTTAAACAGACCCGAGGCGGAGCCGGCATTCTCGGCCTCAATGCCCGATGTGGCGACTGCCGACAGCGGCGCGAACACAAAAGCCTGACCTACGGCACGAACGACGTTGGGCCAGAACAACTGGTCGGTGGCGTAATCATTGGTCATGTGGATGTTCATGAAGTTGGAGACCGCGAACAGCGCGAATCCGATACCAATGATGATTCGGGCGTCGAAGCGCCGCATCAGTTGGGGCACCAGCGGAATGAACAGCAATTGCGGCAAGCCGGTCCATGCCAGCACCATGCCGATCTGCTCGGCGTTGTAACCCTGGATGCGGGCCAGATAGACCGGCAGGATGAACACCGAGCCATACAGCGCGATGCCTAGCAGGAAGTTGGCGAGGATTCCGAAACCGAAATTGCGGCGGGCCAGCAGGCGCAGATTCAGCAGCGGCTTCTTGGCGGTCAGCTCGATCCACAGGAAGGCGGACAGCGCGACTGCGGCGATGACCGAGATCTGGACGATGAAGGGCGAACCGAACCAGTCGTCCTTGTTGCCTTCCTCCAGCACCGTTTGTAGCGCCGACAAGCCGATCGACATGGTGACGATGCCCGACCAGTCACCTTCGCGAAGCAGCGACAGTTTCATCGGCGCCGGCTCCAGCGAGAACCACAGCATGCCGATCATCAGCGCGCCCGGCACTAGATTGACGTAGAAGATGTACTCCCAGCCCCAGTTCTCGGTGAGATAGCCACCAATAGTCGGGCCGATTGCCGGTGCGAACGTTGCGGAGATCGCAAACATGGCAAGGCCGATCGGCTGTTTCGCCTTCGGCAGTAGCGTGATGATGAGGGTGAAGGCCATCGGGATCAGCACGCCGCCGGAAAACCCCTGTACGGCACGCAACACGATCATCTGCGCCAGGTTCTGCGCGAGCGCACAGGCCGCCGAAAACACCAGAAACATGATCGCGTTGGTCAGAAGATAGATGCGGATCGAGAATACCTGGGCCAACCAGCCGCTCAGCGGGATCACGACGATCTCGGCGATCAGGTAGGAGGTCGAGATCCAGCCGCCGTCATCGATGCCGGCGCCGATCGCACCCTGGATGTCGGCCAGCGAGGCGTTGACGATCTGAATGTTGAGCACAGCCATGAAGGCGCCGAGGGTGGCGCCGACCACCGCGATCCAGGTTTTTGTCGGGACGGTAGCGCTGGCGGGAACGCCGGCAACGGTCGTTTGCTGAGTGGTCATGGCGTTTCTCGTATGCGAGGGAGTGAGCGTTCGGCACCGTTCAACTGTGGGGCCCGGCGCCTCGCGAGGCGACGCGCTTGCCGGCTTCGCGCTCGGCAACGGCCGCCGACTTGGTATCGACGGTCGGCTCGGCCGACATGCCCGGACGCAGCAGGCCTTTCAGGTTTTGATCGTCGAGCGCGATCTTGACCGGTACGCGCTGCACGATCTTGGTGAAGTTGCCTGTGGCGTTGTCTGGCGGCAGCAGCGCGAATTCGAGGCCGCTGGCCGGCGAGAGGCTGTCCACATGGCCACGCAGCCTGGTGCCGTGGAAGCCGTCGATGGTCAGTTCGACCGGCTGACCATTGCGCACATGGGTAAGCTGGGTCTCCTTGAAATTGGCGACGACATACACGGCATCGAGCGGCACCACCGCCATCAACTGCGTGCCGGCCTGCACGAATTGACCGACCCGCAACGAGCGCGCGCCGACCGTGCCGTCGACCGGTGCGGTGACGGCGGTGTAGGAGAGATTCAACGCTGCCTGCTGCTCCATCGCGGCGGCGCGATCTCGCTGTGCGACGGCCTGCGACCGTTGGGTGATGAGTACGTCGACCCTGCGTTCGGCTGCGAGCAGGCCGGACTTCGCGTGCTGCAATTGCGCATTGCTGGCACGCAGCGCTGCATCGGTTTGCTGGGCGCGCTGCACCGTGCCGGAGCCGGTCTTCATCAATCCGTCATAGCGCGCCTGCTCTTCCTGCGCGAACTTAAGGTTAGCTTCGGCGGCGGCGATGTCCGCGGTGCCTTGCTCGATGATCGGCTGCTGCAAGGCGAGCTGTGCATCGAGGTTGCGGACGGCGGCTTCGGCAGCAGCAACGTCGGCTTCGGCCTGGCGACGCGCCGCGCGAAAGTCGCGATCGTCGATCTTCGCCAGCAACTGGCCGGCGGTCACCGGCTGGTTGTCGCCCACCAGCACCTGCGCGATGTAGCCGGAGACCTTCGGCGCGACGATCGTCGAGTCGGCCTTGACATAAGCGTCGTCGGTGGTTTCCAGATAGCGGCCGGTGGTGAGGTAATAGTGGCCGAAATCGGCGGCCGCAGCGAAGCCGAGCGCCGCCGCCAGCGCCAATGCTGCACGCTTGATCGCCTGCCGCGACAGGCGGGTGGTTTTGGCTTTTTGCTCATCGGCATAGGCAATTGTCGACATGGCGTTCTCCCAAATCTGCAGGATGCGTTAAGCTCAGTCGCGGCGATGGATGTCGTGGGTGACCATGCCGAGTTCAGGGGCCGGCCGGTCGAGACGCCGCGGCTCGGCCAGCGTGCGACGGATGTCATCCAGGCCGCTCTGCCAATGCGTGCGCATCGCGCTCAGCCCGAACTCGTAGTCCCTGGAGTGGCCCTCGTAGATCTTGGACTGGTAAATCAGGTGGATGATGTTGTAGGAGCGATGGCGGGCCAGATCGGCAATGGCCCGAATTTCCGGATCGTCTTTTGCGCTTGCGGGCAATTTCTCCATCGTCCGCTGCAATGCCTGACGCATTTTCTGCATGCGCGTCATGTGGTCCGTAATGGCGCGCGTCCGACTGGAATATTGAATGTCCTTCTGCCGGCTCGACACTTCCATCATGTCGTGGGGAACGCGGCCCATTGCCGACCAGAGATCGATCTGGAACGTCAGGGTGTCGCGCGGCTCGCCGGACAGCACCCGGGAAAGGGGCGTGTTCGAAACCACGCCGCCATCCCAGTAGTGCTCGCCTTCAATTTCGACGGCGGGGAATCCCGGCGGCAAAGCGCCGGAAGCCATGAAATGCTTCGCTCCGAGCCGGCGTTCGGCGGTGTCGAAATAGGTCAGGTTGCCAGTGCGGACATTGACCGCGCCGACGCTGACGCGCATTTCGCCGGAGTTCAAGCGGTCGAAGTCGACGAGTCGCTCCAGCGTCTGCCGCAACGGTGCCGTGTCGTAAAAGCTTGTCGCCGCATCGCCTGAGAACGGAGACCAGAGCGGCGACGGGAAACGTGGCTTGAAGAAGCCGGGCTGGCCCTGGACCAGGGCCCTCGTCGCCGCCAGCGCGTTGCGCACCGAACTGATGTCGAACGCAAAGGGCAAGGCATTGGCCAGCCCTTCGCCGGCGGGCCACTCGATCGAAAAGGCACAGATGGTCTCCCAGAATTGGCGCAGCCGTTGCACCCGTTCGCCTTCGGGCGAGCCGGCGATGATGGCAGCGTTGAGTGCGCCGATCGAAATGCCGGCCAGCCAGTTCGGCCGGATGCCGGCCTCGTGCAGGCCCTCATAGACTCCGGCCTGATAGGCGCCGAGCGCGCCGCCGCCTTGCAGCACGAGGGCGACGACGTCGTAAGGGAGTGGCTCGGTTTGCTGCGCCACCGGACTGATTTGCTCGCGTATCACGTTCAACATGGCCAATGCTCCCTGCGTTGCGACTGATCCGATCACCCGGCATTCGCTTCGATCAAGATTTCGGACGCGGTCCCGCGTCGACGTGCAGTCGCGCCAAGTGCCAGATAGTCGTGGACCACGGCACCGAGCCCGAGGGTTAGGTCGGCAACGATGTGCTTGGCGGACAACACCTGGAGAACCGGCAGCTCGGCGACGGGAGCCAGCGCGTGCGAATACAGGTCCAGCGCCGCCGGCCCAGTCCATGCGCCCTTCACGGTGATGTCTTCGAGGTGGTAGCGGACCAGTTCGCAGATGCGCGGCGTCCCGTCGACATGCGGGATTACCTTGAGCAGGAAATTGGGTGCGGCGAGCTTCCCGGCTTCGACAGCGGTGTCGAGAGCGCGGTGCTTGTAGCCCATGGTGCCGGTCGCAATGCGAACCGAACCATAATTCAAGGTGCCGACCAGCGTGTCGATCTCGACCGCAAGCTTCGGCTGCGCCAGTTTCTTGGGAAAGCCCCACAGCTCGCGCCCGCCAGCAATGGGCGGATGATCGTTGAGAAACATCTGATGCGTAAAGCTGCCGGCCTGGCCCCGATACGATACCGGGATGACCTGACCGCTTTCGGTGTAGTCGCCGAATCCGGTCGAGTCGGGCATGCGGATAAATTCGTAATTCACCACTGGCTCGGTGAGTTCGAGCGGTTCCGGCACGATCCGGCGCAGCGCCTCGGGATCGGTGCGATACTGGATGATGAAGTACTCGCGGTTGACGAAGCGGTAGGGACCGGGTGGAAAAGCCGGGTTCGTCAGCGGCATGGCGAAGGCCGTCGTTCGCACGGTCTCATGTTTCATCGCGGTCGAGCTCCAGGTTGATCGATTTTGCGCGGGCCGCGCTTTGGCGCAGGAAACGCGGCCCGTATCGGATGAAGCGCTTACAGCGCGCTTGTCGGCACTACCCCGACAAACGGTCAGTAGTCCCAGAAGGCCGGCACCCAACGAAACGCGTCGCCGGCGACGGCCACATGGCCGACGGATGGGAACGGCATATGAGTGGCCACCAGCAGCCCGCCCGTCTCCGCCAGCTCGCGCAAAAGCCTGGTACGGGCGCGGGCCGCTTCCTCAGGGTAGTGTTCGAAGCCGTTGTGCCAGTCGGGGTGTTCGAACCCGACCGCGAACACGAGGTCGCCGGCGAACGTCAGCCGGTCGCCGCCGGACGCCAGGCGGACGATGCTGTGCCCGGGGGTGTGACCGCCGGTGCGATGGATGACCACGCCCGGCGCCACTTCGTGCTGATCCTCGAAGAGCCGAAGCTGGCTGCGGTACTCTTTCGCGAACCGTTTGGCCGTCGCGCGAAGCGCATCCGGGAAGCCGTCCGGCATCGAGACGCGGGAGAAATCGGGCGACTCCCAGAACTTGACCTCGGCGGCCGCCACGTGGATCTGCAGGTCTGGACGCAGTTGCTCCTTCACGCCTTCGACGAGCAGCCCACCGACGTGGTCCATGTGCATGTGGGTAAGCACCACGTCGGTCACGGAGGCGAGATCGATGCCGGCGGCCTCCAGCCGATGGATCAATTGTCCGGCCCGAGGCAGGGGAAACTCCGCGCCCATCCCAGCGTCGATGAGGATGGTCCGGCCGCCACTCCGCACCACGACCACGTTGAGCGCCCAATCGAAAGCGTCCGGTGGCAGGAAATTCTCTTTCAGCCATGCCTCGCGGACGGCCTGTTCAGCGTTGTGAGCCAACATCGCGCCCGGCAGGGTCAGCACGCCGTCGCTGACCACCATCACGTCAATCTCGCCGATCCGCAGCGCGTAGCGCGACGGGACCAACTCATCGGGCATCTTGTTGCCGGTGTATGAGGGGTCGTGCAGGTTCATGTTTCTCTCCTGTTACCTGGTTGGGTGCTGGCTGGTCTGATTTGGGCAGGCCGCGCAGCCAGCGCGGAGCGCGGCCTGCTTCGCGTGACGGTCTAGAAGAAGCCGCTTACATCGCCGACACGCTCCGGATCGGCCGAGGCGAGGGCGGCGGCACGGTTAGCCTTCGGCGGATAGATCCAGACGGTGTTGATCTCCTGCTTGGTCTTCTTGGCGGTGTCGCCGACCATCGTCACCTCGCGCTCCCAGCCGCGGGTGAACACCGCGTCGGCTTCGCCGAGGTCGAGGCAGGTGACGTATTTCTCCTGGTGGTAGCGTTTGGTCGGAACGCCGAGCAGTTCTGCGGCGGCGTTGTGACCGGCAAAGGCTCCCATTCGCGTAGCGTGCTGGCACGACATCAGCGCAAAGTTTCCGGCATCGTCGCACGCTGCCTTCGCAGCATCGCCGGTGGCAAAGACGCCGGGTACCGACGGCACACGCAAATCACGATCGACCAGCAGCCGGCCGGAATTGTCGCGCTCGGCGGGGACCTGCGCGGTCAGTGGAGCCGCGCGAATGCCGCCTGCCCAAATCACGGTCTCGGCCTCGATGTGCTCGCCTGAGGTCAACGTGACACCCGATTTGTCGAGCGAGGCGACACCGGCACCGAGCCGGGTCTCCACGCCGCGCTTGTGCAGGGCGTCCTCGATGAGCGGGCGGGGGCCTTCGCCCATGGCGGGAGCGATGGCGCTGTTGCGGTCGACGATGATGACGCGCGGCTTGACGTCCTTGCCGAAAATGGCGCGAAGCCGCGTTGGCAACTCGGTAGCCGCCTCGATGCCGGTGAAGCCGCCGCCGGCCACGACGACGGTGTCGCGCCCGTTCAATGCCGGCCGGTCGGCCAGGCCATGCAGGTGCCGGTCAAGGGCGATCGCATCATCGAGCTGGTCGACGCTGAAACCATGTTCGGCAAGGCCTGGAATATTCGGACGCGCCAGCCGGCTGCCGGTCGCCACCACCAGCCGATCGTAGGACAGGCTCTTCTTCGCGCCTTTCGCGGCGGCGATTTTCACCACGCGCGACTGGGTGTCGATTGTCTCTGCGCTGCCTTGTACATAGACAACGTCGATGGCCTTAAGGACATCCGAGAGAGGCGCGGTCAGGGTCTCGGGTTTCGATTCGTAGAGCCGCGGGCGGACCACGAGCGTCGGCTCCGGCGAAACCAGCGCGATCTCCAGTTCTTCGGGCGAAACACCCTGGATGTCGCGCAGGCGCGCGGCGGAAAGTGCGGCGTACATGCCGGCGAAGCCGGCGCCAATGATCACAAGTCGCATGTGGACTACTCCTCTGGTTTGACTTCTCGAACCCACGCGCGCGTCACCGTTGCCGCTCCCGCATGGGGATGGCTTGTCGCAATCGGTGACGACGCGAAGACGTGAAACGAAGATTGTCGCTCGCTTAGGGAGCGATGCAGTCCGGCGTTAATGTCGTTGGACGTTCGCAGGAGGCGTGACAGCCGCGCGAAGTCGTCGACCGGGCGAGCTGGAGGGTGATCGGCTCGCTGGCCTTCAAGGGCCAGCCATCGCGTAGAACGGGGGCGCCATCGTTGGTCACGATCGACGTCGTGGCCAGCGTCGGAATTTCGATTTCCTCGCCTGTCGCCGAAGTGAAACGGACGCTGAGTGACAGTCCGTACACCAGCGCGGTGGCGATGACCCTACGTCGCGGCATGATTGCAAGGAGGGCGACACAGTGCTTCCAGGCCATTTGTCCGTCTCCATCCGTCGTCGATGTTCGATACCGCAAATGTACGGGATCGAATCTGCGGCCGCGCCAGCGCGATTGACGCGGTTGCAGAGAGATTGCTGTTACCGGATGCGCCGGCGCCAATCGCTCGGGGTGTTGCCCGTCAGCTTCTTGAATGCCGCCGTGAACGCGGTTTGCGAAGCGTAACCGAGCTCTGCGGCGACCAGCTCGATCGACGCGTCGGTACCGCGCAGCATGTTCATGGCCCGCTCGAGCCGCTGCTGGCGCAGCCAAGCGTGCGGCGAAAGCCCCGTGCTCTCCTTGAAGGCGCGGCAGAAGTGGAAGCGTGACAGGCCGGCGTCGGATGCGAGCGCCGCGAGCGATACGTCAGCATCGCTGCCCGAGCGTAGGCGTTCAATTGCGCGGCGGAGGGCATGGGGCGACAGCCCACCCATGGCCGGCTCAACCGTGACCGGTGAGCCGGTATGCGCGGCCAGCAGACGCGTGGCCAGGAGATCCGTCAGTTGCTGCCTGAACAAGGCATCCAGGGACGAATTTCCCTCCAGCACATCTGCCGCACTCATCAGCAAGCTGGATGTGATGGCGTCAGGATGCCCCGTCCGTTCCAGGAGGTCGCCGGGAGCGAATGCGTCGGCTTCTTGGGCTACGCGTTCGAGCGTCGTACGCGGAAGATAGAGCTGGATGACATCGACGGGGCCGGGAATATCCCATTTCGCGCTTGAGCCCGCCGGAATGATTGTCACGACGTCGGGACGCGCCGTTCCGGTTGCCAGCGATTTCCCGGTGCGCCGCTCCAGGCGCTGAACGCCCGTAGGATAAGTCATGATGACGTGGTCGGTCATCGGCTCGACCACGTCATGCAGAGCTCCGTGCTTCCAGTGCGCGATGGCGCCATTGGCAGGGTCCGACGCCATCTGTAGCGGCGTGGTCTTGAGCACGCGCGCCATCTCCACGTCAGCAGCGCGCCGCTGGGAGGCCGGCGAACCGTCGTGGTGCGTAGCGGCCGCGCCAAGCAGAGCCTCCAGCGGATCGTTCACGATCGGTTTGTTCATGAAGCTGTCCTCGCGTTGCTACCGCGCGGCTCGTCGCCAATCGCTTGGGGTTTCTCCGGTCAATCGCCTGAAGGCGGCTGCGAACGCCGTCTGCGAGGCATAGCCAAGCTCGGCCGCCACCGACACGATCGAGGTGTCGGTGTCGCGCAGCATGTTCATGGCTTGCTCGAGGCGGTATTGCCGCAGCCAGGCATGGGGTGAGAGCCCGGTACTTTCCTTGAAGGCGCGACAGAAGTGGGAACGCGACAGGCCGGCATCCGAAGCGAGCGCTGCAAGGGAGACGTCGGCCTCGCTGTCCGACCGCAAGCGTTCGATGGCGCGAAGCAGGATGTTTGGCGAAAGCCCACCGACGGTCGGCTGGAACGCGGTGGGCGAGGCTGTGTGCGTAGCCAGCAGGCGGGTGGCGAGCAGGTCGATGAGCTGATGCCTGAACAGCGCATCGAGGGCGTTGTTGCCCTCCAGCCCGTCGGCCGCGCTCAGGAGCAATCGGGACGTAACGGGGTCGGGATGCCCCGTTCGCTCTAGCAGATCAATCGCGGTGGCAGTGTCGGCTTCGCGGGCAACGCGCGCGAGCGTTGTGGTCGGAAGATAGAGTTGAACGACATCCACGGATTTCGGAATATCCCACCGGGAGCTCGATCCTTCCGGAATGATGATCACGGCTCCAAGGCGGAACGTTCCCTTCGCGATCGATCTTCCCGAGCGCCGCTCCACGTGTTGCACCCTGCCATTGTAAGCCATGATGACGTGGTCACTCATGGGCTCGACGACATCGTGCAACGGGTCATGTTTCCAGTGGGCGATCGCGGCCCCGGAGGGATCCAATGCCATGCGGACCGGTTCGGTGTGGAGAACGCGCGCCATCTCCGCATCGGCAGAACGCTGTTCGGCATTCCGTAATTGGCGTTGGCTCGAACTGGACGCGGCCGACGGATTTTCATGCGCAGAATCGCGCGGGATCGGTTCGCTCATGGAGATGCGCCTTCAGAGGAGATGTGCACTCGCGTCGCCGGGAGTGACCGCGGGCTGGCGTAAAGCCACCGTTTGCTTGTGCCGGTACCGCTGGGCGTCGCGAGTTCTCCGCGGCGTTCTAGGCGCGTAGAACTACGGGGTCTTTCCCAAAACGGCCGCGCCTTGTCTGATTCTGCTCAAAGCGTCCCGGCGCGCCATTTATTTGAGGGAAGGCGAAGGTCTGCAATCATGTGGGTTGGACGTTGAAATCGCTTCACAAAATCGCTTTATGACAGTCACGGCTTCTATACTCACAATCGCGTTTCGCGCCGGCGCCAACACCTAGACCTCCGCACTCGGATACCGGATAATGCTCCGCGAGATGGTGGCGGCAGCGAGTTGGGCGGCCCGATTAAACCCCGCGAATGGTCCTAATGGTACAGGCGAGCACGTTCGGACAGAGGGTCAGGCGGCAATTGCACCTGAGGGATGCACCGCCCTCGCTGATCACGCGTTCGCTGCGCGGCATCGAACTCGCGGTCACCGAAACCCGCGATGATAACCCCGTGCCCGGTCGTTCCGGCTCGGTAGCCGATGAGGCCTATTTCGTCAGCCTGAAGCTTCACGATTATCCGGACTGCGAGCTCTGGGATCACGGCAAGTGCGTCGGCAAGGCGAATGTCAGGGCTGGTACGACGTATCTGTACGACCTCAGGAGTGATCCGGGTTTCATCATCGACAAGCCGTTTCACTCCCTGCACTTTTATCTGCCGCGTTCGGCGCTCGACGGCATCGCTAGAGAAAACCGCACCCCGCCCGTTGGCGACCTCGACTGTCAGTTCGGCTCCGGCCACGACGACAAGGTTATGCGGCATATCGGGGCAGCGCTGCTGGAAGCGCTGAGTCGGCCCGCCGAGGCCAACCAGCTTTTCATCGACCACATGATGCTGGCGTTCACCGCGCACATTGCCCAGGCCTATGGGGGGCTGCAAAGCATTACAGGACCGGCGCGCGGTGGTCTCGCCCCCTGGCAGGTGAAGCGCGCCTGCGAACGCCTCGACGCGGACCTCGGCGGGACGCTTTCGTTGCAACTGATCGCGGCCGAGTTTGGCCTCTCCGTCAGTCATTTTTCGCGCGCGTTTCGCATCTCGACCGGCCTGCCGCCGCACCAGTGGTTGCTGCGCCAGCGCGTGGAGGCGGCCAAGCGGTTGATGGGGGCGCGAGACCTGTCGCTGTCCGAAATTGCGGTCTCGGCCGGGTTCGCCAATCAAAGCCACTTTACGAAAGTGTTTTCGGCGCAGGTCGGCGCCAGCCCTGCGGCGTGGCGCCGCGGAACGCAGGGCGCCAACGAGAGCGAAAGCTGACCGTTCGATCATCGGCGTTGCGCCAGCCACGTCGCGTAGGCGGCGCGGCGGGCCGCGAAGATCTCGTCGGGCGGGTAACCGATGCCCTCGGCGAGGGTTGCTGGATCGAAGGCCAATGCGTCGCACACTTCGATCGAAGTGATCACGATTGTGCCGAGGCGCACCGTCTCCCGGTGGTCCTCATCCGGCCATCGGCTTGTGACGTCCAGGATAGGATCTCCGGGGCGGCCGAGCACCGCCATCAGGCTGAACCGGATAGTGCGTGCTGCGATCCGGTCCCTCAAATCGGCGTGCAGGAAGTCTCCAGGCTTCGTCCTGGCTGCAGCTTCGGGCGGGGCAGCCTGGCTACCGACCGGGACGACCTTGAACTTGATGAACTGAGTCTCGTCGCTCCGATTTGTTGCCGGAAAGGCGTGGACGGCCCAGTAAGTGGTGTCGGCAAAGCTTGCGGGAAGCGGATGGGCGGCCATGTAGCTTGCCTGATGCAAGGTCTCGGGATTGGCGGTGGAGAACGCCCTGAGTTTCTCCGGATCGGGCGGTCCGTCCGGCCTGGGAAGGCGCGCCTTCAGATACGCCAGCATCTGCGCGGGCGTCTTCGCATAGTGGACGGGCGCGCTCTGTGCGAGAATGTCGGAGCGATGATCTATGTCGCCCAGCCTGAAGCTGAAGCCGCGCAGCGTGAGGCGGGCGGCATCCGGAACGTGAAGACTGCCACCGTCCACCGAGAAGCGCGCCAGCACGCGTGACGCGGCGGTGAAGCTCCGGGATTTCGTAATTTCTTCCGCCCGGTCCGATGGGATATAGGTGCCTCGGACGCAGCGGCCTCTGGCGAAGATGGCACGTGCCTTTGACGAAGCAGCGGCGATCGCTTTCAATGTGTCGACGATGGACCCGGGCGTGGCGGCGCCCGTTGGGAGCTCGATCATGACGATATCTCCAGCGTGCTGCTAACGCGGCCAGGCGCGGCAGCCTCTCGGGCGTTGAAACACCAGCGGCCGGGCGGGTTTCGGCCTCCAGCCCGTGCAGAAGATCGGAACGCTGTCCCTGGTCATGATCGAGACCAGGGGATTTTGCCTGTGAGCCGGCTCCACCGGGATCTTCGCGCCTTCATCGCCTGTCGAAGCGAAGCGTACCGTCGCCGAAAGCGCGCACATAAAGGTGGTGGTGAGGACTTTCGGCCGTGATGCCAGTGTCGCAGATTGGTTGACGAGATTCTTCCAGATCATCACGTGTCCCTCCGTCTGTGGTTGACGTCGATGCAGTGATGGTAGGGAACTGGCGGAGCGCTGCCCCAGAGGGATTGATCCGATTGCAGAGCGATTGCTGGCAGTTGTGCGGCGTCGTGATTGACCAGCGGCCGGAAGGCGAGGGGCACGGGTAAATCGAATACGCCGGCTTGGCTTACGTACAGAGCGCGGAGAAGCCCCAGCACTGGGGAGATGCTTCCTCGAGGCCAAGTTCTCTCACAAGCAAGTCCTGCATCTGCTTCCACAATTCTTGCCGAGTTACTCTCTGCGCCATCTGCTTCATAAAATGGGCGGATATCATTTAGAGCAGAAAGCTCTGCACGAGAAGGCGGCGCGACCCCGCAACCTCAGCCGATTGGCGGCGGGACGTTCGGTAAGAGCAATCGCTCTACAGGTACGACAATCGCTCTGGCGCAGTCCCAGGTCCAATTCGCTAGATCATCACAGTGCCCACTCCAAAGAGGAGACGAACGATGGGCTGGATGATCGACAGCGTCGGACGATTGATTGCGCGGCTGCAGAAGCCGGCCAACCTCGGTGAGCCGTTGCCCTCGAACGATTCGACGGGCTTGCGCGAAACTCTTCGACCAGGTGACGTTTTGCTGATCGAGGGCAAAGGTCGCATTTCCGGCGGCATCAAGTATCTTACTCAATCGGCTTGGTCGCATTCGGCGCTATACGTCGGGCCGATGGCGGGTGCTGCAACTGACGGCGAGCCTCATGTCCTGATCGAAGCCAATATAGATGAAGGTGTCGTGTCGGCGCCACTGTCGAAATATCTGCATTGCAGAACTCGCATCTGCCGGCCGGTGAGCCTAAGCGAAGTCGACTGCGAGAAGGTCTGCCGCTACGCTTCCGAGCGGATTGGCCTCGGCTACGATTTCAAAAACGTCATCGACCTGATGCGGCATCTATTCCCATGGCCGGTGACGCGGCGTTGTCGCCGCCGAACGATCGCGCTCGGCTCGCGCGATGCGAGCCGCATCATCTGTTCTTCGCTGATTGCGCAAGCATTCGATGCCGTGCGTTACCCGATCCTCCCCACGATCACGCACATCGAGAGCCAGACTGCGCGGCACGAAATCGCCGAGTCTCGTCATTCATCACTCTACGCGCCGCGCGATTTCGATATTTCGCCTTACTTCATGGTGGTGAAGCCCATGCTCGCGCGCGGCTTCAACTATAAAAACATGAATTGGGTGTAAACTGGCCAGCCAGTTGCCCCCCCTAATCGAACCCCAACGATGCCCCTCCGCTGGCGCTCGAAAGTAGTTGCTGTCATTCGGCCTGCAATATTTGCAAACGATGACGTAATTGCGGTCGGCGCTCGTGGCAGACAAGCTCCGTTATCGTTGAGCCCTCGCAATCAAATGATTCGAAGGAGTTCCCATGAAGCAGTAC
>NZ_JADPIX010000141.1:0-15688 GCF_023073155.1 Bradyrhizobium sp. 45 | reverse complement strand
GCAGGTTGTTCCCCCAGGTCGAGGTCGAGCCGACGCTGAAGTCGAGGGTTGGAAAGCCGGCAATCTGCATGAACTGGCTCTTGATTTCGCCCGACGCCGCCATCGTCACCGTCGATCCCTTGCCGCCATTGTTGGCGGTGTAGGTGGCGGACGCCTTGACGTTCTGGCTGCCGGTGTGGGTATAGAGTGCGGCGAAGTAAGCGGCGCCAGCGGTCGGAACCTGGTCAGCCGTGATCTTCCCATCGGACAGGTTCTTGGCGACCATCAGCGCGGCCGAATCGAGCGCACCCTGCATCGCGGTGCGGGCGTGGGCGGCGCGGCTGTAGTCGATCGCAGCGCCGACGAATGACAAGACCGGCAACAAGGCGATGGCGAAGATGACGGCGATATTGCCGCGCTCGTCCCGGGCTAGGCGACCCAACGTTGTGGCGGCGGAAGAAGGGCTCAAGGTCATCGGGAATCCTCTGCAACCTCCAATAGGCAGTGGACTCTAAAGTATACGTTAAGTTACGCGCGAAAATGCTGGCAAACCGCCTTCCGCATGCGCGGCGCCGCCAAGGAGACCCGGACCTCCTGCGGGTTCCGCAGGCCGCTTTGGTGATATGCGAACGGGGCCATCCTGCAGGGATCGCTGCCACATCTTCCGCTGGTGCCACGCGAGCCGACCAGCGCCGCATCCGGCGCCGGCCGCCTCTCGCCCGCTACTGCGACCGATCCGAGGTCCAGCCTTTGTACTCGCCGACATTGTCGCGCGTCACGAGTTTCGACGGCAGCAGCTCGACCGTGGACGCCGGCTTCTGGCCGTTGAGAATGCTGACGCCGACTTGCACGGCACGGCGGGCCATGAAGAACGGGTCCTGCGAGGCGGAGGCCTGAATCTGCGTCGCCTGCGGGTCCTTGAGGGCCGCTTCGATGTCGGGGGCGCCGTCGACCGCGGTGATGACGATGCCGGTGCGCTGCTGCTGGCGCGCGGCGAGGTCGGTTCCGATCGCCTGCGGGTCGTTGATGGCGAAGATGGCGTCGATCTTGGCGAAGCGGGTCAGATAGCCCTGCGCCACCGTGAGGCCGCCTTCGCGCGAGCCCTTGCCGTCCTGGTCGCTGGACAGGACCTTGATGCCGGGATTCTTGCCGAGCACGTTCTTGCAGCCGACCACGCGATCGATCACCGCGGAGACCTGCGGGCCGTTCTCGATGATCACGTCGCCCTTGCCTCCCAGCTTGTCGACGATGTACTGGCAGGAGATCTCGCCGGCCTGGACGTTGTTGGTGGTCACCGTGGCGTCGGCGCCTTCGGCCGCGGTGTCGACGGCAACGACGACGATGCCGGCGGCCTGCGCCTTCTTGATCGCTGGTCCGATCGCCTTGGGATCGCCAGGGTTGAGCAGGATCAGGTCGACGCCGGCGGCGATGAAATTGTCGATCTGGGTGACCTGCTTGCCGAGATCATATTCGAAGCCCACCGTCGTGATCTTCACGTTGGGGTTGGTCTTCTTGGCCTCGAACTCGGCGCCCTTCGACAACGCGACGAAGAATGGATTGCCGAGCGAGCCCAGCGAAATGCCGATCGACTTAAGCTCCTTGGCGTAGGACGGCGCGGAGCTCAGGACGAGCGCCATCGCGGCGCCGGCAAGCGAGATCGACTTCAACATTGGCTTCCTCCCTGGTCTGTTTGAAGCTCCGGCGCGGCGACCAGTTGCCGTGACGGAATGAACATGACGGCGCGGTGCCGGCTGCATTTTCATGCTCCTTGTTTGAGCATGATCCTTTCGAAAAACCGCTTCGCACTTTTTCGGATCATGCTCTCAAGTCCGAGCCGAGCCCTGCAGCCGATAGCGGTCCAGCGCCACCGCGCCGATGATGACCAGACCCTTGATCACATATTGCCAGACGTCGGACACGCCGATCAGGATCAGGCCGTTCGACAACACGGCAATGATCAGCGCGCCGACCAGCGTTCCCCAGATCGAGCCGATGCCGCCGACAAAGGAGGTGCCGCCCAGGATCACGGCGGTGATGGCGTCGAGTTCGTAGGACTGGCCGAGCTGCAGGCCATTGGCGGCGTAGAGGCGCGCTGCCTGCATCGCGCCGCCGAGGCCCGCGAGCAGGCCGGACACGCCGTAGACGAAAATCAACACGGCCCAGACCTTGATGCCGGCGAGCCGCGCCGCGCTCTCATTGCCGCCGACCGCGTAGATGTGCACCCCGAGCACGGTGCGCTTGAGCACCAGCCACGACACCAGGATGACCAGCAACGCGATCACCCAGAGCCAGGGAATCGACAATACGCCGGGAATGAGGGTCAGAGCACCGTTGCCGATGAAGGCATAGGGGATCGACGGATTGAACACCGTGGTGTCGGCGCCGAGCAGGCGCGCCGCGCCGCGCACGGCGGTCAACGATCCCAGCGTGACGATGAAGGGCGGCAGGCGCAACAGCGCGATCAAGCCGCCGTTGAGAATGCCGAAGACGGTGCCGGTGAGCACCGCGGCCGGCAACCACAGCGCCCCAAGATCGGGAAATTTGGAGATGATCAGCCCGGCCATCGCCGCCGCCGCCAAGATGGAGCCGACCGACAGGTCGATGCCGCCGGTGAGGATGACGAAGGTCATGCCTGCGGCCAGCACGGTATTGACCGCGGACTGCTGCACCACGATGCCGATGTTCTGGCCGGTGAAGAAGCGGCCGTCCGACAGCACGTGAAAGCCGATGCACAAGAGCAGCAGCACCGGCAGCATGCCGACCGCGCGAATGATCATCCGCGTCCGCTGCCGCTTCGTCTCCTGCGCGGCGGCAAGACCGGGCGCGACGGGGACGGCTTTGGCGGGGGCGGTGTTGGCGGAAGCGCCGTTCTCAGGCATCGAGCTGCTCCGTTCCGGTGGCGAGGGCCATGATCTCCTCCTGATTGAGCGGCGATGTCGCGTCGCGCCGGATCTGCCCGGCGATATGTCCTGCACGCATCACGATGACGCGGTCGCAGATGCCGATGATCTCGGGCAGGTCGGACGAGATGACGAGAACCGCGGTGCCCGACTTCGCGAGATTGTCGATGATCGAATAGATCTCGGACTTGGCGCCGACGTCGACGCCGCGCGTCGGCTCGTCGAGGATCAGGATCTTCGGGCCGATCGCGAGCAGCCGCGACAGCAGCACTTTCTGCTGGTTGCCGCCGGAGAGCCCGCCGGCGGGAACACCGACATTCGCAGCGCGGATGCCGAGCCCCGCGAACGCGCGCTTGGCGCGGTCACGGGCCTTGTCGCGGTCGAGAATGCCGCCGAATTTCGCATCGCGGCCGAGCACCGCGAGATTGATGTTGTCGAGGCAGGACATGTCGAGGAACAGGCCGAGCGCCTTCCTATCCTCGGTGAGGTAGGCAATGCCGGCGTCCAGCGCCTCACCGGGCGTGCGGATGGAGGCCGCGCGCCCGTCGATCTCGACATGGCCGGAGATCATGGGCGCGGCGCCGATGATGAGGTGCGCAAGCTCGGTGCGGCCGGCGCCGACCAGGCCGGCAAGCCCTACCACCTCGCCCGCATGCACCGTCAGCGAACATCCCTTGACGCGCCTGCCGTCGGCGATATCGACAGCCGCAAGCACGGGAGCTCCCGAGCGCGCGTTGGGATCGTTCCTGGGATCATGCTCCTTCTTGTAGAAGGACGAGACGTCGCGTCCCACCATCATCCGGACGATGGTGTCGGCACGGATGTCTGCCTTGTCGAGCGAGCCGACCAGCGTGCCGTCGCGCAGCACCGTGACGCGGTCGCCGAGCGCATAGACCTCGTCCATGCGATGCGAGATGTAGATGATGGCGAGACCTTCGGCGCGCAGCTGGCGGATCAGCGCGAACAGCCTTTCGCTCTCACCGGCCGACAACGCGGTGGTCGGCTCGTCCATGATCAGGATCCTGGAGCGGGCGTGCAGCGCGCGCGCGATCTCGACCAGTTGGCGCTGGCCCATCGAGAGATTGGCGACCTGCGTCTGCGGCGTGAAATCCGCGCCGAGCCGCGCCAGGATCGGACCGACGCCGGCCTGCATCGCCTCGCGCGCCAGCAAGCCGCCGCGGGAGACCTCGCGACCGAGATAGATATTCTCCGCAACGCTCAGGTTGGGGGCGAGCGAGAGTTCCTGATAGATGATCGCGATGCCGGCTGCGCGGCCGCCGAGCGGACCGCTGATCTGCACGGGCTGGCCGTCGATGCGGATTTCGCTGCCCGGGTCCGGCCGGTAGGCGCCCGACAGGATCTTCATCAGGGTGGATTTGCCGGCGCCGTTCTCGCCCATCAAAGCGTGGATTTCGCCCGCGTAGACGGTGAGGTCGACGTCGCGCAGCGCCTTGATGCTGAAGAACGATTTAGAGACCCGGCGCATCTCGAGGATGGGCTCGCTCATCACACCTCCCCGATGCGCCGACGGCGGCATCGCAATCTCACCCGCGTCTCGTTGGTCCCTGGCGCGCGCGCAAGCATTAAACAAAAGGTTGTGGCGCAGGGCAATACCTCCGGCATACCGACCAACGGTCCGGCGCTGCTTTTATCTTTTGCAGACGGAACCGATCCCGCGCGTGATGCCTTTTCTTCGCCACATCATCGCGTATCGCGATCAGCGCCGCGGCCGGTACAGGCGGCGCCATTGCGGCAGCCGCTCGGCATAGGCCTGCGCAAGCGCGCCGTCGGGCTCGAAGGTCTCGACGCGCTGTGGCGCGGTGCAGACGGCGTCGATCGCCTCACCGGTGACGGCGAGGCGGCCAAGCCGCGCCGCACCGAACGCCGCGCCCGTCTCGCCGTCGGCAAAGCGATGCACCGGCACGTTCAGGACATTGGCCAGCACCGAAAGCCAGAACCGCGACCGTGAGCCGCCGCCGATGACATCCGCCTCCGCGATCACCAATCCGGTCTCGGCCAGCACGTCCCGGCAATCCGCAAGCGCGAAGGCGACGCCTTCGAGCACGGCTTGCACGATCGCGTCACGATCGGTGGCGTGACTGATCCCATCGAGCATGCCGCGCACGTCGGGGTCATCGTGCGGGGTGCGTTCGCCGGAGAGGTACGGCAGGAAGCTGACCGGCGACGGCGCCCGCGGGCGCAACCCGAGCGGCGCCAGCAGCTCAGTCTCAGGGATCCCCAACAGCCGCGCGATCCAGGCCAGGCACGATGCCGCCGAGAGGATCGCGCCGGCTTGAATCCACCTGTCGGGGACGGCGTGACAGAACGTGTGCACGACCCGCTCCGGATTGGCCGCGATCGTCTCGGTCGGCACCAGCAATGCGCCGGAGGTTCCGAGCGAAATGAAGGCTGCCCCGGGATTGATGGCGCCGATGCCGATGGCTCCCGCCGGATTGTCGCCGGCCCCGCCCGCGATCATCGGCCGCCCGGTCATGCCCCAGCGCTGCGCCAACTCGCTCCGCAGCCGTGCAGCCGGCGCGCAGCCCTCGACCAGACGGGGCATCTGCCGGCGCGATAGCGCGGTCGCGGCGAGTCCTTCATCCGACCAATCGCGGCTGCTAACATCGAGCCACAGCGAACCCGAGGCGTCCGAGACATCCTCGATCGCCTCGCCGGTCAGCACCAGGCGCAGATAGGCTTTTGGTTGCAGCACGAGTTTTGTCGCCGCGAAGATCTCCGGTTCGTGCCTGGCGACCCACAGCAATTTTGGCGCGGTGAATCCCGGCATCGCCTTGTTGCCTGTCGTGGTCCGCAAGGCGGGCCAGCGCCGCTCCAGCTCGGCGCATTCCGCAAAGGACCGTCCGTCATTCCAGAGAATGCAGGGCCGCAACGGCCTGTGGCTGGCGTCGAGCAGCGTCGCGCCGTGCATCTGGCCGGACAGGCCGATGCCCTCGACCTCGGCCAGCTCGCGCGCGTGATCCGCCTTCAGCGCGTCCAGCGTCGCGAACGTCGCCTCGATCCACTGTGCCGGGTCCTGCTCGCAATGGCCGGGACGCGGCGAGGAGACCGTCAGTGACCGGCTGCGGCTCGCCACCACGCGCTGCGCGTCGTCGACCAGAACGATTTTGACGGCGGAGGTGCCGAGGTCGATGCCGAGATACATGATGTCACTAGCCTTGCACGTTTAGGATCTTGCGCGTCCGTTGCCTTGTGCATCCACGACATTGCGGCCATGGCGGTCCCGATGTTGGCATGCACCCGTCAATCATGTAACCCCACCCGAAACCTTGCCGGGACGCAACGCCCATGACCACCGCCGCCACCCACGACGCGGGAGCCACCCGCGCGCTGATCTTTGCGCTGCTTGCGCTGGCCTGCGGGCACATGCTCTCGACCTTGCTGCGCACCATTCCGGCGGTCAGCCTCGACCTGATGGCGGCGGATTTCGGCATCGAACCGCAAGCGCTGGCGAGCCTCACCTCGGTCTACCCGTTCGCGTTTGCGGCCGCGCAGATCCCGGTCGGTGCGGCGATGGACCGCTTTGGCGTGCGGCCGGTGTCGCTGAGCCTGCTCGCGGGAACCGTGGTCGGCGCCATCGCGTCGGGGTTCGCAACGGGACCCGAAAGCTTCGCCATCGGGCAGGGGCTGCTGGGCATTGCCACCTCCGGCATGCTGATGTGCCCGATGACGTTGGCGGCCAAGCAATTGTCGGCCGCGCGCTTTGGGCTGTGGTCGGGCGCGATCCTCTCGATCGGCAATATCGGCATGCTGTTGTCGTCGAGTCCGCTCGCCTTCGTGGTCGACACTTGCGGCTGGCGCGCCGGGTTCTGGATCTCGGCGCTCGGCGGCATCGCCGTGGCGCTCGCGGTGTTCCTGCTGGTGCCGAGCCAGCCGGCCGAGCACAAGGACGAGTCCTCGCCGCTGTCGCAGATGATCGAGGTGCTCAGGCTCGGACTGTCGCGGCCCTTGCGCGGCCTGATCGCGCTGGCGCTGGTGTCGCTTGCGACCTCGCTGGTGCTGCGCGGCCTGTGGGGCGGACCGTGGCTGATGCAGGTCAAGGGATTGTCGCGGGTCGAGGCCGGCAACCAGCTCGGCGCGTTCACGCTGGCCATGATCGCAGGTCCGCTTGTCATCGGCATGATCGACCGCAGGCTGGGACGCCGCCGCGCGCTGGTGGCGGGAACGCACCTCGTCGGGGCGTTGCTGCTGGCGCTGATGGCGTTAGGGGCCCCGCGCTATGCCATTTCCGTGTTGTCTGGTGTTGCGGTGATGCCGCCGCAATACGACCTCGTGCTGTTCGTGCTCATCGGGCTTGCCACTTCCGCACAGCCGCTGCTGTTCGGCATGTCGCGGCAGCTGGTCGACGCCCAAGTTGCGGGCAAGGCGCTCGCGGCGATCAACCTCGCCTTCTTCCTCGGCGCGGCGCTGATGCAATCGATCACCGGTGCGGTGGCGGCGTTTGCAGGGTTGCCGGCGGTGCTGCTTTTCATGGCAGCCATGCTTGGCATCGGCGCGCTGATCTTTTTGGTCTATACCTCGCCAAGACCGACGATAGAGTAGAGCCCTGCATCAAGGGGACATCTCATGCCTGTCGACACCAAAGCCGCCACCGACCGCCTCTTGCGCTTTCTCGCCGTCGAGGGCGTCACCGGACAGGAGGCCGCGATCGGGCGTGAGCTCACGGCTGCGCTGAAGGAGAGCGGCGTGCCGGCGAAAGCGATCCGGCTCGACGACGCCAATACCCGCATTCCGGTGCCGACCGAGACCGGCAACCTCATCGTCGACCTGCCCGGCCGCGGCGCGCTGCACAACCAGCCGCGCATCATGTTCATGACCCACATGGATACCGTGCCGCTATGCGCCGGCGCCAAGCCGAAAAAGTCGGGTCGCAAGATCGTCAATGATGCGAAGACCGCGCTCGGCGGCGACAATCGCTGCGGCTGCGGCGTGCTGGTGACGCTGGCGGCCGAGCTCGAAAAGCAGCAACTCGATCATCCGCCGATCACGCTGCTGTTCTGCGTGCGCGAGGAGAGCGGGCTCTATGGCGCGCGCCACGTCAAGCTGGACGAACTCGGCTCGCCGGTGATGGCCTTCAACTATGACGGCGGCTCGGCTTCCAACGTCGTCATCGGCGCGGTCGGTGCCGACCGCTGGACCGTGGAAATCTTCGGCCGCGCCTCGCATGCCGGCGTCGCGCCGGAGCGCGGCATCTCCTCGACCATGATCCTCGCGCTTGCGCTCGCCGATGTGAAGGCCGGCGGCTGGTTCGGCAAGGTGGTCAAGCGCAAGCAGCAAGGCACCAGCAATGTCGGCCCCGTCACCGGCGGCGAAGGGCGGCCTGCGGGCGACGCCACCAACGTCGTCACCGACTACGTGCATGTGCGCGGCGAAAGCCGCAGCCATGACGGAAAGTTCTTCAAGGAGATCACGAAAGCCTACAAGGCCGCGTTCGAGAAGGCGGCCAAGAAAGTCACCAACGCGCAAGGAAAGTCCGGCAAGGTCAAGTTCAAGGCCGAGACCGACTATTTCCCGTTCCGCATGAAGGACAACCTTCCTGTCGTCAGACGCGCGGTGGAGGCCGTGTCCGCCGTCGGCGGCACCCCGAACGTGCGCACCGCCAATGGCGGCCTCGATGCCAACTGGATGGTCCGCCACGGCGTTCCGACCGTGACCTTCGGCGCCGGCCAGAACGAGGTGCACACGATCGACGAGTGGATCAATCTCGACGAATACGACCGCGCCTGCGCGCTGGCCGTGCAGCTCGCGACGATGCGGTGAGCTGCCTTGCATGGCGCGCGCTTGCCGGGCGGTGCGCGTCGGCCTAGCCTGCAAAGAAAACGCAGGGAGGCCGCATGCCGCGCATTTCGACCATCGAGACCGGATTCTACCGGATTCCCCTTCCCGTCACGCTGTCGGACTCGATGCATGGCGACATGGCGGCGTTCGAGCTGATCACCTGCCGCATCCGGGATGCCGATGGCGCCGAGGGGGTCGGCTACACTTACACGGTCGGACGCAATGGCGGCGCCGTCGCCGACATCCTCAAGCGCGAGATCCCGCCGCTCGTCGAAGGCCGCGAGGCCGATGATACCGAGGCGATCTGGCACCAGGTCTGGTGGGCACTGCATTATGGCGGGCGCGGCGGGCCAGCGGTGCTGGCGCTCTCGGCACTCGACATCGCGCTGTGGGATTTGAAGGCGCGGCGCGCGCAATTGCCGCTGTATCAGTTGCTCGGCGGATTCGACGCGCGCGTGCCGTGTTATGCGGGCGGCATCGATCTCGATCTCTCCGTCGAAGCACTGCTCGCGCAGACTGACGGCAATCTCAGCAAGGGCTTTCGCGCCATCAAGATGAAGGCCGGCCGCCCCGATCTCAAATCGGATGTGGCGCGGGTCGCGGCGATGCGACAGCATCTCGGTGACGGCTTTCCGTTGATGGTGGATGCCAACATGAAATGGACGGTCGAGGACGCGATCCGCGCCGCCCGCGCGTTCCAACCGTATGACCTCACCTGGCTCGAGGAGCCGATCATTCCCGACGACGTCGCGGGCCACACTCGCATCATGCAGGCCGGCGGCGTGCCGATCGCGGCGGGCGAGAATTTACGTTCGCTTTGGGAGTTCAAGAACTACATCGTCGCGGGCGCGGTGTCCTATCCCGAGCCTGACGTCACCAATTGCGGCGGCGTCTCCGCCTTCATGAAGATCGCGCGGCTGTCGGAGGCGTTCAACCTGCCCGTCACCAGCCATGGCGCGCATGACGTCACCGTGCACCTGCTCGCGGCCTGCCCGAACCGGTCGTATCTGGAGGCGCACGGTTTTGGGCTCGACAAATTTATCGAGCATCCACTGGTGCTGCAGGACGGGCTTGCGCTCGCGCCAGACCGTATCGGCCACGGCATCAGCTTCGATTGGGACGGGCTGGCGAAGCTGTCGGCGTAGACGGAGCGCGTTGCTGCACGCGAGGCATTCGCTGAGGCTTGATGCAAGCTGCGGTTATTCGGCTATGGTGTCGACGCCGACACACAAGCCGAGAGATTCCCGCCTTGACCCCCGAGCTGCACCAGAAACTGACCGCGTGGCGCCGGCATTTGCATGCGCATCCCGAACTGTCGCTCCAGGAGAAAGCCACCGCGGCCTTCGTGCAGGGCAAGCTCACCGAGCTCGGCATTTCCTTCGAGGCCAACATCGGCGGTCACGGCATCGTCGCGACCCTGACGCGCGGCCACGCCCAGGGCCGCGTCGGCCTGCGCGCCGACATGGATGCGCTGCCGATCACCGAAGATACGGGGCTAGCTTACGCTTCGCAAAACCCCGGTGTGATGCATGCCTGCGGCCATGACGGGCATACCGCTTCGCTGCTCGGCGCGGCCGCGCTGCTCGCCGCCGACACCAGCTGGAGCGGGACGGTCGATTTCATCTTCCAGCCGGCCGAGGAAGGTTATGGCGGCTCGCGCGCGATGGTCGCGGCCGGGCTGTTCGACCGCTTTCCGATGCAACGGGTGTTCGGCTTTCACAACTGGCCGGGGCTCGCCGCCGGCACCATCGCGGTCCATGACGGCGTCGTCATGGCCTCCGGCGGGCGCATCACCATCACCATCGATGGCCATGCCGGTCACGCCGGCATGCCGCATCTGACGCGCGATCCGGTGATGGCGGCCGGCCATTTGATCGTGGCGCTGCAATCGATCGTCTCGCGCAGCGTCGATCCGCTCGACACCGCCGTGCTCTCGCTCTGCACGCTCGAAGGCGGCACGGCACGCAACCAAATCGCCGGACGCGTCTCGATCGGCGGCACGCTGCGTTACCATCGCGATGCGGTGAAGGACACCGTTTTGGCGCGGATCGAACAGATCTGCGCCGGGATTGCCACGAGCTTCGGCGTCAAGGTCACGCCCGAGATCGTCATTGGCGTCGGCGTGGTCATCAACACGCCGGCAGAAGCGGATCTCGCGCGCCTCGCGGCGGACAAGGTACGGGCCGAGTTGCGGCGCGACCTCGCGCCCAGCATGGCCGGCGAGGATTTTGCCCACTATCTCTCGCGGCGTCCGGGCGCCTTCGTCTGGATCGGCAACGGCGAATTGCGGGATGGCGCCGAGCTGCACGGCCCGCGCTATGATTTCAACGACGCGATCCTGCCGGTGGCATCGAGCTGGATGGCGGAAGTCGCCAAGGCGGCGCTGGCCTCGAACTAGGCCCGCTCACGAGATCTCGCGCGGCAACTTCCAGCCGGGCTTCGGCTCGAACGTCTCCTCGACCTGCGCGACGTGATAGCCGGCGGGCAGAAGGCGGCCGCCCTCCTCGTCCGCGACCGGTACGTCGGTTACCAGCCCCTCGATCAAGGCGGCTTCCCACACCTCCTTCTCCGTCGGAAAGGGATCGCCGATCTGCTTGTTGCCTTCGAACAGCGCGTACATCGGTTCCGGTCCTGCGTTGATCAAGCTCACGAGCAACGTATCGGCCGCACGGACGTTCCCATCCGGCAAATCGCAATGGATGGACACGTCGAACATGGCGCGCGTTCTGATCGGAACTTCCGGCTGGCATTACGCCTCCTGGCGAGGCCCGTTCTTTCCCAAGGGCGTGACGCTGAAGCAGCAGCTGAGCTACTACGCCGGACAGTTCGACACCACCGAGCTGAACGGGGTGTTCTACCGCACCCCGACGCCGGAGGCCGTCGAGGGTTGGCGGGAGCAGACCGGCCGCGATTTCGTCTTTGCCTGGAAGGCCTCGAAATTCATCACGCACTGGAAGCGCCTGTCGGATCGCTCGGTGAACAGCCTCGAACTGCTGGAGGATCGCATCTCACGGCTCGGCGGCAAGGCCGGCCCGATCCTGTTCCAGCTCCCGCCGCAATTCGAGGCCGACGCGGACCGCCTCGCCGGCTTCTTCAAGCTGTTGTCGCGGAAGCGGCGTTACAGTTTCGAATTCCGTCATCCGAGCTGGTATCAGCCGCGCATCTTGCGGATGCTGGCCGACGAGAACATCTCGCTGTGCCTGTCCGATCATCACGACGCGCCCGCGCCATGGAAGCGCACGGCGGATTTCGTCTATGTGCGCGGGCACGGGCCCAGCGGGCGCTATCACGGGCACTATACGAAACCCACGCTGGCGCAATGGGCGCGGCGCATCAAATCCTGGAAGCGGCAGGGCTGCGACGTCTACGTCTATTTCGACAACGACCAGAAGAGCGCAGCGCCGGCCGATGCACAGGCGTTGAAGCAATTGCTCAACGTGCGGCAAAGCGCGGCGATCACGACGGCAAGCCGCCGTGCAGGTGCCGTTGTTCACCGCTAGACGATGCCGCCTTGCCGGAGCGCCGCGATCGCGGCCTTGTCGTAGCCGAGCTCGGTCAGGATAAGATCGGTATGCTCGCCGAGCGTGGGCGGGCGAATCGCGATTTCGCCGGGCGTTTCCGACAGGCGGACGGCGGCGCGTGCCACCGGTGCGGGCTTCGGCAGACCTGGATAGTCGACGTCCTGCATGAATCCGGCGGCGCGGACGTGCGGATGATCCAGCGCCTGCTGCGGGCTCAGCACGGGGCCGGTCGGAATCATGGCCTTGCCCAGGGTGTCGACGGCTTCCTGCGTGGTGCGCTCGGCGCACCAGCGCGCCATGCGCTCGCTGATGACAGGGCCATTGTTGCCGCGGCTGATGTCGTCGGCAAAGCGCGGATCGTTCAGCCAGACCTCCTCCTCGCCCATCAGTTTCGCCCAGCGCTTGAACAGCGGATGCCCCGTGACCTGGCACAGCACCCAGCCGTCCCTGGCGCGGTAGATGTCGGCGGGCGCCGCGGTCTGGCCGAGATTGCCTGTCGGCACGCGATTGACGTTGATGACGGCCTGCTCGATCAGCGTCGCGTTGGTGAAGGACAAGGCGGTTGCGAGCAACGCGCCCTCGACGATCTGCCCGCGCCCGGATTTGCCGCGCTCGATCAGTGCGGCGAGCGTGCCGAACGCGCAATGTAGCGCGGTCCCGAAATCGACCCAGTTGACCGCGGCCCGGTAGGGTGGATCGCCGGCGCCCGTCATGTACACCGAGCCCGACATGACCTGGCCGACACCATCGAAGCCGACACGGTCGGACCATGGCCCCGGCCCGCCAAACGCGGTGGCCGTCGTCAGGATGATGTCCGGCTTGATCGCCTTGAGCGAATCGTAGTCGAGCTTCATCGCGCGCAAGGTCTGCGGCGGCAAATTGGCGACGACCACGTCCGCGGTCGCAATCAGGCGGCGCATCACCTCCTGTCCTTCCGGCTTCATCGGATCGAGCGTGAGGCACTTCTTGTTGCGGTTGACTTGAAGAAACAGCGCGCCTTCGCCAGTTTCGCCGACCGGCGCCACGAAACGATCCTCGCTGCCGTCGCGCTTCTCCACGCGAATGACCTCGGCGCCGAATTCGGCCAGCAAGGTCGCGCAATAGGGCCCCGCGATATAGCGCCCGAAATCAAGAACGCGGACGCCCGCCAGAACCCCTCCCATCGATCTCTTTCCTTTGTGCTTTTTGTCAGCTTACAGGGATTGGCATTTGCGGCAAGGTGGCAATGGACGCCATGCCCCACCCTCGAGATGTGATCGGCGAATCATTTCGACTGGCGGAAATTGTGCTCTAGTATGGACCTGTCCCTCCCCCATCAGAGCCCCGTCCATGCCGCAACAATTCGATCGATCCAAAGAAGATCTCGGCAACGCGATCCATTTCGAGCACGTCAACATCCAGGTCCCGGACCAGCGCCTCGCCACGCTGTTCTATGTCGCAGGTCTCGGGCTCACCCGCGATCCGTATCTGATGGTGTCCGACACCAACATGTGGATCAACGCCGGACGGAGCCAGTTTCATTTGCCGAGCGGCCGGCCGCAGGTGCTGCGCGGTCATGTCGGACTCGTCATCGCGGGCCGCGAGGCGCTGCTGGCGCGATTGGCGTCGGTCGCCAAAAAGCTCGAGGGCACCGCGGTCGCCTTCGCCGAGCATAACGACCATGTCGAGGCGATTTGTCCGTGGGGCAACCGCCTGCGCTGCTACGAGCCCGACGCCGCGCGCTTCGGCCGTGTCGCGCTCGGCGTTCCCTATGTCGAGTTCGACGTGCCGGTGGGATCGGCCGCTCGCATCTGCGCCTTCTACCCCGAGATCATGGGCATGCCATCCGAGTTTCAAGAACCAACTGACATCGCGCGGAGTGCATTCGCTGACGCATTCGGACTGCGCGGAGATCGTGGAGCACTTGATCGAAAAGCTCACTGAGCTTGAGCTTAGTTTAGCGCGAGAAGTAGCCAACAACCAGAAACTGCAGTAGCACGAAGCATGATGAGCAATCGAGACTGACAGCGGCGTGATTGCTGATCCGTTCCGCTGCCCGATGGCCGCAGTCTGAACACGCTGCACGTCGCCACGACCGACGACGCTCTCGGCGCGCGAGCATGATGCGCCGGAATGGTGCCCCTAACGACATTGATGCTGTTTGTGGCACTATCGGCGCAGGTCGCGCCCATGGGCGAGAGACCGTCTCGATTAACCCGACCGAGATGTGTAGAGCGCCGACAGCGACCCAACTCACGACTAGGTGAGTAGGCCATGTGCTTACAAGGCAGAGGCCCCGGAGTGCCTGAGGCGGACCTCTTCCCTCATCAACTAATCGTCGTCCCGGTCGTGAGGATGGTGTTCGAGGTGGTGCTCATGGTGATGGTGCTCTGCCCCACCTCCGTTCACACCTTTTGCCCCAGACGCAGCGATGGCGTTTGACGTGAGTGAGGTCGATAGAAGCAAGGTCATGGCGGGCGGCGTTACGGCCGCAAATCTACTGCAGGTCTTCAAAAATTCACGTCGATCGTCATCTTCTGTCGAGGTATGACATCCACTTCACGAACGTCTTCGGACCGACAAAGGTACCACATTATTTTCAGTTATCCGAATTTAATTCGTAAAATGTATTAATCGATCATAGGCAGCTTAATATTCGGGGTTGGGTGAATCCGAACGTGACCTCCTCAACGGCGGTGGCGCTCTTGAGTATGTCCAGAGCAGTGATCCGTCGGGAACGGATGGGAGTATCGTCCTAATTAAATGGACAGCTTCTTGATGTTGTTGTAATTTCTCGGGTTTCAGCTTCGGAACTGATGTTTTGGAGCAACTCATGCCGGAGTATCGAGCCTACATTCTTGGATCGGACGGCCACATACAGCTTCGCCTTGAACTTGATTGCGTCGACGAACCAACGGCGAGCGAACGAGCCAAGCAGCTCGTTAACGGCCAAGACGTCGAGCTTTGGGAAGGCGCGCGCAAAATCGCGACATATAGGCCAGAAGAGTAAGGTCGCCGACACTGGCGCGCTGGACCAACCCACATTTCGATTGCCGCGACGAGTATCTTGCTCATAGGGGCATAAGCGCACACTGCGCGTCATTCGTGGTCGCCGTTGCTTCGGGGGCAATCGTCTCCCGGCGCGAGTAATCATTCGCCTCTGTGCGTGCTTGAGGCTCTGTTCTTTCATTTGCACAAGCGACGTTGCATTCTTGGAAATGGGACGACAGCTCAAGCTCAGCCAAGTGCTCCCAGTATTCTGCTTCCGCGAGGAGCTTCCATTTATTCACGCCATTGTACGCTGCTTGTTGACGACACAGCGAACCCATCGCGCGTAAGCGTCGCACCTTCTCCACTGCGGACCCCCTTCGGCTTGTTTTTGACAAACCTGTTATTTCTGAGTGTCAGAGTTAAGTAAGCGCGATTTTCTCCGCACGATGACGCCCGCGCTTTTGACGGATGGCCTTCGTATCGAGGGCGGCATCTGACCCGTTCAGGCAGCGGCGGTTTTGG
>NZ_JADPIX010000095.1:0-15829 GCF_023073155.1 Bradyrhizobium sp. 45 | reverse complement strand
AAAAAAAGAATCAACGGGCCTCCGCCTCAACCGACTATGCCCGCCGTACGTCACGCCATCGTCGATCTCATCCTTCGGCCGCCGCCCCAGCAGTGCCCACATTGCCGAAAGCAAATCCTTGAAAAACAGCGGCGAAAACACATTCTGCCAAAGTAGTGCTAGCCTAGTGTAGTCAAAGCGTTGGTTGGAACCAACTCCTACGCGAGACGGAGAAGCCGGGTTGCCCCGGCTGGTTAAATTCGCGGAGCTGGTTCAATGAAGGATGTGAAGCTCAACAAACTAGCGCCGTGTCCGACAAGCAGCGAGGAATTATGAGGTATCAATACTGGACCTTGTCAGAGCAGCCTCTGGCGGGCTGGCCACAGGAGAACACGTTCGTGCTGAAGCAGGGCGTGGTCCCTGTGCCCGCTTCCGGGCAGGCGCTGACCGGACCATCTACGTGTCTCTCGATCCTTTTCAAGTCTACTATCAGCGGGAGCGCACTGGTCCGGCCGGCGCGCCCTGCCATGCACGCACCGTCTCTCAGGTCATCGAGAGCCGCATGAACGGATTTGCCGCCGGCGACTTCGTCTTCAACACCAATGGCTGGTCCGAATATGCGCTCATGGGCGAGGGTGTCTGGCGGCCGGAGTACATGGTCCCGCGTAAGCTCGATCCGTCCCTGGGACGCATCTCGCACTCGGTCGGCGTGCTTGGCATGCTTGGGCTGACTGCTTACGCCGGCATGAACCTGATGGCCTCGCCTGAGCCAAGCGAGACCGTGGTGGTTTCGGCAGCTTCGGGCGGGGTCGGCCAGATCGCCGGGCAGCTCGCCAAGCAACGGGGCGCGGGGGTCATCGGGATCGCTGGCCGTGAGGCCAAATGCAAGTTCGTGACCGAGGAATTGGGCTTCCACGTCTGCGTCTCCCACCTTTCGCCCACTCTGTCAGCCGATCTTGCCACCGTTTGCCAAGACGGCATTGACGTCTACTTCGAGAATGTCGGGGGCAAGGTGTTCGAGGCGGCACTTCCGCTGTTCAATCAGGACGCGCGAATGACCATCTGCGGCCTCATCGCACACTACGGCGATGCGGACGGAGGCACTGACAGGCGCGCAGCGCTGATGAAATCGGGCGAACCAATCTTCAAGGCGCGGGACGTCAGGGTCAGAAACCTCTCGGTCAGCGAATTCGCCGCAAAGCACGATGAGATGTTGGCTTATGTCGCGCCCCTGGTGAATGCGGGTAAGATCAAGTACCGCGAGGACATCCGCCAGGGATTGGAGGCCATCCCAGCCGCTTTCGCTGAAATGCTGCGCGGCGATAGTTTCGGCAAGATGTTGGTGCAGTTAAGCCCCGACGCGACGCTTGGGGCGCGTGCGCCCCAAAAGACCTCCCAAGGCCCATTCGGGACACGCCCCTGATTCGGCCAAGTCTTGCCGCACTCGAGTCCTGTTGCGGCACGCTGTACTCCGGGCGCGCTCAAATGCGCGCGGAGGACATTCTTCGCCGTCCAAAAAAGTCACCCATCGTCCGCAGGACAAATTCGGCTCCGGCCCGAATACCCGTGAGGCCCTTCGTGACTGTCTTCAAGTTTGTATAAAAGCGAATGCCTTTCCTGATCATGCATATGGTGGTCGCCGAGCAAACATGCTTTCCCGCCTTTCCCGCCGCCGAGCGAAAAACTCGTGTCTTCGATAGATCTTCATATCCGTCGTGAGGCGCTCGAAAACCATTCGTCGCGCCCATCGACCGCCAGCTCGGCCCACTGGGCCGCGCCCGCGTCGATATAGTCGCAAACCTCCTGGAGATGCTGTTTGGTGACCAAGGGACCCATCTCGGCTTCGGAATCGGTGCCGCGACCGATGTTCAACGCGCGCACCTGTGGAACCAAGATTTCGATCAGGCGTTCGGCAGTTGTCTCGGCGATCGGGACTGCTATGAAATCGTCAAACGGCGCTCGTCGGCCGAATCATAAGCGGCGTGCATGAGGGGCCCCCACTTTAGTCCATGTCGGCCTCCAGCATTTCGCGGCGTCGCCGAGCGCCTAACAACGCTTGCCGTCGCGGTTTCGTAGATCTAGCGCGGAATTGTGTAGAGCCCACGAAACTCACGGCCGCAACATCAGCATGTGCGTGAAGCGCGTCTCGACTGCTTCCGTCGTCGCCGTGCACGAGGTTGAAGACGCCGTAGGGCAGGCAGGCTTGGTTGAGCCCTTTCGCGGGGATAACAGAAGCACAGCAGTCTGCCCACCTAGCGCATAGCGCAGGAAAAAACTAAACTTAGGCCGCAAGGAGCACAATTACTGCGCTAGAAAGCCAGACTTTGAAGAAATTCATCTCTGCGGGCGGCTACTGTACTTCGAAAACCAAAAATGCAGAATTCCACACGGATTCAATGTCGAGTCGGAGCGCAGGGAATGGCCCCTTTGGTAAACCGCAGACGGCTCATGCAGGCGAGTTCGTCGGCCCTCGCACTTGGTGCACTGAATTCCAGCCTTGGTCGCGCCTTTGCACGGCCCACCGACGAGCTGCGGGTCGCTGTCGGCGGGGGTGATTGGGGCAAGGCCAACATCGAGGCCTATGTGAAGCCATTCCAGGCCGAAACAGGAATCAAGGTGACCTCAATCAGCGATGATTCCACACTCGCGCAAGTTGAGCTGATGGTGACCACAAAAAACGTTACCATCGATGTCATGGACCTCAGCGCAAATTCAACGCGTGTCGCGAGTGGGAAAGGCTATCTCCAAGAGATCGACTACTCCATCTATAAGAAAGAAGAACTCGAAGGGATCGTAGACTTTGCTAAGGACCCCTTCGGCATTGGAGCGCTCATCTACGCGAATGTGATGGTCTACAATACCCAAAAATTTCCGGCAGATCGGCCGCGGCCAGCTTCCTGGGCGGAGTTCTGGGACGTCAAGGCGTTCCCTGGTGTCCGCGTGCTCCAGTCAGGCCAACGCGGCTCTGAGGGACCCTGGGAGGAAGCCCTGTTGGCCGACGGTGTTCCTGCTGACGGGCTCTACCCGATTGACATCGCCCGCGTCTTTGCCAGTCTAGACAAGATAAAGCCGCACGTCCGCAAATGGTGGACGGTTGGATCCGAGATCCAGCAGATCATGCACGACAAGACCGCTGACCTCGTCAATGCCTTTGATGGTCGCGTTACGCTGTTGATGGACCAGGGGGCGCCACTTGAGATCAATCGAAAGAATTCCAAACTGATATGGGACTACTGGACGATCCCGAAGGGGAGCCCTAATGCGGCAAACGCGCAGAAGTTCATCGAATTCGCCACTCGCGCGGACCGCCAGGCGGCCTTTGCCCAGCGGATGTCCTACGGCCCGACCAACCGAAACGCGTTCAAAACGATTCCGGAGAATGTGGCCCGCAAACTCTCCAGCTATCCCGAGTATTTGGCAACCAGCGTTCCTCTTAAGACGAGCTGGTACAGCGAGATTGGTGCGGGCGGCCTCTCAAATGCCGAGCGCCTGCGCCAGCGCTGGAACGAATGGGTTCTGCTCTGATACATGATGCGACCGATCAGAGTGCTCCAACCATGTACCTCACGGATCGATCTATCGGATAGTTGAGTTTCCGAGTTCGCGCACACTCCAATATCCCGGTCCGTATCAGGGGAGCAACAATTGATCCCGGCGCAGATCGAATTCAGCAGTGTCACAAAGACCTATGGTCCCATCACCGCGCTGAGGGATGTGTCTCTGATCGTCTATCGTGGCGAATTCCTGACCATTCTAGGCCCCAGCGGTTCGGGCAAGACGACAACTCTGATGCTTCTCGCCGGCTTCGAAGCGCCCACCAAGGGAAACATCAGGATCTGCGGGAAATCGGTCGTGGCAGTTCCCTCTTACCGTCGCGATCAGGGCATCGTGTTCCAGAGCTACGCCCTGTTTCCGCATCTCACGGTTCGCCGGAATCTCGACTTTCCGCTCGAGATGCGCGGTATCAAGGCAGCCGAGCGGAGAGCGAGAGTTGACCGTATCCTTGAACGCGTCCACCTCAGCGATTTTAGTAACCGCATGCCGTCGCAGCTGAGTGGCGGTCAGCAGCAACGCGTGGCCCTTGCCCGCGCGGTCATTGCCGACCCGCCGATCCTGCTGCTTGACGAGCCGCTCGGTGCGCTCGATCGCAATCTGCGCGAGCAAATGCAGGGCGAGATCAAGAGCCTACACAAGGAATTCGGCATTACCACCGTCAGCGTCACCCACGATCAGGAGGAGGCGCTCACAATGTCGGATCGCATCGTCGTTATGCGCGATGGCCAAATCGAGCAGACTGATACGCCCGAGGCTCTCTACGATTGTCCGGCGACCCGCTTTGTCGCCAATTTTCTGGGCGAATCCAATTGCCTGGAAGACGCTTGTTTCAAGATTGAAACCGCTGGAGCACAGCCAGCGGGCACAATCCCCATGATCCGGCCTGAACGTGTCCGTCTCACCGCTGGTGCAGAATTGAATTACGCTGATGCCGCGCTGCGCCAGTCCGTGACCGGCACTGTGGTCGACATGGTCTATGCGGGAGCTTTGCGCAAATACCGGGTACGTGTCGCGAGTAGCGCGCTCGTCGTCCGCGAGCATGTTGCAGCGGGCCAGGATGTCTTCAGGCCCGGGGACGAAGTCCAGCTCCACTGGTTGCGATCCGACGTGCGCTTCGTCGCAAGATGACGGGGAGGGAGCAGCCCATGGAACGGCTTAAAAGTCTGGGCCGAATGCCTATCGGCTTGACCGTGCCAGCCTTCGCGATCTTGCTTGTTGTGTTCGGCATACCCACCTTTCTACTCTTCTTGACCAGCCTCAACGCGCCTGACTTCTCGCTGGTCAATTACCGGGCATTTCTTCGTCAGCCGGCGAATGTCCGCGTGCTCTTCCAGACGATTGAAGTGAGCATGGTGGCCACCGCCATCTGCATCATCATCGGTTATCCCACGGCTTACCTGATAAGTGCCGTCTCGAAGCGCCTGCGTACCGTGCTCCTCATATTCGTCGTCATTCCGTATTTGACCAGTCTGTTGGTGCGCACTTATGCGTGGATTGTGATCCTCGGCGACCGCGGCCTCATCAACAACCTGCTGCTTGATCTGCACCTGATCTCCAGCCCATTGCAGCTTATCTACAGTCGCATGGCCGTCTATGTCGGGATAGTGCATATCATGCTGCCCCTAATGATTTTGCCGTTGGTCAGCGTGATGATGGGCATAGACAAGTCGCTGATGGCAGCCGCTCGCAGTATGGGAGCCACCCCGCTTGCCGCCTTCTGGCGTGTCTTCTTCCCAATGAGCCTGCCGGGCGTTCGCAGCGGATCATTGCTCGTCTTCGTGCTCTGTCTCGGCTTCTACATCACACCAGCGGCCCTGGGCGGATTACGTGATGCCATGCTGTCGAATTTCATTGCCGCGCAAGTCGCAAGCTCCTTCAACATGGCATCCACTGCGACCTCGGCTTTCATTCTTCTGGGCATCGCCGCGGTCGTGCTCTCAATTGTTGGCCTCGATCTTTCTGCGACGCGGGTCTCCGCAACCCGGTTTGGTCGAGTGGCCTGGCGGCGCAGACTTCCATCATTCGGCTCCCTGACATTCTATCTCGAAGAGCTGGCGTATCCTTATCGTGCGAAGCGCTGGACGGCCAGGCTCTACCAGGCGCGGGCCGAGACCCCCTGGTGGACAATCGTAGGTGCCGTGTTCGTCGGACTGGTCATGTTCTACCTGCTGTTTCCGAGCGTCGTGGTCGTTATCATGTCCTTCAGCGACGGCACATTCCTGGAATTCCCGCCCTCGGGCCTTTCGCTGAAATGGTACCGGTCCTTCTTCGGCGATCCATCCTGGACCGAGGCGGCCTGGACCAGCATCCAAATCGCGATTGTAGTCGCTGTCCTCTCGACGGTTGTCGGGACGCTTGCGGCTTATGGCCTCAACCGTAGCTCTTCGCGGTTGCGGAGCTTCCTTACTATGGTGATGCTGGCACCAATTACATTTCCAAGCATCGTTGTTGGCATTGCAGCCTATCTCGGACTTCTCAACTTGGGACTGATCGGCACGCAAACCGGTATCATTCTGACCCACAGCATCGGCGCGTGCGCCTATGTCGTGGTGATCGTCTCGGCGACGCTGGCAAATTTCGACCGACGGCTGGAGCAAGCAGCGCAAAGCATGCGGGCTGGGCCGCTGCAAACGTTCAGGCGGATAACGTTGCCGCTTATACGGCCGGGCGTGATCGGGGGTGCCTTGTTTGCCTTCATCCATTCGTTCGACGAGGTGGTGAAGACGTCCCTGGTAAGTGGGTTCTCGATCCGCACCTTGCCGCTGAAGATGTGGGAGAACATGCGAAACCAAATCGATCCGACGATCGCCGCGGTGGCATCGCTGCTCATATTGTTGCCGGTACTTTGGCTAATCGCCATCTACGTCACGGGTTGGCGGCCAAAGCCGAGCGCTCATGGCGCGCTTTCCAAGCCCGGAGCATGAGCGAAGCAGGTAGGACGCGTTCTCGAAGGTCTCGGCCCGCCTCCAAGCCGCAAGAAATTCGCCGGCAACAGATGGCCATCTTGGGTCAGTATTAATTCGGGATGAAGCTGCACGCCGATGCTGCAATCTTGAGCCCCAAGAATGCGAATCCTTATCCCAAAACAGAGGCTTCTGCTCGGCTACTGAAACTGCGCCTTTACATACGCGCAACCCCACAATCCGTCTGACTTCATCGCAGATTGGATGAAAGCTGCAGGATTTATTCGCGGCCGCGTCGTTTATTGCACCAATCGCCACTTGCCGCCGGTCACGACCCTGGCGCCGCGCTCCACCGCGTCAGCGATGTGCCGCTCGACCTTGTCGATAGCTTCCATGTTGATGAGTGGCCCCTGCAAAACCCCTTACTCGGTGCCGTCTCCGATCTTCATCGCCGCGACCTTCGAGTGTTGCGACGACCGATTGAATCCGCCGTTCAACCAGAGAAAGATATTGCAGCCCGGGCCATTCCGCATATGAGTCAGAGCCAATATTGCAGGCCGACTGACAGCCTCTGCCGCCCAATACAGTGGCCGAGATGTGCCGGGGCGTGGTCCGCCTTCGCAGATCAGGGACATCGAGGCGGCTTGATTAAGCGTTTGCAGGATTCCCGGGGCGGAGAGCACGCGCGTCAAATTGCTGGCGCGGATCATCGACGTTGGAATCGAACAGCGGATATGCTCGTAAGTGAGATCTTTTGCGGGCAAATTGCGAGATCGTAGAGCGGTCGCGCGTTACGCGGACCTTCCTTCCACACCCGGCGAGAGCGGCAAGGAGACGAGAGAAGGGCCTTGTACGCCCGGCAATGCCCGGGGCCGGCGTGAGATGATCCAGCTGGCCTGGCGCTTTCTCCCTTTCGGGGCGACACGCGCGGCTGTCCGACACTCGGTTCGAGGTTTGGCAAACATCTCAGTGCGGAAGCATTCTCCGGTTTTCATCATTGCCCAGGTGATCCGAGCGAGCTTGTTGGCGGGGGCGACGGTCACAAGCCGCGCCGGCTTTTTTGCCAAGAGCCCGACAATCCAGTCGCGCAAGCCGCCGCGGCGTTTCTCGACAACCTTTAAAAGTGATGTTGCTCCGAGAACAAGTAGCTTCCTTATGTATCGATTCCCCGCCTTGGTGATGGCTCCGAGAGTCGGTCTACCCCCGCTCGAAATTTGCCTGGGCGTTAGCCCCAGCCAGGCAGCAAAATCGCGCCCGGAATTGAATACGCCTGGGTCCGGTACACTGGCTGCAATTACCGAGGCAACAAGCTTGCCAGTGCCGGGAAGTTCTCCAAGCGAACGGCTCGTCTCGCTGAGCGCGTGAACCGTTGCGATCTTCCTCTCTATAAATCATTGAGCGCGCTTCCGAGCGCATCAATTTGCTGACCGAGAACCTTTGCCGCCAGGACAGCCGCGTCCGGAAGAGTCGTGTCGCCTTCTGCGAGGCCCAAGAGCTCGTCGACACGGCCGGTGCCCTTGGCGACGACAAGACCGAATTCGGCCAAGTGGCCGCGTAGAGTGCGTGTTCCAGCCGATCGTGATCACCGATTCCAGGCCATCGTGATCACCCATTCCAGAGCATCGTGATCATCGTTTCCAGCCGATCGTGATCGCTATTTCCAGCGATCATGATCGGGGGCAACGGGGAGGCGCGCACCGCTGACAGTCTGCAACCCGGCTACCTTGGTCTTTTGCCCAACCGCAGAGGATCGAGATGCCGACAGAGAGACTGTCCCTGCGCCACATTCGTGAAGTTCTACGCCTGCACTACAGCGTCGGCATGTCGCAACGCGCCGTTGCCCGCAGCCTCGGCTTGGCCCAAGGCACGGTCAGCAAGTACCTCAACCGCGCCCGCCGCGCCGGCCTGACCTGGCCGTTGCGGCCAGAGCTGGATGACGATGTCCGGCTCGAGAACCGCCTGTATCCGCCACCCTCTGATCGGCCCAGCGAGGAACGTCCGCAGCCGGATTGGGCGCTCGTGCATCGCGAGCTGCGGCGCCCGAACGTCACGCTGATGCTGTTGTGGGAGGAGTATTGCGACGCAAGCTCCGACAGCTTCAGCTACTCATGGTTCTGCGAACGCTACAAGGAATGGGCCGGCCGCCTCAAACCGACCCTGCGCCAGGTCCATGTCGCCGGCGAGAAGCTGTTCGTCGACTATTCCGACCACACAATGGAGGTGGTTGACGGGCTCACGGGTGAGGTACGCAGCACGCAGATCTTCGTCGCCGTGCTCGGCGCCTCGAACTACACCTACGCCGAGGCCAGCCTCAGCCAGAGCCTGCCGGACTGGATCGCCTCGCACGTTCGGCCTTTGCCTTTTTCGGCGGCGTGGCCCGCCAGACGGTGAGCGACAATCTGAAGGCCGGTATCACCCGGGCTTGCTTCCACGAGCCGATGGTCAACCGGACCTATGCCGATCTCGCCCGCCATTACCGCACCGCCATCGTTCCAGCGCGGCCGTATCGGCCGCGCGACAAAGCCAAGGTCGAAGTCGGGGTCCAAATCGTCGGGCGATGGATTCTGGCGCGCTTGCGCAACCGCCGCTTCTTCTCACTCGCCTCCCTTAATGAGGCGATCCACGCGCTCCTTGTCGAACTGAACGATCGACCGTTGCGCAGCTGGGGACGAAGTCGCCGCGACCTGTTCGAGGAGCTCGATCGTCCGGCGCTGACCCCTTTGCCGGATGAGCCGTACGAGTACGCCGAGTGGAAGCGCTGCCGGGTCAACCTCGATTATCACATCGAGATCGCCAAGCATTACTACAGCGTCCCTCACAACCTCGTTCATCAGGAGGTTGAGGCCCGCATCACCCAAAAGACCGTCGAGATATTTCTCCGCGGCAAGCGGGTGGCCTCGCATCTGCGCAGCACCTTGCCACATCGCCCGACCACGATTCCCGAGCATATGCCGAGCTCACATCGCCGCTATCGCGACTGGACCCTTGAGCGCATTCGTTCGGAAGCCGCCAAAGTCGGTCCCGATGCCCAGACGCTGATCGACGTCATCCTGCGATCGCGGCCACATCCGGAACAGGGCTTCCGCTCGGCCATCGGCATTCTCGGGCTGGTCAAGCGCTACGGCCAGGAACGCGTCGATGCCGCTTGTGCCCGGGCGCTGCTGCTCAACGCCCGGTCGTACAAATCGGTCGCTGCCATCCTCAAGAACGGCACCGACAGAACCGCGCCTCCCGCCGAGGAGGCGCCCATCCTCTTCCACACCAACATCCGTGGCCGCAACTATTACAATTGATCAGGAGAGATCAGCATGCTCATTCACCCCACCGTCGATCGCTTGCGCGCACTCGGCCTCGCCGCCATGGCCGATGGCCTCACTGAACTGCAGAACAATCCCCAGGCGGCCGAGATGCCGCACGCCGATTGGCTCGGCCTCCTCGTCGATCGCGAGGTCACCGCCCGCGACAACCGCCGCCTCACGCGCCGCTTGACCAGTGCCAAGCTCCGTCAAGCCGCCACCATCGAGAACGTCGATTATCGCACCGCCCGTGGTCTCGATCGTTCGCTCTTCCAGAACCTCGTCACCTGTCAATGGATCCGTGACAGCAACCACCTGGTCATTGTCGGCCCAACCGGCACCGGCAAGTCCTGGCTTGCCTGCGCGCTCGGCAACAAGGCCTGCCGCGACGGCTTTTCCGTCCTCTACAAGCGAACATCCCGCCTGTTCGCCGATCTCGCCCAGGCGCGCGGCGAAGGCCGTCTGGCGCGCCTGATCGCTGCCCTGGAGCGCGTCAATCTCCTCATCCTCGACGACTGGGGACCCGAACCGCTCACCGCCGACCAGCGCCGTGATCTGCTCGAGATCGTCGATGATCGTTACGACAAGGGATCGTTGTTGATCACTAGTCAGGTGCCCGTGTCGCAATGGCATGATGTCATTGCCGACCCCACCCTCGGCGATGCGATATTGGATCGCATCATTCACAATGCTCATCGCATCGAGCTCAAGGGCGACAGTCTACGGCGTCAGGCTGGCGAAAAGAAAAAACCGTGAGCACCTCGCGCACGATCGCCCCGCCGGCCCACAGGCCCCTCCCGCGCGCGTCGCTACGTCGCTCGTGGGGCCACTCCGCGCCGCGCACGGGGCCCGCCCATGGACCGCCGGGACGATCTCCAAACCAACCCGCCAATCTTGACGAGGAGACTATTTCGAGCCCAGATGCAATCGTCAGCCGTGTTCGCCTCCGCACCTGATCGCGATCACTGGAATCCGTGATCACCATCGCCTGGAACACCTGATCACCATCCCTGGAATGCGCAGCGTAGAGCGTTCACGCTCATCGTTCGCTGTTTGAGGAGCAGCTCGCGCACCGCCTCACAGATGGCTTCCGCATCGACGGCATCGTTCTTACCCCGCTTAACATAGGTTTTGTGTAGGCCGGCGGCATCAGAGATACATCGTGTCCCATGGACTTCAATTCGCGCGCCCAATAATGCCCTGAGCCGCAAGTTTCCATGCCAATGTGGCATGGCTCGATCTTGGGGAAAAGCTTGCGCATCGTCCGGCGCGTCAGCTTGCGCCTTATGGCTGGTGCATCCTCGTTGGATAGCGCGTGGTCTGAAAATAGTTTTTGGCGAGATCAGCGCCTATTCTGATAAACTTCATTGCGGACGCTCTCCCTTCTTTGTGGCGCTCTGGCGACCACGCCTTGGCACTATGTTGCCGTTGAGGTGAGGCCGTCCACACCATCAAGGATCAGGAGCTCGACGCGCGCCAGAGTCTTGAGCAGGCGGGCATGGCGGCCATCGTCCCGCGCGAGGGCGAGCGAGGGCGCGATCACATCGAAGTATCGCAACATCGATGGCGCGTACGTAAACGAGAGACCGCCGGACGGTCCATCGATCCGACACGGCAACATCCGCGGCACGGATTACTACCACGGAAGAAAGGAGAGACGATGTTAACACATGCCATTCCACACTCCTTGAGGTCACCGATCGGCGCTACTTCGCTCCTGATCACCTTTGACGCCATGTGTAGCCGATACCAAAATTCCTACCTTCGGGGCGCGTCGATCGCCAACCCACCCAACATCCGTTGAGAGTTCTCTTCCACGAGGCCGATGGGCTGGGGACGGATAGATTACCGGTTCGCCAACTGAGGCCTCCCTAACGCACCACGGAAGCTTTGACGTGCCTCGAAGTAGTCCGATGCGAATTGCTTATTCGCCGCGTCAACAATGGCATCGTTCATTCTGAGTCCAGTCAAGGCTGCAGAAGTGAATAGTCCTTGGAGCATCTTCATCGGACGTCGCTGAGGTCGATGCACTTGCAGACGGTTATCTCAGCGGTTAACCAGCACGTCTCGCGTCATGCTGCTCAGCGATTTCGCGCCGTTGTCAGCCACGCGCACTGTCTCGCTAAAGACATAGCCGTCGTCCTTCTCCCAGATGCCAATGATCAAGTGGAAAGTCATGTTGGTTTGGAGTAAAGTCTCATCCTCATCCTGTAGGCTCGCGCCGCCGTCAGGCCAATCATTCCCGAGGGAGTAGCCGATTCGAGATTCTTTGCGTAAGCCCCGAGAGCTAAAATTGCGCCGGAACGCTCGGTCGACATCTCCGCATGTTACTCCAGGCCGAATCATTTCGAAAGCAGCCAAAAAGCCGTCAAGCGCGGCCTGGTGCAGGTGCCGTGACCGAGCGGACGGCTCACCTAAGAAGACGGTCCGGGACAATGCGCAGCAATAGCGGTGGCGAAAGGCTCCTAGTTCAAAATTGGTCTGGCAATTCGTCGCATAGCTCCCGTCGGTCCACTTGAGATGCGGAGCAGTCGCCGGGCGTCCGGTCGGCATGGTCGGATAGATGCGAGAAGCATGACCCGGGAATTCCGGTGTGCCCGTACACAACGCGTGCATGATGGCTGCTGCTACGTCGCATTCTCGCGCGCCGGGAGCGACACCTAATCGGGCGACTCTCATGGCCCTATCGACGATTTTTCCGGCCTGCTCCATGTAGGCGATCTCAGCAGGAGATTTCAGCAGCTTCAGCTTGAAAATAAGGCCATCGGCATCGATGCTCTTTGAAAGGTCCAGGTTTTTGGCGAGGCTCGCTTGGGCCTTCACCCCGAAATGTTTTGCCGTCAATTCGACCCCGATGTGCCTTGATTTGGTGCGTTCGCGGATCATATCTCCAATCGGCTGCCACGGTGTCCGCTGGTCCGAACCGATGTAGCTCTCGGAATAATTGAGTAGGCGTGACGGCGGCAGGTAGGATGTGACCGTTGCGCATGCAACGTCCATCTCGCGCAAGATCAGCCACGGATCTTCCTCGTCTTGACTCACAAGCGCGACTTGCGGGACGTAATCTGAGTATCCATCGTAGCCAGTGAGATAATTCATGTTAGCCTCGTTAAAGACGAGCATTGCGTCCATGCCGTGCTTCGCCATTCGCTGGCGCAGCCGAGCCGTACGTTCGCGATATTCCTGTTGATCAAATGCGGGCATCACGGTTTCTCCTGAGCTCACTGCATGACGGCAATGCTGGGCATGGAAGCGACGCAGCAACGAAAAGTTGCTTTAGTCGACCTTTGGTTGCGAAGAATCCGTCTAAGTCTGTTGCCGCCGTTATCATGCGATAGACGCCATCGTCAGTCTGCAAAGGTCTGTGATGTCGTAGACAGGCAACTTCGTGATGCGACGGATCGCCGGCGAGACCAGAGGGAACGCCGCACATTCGAACAGGATGATCGCGATCTCTGGGTGCGCGATGCAAAGTCGCTCGATGCAGGCAGCGACATCCTTCTCGATCGCTGCGACGTCGATCGGTGGTGGTGGACGCTTCAGCTCGTCGTGCCAGAACTTGCCGCCTTCGATGCCGCCAATCACGATCCTCGCCCGCCCGGCTGGATCATCAACCCCGAGCAGGTCTTCGGCTACATGCGTCGAGTCGTAGGTCAAGAGTGCGATCTTGGCTGATGCCGGCAGCTGCCGAAGCAAGGCGGGCAACAGGAGCAGGCTTGACATCACCACGGGTACATTCGTCGACTTGGCCACCGCCGGCTGATGCCGGATAGAGAAGCCGCAGGTGGAGCTTATCGCGACGGCACCTCGCTCGACGAGCCGCCGGGCGGCAGCGATGAATGATGGCTCAAGAGCTGGATCGCCGCGCACGACATTCTCTACCCACGCTCCCGTGACTGTTTCGAAGATGGTCGGGAACTCGAAGGTAGCCGAATTTAGCATCGATCCGGGCGCGGGCTTCGGTGGCGCGGCGCCGGACGGCACCCCACGTTCGAGGTGCAGGACTCCGAGAGAGCGTGATAATTGCGGGGTCATTGACGAAGCATTCCGGACTAGAACCGAATTCCCTAGCTTGGGGTGGAGCGGTCTTTGACGCAGGTGTAGATCGTCTCAACCATAGTGGTAGCGGCAGGTGAGCCTCTCTGGGGCGCAGGTGGCGGCGAGTTGGTCAATTCCCATCGTAGCCGGCCCTGCTTCATTCCTTCAGCTAGCGCGCTGTGCAAAAAGCACATTCTCCGCGGTCTCAATTGCAAGCCAAGTGTCTGATTGCCCAGTACAGGGCGTTATTTGGTTCAACAGGATCGCTTAGCTCATGTGGCATCGCACTCGGACGAGATGGTATGGCGTAAATCATGGCTGGCACCCTCTTTGTCTTTCCGACCACGCTTTTGCAACCCGCATGCCACGCCAAAATCGCTCAAAGCAGGCGATCTTCGGTAAATGCAGTTCGTCGCAAGCGCGACAACGTCGTGAAGCCAACGCGGCGGCCATGGTGCGTTGGCCTCGGCACCTTGGGGTATCTGGTGGGTTGCGACGCAGCCCGGCGAGCCTGGATCCGCGCAGCATCCAGACCGGACCAGAGTGCTTGCGCGGGAATTCCAGGTTTCTGCGGGTGGGAATGACGGCATGGGAATTCGGCCAAGCTTCCGTAGGAGTCCTTTGTTTGGAAGCCTTGCAGCATTTCCTGGTGGCATTCTGCGGATGCACTGTATTTCAACAACACTATGTGCCGGGGTCAACCTCGAGGAACGCGAGCGGCTGGTATGGTCCGGTCAGGCATACCGTCCCCGAGGCATTCCTTAAGCTGTACCAGGCAGCAATCCTGCTGAATCCAGCTTGCGGCTACTCCAATGCAGACAAAAGGTTACTCCCGTTCAAAGGTGTATGGCCTCGCGTGCGACTGGCGATTCAGACATAGTGGCTAAAATAAAAGCCCGCGTCCTAGGTGACCTCTATCGCCGCCTCGATCGCATCAGCCCGGGCCTGCGCGACCTGAGGCAGGCGGTGGGGACGTGAGAGAGTACCCCGGCCGAGACACACAGGACGGCGGTTGAGGCGCAATGCTCAATATCTCAACGGTGGATTCAACCGGCGAACGCAACATGATTTTATGATGTTCCTGGAGGGTTCACGATGGCACAATTGGGTCGACCTGGTTTATCCCCGCAGCAAAAGGCGGAGCTTTGGAGACGGTGGAAGGCCGGTCAATCGCTAAGCGATATTGGTCGGGCGCTCGGGAGACATGCTGCTTCGGTTTTTGGGGTACTATTGTCGAAGGGGGGAATAGCACCGCCGGCCAGGAGGCGGTCTAGCCGGACCCTATCGCTGCAGGAACGGGAAGAGATATCGCGGGGGCTAATTGCAGGACTTTCCCTGCGCAATACCGCCGAGATACTGGGCCGGGTGCTTCATCCGTCAGGTCGGGAGATTAGCCGAAACGGGGGACGCCAGAAGTATCGGCCGCTCAATGCTGACGGGAGAGCATGGCGAGAGGCGTCTCGTCCAAAGCCATGTCGTCTCGCAGTGAATATGCCTCTTCAACGAGTCGTGGCCCGAAAGCTGCAAGAACATTGGTCGCCTCAACAGATATCGGGATGGCTAATGGCCGAATACCTCGACGATGAGACAATGCAGGTATCCCATGAAACAATCTATAAAAGCCGGTTCATTCAGGCGCGCGGGGTGTGTTTCGGCATGGAATAAGGGCTCTGACGCATATTCGATGATCGTGATTGTTTTTATGGCGCGCCAATCAGCCTTGCCTGAAGGAGATCGAGCTTAGCGCGCCCGTACATCTGCCGTTTGACCAGCTTGAGCTTAGTGACCTGCGCTTCCACTTGGCCATTGGACCATGGTTGCGTAATAGCGGCGTGCACCGCGCCCTTATCGTTGGCGATTCCATTCGCGAACGAGGCAATGAGGCTCCCCTTGGATTCTTCAATCCAAGGTTCGAGCTCGATCTCGGCCTTCCTTCGGATCATCGCCTGGAAGCGGCCGACGAGAGCTTGGGCATCGGCCAGCATAGGAACGTTTTGTTCGATGACCGCAAGCGTGACGGTCTCCGCCCTGGTTAGGTGGTCGCGCTTCGTCGTCATC
>NZ_JADPIX010000118.1:0-16934 GCF_023073155.1 Bradyrhizobium sp. 45 | reverse complement strand
AGCGCAAATGCCTTGACTTCAGAACCCCGGCAGAGGCCTTCTCCTCTCAACTGTTGCACTTCGAGTGTGAATCCACCTCCTGGCTTTCGCCAGGACGACTCGCGGAGAGACTTACCGTAACACCCCGTCCAGCAGCGGCAGTCCCGCGATCACCGCGAGCGCGATCAGCGCGTAGCAGATGGCGCGAAACACTTTCTCGCTGGCACGGCCGAACAGCGACGCACCGAAGGCGACGCCGATCGCATAGACCGGCCCGACGATGAGCGATAGCACAAGCGATTCGCGTGAGATCAGGCCTGTGGTCGCGTAACTGATCATCGAGAAGAAATCCGACGCGCCGAAGAACAGCAAGATGTTGGCGCGCGCGACGATCGATGCGACCGGGCGGCCGAGCCAGTAGCCGACGATCGGCGGGCCGCCGGTCTGGGCGAGGCCGCTACAGAAGCCGGAGAGGCTGCCGATGCCGACCGAGAGCCACGCGTGGTCCTTGCCGCGATAGCGCCAGCCCGACAGCAGCAAGAGCAACAGCGCGGCGACGAAGCAGGAGATGATCCACCGCGTCGTAACGGGTTCGAGCACGCTGAGGAAATAGGTGCCGACGGGCACGCCGACCAGCGCGCCCAGCACGATCACGGCGGTGGCCTTGCGGTCGGCCTTGCGCCAGGCGTCAGGCAGCAGCGGCGCGGCCGCGACGAAATCGATCACGAGGAGCAGCGCGGCAACCAGACGCGGCGCCGCGATGCTGCTCGCCAACGGCATGAAGATCAGCGCCGAGCCGAAGCCGGAGAAGCCGCGCGCGGTGCCCGAAACGAAAGCGACGGCGCAGAGCGCCATCGCAATGGTGAGGCTGACGTCCTTTGGAAGAAAGTCAGTGAGATTCATGCTCTATGATTCTCGAGCATGATCATGCTCTCAAAGTGCCGCCGGTCTTCTTCGTCACCTCCGCCACGATTTTCGCGGCGACGGCCTCGATCTCCTGGTCGGTCAGGGTCTTTTCGCGCGGCTGAATCGTCACCGCGATCGCGATCGACTTCTTGCCGTCGTCGATGCCCTTACCTTCGTAGACGTCGAACACGTTCACAGCGGTGATCAGCTTCTTGTCGACGCTCTGAGCCGCGCGCACGATGTCGCCGCCCTTCACGGTGCGGTCGACGATAAAGGCGAAGTCACGCGACACAGGCTGGAATGCCGACAGCTCGATCACGGGCTTGGCACGGGTCGGCTTTTTCTTCGCCTCGGGGATGCGGTCGAGGATCACCTCGAACACCATCAGCGGGCCGCCGGCACCGAGCGCCTCGAGCGCGCGCGGATTCATCTCGCCGAAATAGCCGAGCACGTTTTGCGGCCCGATCTGGATCGTACCGGAGCGCCCGGGATGCAGCCAGGACGGGCCGCCCGCGACGATCTGAAGGGCCTGCATTGGTGCGCCGGCGGCGGCGAGTACCGCGAGCGCATCGGCCTTGGCATCGAACACGTCAGCCTGCGCCGAACCCGACCAGTGTCGTCCCAGACCTTGCGACGACGCAAAGCCGCGGCGGAGGCCGCTTGCCGCCATGAACTGATCCTGCGGGCGATCGCCCTTGAACACCTGCCCTACCTCGAATAGCGCGACATCGCTCAAGCCGCGATCGGCATTGGCCTGCGCCGCCGCGATCAGGCCGGCCAACAGGGTCGGGCGCATGTCGGACAAATCCGACGCGATCGGGTTGGCGACCTCGAGTTCGCGCTGGCCGCCGCCGAACAGCTCTGCGGCTGACTTGGTGATGAAGGACCAGGTCACCGCTTCGATGATGCCGCGGCTCGCCAGCGCGCGCCTGGCGCGGCGGGTGCGGAGCTGGAGCGGGGTCAGCACGGATTTGCGTGCGTCCTCGCCGCGCTCGAACGGCGTCATCGGCACCTTGTCGACGCCGTAGATGCGGACGACTTCCTCGACGATGTCGGCCTTGCCGTGCACGTCGGTCCGCCATGACGGCACCGCGACCTTCACGACGGGCCCCGGGCCCGCCATCATGAAGCCGAGATGAGTCAGGATGCGCTTCATCTCCGGCATCGGCACCTCGATGCCCGAGAGGCGCTTGACCTCGGTCACCGGAAAATCGATCACGCGGTCGTCGCCGAAGCTCTTGCCGACCACGACGTTCTCGGACGGCGTGCCGCCGCACATCTCCAGCACGAGTTTTGTCGCGAGCTCCAGCCCCGGCACCATGAAAGCCGGATCGACACCGCGCTCGAAGCGGTAGCGCGCGTCCGAATTGATGCCGAGCTTGCGGCCGGTCTGGGCGATGTTGATCTCGTTCCACAGCGCCGATTCGATCAGCACGTCGGTGGTAGTCTCGTCGCAGCCCGAGGCCTCGCCGCCCATGATGCCGGCAAGCGATTCGACGCCGTGCTCGTCCGCGATGACGCAAATCGCGGGATCGAGATTGTAGCTGCGGCCGTCAAGCGCGAGCAGCGTCTCGCCGTCGCGGGCGCGGCGCACCACGAGATTGCCCTTCACTTTCTTCGCGTCGAACACGTGCAATGGCCGTGCGCGGTCGTAGGTCATGAAGTTGGTGATGTCGACCAGCGCGTTGATCGGGCGCAGCCCGATCGCGGTCAGTCGCTTCTGCAGCCATTCCGGCGACGGCCCGTTCTTCACGCCACGCACGAGCCGCAGCGCGAAGCCTGGGCACAGCGCCGCGTCCTCGACCGTGACCTTCACCGGGCAGGGGAATTCGCCCTTGATCGGCTTGATTGTGGGGTCCTTGAACTTGCCCATGTCGGCGGCGGCAAGGTCGCGCGCGATGCCGTGCACGCCGGTGCAGTCCTGCCGGTTCGGCGTCAGGTTGATCTCGACTACGGGATCGCCGAGGCCGGCCCATGCGGCGTAGGCAGCGCCGATCGGCGCATCCGCGGGCAATTCCATGATGCCGTCATGGTCGTTGGAAATCTGCAACTCAGCCGCCGAGCACAGCATGCCGCGGCTCTCGACGCCGCGGATGGTGCCGACACCGAGCGTGATGTCCTTGCCGGGAATGTAGGTGCCGGGCGGGGAGAACACGCTGACGAGACCCGCACGCGCATTCGGCGCGCCGCACACCACCTGCACGGGTGCGCCGCCATCACCGGTGTCGACCATGCAGACGCGCAGCCGATCCGCATTCGGATGCTGCTCGGCGGATATCACCTTCGCGATGGTGAAAGGCTTCAGCGCCTTCGCCTTGTCCTCGATGTTCTCGACCTCGAGCCCGATCATGGTGAGCTTCTCGGCGAGCTTGTCCAAGGGCTCGTCGGTGTCGAGATGTTCCTTCAGCCAGGAGAGAGTGAATTTCACGAGCTCAGCCCTCCCGCGAGGGTCGGTACTTCGAGCGGCTTGAAGCCGTAATGGGACAGCCAGCGGACGTCGCTGTCGAACAGCTGGCGCAAATCGGCGATGCCGTATTTCAGCATGGCGATGCGGTCGATGCCCATGCCCCAGGCAAAGCCCTGGTACTCGTCGGGATCGATGCCGCAGGCGCGCAGCACGTTCGGATGCACCATGCCGCAGCCGAGAATCTCGAGCCAGTCCTCGCCCTCGCCGAAGCGGATCTCGCCCTTGTCGCGGCGGCACTGGATGTCGACTTCCAGCGACGGCTCCGTGAACGGGAAGAACGAGGGCCGAAAGCGCATGTTGATGTGGTCCACCTCGAAGAACGCCTTGCAGAACTCGTGCAGGATCCATTTGAGATGGCCGAGATGGGAGTGCTTGTCGATGACGAGGCCTTCGACCTGGTGGAATTGCGGCGTGTGGGTCGCGTCCGAATCGATGCGATAGGTGCGGCCCGGGCAGATCACGCGGATCGGCGGCTTCTGGCTCAGCATGGTGCGCACCTGCACCGGCGAGGTGTGGGTGCGCAACAGCATGCGGGAGCCGTCCTCCTTCGGGTGGAAGAAGAAGGTGTCGTGCATCTCGCGCGCGGGATGGCCTTCCGGAAAATTCAGCTTGGTGAAGTTGTAGTCGTCGGTTTCGATATCGGGGCCTTCGGCAACCGAGAATCCCATGTCGGCGAAGATCGTGGTCAGCTCGTCCCAGACCTGGCTCAGCGGATGGATGCGGCCGGCCTCGGCGGGCGCATCGCGCAGCGGCAGGGTGACGTCGATGGTTTCCGACGCAAGCCGCGCGTCGAGCGCCGCCGATTTCAAGACGTCGCGCCGCGCCGCGAGCGCCTCAGTGACCTTGTCCTTGGCCTGGTTGATCGCGGCGCCTTGCGTCTTGCGCTCGTCCGGGGACATTTTTCCGAGCGTGGCAAGAAGCGCCGAGATCGAACCCTTCTTGCCGAGGGCTGCGACGCGCACCGCTTCGAGGGCGGCCTCATCGCCGGCTGCGGCGATGTGGTCGAGGATGGATGTTTCGAGCATTGCGAGGTCGGACACGGTCAAATCCCTGCTGCCAAATTCGGCTGGGTTGTCGCCGCCCGAAGGCTGTAACGTCAAGCGAAAAGCCGGTCATTTCGGGCTGACGAGCGGCTGGGTTGAACCTCGCGCGGGGGCCTGGCACCAAGGGGGATACGAGGAGGCTTTCGCGATGCTCTCAAGATCCGGTCTGGCTGCTGTCGCCGCCGTTCTCTTGGTCGCCGGCAACCCGGCGCGCGCCATGGTGTGCATGGAGAAATCCATGACGCTGGACGAGGTCGTCGACACCATCGCTGCTCAGAAGGGCTGCGAAAGCGCGATCAAGGTGTTTCAGGATTGCCAATTGACCGCGAGCGGCGATGTCCAGCTCGGCGCCGCCGTCGAGAAGAAATGCGAGGCGGACTTCATGCCCGGCCTCAACATGGCGCGGAAACAGGCTTACCAACGCGAGATGCGCGTGTGTGACCGGAAGTACCGGAATAAATCCGGCACCATGTATCTGTCGTTCACGGCATTCTGCCGGGCGGAGGTCGCCCGGCGCTACTCGCAACGCGCGCTGAAGGCCGGCGGAGCCGGCCGCTAGCTCAGGCCGCCAGAGCGGCCTTGGCCTTCTCGGCGATCGCCTGGAACGACGCGGGCTCGTTGATCGCGAGATCCGACAGCACCTTGCGGTCCACGGTGATCCCGGACTTGGCCATGCCATCGATAAAGCGGCTGTAGGTCAGGCCGAACGGACGCACGGCGGCGTTGATGCGCTGGATCCAGAGCGCGCGGAACGTCCGCTTCTTGCGCTTGCGATCACGGAAGGCATAGACGAGAGCCTTCTCGACCGCCGGCTTGGCGGTGCGGATCGTGTTCTTGCGGCGGCCGCGGAAACCCTTGGCGGCCTTGTAGACTTTCTTGTGCTTGGCGTGGGCGGTCACACCGCGTTTGACGCGAGCCATGACAAAAATCCTTCGAAAGATGACTTGATGTTCGGATCGCCGCGAAAGCTGCGGCGCGGGTGGCAATGATCGTGGACGCGATCAGGCGTTCGGCAAGAAGTACTTCTTGACGTTGTCGCCGTCGGTCTTGAACAGCACGGCGGTGCCGCGCAGCTGCCGGATCTGCTTCTTCGTCCGCTTGATCATGCCGTGACGCTTGCTGCGATGAGCGAACATCACTTTGCCGGTGGCAGTCACCTTGAAGCGCTTTTTAGCGCCCGATTTGGTCTTCAGCTTGGGCATTTGGCTCTCCTAATGGCCATAGAAATCCGCCCGCAAAGGCGGCTGGCCGTCAAAATGCTCGTTAGAGCGTTGATTGTGCTCAGGTTTTACGAACAAGCGCGAAACCCGCACGGACACCGCCACGGCAGCCCTTAATCAGCCGGGCAATGAAGGCTGGGCTTATGACAGAGGACGGGCGAATTGGCAACGATGAACCGGTGGAACCTAGCCGGCGACTATCCGGAATTGCTAACCTCATGTCCGAGCCGTGTGACCCGGAGCAGGACCAGAATGCCCCCTTTTTCCCAAACGCTGTCGTCCTTGACTGATGTCGCTCGTCCGCGCTGCCTGGCGCTGTTGGCCGTGCTCGCCATGGCCGCGTTTCCGTCGAGTGCCAATGCGCGCATCCGCGGCTATGACGGCGTCTGGAACGTCACCTTCGCCACCACCCGCGGCAATTGCAGCTCGGGCTACAGCGTCCCCTTCACCGTCACCGGCAGCCGAGTGTCGTCCGCCGGCGGCGGTCGGGTCTCCGGCAGGGTCAATCGCAGCGGTACCGTCGCGGTCCAGGTCTCGGTCGGGGCCTCCCATGCCAGCGGCGGCGGCCGCCTCGCTGGCGTGAACGGCGCCGGTTCGTGGAGGGGTATCATCTCCGGCGATCAGTGCAGCGGCACCTGGCATGCGACGAGGACGTAATTATCGCCTCCAGAGGACGGTGCGCTCTCTCTTGCGCAAGCGGGAGAGGCAAAAAAACAAAACGGCCCGCCGGAGATCCGGACGGGCCGTTGAATTCTTCAGCCTAAAGAACCAGCGTCAGCGCGGCGCCAGCACCATGACGACCTGACGGCCCTCGAACCGCGCGTCCTGCTCCACCTTGGCGAGCTCGGCGACGTCGGTCTTGATCTTGTCGAGCAGCTTGGTGCCGATCTCCTGGTGCGCCATTTCGCGGCCACGATAGCGCAGGGTGATCTTGACCTTGTCGCCTTCTTCGAAGAACCGCTGCATGGCGCGCATCTTCACTTCGTAATCGTGGTCGTCGATCATCGGGCGGAGCTTGATCTCCTTGATCTCGACGATCTTCTGCCGCTTGCGGGCTTCGGCGGCTTTTTTCTGCGCGGAATACTTATACTTCCCGTAGTCCATGATCTTGCAGACGGGAGGGCTGACGTTCGGCGAGATCTCGACCAAATCCATGCCGGCTTCCTGGGCCAAGCGGATAGCCGCGACGGTCTCGATGGTGCCCTTGTTGTCACCGGTCTGATCGATCAGCTGGATCTGCGCATTGCGAATATCGTCATTGATGCGCGGCCCGTCTTTGGCGGCAGTGGGCGGGGCTTTATTTGGACGGCGAATGGGTGGTTCTCCAAAGTTATGAAAAGAGGCGGCTATTTTGCAGGAAGATACGGTTGCCGGCAAGCAATCGCTCGTGCGGCGGTCGAAAAAGCCTCAAATGCGAGGCATTTTGGCCACGGCGGGGCACGCAGAGGGACATAGACACCTTGCTTCTGTTCCGCAAGCGTCCCAAAGGGCCAATGCCGACGTCCGGCTGCGCTGCGGAGCACGTCCGGACAGCTCAAACCGCACAGCCAGAGTAAACGTTCCATGAATCACCCAATTCCCGATGCCGTGCTCGACTTCATCGATGTGGGCGAAGGCCCGTCCACACGCCGGATCGCGGTGCGCCGCCGCGCGGCCCAAGAATCAAGTCAAGGACCTGGGCTGGTCTGGCTCGGCGGTTTCAAGTCGGACATGCAGGGCAGCAAGGCCGTGGCGCTGGACGAATGGGCCCGGGATCACGGCCGCGCCGTGGTCCGGTTCGATTATTCCGGCCACGGCGAATCCGGTGGCGATTTCGTCGACGGAACCATCGGGCGCTGGCTCGAGGAAAGCGTCGCGGTATTCGAGCGGTTCTGCGACGGCCCGCAAATCCTGATCGGCTCGTCCATGGGCGGCTGGATGGCGCTGCTGCTCGCGCGCGAGATCAAAAAGCGGCAAAAGAAACTGCAAGCCAAAGCCTCGCTGGCGGGCCTGGTGCTGATCGCGCCGGCGCCCGATTTCACCGAGGAGCTGATGTGGAAGAATTTTCCGGCCGCGGTGAAGAAAGAAATCGAGACCAAAGGCGTCTGGCTGAGACCGTCGAACTATGGCGACGGCTTGCCCTATCCGATCACGCGGAATCTAATCGAGGAGGGACGCAACCACCTCCTGCTCGGCAGCGCCATCGATCTCGGCTGTCCCGTCCGCATCCTGCAAGGTGCGCAGGATCCTGACGTGCCCTGGCAGCACGCGTTCGCCCTGACCCATCGCCTGCCGGCCGACGACGTCGTGCTGACCATGATCCAGGACGGCGATCACCGCCTCTCGCGCCCGCAGGACATCGCCCGCATTCTTGCCGCCGTGGCCGAGATCGGGTGAAATCGTCACCTAGCACTCGGTGTCATCGCCCGACTTGATCGGGCGATCCAGTATTCCAGAGGCGCTCGTGCTCAAGCCGAGAAGCCGCGGCGTACTGGATGCCCCGGTCGGGGCATGACTGAGAATGGGAGGGGAGAATCGCCGATGACCACCACCGCCATGCTGCGCGCCTTCTGCGACGCCGTCGAACAACGCAACGGAAAAGCCTTTGCGGATCTCTTCACCGAGGACGGCGTCTATCACGACGTGTTCTATGGCGCCTTCGCCGGCCGCGAGAAGATCGCCGCGATGATCGACGACTGGTTCTATCGCACGGCGACCGACTTTCGCTGGGACATGCACGACCCGGTGTCGAACGGCACCACGCTCTATGCGCGCTACACGTTCAGCTATCGCTCGATCTTGCCGGAGGCTGATGGCGCGCGGGCGATGTTCGAGGGCGTGGCGATCATGACGCTCCGGGACGGAAGGATCGTCAGCTATCACGAGGTCGCCAACACCGCGCCGGCGTTTGTCGATTTGAAGTTTGCGCCGGAACGGATTGCGAAGATCGTCGCCAGACAGGGCGCGGAGCTCAAGGCGCGGCCGGAGATGAAGCGACATTTGGGTTAGCCGTCGTTCTTGCGCACCTACCGCTTCGACGGATTTACCATCGGCTTGCGCTGCGCCAGCGCCGCGACAGTGGCGGTGCCGATCGGGCCCTGCTCGTCATAGAGCCAGCATTCGCCGATCGCCACACCGTCGGTGGCCTGGTGGTTCACCACCTCGAAGCCGATCCAGTTCGTCACCGGCAGGCGGTGCAGATAGATCGTGACGTCGCTGTTGATGTAGCCGAGCCCCTTGTCGCCGGCGTTCGCGAACGGACTGGCGAAGTCCGCGCCGATGGCGACATGGACGAACGGCGTCATCGGCACGCCCGCGACCAGCTCGCGCACCTCGCTCATCCAGAGCTTTCGTGGCCCGAGCGAGCCCATGTGACCGACGATCGGTCGCGTGGTCCATTTGCCGTTCATGCCGAGCCTGGGATCGGTCGGCTTGGGAATGTCGGCCGGCTTCGGCACGTCCCAGTTCGGCGGCGACCAGACATTGCCGTCGGGATTCTGCGTTCGCCGTAACAGCTGGCACGAGGCGCGCGCCATGCCGATGCCGCCGGAAAAGAACTCTGCTTCCACGACGCGGATGCGCATCCCGTCGCGCACCAGCCGTGTCGTCACCTCGATCGGCTTGTCGATGGTGGGCAGCCGAAACATATCGACGGTCAGCCGCGCCGGCACGAATTCAGGACCGGAATGGCGCTCCTCGATGGCGAAGCCGAGCAGGCCGACGATGACGCGTCCGTGCAGCGATGTCGGATCCCACGGCCCATTGGCGACTTCCGTCGGGTGGAATGTGTCGCCGTCGCGGGTGAAGAAAGGCATGTTTGTCATGACGCGCGAGCTTGGAGGAACGTGCGGGGAAATCAAGATGCTCAATCCTCGTGGTGAGGAGGCGCGAAGCGCTCTTACCACAACAACGGTGTCATCGTCCGGCTTGACCGGGCGATCCAGTACTCCGCGGCGCTCGTGATTGAATCGATAGGCCGCGGCGTACTGGATGCCCCGGTCAAGCCGGGGCATGACACCGAGGATTAGGAAGCGAGCTCCCACTCCTCGCGCACGCCGTCATCACGCTCGCGCGCTATGGCGGTTGCTCTCATCGTTTCGAACTCATCCCGCGGCACCAACTGCCCCAGCGCCCATACCGCAGCCCCGCGTACCAGCGCGCTCTCATCCTCCAGCAATCGCCGCGCCTCGTCCGCCAGTGCCGCATCACCGGAGTTGCCGATCGCGATCAGCACGTTGCGCAAAAAGCGGTCGCGGCCGATGCGTTTCACCGGCGATTTGGTGAACAGCGCGCGAAACGCAGCGTCGTCGAGCCGTGCGAGCTCGGCAAGACCTGGCGCGCGCAAAGCGTCACGTGCGGCGAGCTTGGCCTCACGGCCCTCCTGCGCGAACTTGTTCCAGGGACAGGCGGCGAGGCAATCGTCGCAACCATAGATGCGGTTGCCGATGCTTTTACGAAATTCGCGCGGGATCGGGCCCTTGTTCTCGATGGTGAGATACGAGATGCAGCGCCGCGCATCGAGCCTGTAGGGCGCGGGAAAGGCCGCGGTCGGGCAGATGTCGAGGCACGCCCGGCACGAGCCGCAATGATCGATCTCGGCGTCGTCGCGCGGCAGTTCCAGCGTGGTGTAGATCGCGCCGAGAAACAGCCATGAGCCGAATTCGCGCGAGACCAGATTGGTATGCTTGCCCTGCCAGCCCAGATGCGCGGCTTGCGCCAGCGGTTTCTCCATCACGGCCGCAGTGTCGACGAATACTTTCACTTCACAAGGCTTCACCTCACAAGTTGCGGTCGCGACCAGCCATCGCGCCAGTGCCTTCAGGCGCTTCTTGATGAGGTCGTGATAGTCGTCGCCCTGCGCATAGACCGAGATCGCCGCGCGCGTGCGCTGTTGCAGGATCGCGAGCGGATCCTGGTCGGGGCCGTAATTGACGCCGAGCATGATGACGCTGCGCACGTCCTGCCACAGCCCGCGGGGATCGACCCGGCGCTCCGGCTGCGCGGCGAGCCAGTCCATGTCGCCATGGCCGCCGGATGCGATGAATTCGAGAAAGTGTTTTCCGGCGCTTTCGATCGTGCCGGGCTCCGTAATGCCGATGCAGTCGAAGCCGAGCGCACGTGCTTCGTTTGCCAGCGCCGTCTTCAGTTCGGTCGGATCGGAGTTCAGAAGTCCAGGTCCACGTAGGTCCGCGACGCCGGCACGCCCGCCAGCCATTCGCTCAACAGCGGACGGAACGACGGGCGGGATTTCACCCGTGCGTACCAGGCCTTTGCCGCGTCGTCCTCGCTCCATGGCACGTCGCCCAGATAGTCGATCGCCGAGAGGTGCGCCGCGGCGGCGAGATCCGCGTAGGTGAGCCGGTCGCCGGCGAGGAAATTACGCGTCTGCGCCAGCCAGCCGATATAGGCCAGATGATAGCGCACGTTTGCCTTGGCGGCGCGCATCACGTCGGCCGAGGGCGGGCCCCCGCCGTTGTCCTCGCTCATGAAGCGCTTGTAGATGCGCTCGGTGACGAGCGGGTGGGAGACTTCCTCGAAAAACTTTTCGTTGAACCAGGCCATCAGCCGGCGGACCTCGACGCGCTCGCCGATCGTGTCCGGCATCAGGCGCTTAAGTCCCATCTCAGAGCCATAGGCCTCGTCGACATATTCGGCGACGATCGCCGCGCCCGGGATCGGCGGCTGCTCGTCGTCCACCAGGACGGGCGTCGTGCCCGCCGCATTGAGCAGCAGAAATGCTTCGCGCCGCTCCCAGCTGCGCTCTTCGATCAGCTTCAGCTCAAGCCCGTATTCTCCCGCGATCAGGCGGATGAACCGCGAATGCGGACAGAACGGATGATGAAACAGCGTAAACATGAAGCCTTTGACTATGTGATGGTGCTTAAGAATCCATCAATGTTTTGTGCGGCGCCACACTAGTCATTCAAAACCGCGAAGCAAGGGCGCGACGCCGCATTTTGCGATTGCAGCAAGGGAGCGGATGGGCGAGAAGAGCCCCGCTTTTCCAGCCGAAATGGACCGTAAATATGTCAGATGCAATACGGGCAGTGATCCTCGGCATCATCGAGGGTGTGACCGAGTTCCTTCCCGTGTCCTCGACCGGCCATTTGCTGCTTGCTGAGCGCTTTTTCCATCTCGGCGAAGGCGCGTTCTGGGATTCGTTTACGGTCCTGATCCAGCTCGGCGCGATCCTCGCGATCGTCGTGTTGTACTTCAAGAAATTGTGGGACGTCGCGATCGGGATGTTCACGGGTGACGTCTATGCACGCCGCTTCGTGATCGGCGTGCTGGTGGCGTTCCTTCCCGCCGTCATCGTCGGTCTCGTCGGCGGCAAATACATCAAGAGTCTGCTGTTCAATCCCTGGGTGGTGTGCTTCTCGCTGATCGTCGGCGGCGCCATCCTGCTCTGGGTCGACAAGCTCGATCTCAAGGCGCGCGAGCATGACGCCACCCGGTTTCCGCTGCTGATGTATCTTTACATCGGTATCGCGCAGTGTCTGGCGATGATCCCGGGCGTGTCGCGCTCCGGTGCAACCATTGTCTCCGCCATGCTGCTCGGGGCCGATAAGCGCGCGGCGGCGGAGTTCTCGTTCTTCCTCGCCATTCCCACCATGATCGGCGCGTTCGCCTACGATTTCTACAAGAACCGCTCCGAGATGACGATGGACCACATGGGCATCGTCGCGATCGGCTTCGTGGTGTCGTTCGTCACCGCCATCATCGTGGTGAAGACGTTCCTGGAATACGTCACCCGCCACGGCTTCGTGGTGTTCGCCTGGTGGCGCGTGATCGTCGGCACCCTCGGCCTGATCGCGCTGGCACTGGGGCGGTAACCCCGAACTTCAAACAATTGACTGCGGGGATGGTTACGCGCTCTTGCGCTGGAATTGCCCGGCGGCGCGGAAACGCCAGAGATATTGCGGGGCGATCGCTTCAAGCGAGTCGGGCGCGATGCCGAGGCCTTCCAGCGTTAGCCCAGCGGCCTTCGCCGCGTCCGACACGACATTGTCGCGCGCGAGCAGCGTGACCTGGTCCGGCGTCAGCTTCAGCGCGCCCGGCGCGAATTGCAGGAAGTTGGCCTTGAAGCGGGCGAGGCCAAACGGCAGCGGCATCAGCATCGGCTTGCGATCGGCAATCGCGAGAATGGCCTCGATGATCTCGCGCATGGTCAGGACTTCCGGGCCGCCGAGCTCGTAGGTCGCGCCCGCCTTGGCCTTGCCGTCGACGGCATCCGCGACCGCGGTGGCGACGTCGCCGACATAGACCGGCTGCATCTTCGTGTCGCCGCCGATCAGCGGCAGCACCGGCGACATCCGCGCCAGCGCCGCGAAGCGGTTGGTGAATTGGTCCTCGGGGCCGAACATCACGGAGGGGCGGAAGATCGTCGCCGACGGCACCGCGGCCAGGACCGCGGCTTCTCCGGCCGCCTTGGCCCTGGCATAGCGCGAGGGCGATTCCGCGTCGGCGCCGATCGCCGAGACATGGATCAGCTGTGCCCCCGCGGCCGCGGCCGCCTTGGCGATGGTCTCGGCGCCCTTGGCCTGGACGGCGTCAAAACTCTGCGCGCCACCCTCGGCGAGGATGCCGACCAGATTGATCACGATCTGCGAATCACGCAGTGCCGCCTCAATCGAGGCCGGATAACGGACATTCGCCTGCACGGTGTGGACCTGCCCGACCTTGCCGGAGGGCTGGAGGTACCCGGCCAGCTCCGGCCGCCGCACCGCGACCCGGACCCGGTAGTCGCGCCGGCACAGCGCGCGGACGACATTCCGGCCCAAAAACCCCGATCCGCCGAAAACCGTGACGAGCGTGTCCAGATTCGATGCCATGGGATCCATTCCTGGGGTCCATATCCTGCGGGAAGAGTGCGTCTCGTCAGGCTTGTATCGGGCCGGTTTGCGATGCGCAATCCGCATCCCGAAGCGGGGTTCAAGCATGAATTGACAACCGCGTCACCGAACCGTAGTAACCGCCTCCGTGCCTAACCGGCATGCCCAGGTGGTGGAATTGGTAGACGCGCTGGCTTCAGGTGCCAGTGGCTTAACGGCCGTGAAGGTTCGAGTCCTTTCCTGGGCACCACCCCCAACCCAAGTGGTTGAAATCGCTCATTTGCTGAGAAATTGAGCCGCTGACCGGTACACAAGACCGGGATACAGCGCATATGAGCTATCGAATGGCTTATCTTTCGAAAGATACCGACTCTTCCTTCTATAGCTTTAGGACGCGGACGCCAGTCGACGTCCTGAAAGCACTCGACAACGAGCGTGTGTTGCTGACGTTCGAAGAGTGCATGGGAAGTCCCGCGTTTGCGGTAACGACGAAAATTGGGAGCGAGGTCAAGTTCTCCCTCAGGACCCGCGACCACTCGGTGGCCGAAATTCGCAAGAACCAGGCGCGAGATGTACTTGCCAGACTTTGGATGGCGCGAAGATCAGCGCCGCGTCAGCTGACGCACATGCAAGTGCTCGGGCTCGCCGGTCTCGTGCATGATCTATGGGTGCAGCATTTCGAACAGGATCCCGGTGATCGGGCAGCCTGGATTGCGCACAAGGCGGTAAACCGCGCGGTTATGGAAGGCCGGCTGACGAGTGTGCCCGGCATCGTGCCGGGACAGATGCCGGACGAGCGACAGCTTGCGATCGACCATTTTGGCGAAGACCTGACAGCAGGGATCAATGAGCTGCCCATTTTGCCAGATCCTGACCGTGGCCTGGAAAATCGGTTTGGCCTCATCTGCGACTGGGTGCTTACTCAGAACACAATGCGGGTGGACTACGCGACCAGGAAGAAGCTGCTCTCGGCTATAGCCATAGCCGGACAAACCGCTCCGCGCCGTCTCAAGGAAAATGCCGACTTCATTTACGGCACAGACACCCACCGCGCGCGGTATCCGCAATTCAATTCGGGCCGAACCCTCACGCAGGTCTTCGAGAGCTGGCGAGCGGAAGCGGAACCAGCTCCGAGCACCGTATCGACGTGGCGGGGACACGTTCGGTCACTACAGGAGTTTATTGGCCACGAACTAGTTTCGAGCCTGACAAAGCATGACATCGTTGGCTGGAAGGACAAGCTGCGCCAGGACGGCATGGCGCCAAAAACGATCAACGACAGCTGTCTCGCCTGCATCAAACGACTGCTGAACTATGAGGTCGAAAACCACCGGCTGAGGGAGAATGTCGCCGATAAGGTCCGCCTTAGTACTCGTGGACTTGCAGGTGTGAAACCGCTCCCATACGACACGGAAGAGGTCGCTCAAATCCTGACGTTATCCCGGCAACAAAAGTCGAACGCGCTCCGCTGGTTGCCCTGGCTATGCGCATTTAGCGGCTCGCGGATCGGAGAGGTCGCCCAGCTTTGGGGCGCGCGAGTCAACCGAGTAGATGGTGTGTGGGTCATGTCTATCAAGCCGGCTGAGGACGGCGGTCGGCTGAAGAACTCGTGGAGCGAGCGAGACACGCCGCTGCATCAAGCGATAATCGACGAGGGATTCTTGGATTTCGTCAGGGAGAGTGGGCCAGGGCCGTTATTCTACGGTCGAAGCTCAGGCGATCCTTCCCGAAAGCACGCATCGAAAGGCGTCAGCAACCGGGTTGCCGACTGGATCAGGTCGCAAGGCTTCCGGGATCCGCGCAAGGCCCCGAGCCATGGCTTTCGCCATTGGTTCAAGTCTAAGCTGGGCGCGTTGCAGGTGCCTGACAGCTTGGCCGATTCGATCGTCGGTCATGGCAAGAGATCAGCTGCCGATCGATACCGCCACTATACCATCGCTACTAAAGCCCCTGTCGTGAACAGGGTCCAAGTGCCGGGTATAAATGTGAGCAGCCCGTCTGAGGAGGCAGCAGAATAGGACCGCCAGCTGTGCGCGTCTGGCGGTCCTATAACTCATGGGCGGGCTCCGCTGCACTGGCATGGCGATGCGACCATCCCTCAACAGAGAAGGCGGATATGATCCGGTATCTCAAACGACTCCAGCTGCTCGACGCAACGTCTCCGCGCGCTCGGGATCATTCCGCTCCAAGAGCATTTGCTGGGTCAGGTTGAAGCCGGCTCGGCTGTAGGGGTTCTCCCTGTCGCCCCGGTCGTTATGATCGTTTCGCTCGGTGGCAGCGTAACGCTCGAGCTGCTCCGCATATCGCGGGTCATCGCGATAGAGCAGCATCTGTTGCGTTACGTTCCAGCTTCGCTTGCTAAAGGGGTTTCGGGTCAGCGGCGACGCGCCCTGCGGCAGCCGGATGGATCCGCCCGAGCTGACGAAGAACCTCTTGGTCTCAGGCTGTTGGTAGAGGCTGGCCAAGTAGGTTGTCAGGTCGGCCACCGAACCATCTTGATCCAGATACTTCATCTCGTGTCCGCTACCGAGGGCTTGATTCAATACCAGGCGGTCAGCGAGGTGCTCGACGAGAGCGTCTTCGCCTTCCTGCGTCAGCTTGAGCCCGTGGAGGTCGAGAAGGTTGCCGAGGGCGGTTGCCGTGTTGATACGGCCTGGGATGACCTGACTCACGCGGCGTCCTTTCGGAGTTCGGCGAGCACAACGCGACGCAACCAAGATGATCGCGAGAGCAACTCGGCCTTTGCTCGGTATTCGATAGCGGTAGCCATGGTTGCGGGGATAACGATGCCGACCGTGATGGTCCGTTCGGTTCGAAGCACGTCTAGATCGAGGTCTTGCATTTGGGTCTCCGGGGGTGGGGAGGGATTCGCGTCAAGGAACGCGAGGACCTTATCTTTACACTGTAAAGATTTAAATGTCAACAGTTACAGAGAGTTAGAAGGGGTGACTAGGGAAAACCAGCGAATTTCAGTTGCTTGCTGAAGATGAATTCTTCAGTATTTTCAGATAGTTACGAGGCCCGAGGCCAAAGCGCGGGCCGAGAGAAATTGAATTGGCTCTTTTACAAGGACCGGCAACGTAGCCGTCAGCCAAATAGGCCCTCCAGATCAATAGGATGCTCGCTGGTAAGCCTTGGGGGCAGGGAAGTACAGATCGCTCGGCGATCCGCAAACCGTCTCACAGGCCGGCTCTGGACCTCCACATGTCGGGCTCTTGCGACCCCACGAATATTCGCCCGATCACCGGTCATCGGGGTCGCTACAGGTGGTAAGGGTGTTCTGAAGATCCTGAGAGATTGCAGATCCAACTAGGGGGGTAGAGTCTAGAACCCTGGAGAGTGCCCTGAAGCTTCAGGCAATAGCGGGTCCCCCGCGGGGCAGCAGATGCTGACCACGGTTGACCCGCTAGTCGTCCGTTAAGAAGCCGAATTGAGCGGGAGCGGACAGGCAAGCGTATGCGATAGCTGGATCAGGAAGAGGCACAAGAGTTCTCTGAGCCAGGCGAGG
>NZ_JADPIX010000004.1:0-17023 GCF_023073155.1 Bradyrhizobium sp. 45 | reverse complement strand
ATCGCTCCAAATCGCACACGATCGTCCCGTATCGATGGTTTCTCCGGAACGCCCAGTCATCGATGCCCACAACAAGCAATGGATCTGTCGGCATCGCCGTCCGCCGGCGGACCACCCGCAGCAAGGTATCGTTGCTGACGGGCAGCATGAGCCGCTTGGCGAAGCTTGCCGCCGGCCGGCCGCCGAGCGCCAACCCCAAGTGATGGACGATGTATTCCAACCGTGCCGTCCGGCGCCGTCGAAGCGGGACGATGTCTTCTCCAAACCGCTCCGCGAAGATCCGCCGGCGGCAATGCGGCACCTCACATGTGAAGCGCCGCGTGAGCAATCGGAGGCGCACCCTTCTGCCCGCTGACGGCAAATCAGCCACGTGCCGGATGTATCGGCTATGGATTCGGCGCGACGCTGTCGCGCACAAAGGGCATTGGGCCTCCGCAGCCTCTGACCGAACAGCCAGAATAACCGAATCCATTGAGTCACTTACACCATCAAACACCAAACCACTCGGTACTAGCGATGAGATTTGAAAGCCCGTCCGCATGGCGCTGATTCTCCGTTTGAGAACCACAGTCGCCCGGCAAACTTCATCGGAAATGAGTCAGACCCAATGTTGGGAGCCGATGGAGAACCACGCGTGAGCGATGCGATGCGCAACTACCGGAACTCGGTAGGCCGAGCGCACTGAAGGCGGCGGGACGGCTATGCGAGCTAGAGATTGTCAGCAGAATCTTGGGCGAGACTGATCTTCCAAATCCGGATCTCTCCATCCGTACGTTCAAAGCGATGCGGGTAGCCCCGCGGGATGAACAGCAAATCGCCGGCCGTGCATTCCATCTCTTTGCCGTCCAGGCGCAAACTCCCATAGCCCGAAACGATAATATAGATGGCATCAGCGGAACCGTCGTCGGGTGCTCCGCTTTCAACGCGGTCAAAAGGCACGATGCTGAGAGAAGACGCTTCGGACCTGTAGCAAACGCGCAAGGTTTCGCACGCTTCCCTCCAGCTCATACCTGACGCGATCTCCGTCAGGTTGATCGGAGTGCCCTCAGCGGGAGACGACCACGCATCCAGAAAAGTAGACATCAGATCAGCCCACGCATTCGCTTGGCGGGTTCGCTGTCAGGCTCCCGTTTTGCCCGATCGAGGTGCAGATAATTGCTTTCGAAACGTGCCGCATTGCGCAGCCCGGCAGGATCACACACCGTCCAGGTATTTCCCTCAATGCTGATCAGATTCTCCTGACGGAGGCGTCCCAGCATTCGGTTCACATACACTGGTGTGAGGCCGGTCGCGTCGGCCAGATCCGTCTGAGTCACGGGAAATTCGAACTTTTGGTCGTCCACCACTCCGAAGGCGCGCATCCGAAGGAATATCTCGTAGGTCAGAAACGCGATCCGCGCATATGCGTCGCGACGGCCCACATCGATGATGCGCTCACGCAGGACGCCTTCGTCCTGCAAGGTGTTCCACCAGAACGCCAGCGCGATGCTGGGTCGATTGAGAAGGAGATCCTTCATGATTTCGCCGGAGATGGATGCGACGAGGCTTGGCGTTAATGTCCCGATACTGTGATCCATTTCATCAAGGATGAAGATTTCCGAATCGCAGGGATCGCCGGGCACCAGGAACGCCATGATCTGACGGGCGCCGTCTTCAAGGTGTTTGTAGCGGCATGCCAGGCCGGTGATGACGAGGTGGATATCAGAAGAATGCTCCCCCTCTCTTATGATGTCCTGTCCCGGACCATACTGTCGCTGCCGCTCACAGCTAATACGGTTCAGCAATTGACGGTCTTCGTCACTGAACGGCGCGAACTGCTCCAGTTTCCTGATTAGCGGGCTGTCCATGGGTTTCCTCCGCGGGGAGAACGCCGGACGACACTTTTGGTGCCTCTTGTACCTCAATTGCACAATCGTGACCTTGATCTAGTTTAGTGTCGTGCTCGCGCCCTGGTCCGATAGTGCGGGTGATGGCGCCAATGAATCCCACCATTCACGGTCAAGGCAGCCTGATTCAGGCAGAGTTCATCCCAGGATCGGATCAAACTTGCCAAAATAGCGCTTTCTACGCGCGCATGGACCGCCTTAAGCGGGAAATTGTGCGCTGCATGACGAGTACATCCGAACGTATTCAACACACGAAGGAGACGCTTTCGACAACGACCGAACTCGTCGCGTATAGCCAGGAAGCAATCGCACGGTCGTTTCAACTCCTTAAAGTGAATAAGAGGGTTTGAGGACCGCTCGGACCTATTACTCGTTCCTCACTCCGGAGAGATTCAGCTTTTCGTCGTAGCGTCCGATTGCACCTGGCCATGCAACTTGGATCACGTGTTCCTGGCATCTGTGAACCAACCGCAACGGATGGTCTTGCCTTCGGCCATCAGGAGAATCATCATGCATCCCACAGAAATCCTGATCCGACGATTGCGTGCGAACACTCGGCTGTCCGACGAGGACGCCGCCGCAATCAAGACGCTGCCCGTCGATGTAAAGCAGCTTACAGCGGACACTTACGTCGTTCGGGAAGGTGATTGCCCCAAACGTAGCTGTTTGGTCCTGAGTGGCTTCCTCTGCCGGTCGAAGATTGCCGAGAACGGAAAGCGTCAGATCCTGTCCTTCCACATCCCGGGAGACATTCCGGACCTACAGAGTCTTTTTCTCAGTGTCATGGATCATGATCTGGCGACAATATCCAAGGCGACACTGGGCTTCGTCGACCATTCCGCTCTTTCGGCACTGATCGAGCAGCGGCCCGCAGTCGCGCGCGCTTTCTGGTGCGAGACGCTGATCGACGCCGCAATCTTCCGTGAGTGGATCGTCAACGTGGCAGTGCGCCAAGCACCGGCCCGTATGGCGCATCTTCTCGCCGAAATGCGCGAGCGTTTGGCTGCGGTCGGACTCGTCGGCGATGACGAGTTTGAGTTTCCTGTTACGCAATCTGAATTGGCCGAGGCGCTTGGGCTAAGCGTCGTACACGTCAATCGCGTTCTTCAGGGCTTCCGCGCGGATGGCGTTCTCGATCTGCAGAAGAAGATGGTCAAGTTGATCGACGTCGAGAGAGTCCTCATTGAGGGCGGATTTGATGCAGCGTACCTGCACCAGAATGGCAACGCTTCTCCATACTGACGGCTCTGCGGTCTGCAATCACCGTGGCGTGCATCACGGCTGTTGCGGGGCGGCGGAAGGTACTCTTCATGGCGGACTACACGCGCAACGCCGTCGTGCACAACGAGGTGGTTGACCCCGGGGTGGAACTGATCGACAAACCGTTCACAATGAACGAACTGCCGCTCGGATTCGCTACATACTCGGCAAAAGCGTGTGACATCTCGCAAGCGGGAGCGATGCCAAGAGCATACCTTCCGAAGGATCCGTCGTGAGCCATCTTACAACGAAAAGCCAATTGACCGCAGCCACCAAAGTCAGGAAGCGCTGCACGCCGTTTCTCGCTGGCCCGTAGGGTTCCCGACCCGCAACATCAGGGTCGATCAACTCCCGCCGGCCTCGGGGCCGCAGCTACCGCTCGACGAGGCGGCGGAGAAGCAGCGGGCAACGCGCGTCGAAGAGCAGTTTGGGCAGATCACGCCGAGCCTTGTCCAGTACAGGACCGACGTGCTGTTCCGGGATCTCTGGCTCAGGCCGGCGCTGGCTCCGCCCGACCGAAGCCTGGTAACCCTGAGCGCCCCTGATCGCCGCCGGTCAAGTTGCGCAGATCACCTATCATCTGAACCGCGCAATGGACAACGGGTTGACGGGGGAGGAAGCCGGCGAGGTGCTCGGCCATGTCGCCTTTTACGCCGGCAGGCCCAACGCATTCTCGGCGGCGCCGGTCGTCAAGGACGTGATCGAGAAGCGACCGTGATCAAGCGCAGGGCCGTCCTCATTGGCGGCAGCGTCGCTGTCGCCGGAATTCACCACCCGCTGGTTCTCGCGGCTTCAACACGGAAGGAGACCAAAATGGACATCGACATCAAGAGGAACGGATCCCGCCCTTCACAGAAGGGGCCCGAAGACTGGTTCACCGGCACGGTACGAGTAGATCCGCTATTTCAGGCGCCGGAGCCGGCCCGCGCGAGCGGCGCCTATGTCACGTTCGAGCCTGGGCGCGGACTGGTTGGCACACGCACCCACTTGGCCAGACGCTGATCGTCACTGCCGGCCTCGGTTGGGTGCAGCGCGAAGGCGGTTCGGTCGAGGAAATTCGCGCAGGCGACGTCGTGTGGTTTCCGCCCGGACTGAAGCACTGGCACGGCGCATCGGCGACGACCGCCATGACGCACATCGCGATCCAGGAAACTCTCAACGGCAAGAACGTTGAATGGATGGAGAAGGTCCGGGACGACCAGTACCGGAAGTGACTGAGTGGCAATCAAAACGCTGGGCTTACCGGCCTCCAGTGGTCGATGCTCTGAAGGATCGACTTGGCGCGCTCATTCTGAGCATCCCGCTTGGCGGCCGCAGCGACCCAGACGGAGCTGTCAACGAACGCACTCATGCGTGTCACTCCTGAATCGGGTACTGCCAAATGTCGCGCTTTGGCTCGTTGCCCTCAAGCCATTTTCGCGCGCGCTCTTTCGAGGCAAAGAGCTTGATCCAATCGGGCTCACCGGTGGCTCTCGACGCCGAATCGGGCAAGCAGAGCCAGACCGATCCCTCGACTGGTCCGCCTTCCACTTCGTATTCCCAGGCAAAGCCTTCGGGGTCGTTGTCCTGGAGCCGGGCGTCGGCGGCACCTCCAGATGCAAATACCTTGACCCATTCGGGATCTCCGATCGTGCGCGACTTGCCGTTCTGGTAGTCATCAAGGTAGAGCCATACGGCTCTGCCCTCGCGGCGAACTTCATCATGGCTGCGTACCACCTCGTTGACCCTCTGCCGGTCCGAGCGATCGGCTTCAGGCAGCGACGTCACCGCGGCATAGAGTTCGGCGGGAATGCTGCGCCTGTCGCCCAGAGACTTGTCGCGCCATTCCATCCATTGATCGAATGCATCCGACATACGGCTCACCTCCTCGGTTTGGCGCGGAACGGACTGTCGATGGTGAAGGCGTCCGGCGCGATCCCGCTCTCGATGCGCTTCCAGGTCACGGGCGCTGCGATCGGAATTCCCTTTCGGGCTCGCGGGGAATAGGTGCCGATCGCGGTGGTCCCACGGCCGTTGCGCAGATAATCGAGGAAGATGCGATCGCGACGCTTTGCCTGAGCAGACAGGAGATAGCGGTCTGGATGGCGCGCTGCGAGAGCGGAGACCAGCTGATGCGCGACCCGATGCGCCTTATCGTGCAGCACCGGTTGATCCAGTGGCGCCATCAGGTGAATGCCTTTGCCGCCGGTGAGCTTGGGCCAGGTCTCGAACCCCTCGCGCTTCATCAGCGTGCGCAGATCGAGCGCGGTCTCCACGACTGCATCCCAATCGACGCCGTCTCCGGGATCGAGGTCGATCACGATGAGGTCGGCATGTTCGAAGTCCTCGACGGTCGCATTCCACGGGTGCAGCTCGATGGCCCCGACTTCGACCAGCCCAAGGAAACCATCCAGGCTGTCGACCCACAGGCGCGTTCCTTGGCCGCCATCGCGCTTCTGAATACGCAGCTGGTGCACGGCGGCGGGAATGTCCTTCGGCAGCGGCCCCTTGTGATAGAAGGTCGTGCCGTGCACGTGGCGCACGAGCTTCAGCGGACGATGCCCGAGGTGCGGCAGCGCCTTCTTCCAGGCCTTGGTCCAATAGTCTGCGAGTTCTTCTTTCGACGGAGCAACGGCTTCGGGCAGAAGTTGCAGGATGTTCTCTCGGGGGACGCCCAGCTTCGGCCGGCCGGCCACGGAGGGCACCAGCCGCGGCGCCTTGACCTTGCGCAATGCGAGATCGTCGCGAAAACCCTTTAACACAGCTTCGCGGAGCAGGCCATCATCGGTCAGCGCGCCATATTGGACCTCGACCTCGAGAGTCGGCTCAACCCAGGTCGCCTTCGGCTTTTTGACCGCCATATCGAGTGGAGAAGTCTTGCGGATGAACGGATCCAGCCGCTCGCGTAATTCGCGCGCCGTCGTCTCGCTGTAGCCGGTACGCACCTTGCCGGCATAGAGCAGCTTGCCGTTCTGGCGCCGGCCGACGTAGAGCGAGGCGACCTTGCGCGGGCGCGCCCCAAGCTTCTCCACGAAGGCGACGATCGGAAAGGTCTCGCTCTTCTTGCACTTGAGCTTGACCCAGCTCTCCTGCCGACCCGAGCGGTACGGGTCGCCCAGCCGCTTGGCCACCAGACCTTCGAGACCCAGTTTGCACCCTTTGTCGAAGATCACGTTGCCGTCGGCCGCAAGCGCCTCGACGTAAATGAAGCTTTCCGGTGCGTTCTTCAGAAGCCGCTGCAGCAGGCGCTTGCGATCCTCATACGCGACGCCACGCAGATCATAGCCGTCGAGATACAGGAGATCGAACGCGTGGTAGCGCACACGCTCGCTGCGCTTGGGGCCGAGCTCCCGCCTGAGCTGCTGGAAGTCGGGCAGGCCGCCACTGCCGTACACCACGGCCTCACCGTCGATGATTGCACTGTTTGCCTTGAGTAGGTCGGCGCTCGCGGCAATGGAGGAGAATTGTTCGGTCCAGTCCACGCCGGTGCGTGAATAGACCTTGGCGTCCGCATCTCGCAGGTGCAGCTGCGCGCGGTAGCCGTCGGCCTTGATCTCGTAGACCCAGTCTTCGCCGCGCGGCGGATTCTCGCGCAACGTGGGATCACACGGCTCGATGTAACCAGGAATAGCAGCTTTGACGGCGCCATGGACACGCGATACTCCCCAACGAGACTGGCGCAACGCCACAGCACACATGCCGATTCAACGTCGTCACGCTGATTCGTTCCGTCCACGGAGTCCGCTACCGCGGGCGCGAAGACCAGTTCCGGTCTCGGCGTTGCGCGCCGAAGCGCTTCAGAGGCAGATGACGGGACGCTGGCTACGGCCGCTGCGCCCTTTCAATCGCTGCCTTTGCTTCTGCCAAGGTGCAGCCGTTCGCGGCACGGAAAAGTGAAACTGCGCGGACCTTCTCGCCGGCTTTGAGCGCGTCCTCTATTTCTGTCGAACCACCCAGCGGCTGATAGCTCAGACCGCCATGTTTCAGTAGCAAGTCGAGCTTTGCTTCAACTCTTTCCAGCGAGACCAGTCGCCGCTGCAGGCCTGTTATTTTCAGGCGAGAATAGAACGCCAGCGCCACGAGCATCGCGAGCACAAGGGCGGTAGATGTGGCAATCGTTTCCATGAAGCACTCAATTTAGCGTCGGGCGATCATCCCTCCGCATACGATTCCAGATAGCCGCAGGCCGAGCACCGATAGGTCGTCACGGTAAGCGCCTTCCTGCCGAACATGAACGACTCGCGGTACGTGGCAGGCGGCACTCCCGCAAACCAAAGCAACTGCCCACGCCCCGGGCTAGGAATGAAGCCCTGCTCCATGGTCCTCTCGCATTTCGGGCAAGCTTTTTGCTCTGTCATTTCGGGATCGTAGACGGACCGCCGAACGTTACAAGCCCTCGCAGGAGCGCCCGTTCGGTCCGGGAGCTGGAGCAGATTCGGTCCCTGCCTCGTCTGCTGCCGGGCGGGTGGCACTCCAGCGGCGCCTTGTCCCTCCGGCGCAAAGCGCAGGAACGTCTCCAGTTTCGTGCGGTTGCCACGCGGGTGCGGAGAGCTCGACCATGCTTGAAACGGATACCTTGCTGGTAAAATGCCCGAACTGCGGGGCATGGCCTATGGCCGCAAACCTTCCCAAAAGCATCCCACGGGAGGTGGAGGTCGAGTTCAGATGCTCCCGGTGCACTCACCATGAGGTGGGACGTTTCCTACGCGCGAGGGCAGTGAAAGGGGACGAGCCTCACCGAGTGGCGTAGGCCGCAGGGACTGGAATGGCTCAGCCTGAATTTCTCGCGGAACGGCGATGCTCGCCCCGACTTGATGATCGGTGCGATTTCATTTCGGAGGAGAACGATCATGAAAACCATCGTCGCCACTGCCTGCCTGCTCGCAATTGCGTTGGCCTCGCCAGTGCAGGCCAAAGGATGCATCAAGGGCGCGATCGTGGGTGGTGTTGCCGGCCACATGGCGGGCCATGGGAAGCTCGGGGCGGTAGCCGGCTGCGCAATCGGACATCATGAGGCCAACAAGCAGAATGCCAATAACCCGAGCAACTCGAACGCCCAGGCGCCGTCCGGGCAGAAGTAGCTGTGCAGGGCGCTGCGGCAGCGCGCCCTGCTCGTCGCGAGCGAGCAAATCGGCACAGATGCTCGGACCTGCCTTAGGCCAATCTGGACGGATCATTGCCCGTTCGATTGATCGGTATGACCGTGCGAGTTCTTTACGAAAGCAGCAATGGTGACGTGTGGGCGCTGCGCGTAGCGGCGGGCAGCCCTGACCGCCAGACTGAAGCTGATCGATACCCTGCTGGACGGCCGGGAGAAGGCGCTCAGGCCGACCACTTGTCCTCCTCGCGGCGCGCTTCGTCGTCGTTGATGCGGTAGGCCAAGTCGGCAGCGATTTCTGGATGATCGGTACTGGCGATGAGCTCGCCGTCTTGCTTCTTGATCTTTTGTCCTTCGGCGGTCACCGGAAAATCATCGGGTTCCAACGGCTTCTTGGAAGTGGACATGTATCTTCCTCCTGGACCGCGATCATAGCACGCCACCTAACGAGCCCTCGATTTGATTCAGGCGGAAGTAGACCTGACGGCCGCACGAAGGGTTCGTCCCACCCCCAGGAAGTTCGCGAACGGCAGCACATCCGATCCCGAAGCGCAGCCACGGGAGGGACGTTTGCTGCCTTGTAAATGCACCGTGAATGTCCATTTACCATCCATCTGCCATCCAAGCGGATGGTGAAGGGTGGGTGTACCGATGAACGACAATGTACGCGAACTGCGACCCCGAAACCCCGATACCGAGAAGATCACGATCAACCTTGGCTATGTCGACCTCGGCCAGGTCGACCTCATGGTGCAGGAAGGGTTTTATTCGAACCGCACCGATTTCATTCGGACGGCGATCCGCAACCAGCTCGAGCGGCACGCGGATGTGGTCAAGCAGTCGACGGCCCGTAAAAATCTGGACCTGGGGCTGCGCAATTATGCCCGCGTCGATCTCGAGAGGGCGCGGCGCGACGGCGAGATGCTGCACATCAACGTTCTGGGCCTTGCGACCATCGGCCAAGACGTCACGCCCGAGCTGGCCCGCGCCACAATTGCCTCGGTCTCAGTGCTCGGAGCCCTTCATGCCAGCCCCGCGGTCAAGGCCGCTCTCGCCGACCGAACGAGGTGAAACGATGCTGAATCCAGACATGGTCCGCGAAGCGACCCGCCTCACACGTGCCGGCCAACTGGTCGAAGCCACTGCACTATTGCAGCGAATGCTGCGCGGCGATGGCGGCCCCGCAGCCTCAAGGGGAGATGCTGTGCCTGTTGAGCGTGCGAGGCTCGAGCCCCCGACACTCGAGCTGAAAGCCAATGTCGTCGAGGAGAAGGAGAGCGGACCGTCCACAGAAGCCACGCCTGCCAAACGACACAAAGGCCCCCCGCCCTTCGGCGGCATGAAAGATCTTTCCGGTTTCGGCATGCCAGGTCCGGTCGGGCGCGCTTCACTGTCCGACGCGGATATTGCACCGGACCGCACAAGGTTCGTCTCTGCCACGTTCAGCAACGCGGCGGGCAGCCGGACCTACAAGCTGTTCATCCCGAGCCGCGCTGATGGAGGACCGCGTCCCCTCATCGTCATGCTTCACGGCTGCACCCAGTCACCCGACGATTTCGCCGCCGGCACCCGAATGAATTTTCTGGCGGACGAGCGGAATTGCTTCGTTGTCTATCCGGAGCAGGCACGCGGAGCCAACCATGCGAAATGCTGGAACTGGTTTCGCACAGGAGACCAGCGGCGGGATGGCGGCGAGCCTGCGCTGATCGCCGGCATCACCCGCCAGATCATGCAGGAGCATCCTATCGATCCCAAGCGCGTCTACGTCGCAGGCCTGTCGGCCGGCGGGGCCGCCGCGGCCATCATGGGTGCGACGTACCCCGACCTATATGCCGCCGTCGGCGTCCACTCCGGCCTGGCCTGCGGGGCTGCCAGCGACCTTCCGTCCGCACTGGCCGCTATGCGGCAGGGCAGCGCTGGACCGATCGGGACGGCTGGCGCATCGGTGCCGACCATCGTCTTCCATGGCGATCGCGACACCACGGTGCATCCGAGCAATGCTGACCGGATTCTCCGTGGCCCGAGCGAAGATGCGAGCCTGAGGACGGAAATTCTTCGCGGGCGAGTACCTGAGGGGCACGCATATACCCGCACCATGCTCACCGATGAAGGTGGCTTGGGCACGTCCGAGCACTGGAGCGTTCACGGGGCCGGCCATGCCTGGTCGGGAGGCAGTCCTGCCGGGTCCTACACCGATCCGCGCGGGCCGGACGCGACCAGGGAGATGCTGCGCTTCTTTTTTGAGCATTCGCTGGCAAGCTTCACACGGACATAGGGCGCGGCCTTGAATTCACATCGCCGGATCTCCGCTTTGCCTGAACGCGACGGAGCAGCCGGCTGGCAGGGTAGGTGAGGTCAGGCCTCGCCCGGTTCGGAGAAGATGGAAGCCGGCGGCGTGGTGCGCGGGATCGGCAGTGGTCGTTCAGTTGCTCCGGATTGCCCAGGGCCGCTCTTGGCGTCGTACCGCTTAGCGAGATCCAGCAGACGACGTCGGGTGAACGGATCGGCCCTTTCGGCGATGACACGGGGCCGCTGCGCGAGACCCTGATAGAATTCCTGCTCCATGACGCACCCACAACATCACTGCCCCGACTTGAGTAGCCCGCGGTCGTTGAGTCAAGAAGGCACACGACACGCTCTTGCAACTTTCCGCGACCGTCTTGAGATCGGTATGGCGGCGGACGTAGACTGGCCGTCGCAGGGGAAAATCAGATGCCAGTGTCCTATCCGGTCCGGAAGGCGTGCCCGGCGTGCGGCAAGCCGATGAAGGCTGTGCCTGACGAAATCGCCAACGGGAAGCTGCGGTACGTCTGCACCAATTGCGGAGACGACCCGCTGCAGGACCCGACGGCCCGTAAGTGGGCGGACAGCCCGCTACGGCCGCCCGCGAAATAGGAGATTTCCCCGCGACTTCGGCGTTCTTGCGCCGGCCGACCCCAGCCGGGATTTGCTCCCATGCGAATACTGACAGCCTCTGTTTCGTCGCCTGCCTGTTCTGCCGGCCTCCGCAGCGACGTGCTCAGAAACGATCGCGCATTCGCGGCCCGCGAGGCGCCCGTGTAGTTGAACGCCTCTCATTCGTGAGGGCAGTGCCCCCCTGCGGGCCTAACTTCTCAGAAGGCGAAAGGACGGCCGCTCACCACCGAATGTCCGGTCACGACTAGCTCCGGTTGCTGCACCAGCAACGCAGCGACGCCGACCAGCAGCAGCATCGACGCGACCATGATGGCAATCCACTTCCTGTCGTCCATGAGACACCAATACCCGCTGCGACACCTCGTTCCGAGCATGGCCGCGGCCCGCGCTGCAAAAGATCACGATGATCTCAGTCCCCCGACCTCGAGCTCCCGCCCCTCGTATGCGAGAGCACCTTTACCAGTGTGCGGCCATCATCGATCTCCTTCCGGAAGCAGCGGGGCGGAGCCTAGGCCTCAAAGACTTTGCGGGTGTGAACCAGCTCTCACGTCCGCTGGATATCGACCGCGCCCGTACCTTGCCGACTATGGCCTTCCGGAGCGCGCCCCGCTCTCGGCAGAGGTCGTCGACCTTGGCCCGCATCCTCGAGAGCAGCAGTTCGGCCGAGACGGTCGCGACGCCAGCCCGCTGCAGCATGTGGATTTCGCGCGCCTGGGCGCGGATCTGCCCACGCATGCGGGCGATCTCGTTCCGGACCCAGTGGAGTTTCATGAGGTACTGAGGTCGTCCGGAACGTCGCCGAACTTCCGGATCAGCTTGGCGTCGTTGAAGTCGCCGCTTGACGGTTCCCCGGTCCGCGAGAACGCGATGGCGCCGGCATGGCCAGGCTTGCGGGAGAGCGCCTCAGCCGCATGACCGCGGCGTTGGCGCTCGGGCATTCCGCCGCCTCGCCGGCGGCCACGCTGTCGTCGGAGAAAACGAACGGTAGAGCGACATAGTAGGTCACTTCAGACATCTGGCTCGTCCTTGCATTTGCGCGCCCTTGGAAGCCGTTCCCGGCGTGGCCGGTTGACACCTTCGAGCGGAGCTCCTGCAGCTGCATCGCTAACCATTCGCCACCAGCAAGGCTTTCCGGCTCCCGGGCGCAATCACCGCACGCCTCGATCGCCTGCTCGACGGCGGCGTCGAGGTACCCCGGCCCGGAATCGCACTGCTTGGAGGTTGCGTTCACACGATTATGTTCTCATTTTGTTCTCAGGAGTCAAGACCCACTCTCCCGACTTCCGAAGGGCGGACGGCCTTCGGATGAATCTCGGGGACGGCGGCCGGCTTGTCGGACCGCGCGGGCCCGTACGTCTTGAATCCAAGTCCCCGTACCTGGAGCGTTGCGTAACCATGACCACCCGCGCGAACTGGAAAGGCTTCCTGCGCCTTTCGCTCGTCACCTGCCCCGTCGCGCTCACCCGGCGACCTCGGAGAGCGAGAAGATCTCGTTCAACCAGCTCAACCCGCAGACCGGCCACCGCATCAAGTATCTCAAGGTCGACGCCGACACGGGCGAGGAGGTCCCGAACGAGGACATCGTCAAGGGGTACCAGCTCGAGAAGGACCAGTTCATCGAGGTTTCCAAGGAAGAGCTCGAAGAGATCGCGCTGGAATCTACACGCACCATCGAGATCGATGAGTTCGTCGAGAAGACCGACATCGATCCGCGATACCTTATCCGCCCCTACTACATCCGTCCCGACGGCAAGGTCGGCCACGACGCCTTCGCGGTGATCCGATCAATCTGGGCGCCGTCCAGCGTGCGCTTGATGCGCAGCACGGTGGACAGCAACCATGACGACGTCGCCATACGGCATCAGCAAGTCGCGCGTCGTTGTCGCGATGCGCGATGAATGTCTCGATGGCCTCCTCGCTCTTGCGGAACAGCAGGGCCAGCTCACGGGCCTGCCGCAGATCATCGAGAGCAGACCGGGTCTCGCGGTGAGCTGCTTTGTGCTTCTTATGCCGTTAGCCGATGTCCGGTATGCGGCCGAGAGCAGCCCAACGCGGGGACGGCGCGAAGGTCAGAGATGGGCCATCTCCGGAAGTGCACATGTGTAACCTTCTTCCTTCTCCCCTTGTGGGAGAATGCCCCTCTATCTACCGCGTTGAAGTGGCAGGAGAAACCGGAATCGGTGTCCGTCCAGCGTCCCTTGCACGCGGTTCCTCAAACCTTTTTGGGCAACTTGGATCGAGGCTTGGGAATGTGAACGAGGTAGGGTCGGTCTCGGTGCGTCGCGTATCGGCTCTCGCGAGAAGCTCCTTATGGCTCCTGCCCTCGCCATGTTTGAGAGCGTTGACGGCAAGCCTGTAGTCAGCGATTGCCGAAGCAAGTTCTTTCTTGTCGTGCGCGCGAAGGTAGTCGTCAAGTTGGACGACCGGGTCCTTCCACTTCAGTTTGGATTGCAGCAGAGCCTCAAACATCGAGAACATGCCGACAGCAAGAACGGGCGCGTTGAAGTCGAAAGAGGCGCAAGGCCATTAACCAGCCGGGTTGCGCCACTGGTCTCCAATTCCTTGAAGGTCTGCTGCTCCGATTCGTGGGTGTGGTGCAGCGTGAAATCCATGCACGCGGTGAAAAGCTGAATGTCGGTGAGCGCCATGTCCGTTATTCCGGCAAGTCTATTACCTGATGCAAATTTGTCACGCGGTAACCGGCAGGCCGACCGGCAAAACGATTACGACAGTGCGACCTCTTCCGCCCAGCCAGCGAGGTCTTTCACCGTGCATTGCATGCCGTCATAGGCGTCAATGTTGTCGGCGGATGTGAGCACGATGTAGCCCTTGTTAAGGGCCACCGCCGCAGTATGCCGCTCGACGTGACTATCATAAGCACCTCGCGAAAATCCTAAATGCAATTCCTCTGTGATCCGCGCCGCTCGCACTTCAACATGCGTGGACAACTGAATCCGCTTAGTGATGTGAGGACCGATTTCTTTTGCCTCGTCCTCGTAAAGCTCCCTTAACTCCTGCAACGCCCAGCTCGGCACACCAATGGTTCCGTCCTCCAAATGAGCGATCAGCGTGGCCTTTAGATTGCCCGATGCCGTTGCCAGCTCATGCAATCCGTTCGTATCAATCACACACGAGCAGTCAGAATCCGGCTTCTTAGCCATCATCGAGCTCCAGATTCCGGAGCTCGTTAGCTGACAGGGAGTTCACGTAGTCGAAGTAGGACCTTTGATACTTCGGCTTTAGACCGGATGCTCGATAGAGATTGATCTCGCTAATCAGCCCCTGATCCAAAAACCGCTTGAACGCCGTGGCAAACGCAAACCCAAATTTTGCGAGCTTTACCTTTTCTTGTGCTGGCGGCTGTTTGCCTCCGCCCCCCTTCTCAGAATAATCGGGATTGTTGCCGTGGACCAACGAAAGCCATTTGCTGTGGCTTCCAGCCTTGTAAATCGAGAGCTGCTCAAGCCGTAGGACGGTCGCTTCCTGACTAAGTTTGAGCTTGCGAGCAGCCCATCTTACGTCATCCAGATCAGGGTCTCGCGTAACCGACCCGCCGAGCAAACCAGAGATGTAAGATTTTGGAGCAAGGAAGCTGCCCGCAAATCGGTTGCAGCGCCGTTCAACTGCATTCCTCCTCACGAACGGATCCGAAATGCCGGTCTGGCCCATCAACACGTGGCCGAGTTCGTGTACGAGCGTAAAAAGGCGACGTGCACGTGTTTGCTGTTTGCTGTTTATGAGGACCAGCGGATGCGTTTTGTGCGCCAAACAGAACCCGCTGCCATCCTCGCGAGGAAACGACTCCTGCAGAACCAAGATGCCGAGTTCTTCGATTTTTCTGCGCACCAGAACGTAGAACGACCGGGCATCCTTTGCTTCCTGCTGATCCTCTAACGTGATCAAGAAGTGCGCACGAGCTTTAAGAGCAAAGCGGTCAATTTCTTCGTCGGTGGTCGCCGTAAACTTCGGCAATGCCTCTACACCGGGTGCTTCCAGTTCGATCAGCGTCCGCTGGATGCCTTCCGCTAGTCTGATGGCTTCAACGGTCTCGCGGGATTTCGCTGCAGGCTCCGGATTGACCGACCGAAAGTCTGGAATGGCCTCTTCGAGTGTAGGTAGCCGCTGCATGTAAAAAGCGAACGGTGGTAAGACCAGCTCACGAGCTACAGATCGAAGAAGGTCTGACTTGGGCTCCGGATCGCGACGCAGCTCCCGAGACAGCTCGGTCGGTTCCATGCCGAGTCGCTCCGACAGCTTAGCGGGGGTCAACCGCCGTGCCCGAAGAGCCTCTTGGAGAATGTTGGGATTATATGCCACGAATCGCGCATTATGGGGTGGGATGACCGATGAAATATGGCGATCTTTCAAGCATTGTGCAACTAGGGGTTGGCTTGCACATCGGAACGGCCGTTCTTCAGCTATACGGCGAATTGGGTATCGCGCCGTTGGAGCGGCGCATCTCCCGGATCAGGAGGCTCTTCCGGGTGCCCGACGAGGCAGAGCGCCCTTCTCCTGAACTTGAAGAGGAGTTGAACTGGGTTGAAAGCCGGTACGAACTTTTCAAGATAGAATTTTTCCGAGAGTACAGGTGGTGTGTTGTGGCCAACACGGTGGTCGCTTTTGCCTTAGCCGCGCTTCTAGTCGTCATCGCGATATTCGCCGATCAAGAAGTATCGAATGGGCATGAATGGTTTGTTGTGTTCGCTATCGCGGCGTCCTATTTGCCCGCCATTTGCATTTTTGGTTCTCTATGGACGGACGCGCAGAGGCGCGTGAAGCCTTTGGAGGCCAAAGCAGATAGTGTTGAGAAGCGGGCGCTTGAGCACTCTTAGGGCACCCGAGGCAGCGCAATCCCGCTAATTTCTGGCGACTTTACCTTGCTGTGGTTGCTCAGTCTCGACAGCCTCGCATGCAGCGACGGGATTCGGATCCCACCGTGAAACACCGAAACGCTGCATGCGCAGCGCCAATTCGGCACCCTCGCGCTTCGCACCGGGATTGCCATAGGGCTGATCCAGCGCGCTCAAGGTGGGATAGCACCGTAGACTTTGCCACGGCATCAGGCCCAGCGCTTCGATCAATGATTCGCGGCTAACAGTTGCACATTTACAACCCGCACAGTCATTTGAGATACTAAGCTCGTCGATTGAGACGACCAAAACATATTTCATTCAAAGATTAGCAGGCGACAAAAGGTGTTTGATGTCTATCGCAATGACAAGCGCGACTTGCTCGTTCTAAGTACAGGCTCTGCCGTACCCGTGCTTTACTCTGCACATAAGTGGCGCAAGAGCAGAAAAAGAGTTTTCAAAGTCAGCGATGAGATCAAATCAGCGGTTCACGCGCGAGGCTATTACCTCCGCACCCTGCGGGCCAGCAAGGGGCGAATGATCGAGGTCGCGTAAGGTCGGACGCCGCTGACAGCGTTGCCACAAGCCGAGCCGCCATCCTCGCGCTCAACCGAGTTGTGCGCCTATTTTGGTCGCAGCCTTTACTTCGGTTTCATTCTAGGAGGTTGCCGCCCCTGAACGCTTTCCGCTGCCGCCGCGTGCGAGGTTCTGCTTCTGGGGGCCTCAAACACCGCAATGCGACGATCAAGCTGCCACAGCTCGATGTCATTTGCATCAACTAGGGTCTGTACCTAATTAGCGAGTTCTGATTCCCTGGTGCTAAGTTGATTCGGCACGGGGGACTTCGATGCGCAAAGGACTGTTCTGGCTCAACGACAAGCAGTGGGCTCAGATAGAGCCGCATCTGCCAACGAACCAGACCGGCCCGGCGCGCCAAGACGATCGACGCATTATCAGCGGTATCATTCACATGCTCCAGTGCGGCGCACGCTGGCGCGATTGCCCGTCCGACTATGGCCCTTACACGACGATCT
>NZ_JADPIX010000079.1:0-17417 GCF_023073155.1 Bradyrhizobium sp. 45 | reverse complement strand
AGCGGCCAGGCGCCGCGTTCACAGGCCGAACATATGACCGCACCGTCATCCCTTGTTCAACCAGAGAAAGATCTTGCAGCCCGGGCCGTTCCACATATGAGTCAGAGCCAATATTGCAGACGATGGCGTAATTGCGGTCGGCGCCCGCGGCACGAAGGGTCCGCTATCTTCTAGTCTTCCGCAATCTTACGAATCGGAGGGGCTATGAAGCAGTATGTTGGGCTGGATGTCTCGCAGAAAGAAACGTCAGTATGTGTGGTCGACGAGGTAGGTCAGGTCTTGTTCGAGGGAAAGGCCAAGTCCGACCCCGGGACGCTCACGGCACTGCTTCGCAAGCGAGCTCCACACGCCGAGCGCATTGGTTTTGAGACCGGGGCGATGGCGAGTTGGCTTTGGCACGAGCTTCGTAGGGTTGATCTTCCAGTGGTCTGTATCGACGCTCGGCATGCGCACGCGGCGTTGTCAGTGCGCATGAACAAAAGCGATCAGAACGATGCTCGAGGTCTGGCCGAACTGGTACGGGTTGGGTGGTATCGAGAAGTCAAGGTCAAGAGCGAGGAAAGTCAGAAGATCCGTGCGATACTCGTGGCGAGATCCCGGCTCGTGGCCATTCGTCGAGATATCGAGAACCAGGTCCGCAGTCTCATCAAAGAATACGGCTTGCTGTTCCCCCGTGCGATCGGCCTGCAATTCCGCAATCAGGTTCGCGAGCTATTGGGTGAAGATCATCAGCTCCTCAGTGCGGTCGCGCCGCTTCTGTCGATCCATGAGCAGATCTGCAAGCAACAAGGCACATTCGACAACGAAGTCCGCCAGTTGGCGAAGTCGGATGAGACGACGCGTCGCCTGATGACGGTTCCTGGTGTTGGCGTGGTGACTGCCTTGACGTTCCGCCATACGATCGATGATCCATCGCGCTTCCGATCGGCATCAAGCGTCGGCGCCTATCTGGGTCTTACACCGCGGCGCAGCCAATCTGGCGAAACGGACATCAACGGAAAGATATCCCGATGGGGCGACCGTCTGCTCCGGGCTTACCTGTTCGAGGCGGCGACGGTGCTGCTTTATCGCACCAAGAAATGGTCTTCTCTCAAGGCTTGGGGAATAAAGCTTGCCAAGCGAATTGGCATGAGAAAGGCAAAAGTCGCCATCGCCCGCAAGATCGCCGTGATCCTCCACTGCGTCTGGGTCGATGGCACACCGTTCGATTGGGGTCAGGCGAAGGAAGCCTGATTTTATTTATTAGCTCCTGGTCCGGTTCGCCGGACTGGCGATGTCCCGCTGGGACGGTGGTTGTGACGACCTCGTTCATTCGGCTGGTGGCGGCTTGACCGTACCCCGCTGCAGACGTTGAGGCGTCCGCCCCGGACATCATCATGAGGCGCTGCGCGACCTCGGAAAGGACCATGACCCCAGCGATGGCATCAGGCTCAACGCCGCCAAACCGCAACCGGACTGGCATCGTCATCACCCGCGCTCGCCCTGTCTACGCAATGGCGGGCTCCGACAGGTCGAGCGCTACCGCCTTCAAGAAAGGAGACACCACTTGACATCAAACCGCAATTAAAGGGCCGAATGACATGCGCGGTTGGGTGAACGATTTCGGGTTCAGGACTCGGAAGAGACGGCTTTGACCGTCGAGTTAAGGAACGATGCCACGGCAGGCCCACGCGACGTTTGCAAAGGACCTCGGGCCATCGGGCCGGCCAGCCTCGTAGGCATCGCGGACGGCGGCGTCGGTGTGCGCTCGCTCCGCAGCGTCGAGCGCTGCCACATACTTGCCGAGCGGCCCTTCGCCAGCGGCAATTGGCGCCCAATAGTCGGCAAAGCTTTGGTAGTCCATGCGGATCATCAGTTCCATTTCCGCAATGTCCGCGAGACCCTGTTCGGCAAAAGTCCGTCTCAGTTCGCCCGGCTGCATCATCGGTTGAAAGCAATAGCGACTGCGCAGCTGGCGGCCGCTTTCACCAAGTGCCGCCACCGTGTCGACCATCATGCGCATGCCGGGCATGCCGCCGAGATGATCCCACACCGCTGCCGCGACCACGCCGCCCGACCGAACGACGCGGCACATCTCGGCTACTGCCTTGCCGGCTTCGGGAACGAAGTGGAGCACGAGAAGCGCCAAAGCGCGGTCGAACGTGCCGCCCTCGAAGGGCAGCGCGCAGGCATCCGCCTGTCGGACATTTATTCGCGGGTTTGTGTTGCGCCGGATCACTTCCTCGACGAAGACTAGTGAATAGTCGACCGCGGCAATCTCGGCGAGGTCGGCGGCTTCAGCGAGCGCGAAGGTCAAGCTCCCGGTACCGCAGCCGACGTCGAGAATCCTTTCGCCGTCGGCAACCCCTGCGAAGTCGATGAAAAGCCGCGCGAGTCTTCGGCTCCAGCGGCCCATTAGCTGCTCATAGCCAGCGGCGTTGTGGACGTTGAATTCCGAGGTCATAGAAGGCTCCGTGCGCTCCAAATTGTTAGACTTCAACGGGGTAGCTACCAAGCCGCTAAAGCAATCGCGGCGAGCACGCCGTGCGGCTGCTTTATGATGCGTATGAGAAGATCGGTCAAGGCGAGCTCCTTTTGACGGTTACCATGCCTCATCGAGGCCAAGACGCTCAAACACTTCGCGACGAAGCTCAACGAAATGCGGATCGCCCCGGTGGCGAGGATAGGGCTGGCGGTTGACGACTTCCGCCTTGATCCGTGCAGGTCGGTCGCTCAGCACGATGACGCGGCCGGCGAGCAAGAGCGCCTCCTCGACATCGTGCGTGACGAGCAGCGCCGTGAAACTCGAGCGCTGCCAAAGTGCTACAAGTTCCGCCTGCATCGCGATACGAGTCAGCGAGTCGAGCTGGCCCAAAGGTTCGTCGAGAATGAGCAGCTTCGGGTCGTTTACAAGCGCACGCGCCAGAGCCGCTCGTTGCGCCATACCGCCGGAAAGCTGGTGCGGGTAGGCATTGGCGAAGCCCGTGAGTCCCACTAGGCGCAGCGCGTCTTCGACACGTCCGCGATGGGTGCGGAGCAACCCGCGGGCTTCCAGACCGAGCGCAACGTTGCTCCATACCGTCCGCCACGGATAGAGCGTGGGGTCTTGAAAAACGACGACGCGCGACGGATCGGGTGCTTCGATCTCCCTTCCCTCCGTTAGCAGGGCGCCGGCCGTTGGAGTGTCGAGCCCCGCGACCAGCCGCAGCAAGGTCGATTTTCCGCACCCACTCGGTCCCAGGAGAGCAACAAATTCGCCGCGGTCGACCTGCAAGCTGATGCGATCCAATACTGGCAGCGGCTGCCCTTCGAGATCAAAACGATGGCTCACTTCGCGGAGCGTTAGCGTAGATCCACGGATCGCGTGATCGCTTGCGATCGGCGCTACCATCGCACCAGACCTTTCTGCCAGGATAGCAGGCGGTCCCGCAAGCGGAACAGCAGCGTGATCAGACCGGAGCACAAGAACGCCATGAGCAGCAGCGCGGCGTACATATTGGCATAGGCCGCCCAACCCTGCGCCCATTGCAGATACCAGCCGAGCCCCGCCTTCACACCCAGCATTTCGGCTACGACAAGAACCGCAAACGAGTTGCCGAGACCCATGAACAGGCCAACAAAGACATGTGGCATTGCCGCCGGAATGGCAACCTTGAGCACGAGGAAGCGCTGGGTCGCTCCCAATGTCCGCGCAATATCGTAATAGGCGCTCTTCACGCTGGCCACGCCCGACCAGGTGAGCACGGTGACCGGAAACCCCGTGGCGAGCGCAATCAGGAAAATGCTGGCGCTGAAGCTCGAGGGGAAAACGAAAAATGCGAGCGGCAGCCAAGCTGTCGCGGGCAACGGCCCGATGAACCGCAAAACTGGGTGGATCCAATAGCCGGCGCGCGGCGACCAGCCGATCGCCACGCCGGTTACGAACCCTACCGCCGCGCCGAGAAAATAGCCGGTCGCGAGCAGACGAGCTGAGGCGAAAATGCCTTCAGCCAGCCGCCGCCAATCGTCGATTGCAACTTCGACAATGGCCTGCGGCGGCGGGAAAAACGGCAACGGCAGCAATCCAAACTTTGCTGTGACAGCCTCCCAAGAAGCCAGAAACAGCGCGAGCGCGAACAGCCACGGAGAAAGCCTGTGGAGTCGCTGAAAAGCAACAAAACGAACGCCGGCAAAGGCCGCCAAGGAAAGGGCAAGGGCCAATGCACCGCAGGCAATGGCGAAGCCGCCCGTGTAGGCCCAATCGCTCTCGGGCCTGTCCGGCCAGAACGCAGCAAGCGCGGCAACCATAGACCATGCCGCGGCAGCAGACAGTCCTCCGATTAACGACCGAGTGGTCGAACTTTCAAAAAAGCCGAAACCCGATTTCTCTGATGGCCTCGGCACTTCATCGATGACCGAGCTCACTGCGGATATTCCCAATCGGCTCAGCTTAGAACGTCAAGATAAATCCGGTCGGCGAACTTGGCCGGGTCGGTGCTTCGCTTAATGACGTTCACTGCCCTGAGTTCATCGGTGTAGAGTAGAAGTTGCTTCTTGAGCTCCGCCCCGACGGGATGCCTGTGATGAGTATGGCTGCGATACATAGTGGCGAGATCCTCTAGGGACCCTCTCCCGCCGTACCCCGAATAGATTGCTGCGGCATCGGCGGGATCGCTGGCAACTCGATCTGCCGCTTCCAGTATCGATCGGGTCAGAGCGGCTGCCACCGGCATTTCGCTTCGCGTGAGGCTGCCACGTATTGCGAGAACGCAGCAGGTTCGATCGGCGAATTCACCCGTTAAGTTCGTCGCGATCTCGTTAAGTTTGCCTTCCTTAAGCCAGAGATAGGGCAGCGGATCTATCTCGGCTAGCGCCTGCACTTCGCCCTTATCGACGGCAAGCGCGAGCAGATTGGCCGGGTACTGGCGCCACTCTACCTCTTGGGCCGGATCGATGCCCTTTTTGGCGAGGTAGATCGAAAAGAAGTTCTTCGCTGGGCTCGCTTGATCGCTAATCGCGATAGCCTTGCCGCGCAGGGACTCCAGGCTGTCGATATTCGCAGCCTTGGAGCCGAGGAGCCGGATGCAGCCGCCGTGCACACCGGCGGTGATACGCACGTCGAAACCTTGCTCCAGCGGTTTGAGCCAGCGCAGGGCTAATCCCAAACCGGCATCCGCTTTGCCCGTCGCAATTGCCTCCAACAACTGGTCGGTCGTACCGCCGAAATTGACGAAATCGACATCGAGGTTGTGCTTGGCGAAGATACGCCGTTCCTTTGCGACTGCCGCAGCGACCGTGCAAGCCGCGTTCGCGTTCCAGGCGATCTTTAGTTGGCGGGGTGGGCCCTGCAGCTCTTCAGTGTTCGCCGCGGCGCGGCAAATAAAGTCAGGACTATAAGACAGCGATCCAGTCCCGGATGCCGTCAGCGCGCGAGCCGCTCCGAATCCAAATGGCGCGGCGGCGCCGAGGGTGCAAACCAACGTCAGTACCGAACGGCGGGAGAAGGCGCCCCGCTTCGCTTCGGACGGACCTTTCGTTAAGCTGTTGCCAATTTCGCGCTTTTCCATGTGTCACTCCCAAACTCGCGTGTGAGTGGAATAGAACCGGGTGGCGCTTTGCGGGCCCTTAGCTCGCCTCTCTTCGGGCATCATCTGAGCCCGTCTGCTACACAGGTGTGAAGACGTTCACATTAGCGCAAAACATTGGAGGAAGATAGCCGCGGCAATTAAGGCTCTTGTCAATCGTATTGACCTACTCACGGCACCGTCTGTCGCATGTGATCGCGATCGGCGCGAGTGGATGATCGATATTTCGGTCGTACACACGCGCCAGCATGGAGCCTGCGTTACGCGAATTGAGGGACGCCTATCCAAAGACCATGCAGGATAAGGCTGACTTCTAACGCTGAGTCCAGCGTGCTCTGGAATAGTCGACTTGTCGCAGCAGAACAGAAGCTCCCGGTTAGCTTTGCGCCTTTGACCAGGTCGCTTCCCGCTTCGTTTGCTTGATCGCGGGTTTGCCATCAATGTTGTGCCGGGCATGCTTACAAGGAGGTCACATGATTACCGCCGTTGTACGATACAAGCTGCCGCCGCAGATCGACTACGCCGCGTGTTGCGAGCACTTTCACAAGATCGCACCCAACTTCCGCGAGGTGACGGGGCTGATCAGCAAGCACTTCATCTGGTCCGAAAGCGGCTGGGCGGGCGGCGTGTACCAGTGGGAGCGTATCGAGGACGCTACGGCGTTCTACACCGGGCCGTGGCTCGAGGGCATCATCCAGCGCTACGGCATGAAGCCGCAGATCGATTTTTACGAGGTTTTTGCGATAACAGACAACACGCGCGGCAAGGTTGAGCTGTTCGAGGAGGGCGTTGCCTCCAAATGACCCCAGCAGATCTAGCTCATCTGCCGCACTCGCGCATAGAGGTGGCGGCTGTATGAGAGGATGGCTGCGGAACCCTCACCTCGTCGTAGATCTTGGCTCTTCGCGGATGTGCCGATCAGGCGGGTCCGCGTTTCGCCAAGAACTGCCCTCCCCGAGACCATTCGAACGCGGTACCTAGACAGTCTGTTTCGCTTGAGGGATCATGTAACGTTAGGTGATAGGGCGCCGTCATGGACGTCGGAGGGTGGCTGCGGAGGCTTGGCCTCGAACAATATGAGGCGGCATTCCGCGACAATCAGATTGACGAAACAGTCCTGCCGAGCTTGACGGCCGAGGACTTAAAGGACCTTGGGGTCGGACTTGTAGGGCATCGCCGTAAGCTGCTCAACGCTATCGAGAGGTTGCACTCCGAGGGAGGAGCACCAACGACAATAGTCGACACTCCACTGGTAAGGGACAAAGCTGCCAAGGATACGGCCGAGCGCCGCCAGGTCACCGTGATTTTTTCGGACCTTGTCGGTTCGACGTCGCTCTCCGCACGTTTGGACCCAGAGGATCTGCGTGAGATCATTTCGGCCTATCAGACGTGTGTTGCCCGTGCTGTGCGCCGGTTCGAAGGATTCGTTGCAAAGTACATGGGCGACGGCGTGCTGATCTACTTCGGCTATCCGAAGGCACACGAGGACGACGCCGAGCGAGCCGTATCCGCCGCGCGTGAGCCGAGACAAGCAGCCAAAGGTGGAGGCGGCACCGAGACGCGCGCGCGAGATTGCGTGGAAAGCGCAAACCAGATTGTGCGGACGCTTCCGCTCACTTGAGCGGAAGGGCAAGCGGCGAACCGCAATCGTCACGGCGATTGCCCGAGAGCTATCCGCCTTCATTTGGGCAATCAATCGCGAGCTCATGCCACCTCGACAGGCGTAGCGTCGTTGCGGGCTGTGGACCGCTCGAGTCGTGAGGTGCGCTCGACCGGCCCACAGCCCCCTTTATTGCAATCAGGATCAGGGGTAGTCGCAGACATCAATCGTGCAGAGGTGAAGGTGGGACCACGGCAGGGGAAATCCTGAAACCCATTATGTGGCCGATCATCCGATCGACGCCTGACGCTAGAGCAGGGACAGCCCCAGACGAAAAAACGGAAATGCGGTATCCAACCCGCGCATCAGAGCCTGTTCACCGACGTCTTTGGGTTCCGCCTTCTCCTCTGCACGATCTATCGGTGCAAGAACTTCACGATAAGCCTCGTGGAGATGGGAAACCGTGCGTTGTGTGCTTGACTGGGGACATCAGAATGGGATGGTCCGGCCGTGCTCCTGCCCCGCCAGCGATAAGCTGGCTAGGGACGCCAAAGACAAGGAGCACGCCATGTCCCAGATACGCAATACCGCGATCGCCGATATCGGCAAGAACTCGTTCCACGTCGTGGGCCACGATGCACGCGGCGCCATCGTGCTGCGGCAAAAGTGGTCGCGTGGCCAAGTGGAAGTGCGGCTCGCCAACATACCGCCTTGCCTGATCGGCGTCGGCGCACATCACCTGAGCTGCAAACTCGCATCGCTTGGTCATGATGCTAGGTTGATGCCGGCCAAATATGTTCGTCCCTATAGCAAGGGACAGAAGAACGACTTCAATGATGCCGAAGCGATTGCCGAAGCCGTGCAGCGCCCGACGATGAAGTTCGTGGTGACCAAGACCGCAGAGCAACTGGATCTGCAGGCGCTGCATCGGGTGCGCGAACCGCTGGTTTCACAACGCACCGGCATCATCAACCAGATTCGGGCCTTCATGCTGGAACGGGGGATCGTCGTGCGCCAGGGTATCGGCTTCCTGCGCACGGAACTGCCCACCATCCTTGCGACGCGCACCGATGCCCTGTCGCCACGCCTGTTGCGTGTCATCGAGGAGTTGGCAGGCGACTGGCGCCGGCTGGATCAGGTATCGATAGCCTATCCGGCGAGATCGAAGCCCTGGCCGTCAAGATCAGGCATGTTCGCGCCCGATGGCGGTGCCTGCCATCGGGCCGATCATTTCGAGCGCCATGGTGGCTGCGATCGGCACTGGAGACGTCTTCTCCAAAGGCCGCGACTTCGGCGCCTGGCTCGGACTGGTGCCCCCGCAGATCTCGACGGGAGACCGCACGATCCTCGGCAAAATCTTGAGGCGCGGCAATCGCTACCAGCGCGCTCTGTCGGAAAAGGGGCCGACGACATCGTCTGCCATATCCCGAAGTTGAGTTACCTATTGGCGTGATAGTACCGCGGGCATTATCCGCCGCGCTCGCTCAAGACTCTCGATCAGAACGGACACCAATTTCGGTCCGATCGGCACAAGGAAAGTTTCCCCGGTGTCGAGCTCCAACTGAAAAGCAACGTCTGGGTCTGGGCGTTCTTTAAGACGTCGATCCGTCGGACTTTTAGCTCCTCATTTCTGCTTCGCGGGGGCCTGGGCGTTTGAATCGCTCGGGTTCTGCTGCTTGTTGGCCTCATGATGGCCTATGGCACATCCGGCCGCAGCTCCGACCTTACCATGGCCTGCCAGGTGCCCAGCGACACCCCCAACAATCGCACCCTTTATGCAGCCTTTCGCCTCCGCCGGAGAGACCGCGGCGAGGCCCAACAAGCAGACGGAAGCAACGAGCAATTTCATGACGTCCTCCATTCGGTTCACTGCCCAACTCGCTTTGATGACCAGTTGTTCCCCTGCGTAAACCCGCGATTTCGATCGGCCCGAAACTAGCTGCGATGGGCGATCGCAGTTGCAAAATGCCAAAGCCGCTGGATACGATCACCCGAGTGTCCGTGCCGGGTAGCTGCGACGGGTTGGCCATGGGGCAGAAGGAACAGCAATTGGAGGCTGATCGCGCTTGGCAGGAGGCTGAGGCTGCGCTTGCGGAAGCGCGCAACTTTCCTGCCGGATCCGAGCGCCACGAGGCTTTGAAACGCGCGGGCCGCCTTAGACTGGAGGCCGAACGTTTGCGGCAAGCCGCGAGTGCTGAGCCGCCGGAATTCGATCGTTCGTGAATGCTCCGGCGCTTGGGGGCAAGCCCTATTGCTTGGTCCGTCTAATTCGCGCCGATGCCGCTGGGGCCATGAGGCAGGTTTGCTGGCAGAGGGCACCCATTCGACCCACTCGCCGGGTTTGAATTGGAGGAGGTGAAGTGCTCGCGCACCAACGCCGGCACGAAAAATGATCTCGCTCGCCGCGATGCAACCCGAGGGCCAGGCGCCAATATTCGCGTGCGCCGCCGCAGCCCTCCCCCACTCTGTCGAAAGGCAATTATCCGGCAGCGCCTATCTCGGCGAGTACCTGAAAGAGGGGCCCGGTGCTCGTTTCGCGCGCCTCTCCCGGCTTAGCCGCCGCCGCGTCCTTTTCGACGTCGGTCGCTTCGCGAAGCTCCGAATAATTGACGCAGATGGCGAACGGAGGCGGCGCCGAGGTTCTGGAAGCTCAGCAGATCGGCATCGGCCATGTTCCGTACCTCGCCGACGGTCTTGACGCCCTCGATCTCGAGCGCATTGCGAAGACGGGACGGCAAGTCAATTTGATCAAGAGGGGTTTCGTCTGAAAAATGAGGCACAACCGGCATTTGGTGCGACGAAGATAGCTCGCATGTGAATAGGCTCAAAACCTGACGACAGCCTTACCGCTGCGTCTCCCTCGCCGCGGCCTCTAGCATAGCCGCCTTCCGGGCGTGCAGGTAATCCTGGTAGCGGATGGTTGGGTGAACCTTCCGGGCGGCCTTGAAGGCCGCGTTGAACTCGAATAGTTCGCCGCCTCCATCTTCTCGATCGCCGCGTTGAAGGCCGCGACCGCGGCGCGAGGGCGCTCAACGTCCGTGTGGTGCTTGGTGAGGCCGACGCAGAGCCCGGCCGCCATCCTCGAGCTTGCGCGGGATGGCTTCGGGCTTGCCTGGACGGACTGCTTCAATCGTACAGTGATAGCTGCGGCGGAAGTGACGCTGCGGATGCAGCAATCGACGATGCGGCCCGGCTGGTCCTCGACGGTCGCGACGGTCGCCGCGCCGATATGCCCGGCCCCTCGATCCAGATCGCCGCGACGCCGGCGGCGCGAAGGTGATAGTCAGCCAGATCGTCGTCGTGGCGAGCCTTGCCCATGTCGCGCAATAGGATCCGTGATTTGCGTCGATCGCTTCAAGCCCGCCTCGGCGTTTTTTCCCTAATGCGGCGAGCATGCATGGCCGCTGCCAGAATACCGACAGCTCCGACCATGATGATGATCCAGGCCCCGCGTCCCAAAGAAGCACGTCGGTCATCGTCACTCCTCCTGGTCTACGCCGACCAGCGCTCCCGCGCCGTCCGTCCCCTACTCCCGCGACGCCCCTTGCGATCATTGATGCGACGTTGCGGCGTGTTGGCAAGGCGCGGGAGAACGCTCGCCGACGGGTGCTCGATCAGCTCGTCAAGCATCGGCTCGTGCTCGGCTGGCGGATGCTCCAGGGCGGCGAGGAAGGCCCTGCCCGCGCACTTAGGCTGAACCAGGCAACCCCTTACAATCAAACTCGGCTTGACGTGGGAGTACTCACACCGCCCCGTTCAGCCTGTTCAAGAACTCAGGCGCAATCAGAAAGAGCGGATTATCAAGAAAAAGCCCGACCGTTGTTGCGGCCGGGCCAGTTTACTGGAACGGGAGAGCTGAACGGTTTAGTACCGTCCGATGGAAGGGCCGCCGAACTTGTAGTTGACGCGAACCGTGACGAGATCGACGTCCTGACGAATGCGATCCGCACCGAATGCTAGGCCCGCGGGGCCCGTGAAAGTGAGGGTACGATCCTGCATGAACAGATGATCGTATTCGACACCAGCCGACCAGCCGGGGGCAAAGCCGTATTCCAGGCCCACCCCAACCGTGCCGCCCCAACGGGTGTCATCGCCGGTGGTGGCAAGCACAGCGCCAGTCGCAGTCGAATAGATCCGGTTGCGATTATCGGTCACGGCAGCACCGCCCTTGACGTAGAACAGGACGTTGTTGGTGGCCCAGCCGAGCTGACCTGTGAACAGACCAAACGCATTGATCCGTGAATCGTTGCGGAAGCCCGGTCCGAACAGGGTGCTCAGGTTGTTGCCGCGCAGGTCCGCCCAGTCGCCCTGCGCTTCCAGGCCGAACACCCAGGTGCCGGTCTGCCAGCGATAGCCAACCTGACCACCCGCAACACCGCCGGTTGCATCGTGCGAACCCTCGGGGCCCACCAGGAAGGGCGCAACCGAATCCCAGCTGTTGCGGCTTGAGCCCCAACCGCCGTTGGCGCCGATGTAGAAGCCGCTCCAGTCGTAAATAGCGGCGACCATCGGAGGCGCCTTGGTGTAGGGACGCGCTGCCATATCCGCCGCGCTGGCGGGAGCCGATAGGCCGAGAGCCAGTGCCCCGGCCGCAGTCAGTAGAAGTTTTCTCACGAGTGTCTCCCCAGGAAGAAGTTGAAAGCACGACTTGTTCACCCACTGCCGCGCAGACCTTACTTTTTCCCTTGCTTATTGCTGTAGCTAGCCTGCAACACTCAGTGAATATCGGAATGGAATAGGTCATGTAAATTAACCACTTAAGTTCCCCAAGTCGGCGGAACCTCATAAGGTTCCGATCTTGCGTAGTGGAAACGCAGAGCCCTCCGGGCGCCCGTAGTCCGGCGCTCCACCGTCAACCGCAGTAGCAACAGTGGCGGACCATTCAGGGCTTGGCAGTTGTAGTGCTCTCACGCTCGCCGCTGGCTTTCGCGCCCTGTCGATCGCGCGCTGCGACAAGCGCTTGCTTGAGCTTCATCTGCTGATCGGGAGTCATAGCGGGGCCGCGCCTCAGGGGCACATCTTCTACGGCGGAATAATGGAGGGCTGGAGCCTGGGCCGGTGCCTGCGCTCGTGCGTCCATCAATGAAGAGCCGGTACTCGAAGTGGCGCACCCTCCTAGCCCGACGCCGGATGCAAGCAACGCGGCAACCGCAGCAATCAACCTGCAATTCTTCCAACCATATGCGGCACGCATGGGGCTCGTTCGACCAGCAATGCGGGGCAATTAAGGCTAGCGTCCACCGGAACGCGCCGCTTGGGCCCGCCAGCGTGAACCGGAATCTTTCCTGGATGATCTCGGCGCCAGGGCGGCTGCGGTAGGCGCGAGACCGACGAGGAGCACACCGAGTTCGGAACGATCATCCGCGACCCGCTCTTAGGCCAGTACGCCTATCCGGTTCGGATCGTGGCTTTCAGCCGCATTGAGGGGTGGCCCCGCGACGCGACCAGCGAGGTCGCAGATGAGCTGGCGGAACGCGCCGCCGCCGAGATCACGCCCGCCTTGCGGGCCTTCATCGAAGCGAATGCTACCAAGCCCTTTGCCGTCCAACTCGCGCTTCCATTACCCGGAGCTGCTTGAGCATGGCGCGCCTCGCCCCGCCAAGCGGATCAGCAGAGCTACGACCTCGCCATGATGGCATTGGCCGACTACCTCACGCGCGAGCGAGACGCGGCGGAGACCATCGACCCGCTCATCCGCATTCTCGATCGGGACAGCCTGCGCGAGGCCATCACCGAGGTTTTGGTCGACGCGCGGGTGCACCCGAGGCCGAGAACGGATGCGCCGAAGGCTAAGCGATGAACTGCGTCGCTTGCGAAGACACCGGTAGGATATGGAAGCTATCTGCCGCGAGCTGGCCCAGGCGACGACCGATCCCCTCGAGCGGGCCGCGCTGCACGAGATCGCAGAGAACTACAGCAAGAAGGCCGCTAACTGAGGCGGCCTTACTTCTAGGTGTTCCGCTTATAAATACACGCGCAAGGAACAAACGAAGATTTATTAGAATCACAATCTGTTCTCGCCCGGAGAACAGCGGGCCCGCCAGCGTGAACCGGCCGCCTGACGCGAGCGTGCCACACGCACGACAAGCAGAAGGGCACCGCAGCGCTGAGCTTCAGGAACGTATCGCGTCAATCGCGTGGGCAATCAGGATTGCAACGCTGACCGCGATTACGATTACGAGCAGCCAAGTGATCACGTTCGTCTCCACTGATGGAGTTGAACGCGCTCAACCGTGCACAGTCAAAAACAACCGGCCAAAAAGCTTAATTCGGCGCTGGGCTGAGGATTAATGGCAACTCTTGCGTCCGCAGTCGGCCCTATCGGCGGAAGGCCTGTAGGAGAAGAACACCAACAACGCACGCCGCGAGCAGGAGTAAGAAAGTACCCACGGCAGCCCCCAATCGTTAGGGATTTGCACGGAAACTTACATCATCCGGGGGCGAGCCCAAGCTGTCCAGGCGCTTATCGTCGCTTCTTTCCAAGAAGAATGGCCCGGTGAACCGGCGCCGACCTAAAAAGCGGCCTCAGGATGAACCCGAGGCCGAAAAGGCAATTGCTTAGACCGATGGCGCCCACCCCCGTCCGCATCCGCAAGCACGAGGCTGTGCCCCAGACCGGCAGCTACGAAGTCTGCTTCGCCGATGGTCGGGCGAGCGTCTATTTCTACTGGGACGATATGCCGGGACGGCGGCTCGCGCCGAACCTGTTGACCGGGGCAGAAGCGCTTGAGCAGGCCCGGGCACTCGCAAGAGCGGAGCTCGCCCGCTATCGAAAGACGAAATGACCAAAGGCTGGCGGCGCCCCTTCGAGGATCCGGTCAGGATTGACGATCGCTCTCTGCTGACGCTAACTCGACGCCGGCGAGTACATTGCCCCTTGCCGAAGAAAGAGCACGCGGCGCCGGAATGGCAAGCGGCGATGCAAGCGCTGATCCTGGTAGCGGAAGGCGGCGGACCGACGATGTTTGCCCGGATCGGGATCATGAGGGCACTGAAGCGACAACATGTCCCGGAGTTCAACCCGAAGGGGAAAGAACCGCATTGGGACCGGCGCAAGCTGAAAAGGGATCAATGATCTCCGCGGGGGATTCCGCCTCGATTGCCGCTTGTTCCCGCCCTCGGCCACATGATTTTCATCTTTTGTCGGCATCAATTATCCATACTGCATCACCATTTGAGGACAGCATTTGATGGCCAAGGAAAATTGCCTGATCGTTCGTGCCGCCGGGAGACAACTTGATCTGCTCCGCGGAGAAGCGTCGCGCATTGCAGAAGGACAAAAAATCGACTGGTGGATCGATCGCGCGGACATTGGGGCGCGCTTTTGCTTTGAAGATTCGGAGGCAAAGAAGACTTTTGAGACCGCGTGCGAGAACCTCGGCGTTCAATACCAGGAGGTCTAGGGAGGCCCCGGGCCGTTTCAAGGGGGAATCCGCAGGCTTCCGCATCGCTGCGGCGCCTGCGGTCGGCGCTGCTCTGTTCCGCACGATCAGTTCAGCCCCAAGGCGGTCAGGGGGGCTTTGGGATGCAAGTGGGCCCGCGCCATTGCCAAGATTTCCCGGAAAGATTGGGGCCCCGCTAGCGTGAGCCGGCGACCCCGTAAATTCCCAAGGCGACAGTAGCCGGCCCATTCCTTAGTCGGGACTCGACGCCGCGGTCTAGCTGTGGTTGCGTGCGGCGCTTTATAAAACCATTTGGGGGACTGGGAATGAAACGACTCGTTCTGACCGTCGCAGTAACGCTCGCCGCAACCACAGCACACGCGCAATATCTCAGCGGCACTGGCTCGAACCCGAGCACGCACACTTCGTCGGGCTACACCCGTAGCATCGGCACCTATGTGGCTCCGTACGTCGCGACCAATCCGAACGGCACGCAGCGGGACAACTTCGGCACCAGCGGAAACGCGAATCCCTACACCGGCGCCACCGGTCATCGGACACCGCGTTACTGATCGCAGCTATCAATGAGCGGTCAAGGCATCGCGTCATGGGGTTGGGCAATATACGATACTGCCCACTTCGCAGCGAACAAGCTTCTGCCGTATGCGCCTCTGATCACGCCATGTGTTGCCATCGTTGTTGGGGGCATAGCGTTCTATTCGATACATGTCACGAGGACGATTGCACGCAGGAGAGCTACGATCGACTTCTTTCTCAAGACAGAGGCGGATAGCTCGATCGTGAAACTGTTCCAAGCATTCGATGATCATGTGGAAGCTGTAAGCAAACAGATCAACGGGGGGAAGCTCTCAAGGAAGTTGTAAAGGGCGATGAATATAAGACAGTGCATGCGTGCCTGAACATTCATGAGCTCATTGCAGTTGGAATCGCCAACAAGGTGTTCGACGAGAAGGTTGCCTACCATTACTGGTCCGGCGCTCTCGTCGGGCATTGTAAGGACGCCAGCAAGATTATTGATTTCAGTCGCACTGATCCGGATGACCTTTCCGCCTATATTTCGATGCCAGACTTGAACAAGCGATGGAAGAAGAAGCTGGATGGTTGGTCCCTTCGGCAACGGAAACAAAAGCCGCCTGCTATCGTAGTGGCAGGTCCGATTACGCCCGCAGCCCCAGAGGGAAGTGCGCAGGCCCCAGCAGATACGCCATCACGCACAGTCACCTAATTGCACCCGCCAGTGGGAACCGGCGTTGCTGGCGCGCAAAAAGAAAAACCCGCCGACCTTATCAGCCGGCGGAGTTTAATTGAGATTGTTGGCAATCGGCGGGCACCGATCACTGGATTGGGTTAGAAGAGTCGCCAACATAGCGCTAACCCGGCGGGCCCTTGTTTCATGACCTGAGCCTCCGGCGGTGCATCATCAGCGGCTACCGGTCACGCTTCTAGCGGGCTATCTGCTTGCTGCGCTGCGTCTAGGTTCCGCCGTGCGAGACATTGCAGAAACATCGGTATGAAATCACCTCTCCGCATATGAATCCCGGATGTCCCGGAACGCGCCTTACGAGTTTGCATTGTTTCTCTGTGTGAGTTGTGGCGAGGTCGATCATGCGTCCGCTTTCTGGAATGATCGTGATTGCAACGGTCTCGACTTTGACGGGGCTTCACGCGACCCCTGCTGTCGGGCAAACATTCAATGACAGATGGTCTATCATCCCAAAGGCTCAAGCGGAGCCCGCTCCTGAAGGGCTCGATCAGATAAAGAAGGATGAGCCGCAAACGCAACCTCCGAACGGAGAAGAGTCCTTGAAAGATCGTTCAGGCGGTCAATCTTTCAATCGAGCCATTTCCGGAAAAGCCTCGTACTATTCGTATGCCAAAGGGAAGACAGCGAGCGGTTCATCATTTGATCGGAATCTACTAACCGCGGCGCACCGCCGTCTGCCGTTCGGCACGAGAGTCCGCGTCATTGATCTTGAGACGAATAAGTCGGTGGTGGTTCGTATCACCGACCGCGGACCCTGGGTCCGTGGCCGTGTCCTCGACCTCTCGCTGGCCGCTGCGCGCAGCTTGGGGATTACGAAACGTGGCGTGGCTCAGGTTCGTGCTGAGGTGTTGTAGCAGACGTCCATTGCCCCGAGAAAACACGCAACCGCCGCCCACGCGCCCTTGCGTCAACAGTCCGGCTTTTGGCAAGAAACCAATGTGCCGTGTCTCTAAAGAACCTGACGCTATCGCGGCCCTCGTATCCGCCCTCAGGCTCGTCCACGGTGACGAAGTCGCGCGAACCTTGCTCCAGGAAGGTATGAGCCTTGCCACGCTGATGGAAACGATGTTCTCCGCGCCGATAGCACATCGCGATGCCGTTCGATACGTCGCGACTGCCTTAGATGACTTCGCCATTACACCAGAACTCGGCCCTGTCTGGCATCTTCGCTACTTGTATGATGACCAGCCCGGCTCATTTCGCGTCGTCGATATCGAGATAGCCACGCCGGCCGGTACGTTGTCCAGCAACGACCTTTGGCTTCGGCTGCCCGTCTAACTAGCTCGCAACGTCTGCAACGTGGACCGTGCTGTCGACGACTAGCGAGGCTCCGTGCCTCCTTGACGGCCTTGTAGGTCTTGATCTTGCCGGCTGGTAGCTCCTGGAGTCTGCGAGTAGCGCGAGGCGCGTAACTTAGCGATAATGTCGTCCGACTCAGGCAGAGCGCGGGCGAGCACGCCCAAACCAGTGCGAGGGGTGTGTTTCGGCATGGAATAAGGGCTCTGACTCATATGTGGAACGGCCCGGGCTGCAAGATCTTTCTCTGGTTGAACAAGGGATGACGGTGCGGTCATATGTTCGGCCTGTGAACGCGGCGCCTGGCCGCT
>NZ_JADPIX010000113.1:0-18673 GCF_023073155.1 Bradyrhizobium sp. 45 | reverse complement strand
ACGTTGCTCACGATCGCCTGAAATCGCTGCTCACGATCCTCTGAAATCGTTGCTCACGATGCGCTGAAATCCGTGCTCACGATCCCGCGAAACGCGCAGCCATCGCGGAGGAAGGATTTATCTACGGGCTGCCCATCGTGATGAACTACGCTGTGATGTACGAGTATTCCGTCGACAAGAACTCAGGGCAGTACAAGGCGCCATTCAATCAGATCAAAAATGAACCGCGCGTTTTCACCTACAAGGATACGGCCGTCATCACACCCAACAGCGATACCCCGTATTCCATGTTATGGCTCGATTTGCGTGCAGAGCCAATTGTGCTGTCGGTGCCCGCCATCGAAAAAAGCCGTTATTATTCGGTTATGCTGTGCGACGGCAACACATTCAACTACGGCTATATTGGTAGCCGTGCGACTGGCAGCGAGCCCGGTGACTACCTAGTAGTCGGCCCCGATTGGAACGGACCGACACCGCCCGGTATCAAAAAGGTCTTTCAGTCAACGACGCAATTTTCCGTCGCAGCCTACCGCACGCAACTCTTTAATCCGGAAGACATGCCGAATGTCGAGAAGGCGCAGGCGGGTTACGGAGTGCAACCTTTGTCGACTTACCTCAAGCAGCCAGCGCCACCAGCCGCGCCCGCAATCGATTTCCCCAAAGCCAATAGCGAGCTGGTCAAGAAGAATTTCTTCGAATACCTCGACTTCGCGTTGCAGTTCGCGCCAGCGGGTCCGGAAGAACGGCAGATCCGAGAGAAGCTCGCGCGCATTGGGGTCGGCTCCGGCAAGACCTTCAACTTCAAGGATCTACCACTGGAGCACAAGCTCGAAGTCGGGCTGGGCATGAAGGACGGCGAGGCGAAGGTTGAGAAGTACCTTGCGAGCGGACAGAAAGAAGTAAATGGCTGGCAAATCGGATCGTGGTTTGGAAACCGGGAATTTTATAGCGGCGACTGGTTGAAGCGGGCTGCCGCCGCCAAGGGCGGTATCTATGGTAACGACGCTGTAGAAGCCGTCTACCCGATGACTAAGGCGCTTGCTAACGGCGAGGCCCTTGACGGGTCCAAGTCCGATTATTCGATCACCTTTCCAGCAGGACAACTCCCGCCAGTAGACGCCTTCTGGTCGGTGACAATGTATGACGGCAAGACGCAATTGCTGATCGAAAACCCGATCAACCGGTATTTGATAAACACGCCAATGCTGCCGACGATGAAGAAGAATCCCGACGGCTCCTTAACGCTCTACATCCAGAACAAATCACCAGGCGCTGATAAAGAGGCCAACTGGCTGCCTGCTCCCAATGGACCAATTTATATTGTTCTGCGGCTCTATTGGCCGAAGACCGAACCACCGTCGGTCTTGCCAGCTGGCGGGGGGACTTGGCAGCCGCCTGCCATCGTAGCGTCGAAATAGCAGCCATACGGCGCGACTTCCGTTAATGGGATGGTCCGGCCGTGCTCCTGCCCCGCCAGCGATAAGCTGGCCAGGGGCGCCAAAACAAGGAGCTCGCCATGTCTCAGACCCCCAATACCACAGTCGCCGTGATCGGCATTGATATCGGCAAGAACTCGTTCCACGTCGTGGGCCACGATGCACGCGGCGCCATCGTGCTGCGGCAAAAATGGTCGCGGGGCCAAGTGGAAGTGCGGCTCGCCAATATACCGCCTTGCCTGATCGGCATGGAAGCCTGCGTCGGCGCACATCACCTGAGCCGCAAACTCGCATCGCTTGGTCACGATGCCAGGTTGATGCCGGCCAAATATGTTCGTCCCTATAGCAAGGGACAGAAGAACGACTTCAATGATGCCGAAGCGATTGCCGAAGCCGTGCAGCGCCCGACGATGAAGTTCGTGGCGACCAAGACCGCAGAGCAACTGGATCTGCAGGCGCTGCATCGGGTGCGCGAACGGCTGGTGTCACAACGCACCGGCATCATGAACCAGATTCGCGCCTTCATGCTGGAACGGGGGATCGCCGTGCGCCAGGGTATCGGCTTCCTGCGCACGGAACTGCCCACCATCCTTGCGACGCGCACCGATGCCCGTCGCCGCGCATGTTGCGTGTCATCGAGGAGTTGGCAGGCGACTGGCGCCGACTGGATCAGCGTATCGATGGCCTATCCGGCGAGATCGAAGCACTGGCCCATCAAGATCAGGCCTGTTCGCGCCTGATGACGGTGCCTGGCGTCGGGCCGATCATTTCGAGTGCCATGGTGGCCGCGATCGGCACTGGAGACGTCTTCTCCAAAGGCCGCGACTTCGGCGCCTGGCTCGGACTGGTGCCCAAGCAGATCTCGACGGGAGATCGCACGATCCTCGGCAAAATCTCGAGGCGCGGCAATCGCTACCTGCGCGTTCTGTTTGTGCAGGCGGCATGGGTTGTGCTGGTCAGGATCAAGAACTGGGAACGTTACGGACTCAAATCCTGGATCGAAGCCGCCAAGAGGCGGTTGCACCACAACGTGCTCGCGATCGCGCTCGCCAACAAGCTTGCTCGCATCGCCTGGGCGGTGCTGGCTAAAGGACGCGCCTTCGAACTGACGAGGACCGACGATGCAGCCGTCCGACCCGCTTGATCCTCGCGCCGTGCTCGGCGCGGTCAAGGCGCAGCCTGGCCACGCCGGAGCCAGCCGCAAGCCAAGCGCGACGGCCGGCCTTGACCGCCCCGGCGCGCGACGCGATCGACGCTCTGCGGGTCGGGACGAAGGAACGGCCATCGGCTCGAACAAAGGAACCGCGCGACATGAGGAGCAGGCGATGACGTCGCATCGCGCGACCATCATTGAAGCACACGATCCGGACTGGACCGCCTCAGCTTTTCGTTTTGTGCTTACGTTGAGATAGCTCAAGGAATTTAGTCCGCACGGAACGTGCTGCGAACGCGAAAGCTGCCTCCAAGCTCGGTCCCGGCGATGCTCACCTGGTCGCGAGCAGCTCAACCAGTTCGACAAACGGGCGCTTCACTCTTTCCAGTGCAGCTTGGCGCAGTTAGGGCATTGGTACACCCCGACTTCGCGACCGGACTGGGTGTCGAGAACGAAAGTTCTCAGGATTGTCGGGATGTCGCAGTTCTCGCAGCGTGGATGCTGCTCTGCTCTGGCCACTCGCTTCAGCATTGATTCGGTCCCCAACCTTCGCGTTTATACAACGCGCGTCAGATGGGTGCCTTCAAGCAAGTTAAAGCGGGCGGACGGTGCTCTGGCGGTACCACGGCCGCCGGCGGCCCTGGATCTCGCGGGCCTTCCTTATCTCATCGTAACTGATCTGCCCGTGCAGATCGTCCCATGCGTTTCGAAAGCGGGCCTTGGCCTCGGCGAGACTGCCGGCCCCACCGCGGTGCTGGTCGCGCTGCGGCACGTTCGGCAGGAAGACCGACCAGGACCACCCGTTGATGCCGGCGACGCCCACGCCGCGGAAGATCCGTCCGATCGAAAGCTCGTCCCAGATCACCTCGTAATCGTCGGGCGCGGTTTCGCCGCCGACGGTGCGGCGCATGGTGAGGTCGTCTGACATGCGAGAACGAATAAGGAATTTCCCCTCACCCGAAAAGGGTGTTCAAAAGGTGAGAAAACCAAGCCGTTTTTGTCAACGAAATCAGCGAGGCTAAGTCTGTCCTTACGCGCGCGGCTGACGACGATTTTTATCGCATCTATTCCCAGCGGCCACTCAGCTTGGTCCGCGCGGCGATCGTCGTCTCGATCTCTTGCACCATCTCTCCGAGCCGTTCGGCGAGCCGTTCGAACAGCGCGCGCGTCTGCCTGTCGGGCGCAGTTCTTGACAATCGAGCATCGCGCTGGGCAATCAATTAGAAGTTTCGGGCGGAGGTGGAATATTGTTATTTCTGATCGTATCCCCTATGCCGCTATCGCCTTGCATCAACGTGTCGCATTTCTAGAACATCAGATTGCAGAATTGGGCGTGTTGCGACACCGATTAATGCAAGCTGAGTTGCGACGCTACCTGTCGAGGTCGTGCCGGCGAGCTTCCGAAAAATCGCGCACACGCCGTCACAGTAGATAACCTTCCGCGCTCAACCGACTAAGCGTTGCTGGCTCCCGCTTTTAAGCCCAAGCTGTGGGAACACATGAGTCGGGGGATTCATGGAACGGAAGCCGTTTGAGAGCATGTCGGTTGAAGAGCTGTGGCAATTCCACGCGCTCGTAAATGACATTCTTGCCGTGAGGCTCGTGGCCAAAAAGCAAGAGCTGGAGCGACGGCTTGGCCTGCTCAACCGAGAAGACAAGACTCCTCGCAGCTAGGCATTAAGAGAGATAAGGAAGGTGCCCTCAGTTGCGCCTTTCTGTCGGCGGATTCTTTTTTGCCGACGGATGAAGAGGCTAAAGATCGTCAGAGAAATTCTAGATGCTCAGCGGCCCGTCTCCACCATCAGAGCGGCTATCAGGCGAATTTCGTCCCGTGTATCCTGCACACGAGCCGGAGCTTGATTCGTCATGCTGGAAAATTTCTCATGTTGCTGGGGATCGGGGCCGTGGCCCTCCTGCTGATCGCGTTCTGGGGATTGCACAGACACGTATAAGTCGCTTGTAGAATTGCTCTATGCTGGCTCAGCCAAACCTTACGGGGAAAGCAGGGAATGGTTAGGCCCGGCGCGTCTTACCGGACAAGGACGCGTCGGGCCGCGAGTGCTAATCGCGCATTACGCAGGCTGTCGGCGCCTTGCCCTTGGCAAAATACGCGTTGGCTAACGAGCGTTCGGCCTCGCAAATTGCGGCGGCTCGCCGCTGCTGAAATCCTGCATCCGCATGAGTTGGCGTATCAATAGAACGCGACGGCGATACGTTTTTCTTTACGCCAGACGACTGAACAGCGACGTGGGTCACCGTCCGGAATGACAGTCAGCGCGAATTCGTCGGGAATCTTTTCATTTCCTGCAATATCAAGGGCGGCACCGTATACAGAGATGCTGCGGATCAAGCAATTTGCTTTTGAACGGCCGAAGCTGATTGAGCCGTACTTTGGGGTGCGTGTCGAATGCGAACTGTTCTGCGCCATAGTTCTCCTCCGAGTAAAGGGTTGGCCCCGCAGAGCGCAATCGATTGTCTCGGGCAACCTGCTGCGAGAATCTGGGAAGTCAATCAAATCATAGTGTCCGTAAAATTAAATCGAAGTTATTTAAAATAGAACTGTTACCTTAGAGCCGTAATTAAATCAAATTAAATCGAAGCGGAAGGTCTCATGCCGAAGTTCTGCAAATGGCTGGCCCAGTGCAAGCGGCCAAGATCGCTCATTCCGCCGTATCCCGATCCCGCGGGGCAATTGTCTACCGCGATTCGAAGGGCAATTAAGAACGGCCAGCACTCAGGCGGGTCTTTCTTTTCGATCAGATCGGGCCGGGGCAGGGCGGTCCAGGCTGGGAGCTTACATGACCAAGTTTCACGCATGTGATTCCCTCGGGCGGAGCTTGATTTGTCATGCTGGAAGCCATTCTCCTATTGCTGGGAGTTGCAGCCCTACTGCTGATCGCCTTCTGGGGACTGCAGCATAACATATGACTGGCCTAGGCGGTCTAGCGCATCAATGGCCGCCGCTTCATGCAGCAGGCTTGCTGCACGCGACTGTGATGACTGCTGAGAAGCGCTCTGTGAAGTAGTTCACAAGTGGGAGGTAATCCCTGAGCGTAGCGTGCGCGCTTCCACTGGAGGGAAGCGCAATGAAGTGGAACTTGGCAACCTATCGAATGCTCGCGCTGACGGCCGCTGTTCTGGTCGCGGCTGGAACTACTATGGCCGTCGGTACTCCTCGTGGAGTCCATGAACCAATGTTGGGGTCCGAGTGGCAATGCAGCCGGACCATGCTGCTCGTAACCACGTGTGCGCACTGAAGCATTGATCGGATAGCCGCAGACGCGCTCGGCAAAGCTAGCGGGCGCTCGCTCACACATCTCGGCCTTCACGAATGTCGGCCTTACAATCGGTTAACGAAGAACCCCTAGCGTGTTCCGCCGTTGACCTGCATCCCGTCACGCATAACGAGGTGGGTCTAGGACGGGGCCGATACCATGGCGGACCTAACGGGAAAATTGGACAAACTCCGTGCGGATGCCGCGGATTTGGCCCTTATGAGCAGGCGATCGAGCGACCCGCAAAACGCTTGGCAGATGAGCTCGCCATAGAGGCTCTCGAACTCGAGCAGGTGGTGAAGCTGCAAAGCCGGCGCTCCGGTCACAGCGACATGGATAAAGTCGTGCCCCTCCACGTGCGTCCAGATCGTCGCTGACGCGATCCCGCTTCGCTTTTTGGCCACGCCTTAACTCGCGGCCTTTCGTTCACACCTGGCGGTCTTCATGCGACAGAGCCTCGCGTTTTGTCCGGATCTCGGTCTACAGGCCAAACTCCGTCGGCGGCCGGGACAACAACTACCGCTCGACTTGCGCTGTCACATCGCCATTGCGAAGATGAGCGCAAAGACCGCAGTGACAGTGATCAACCGGGCCGTCTTCGGATCGTGAGCGGGCCCCCCCACGTAACGCATGTGGCTCCGTTTGCTCGAAGGCGCTGCCGCGTGTTGCGACCAAGGCCTATTTAATTCGGGTGGCCAGGAGCGTAATTAATCCATCACGTTGCCAGTTTTCTATTTACAGATGTGATTTGTGAGGCAAAGATCAGATATCGCCGGTTATTCGATTTCGGAATTGATATCTGTTGGATGTGCGTAGCGCGCCGCGCTTCGGATTTCTGAGGAGAGCCGAAAGCTGAACGACAGAATTGGAAACTCAGTGCCAGCGCAGCCCCGGCAGCCGATCGCGACTCAAGCAGCGGCTAGCTCGGCCTGTCTAGACGCGAGCGTCGAACGGATGGCCGACCTGTACTCGTTTCGGATGCCGGCCGTCGCGCTCCTTAGTTGAAAGCCTCACTGCCAAACCAAACGGAGGGTAAGATGAAGAGTGCGCTCGCGATTATTGCTGTTGCTTCTCTCTTTGTTTCGTTTTCGTTGGAAGTAAAGGCGCAAGCCATGCCGCCCGCTCCCGGTGCGGCAAAATCAAAGGCGCCGGTGGCGCAACCAGCGAAGGGCGCGGCCGGGCAGAAAAGGATGATGACCACCTGCACGCCCCGTCAAAAAATGTCCGGAGCAACCTGCTCGTAACAAGCCGAAGGCCGCCGACGTCGGCGGCGGCCTTTCGCTAGAGCGGAAACGAGCGGTCGGGCCCCCGATCCTCGTGCTTGTCCACTAGTTTCCTTGGTTGTCGGTTGACCTTGATGCCAGGACAGGCTTCGACTGCATGCAAGCGACCCGAGCCGTCGCCAAGATATCTCAAAGCGACATCTGCCAACGGCCCATCCGCACTTGCGAAATGCGGCGCCGCCTTCAGGGTCTACTCGTGTGGGTCGTTTCCCTTCGGTTCCTGCAAGAATTTGGGCATGTGTCCACGCGCATCACGATCGCGCGGGGCGGGGCGTTCGGACGGGTCGCGGCCGAGCTTTGACTGCAGCTCGACGAGGTCGGTGAAGACGTCGGCCGGCGGCGCAGCTCGTCGGCGATCATCGGCGGCTGGCTCGCGATCGTGGAAATCACGGTGACCCGCACGCCGCGGCGCTGAACGGCCTCGACCAGGGAGCGGAAGTCGCCGTCACCCGACGGCTTGCATCGTTGCAAATGTCACCCGATTGAATATTAAACAAACAAATTCAATTAATTGAATTAAATGCTAGACGAGATTTAAATTTGGATTAGGATGCGAATGCTTGGCGCCGGACGCACGCGTCAAGGACCTCCTGGAAGCGGCCCCATCTCGTGCCCCCTGCTTACGCCGTCTAATGGATGTAGGGGCCGCTTCTTTGGCAAATTGGGACGCAATCATGCAGTTCCTGTCATTAGGTGATTGGTTTTTCATCTCCGCAGCAACGGGTACGCTTCTACTGGTCGAGGTCGGAGTTTTGATCATTGTGGGCGTGATCTGAGCCCGGACGTTTTCCCTCAAATATTTCAGCGCTCCCAGCGCGCGGACTGCACATTATGCCCTCCATAGAGACTACGCACTTAAGCACAGAGCTTTCCGAGCAACGCTCCCATGGTCGCGGGCGTGCGCCTGTTGCCTGCCCCTCTTCCACTCCTACTGAGGGGGCGAGTGGGCGAAGAACCATCAACGTCATGCCCGAGGTCGCGAATGACAACGCAGGCACCTGGCCTCTGCTACCGTTTCCGGATGGTTGGTACGCCACCTGTTGATCTGTGATGCGGCTCGGTCGTGCGGGGGCTCAGCACGTAGCAGGCGGGCGGATTTTGATAGCTTTCGATTGCCCACCATCCGCCGGTTCTCGCTGGCGTGCCTTTGTGCTCAAGTAATTTCGCGGTCTGTCCGGATCGTAATCCTAGTCATCCCGCCGGCTCCCAGGTGGGCGGGCTTTTCATTTGAGCGAAAGCCGCCCGTTGCATCCGGCAGATGCATCTTGACGCCGGTTAATGCAAAGGCTGTACTGGCCACATTTACCGCGTTAGCGGCCTCGCAGTTTTTGTGTGTGATATTTTAGGGGCGTTCCATGCGTAATTCTGCTCGCGCAGATGTCCTGCGCCGCCAGTATCTGGATGCACTCATCTCTGAACTTTCCGAACTCGAAGCCCTTTGCAACCGCGTGCTCGAAGCTGAGCAAAGAAGGATTGGCACGCCGCACCGACGGCGGAGAGGATCAGTCAGAAGAACAGCTAAAGTTCGCGGGCGCCTCTAAACCTTCCGCGCTCCGCAGACGACTAGTTGCCAGCTTCCCCTTTGCATGTCGGATAAAGAGCTGTGGCGACTCCACCGCTGGTCAATGACGCTCTTGCCGTAAGGCTCGTGGCAAGAAGGAAGAGCTTGAGCGAGGATTGGGGCTGCTTAACTGGGACGACAAGCCGCTCAATTTATAAGGTCGTCTGGCTCGTCGCGGCCCGCCATTCGCTCTGACTAGCCTCTGTGCTAACAGTTGCAGCCGCCGCGCCGATCGTGCGGAACGTCGCGGCGTCGGTCGCAGGAGCAGCCTCTGGCCGTTCCTGCGACCTTCACTTTCGAGGCTCCGGCGCTCAAATCCGCAATTGGATTCGGCAGCGGGGAGCATTGGGGGCTGGAAAGCAAGCCGTGCCATCTTCGCTCTAAAGTGACAAGGCGCCACCGGTAATTATACCGACTCCATCTTTGGAACGGGGTGTTCTACTCTCGGAACACCGGCGCGATTTAAGTACCAACCCAATTTCGAGTTGCCCGGGAATGCCGCAGTGGGGCTGGAACCACGCTGCGGCTTTTCCCATGGGTCGACCTTCGTTTCTTTTTGGCAGCTTTCTTGTCCAAACTCGCTGAGGTTGTGGCTGGAAATGCGCCGATTCTGAGCGCATGGTAGGCAGATGCAGGTGCAATGCCCAAAATGCAAAGTGATCGTCGCCATTGGCAAAGCCGAGTGGTTCTTCGATGGCGGCGAGTGCAGGGAGCTTCGCGGTACTGTTGCGGGCGATGCTAAGGAATATGAAAGGTGCCCGGTCCTCATCGAAGCTGTGTCGACTGTCATGAAGACTGTCGCCACCTAGGCGAGCGCCTCGTTTCCCAGGGTGCCCGTGAGCGAGAGCGAACCCTCCCAAAAACCAGCCAAAGCGGATGCTCCCAGCTGCGTGGTCGCCAACCGAGATACGGCCCCGGCTTGGGGGGCTGGAGCATTATAGGCCGGGGCCGCTCCGCCAGCTCATGGCGCCGAGCCAGCGCGGATTCAAACAGAGTTTGCCCGGTCGGTTCCTAACGGAGTGCCAGCAGATCCTGGCCGGGCGTCAGCACCCGCACATACGTGCCGCTCTCATGCAGCTCTAACCAGCCCTTCTCGACAGCGCACCTGATACCGGCGCCGAACTCTGCGCCGCTTGCCTTGAGCGTGTAGAGGAAGGGGTAGTTGATCTTCTCGATATGGATTCTGCCGTCCTGCACCGCCTCGATGCCTAAAGCGAGCCGAAGGAGCTGGTGGGCGGCAGCTTCCGGATTGGCAAAAGGGCGTTCGGTGACGGCTTCATCGCTGGAATCAAAACCTCAAGCGCCCATGCTTGGCCTCACTTGCCCGCGACTGTCATGCCAGTTCGGGAGGATATGCACAGATCCTGCGGCGCCGCATGTGGAGCAGACCAGGCGCAAGCCGACGCGCGACACGGCTGATCCGGCGGGAGTGTATCGAGCCGCACGTCGGCCCTGAGATGACAGCGGCCGTTCAGGCATTGGATGTTGCAGGTCACGTGGCCGTCGGCCAGCCATTCCGCAGGGCTGCGGGGCGGGTAGTGACCGGACCATTCGTGTACATTGCGCTTTCCATCCTGATGTGGTCTGCCTGTTGCGCAATTGAGATACATGGATACTCTCGTAAGCGACCAAATGCCCAAATATTCGACTGCCGCAGCGCTTGTTTTCCTAGTTTACCTTGCGCCGTGCTTTGCTCAATCTCCTCAGAAGGAAGAATCCTTGAGCTCCTCGTTCGGTGCCGGACCGAACGCCTTTATCGATCTGTTGGCGCTGATGTCCGGGCACTGCAAGACGCTGAAGGTCGACGGGCGCAGCTTCGAATGCAAGACGGTGGCTTACGCCCATGGCGACAAAGGGCGGGTGAATTTTGCGGTAGCTGTCGACGATCCCGACGATGAGAGCCACGTGGTATCGTTCTCCGGCGAGAACGGCAAACGGGCCGACGACAATTCCTACCAGCTGCCGATTGATCGCATGCTGCTCAATTCCAAGGATCGGCCCAAAGTTGACGGACTGCCGGTGCCGGCCGAGCAGCCATCAACCGGTACCTGCCGCCAAACTGGCAATTTCGCTGCGAGGAAGGTGACTGATATCACCTGCTCGGCCACCGACAGTGAAGGCCGCCGATACGAGCTGCTGTTCGTCTCCGACGGCTCGCCGGTGAGCGTGCGCCGCATTAGGCAGTCGGCGCCATCGATCCAGGATCCGTTCAACTGAGACGAGCGACGCAGCGCCAAGGGCTCAGGAGTAAACCTGCCGTCATGTTATCGCAACCCGATTAGCCATCGCGGATTGGTGACGAGTACCGAGACTAGAGAACCCGCTGGCCGACAAAGCCGGCGGGGCGCTTTTTCGAGAACGCGTGGGTACAGGGCTGTATCCCGGCTCCGGCAGCAGCCAGGCGAACAACGCTGGCGCATTGTGAACGCCAACGTGCATAAAGTTCCCAATTACTTAACGGTTATAAAAGAGTTCCGGCCTGCCTTCGATCGCGAGTGTGGCGGGCCAGCTACAGCAAAACACCCACGAGCGAGTACTGTTGAAAGGCAGGTGGGCGAACTAGCGACTCTTAAAACTGATTATCTCTGGGGAGACTCGAATGAAGAAACTTATTGCGGTTGCGGCCGGAACACTGGCTCTCGGCCTATCGGCTCCGGCAAGCGCGGCGGATATGGCAGCGCGTCCCTACACCAAGGCGCCTCCGATGGTCGCCGCGATTTATGACTGGAGTGGCTTCTACATCGGCGCCAACGGCGGTTGGGGCTCAAGCCGCAACAGCTGGGATTCGGTTGCCCCGTTCCTGGTGGGCCCCGAAGGCTCGCACGATGCGACTGGCGGAGTTGCGGGCGGTCAGGTTGGTTATCGCTGGCAGACTGGGACCTGGGTATTCGGCCTCGAAGCGCAGGGCGACTGGGCCGACTTGCGAGGCAGCAACCTGAGCACCTTGTTCGGACCGGGCTTCCGCAACGATTCACGGATCAATGCGTTCGGTCTGTTCACGGGTCAGCTCGGCTGGGCCACCAACAACGTCCTGTTCTACGTCAAGGGCGGTGCTGCCGTGACCGATAATCGCAACCGGATCTATTCGACTGCGACTGGCGCTGTGCTTGCCACCACCGGCGATGACACCCGTTGGGGCGGTACCGTCGGGGTAGGCCTGGAATACGGCTTTGCTCCCGGCTGGTCGGCTGGTGTCGAATACGATCATCTGTTTATGCAGGATCGTACCCTCGCATTCACGGGTCCCGCGGGCGTAGCATTCGGTGCGGATCGCATCCGTCAGGACGTCGATCTCGTCACGGTTCGCGTGAACTACAAGTTCGGCGGCCCGAGTATCGGCCGGTACTGAGCAGCATCACTGAAAAAAATAGGGGCCGGCTCAAAGAGCCGGCCTTTCTTTTTTGGGGAGATTGGAATGAGCAAAACATACCGACCGGTCGCCCCTTCGACGCTGGCCAACGAGCTAAACAGCGCATTTGCGACGGCTGAACCCAGCACAATTTGTAAGGCCATTGGGGAGGGACTTGCCAACTTCAACATTGCCGAGATGGCAAGACAGACGGGTTTAGGCCGGCAGAGTATTTATCGAGCTTTCAAAACCAACACACAGCTTCCGAATTTTTCCACGGTTCTTGCAGTGCTCTCGGCCATGGGCTTGCAGCTACAAGTAACGCCCAAGCGCGAGCGTTCCGCAGCTGCCGCCGCTCGCGTAACGAAGAAGTAGTCAACACTCGGGGGGGGAGAGCTACTGCGCGTCGTAGGTGGGGAAAAGTCCCTTGAAGCTACGCCGGTTCACGCCGTCAGGTGCTCGCGTGAGCCGACAGTATGTGATCGCCTGCATGAACGGAGGCAGAGCTGAGAGGCCATCTTCGGATGGGCCCCGGTTCCCGCTGGCGCGCCATTCTTCTTACAGAGACAAGGGTGGCAACGAGGTACCTGGTGTACTTGGGGTCGCCTCCCGCATGGCATAGGTCGGATCCAACCCTAATGGGTCGGGGCGTGACGTGGGTACTTTGCTACTCTTGATCGCATCGTGCGTTGTTGTTCTTCTCCTACTCGCATTCCGCCGATAGGACCGAACCCGGACGCAAGAGTTGCCTTGAATCCTCAGCTCAGCGCCGAGGTTAAGCTTTTCCGCCGGTTGCTTTTGACTGTGCGCGATTGCGCGCGTTCACTCCATGGCGTGGATGGAGACGAACGTGATCACTTGGCTGCTAGTCATCATCATCGCGGTCAGCGTCGCGATCCTGATCGCCCACGCGATTGACGCCATACGTTCCTAAGGCCCAGCCAAGCGCAGAGGCGCAGGATGGCGCCGCGTTCCCAAGCCAGTAGGTGAACCGCGGCCGAACTCTGAGACCTTTGGTCGCGGAGACCGCAGCGACCGCCCGATGCGGTGATAGATCGCGCGACCGAGGCTCAGGCGCCGGGAGCCCTCTGTAGACAGCCCGAGCCGGGCAGGGATGCCTTGCCGCCCGGATTCCGCTCGACGTGCAAGGACTGATGCACGGACCGTTTCGACAAGCAGTGCCGCTGCGACGTCGACGATCGCCGAACGAAGTTTTGTCGCCCCTCGTGGTGAGTTCAAAGCCTTCCTTCGGGTAAACTGCGCCACGCTGGAGTTCGCTAAGGTCTTAACCGGACCTCAAGTTAGAAACGGAGAGCGGCGCCGTCCGGTCCCACGATGGAGTGCGAGCTGCGAATGCTAAACTCCCGGCGGGCCTTGCGCCACGTCGACGACATGCCGATCGGACCCGACAGTGACGATGATCGTGTAGCTCTCTTGAGCTCCGCCCTGGTCGGTAGGGGGAGCGACATGCAATTGTCCGCCGTACCATTCACCAGGCATGAGCGTGTTGTCTTTGATCACAGCTTGCTCGAGCACGGCCATATTGCGCTGGCCGGCTTCGACCGTGCTGGCGATCATTGCATGGTTTGAGCCGCAGCGTTGCTCTGCGCAATGGCCGCGGCCGTCGGGCTGTAGAAGCTGCCTGTCCGGCCGCTGGGCGTTGTGTAGCTGCCATACCCGGCGCGAGATGCGCTGTAAGCGTTCGCGCCCGCCGCGACACCTGTCAGAAGCGCGGCCGCGACCTGTCGGTTCTTTTCCTTTTTGTACTGCCGGGGCTGGCGGTGGACCTGAAGGCTAGGAAGGCCTTCGACCCCCGGTCGTCGGTCGTTCAGGTTGGGCAGGACATCGTGCGATCGAGAAGACGCTGTCGGGCCGTGGGCGGGTAGGGCGCCTGGGAAGCTCGGCGGGGCGGCACCGTCTAGCCGGTACGTTTCAAAGGAAAGAGCCCGTAGCGCCCAGAGTTCGGGTTCGCCGTGAACGTCTCGACTGACAGCGGTCCGTCGACGTCCTCCGGCACGTCCTTGTTCTCGATGACGACGAACTGCGCGATGTCCTTCAGGCTCGTCAGGTGATCGTAGAAGCGCGTCGCTAGGCTGGTGTTCGAGAGCTCGACCTCGTCCGGAGACAGATCCCCGTACTTGCTCTCTAGCGGCTCGCGATAGGTGAGCAGGGGCGTGTCGAGCATGATGATTCCGGGATGAGGTAGATTCCGCTCGCGACAATGGATGAGCAGCGCCACGTTGACGGCCGCATGCAGAATCGCCTTCACGCCCTTGCCACTGGCGGAGCGCTCCTTGCCGCCGATGGTGACGTCGCTGGTCGTCAGATCGAACTGCGCCTCCGAGGCGCGGGGAAAACGCCAAGTATGCAGGACTTCCCGGAGGGTCTTTCCAAACGCGTACGCCGTCGGCCCGTCGATGCCGACGGCCATCTTGTACTCGGTTTTCTTCGCCGGCGGCTTCGCCGCGACTTGGGACTTCTTCACGACAAGGTCATCGCGGCGGGCGAGTAGCGAGGAGATCGTCTCTAGCTCGCTTTTCCTGGAGGAGAAAACTTCGTAGTCATTTCGGGCGGCGACTTCCTTCGGCCGCGCTTCGGCAATCCTCCGTTCGATTCCAACGAGGTCTCGTTCGAGCTTGACTATGGCGTTCCGCAGTCCGCCGGCCTCGACGGTCAGCGACGCGACTGTGCGCGCTAGGTCGCGCCGTTCGCGTTCAATCTTGCGTGCCTCGGCCGCGGCGGCGGCGTGCGACTTCTGGATCTCGTCGGCCGCGTGGTTGTGCCGCTGCGCGCTCGGCGGCGCGCCGCAGACGGCGCAGTGCTGTCCGCTCATTGCGCTGAGGATGAAGCCGCCCTCCTCCAGGGCTTCGAGCCGGGCGATATCGCTACCGTAAACCGCGTCCAGACTTGCGAAGCGGCTCAGCGTGACGTCGAGCTCGGTCAGCCTCCCGTTGAATTCGAGCTTCCTGTCGGCCTTCGCCCGCCGCTCCGAGACCAGGTCGTCAATGTCCTTCTGGGCGCCCTGCATGGTTTCGTGAAGCGATGCCAGCGAGGCGTCGACGTCGTCCATCTGTCTCTGCAGGTCGGCGCGGTCGATCTCGCCTTCGCCCAGTTGCTTGTCGATCTGCGCGATCAGTTCGTCGAGGATCTCGACCTTGGCGGTGTTAGCCACGGTTCGCGACTTGCTCGACATTGAAGTTTGCACGCCGGAGTCGTCCTGACCGGTCAGTAGCAGTCGGAACAGGTTCTTCTCGAACGTCACCTCGGCGTGCTGCTGCGAGTAGAGGATCGGGCTGCGCCCGTTGATGATGAGATCCTCTTCGATCAGGAACAGCGGCGCAAGCAGCCGAATCGACAGCTTCTCCTTGTCCGCGTTGCCGTTCCTCACGATCAACTTGTCTGCGAGGCCGATCTGGTCGAGCACGAAATGCGAGATCGTCTCGTCCTTTTTATTGTCGGTGGTCGCGAGAACGGTACCGGTGTTCTTCGCCGCGCCCGTCACCAAGCCTTCGTGGAGCCTCATGCCGCCGCCCTTGGTCGACCGGTAGAGTGTCACCTCGCGCCCGGAGGGGAGGACCAGGCCGAGCCAGCCGGCGTCGTAGCCGTCACTTTCGTCGATCTTCGGCAGCTTCGTCCGGGCTCCCATCATGAAGGAAGTTGCCTTCACGATGTACGACTTGCCGGTGTCCGAGGCTCCAAACACGACGCTCACTCCGTCGGCGAACGACAGCTTCGCCGGCTCGAGACCCGGGCCGGTGAAGACAAGATGTCGGAGCGAGAAGCCGCGGTGAGCCACTGTCAGCTCGTCGAGTGATGCGTGATTTGGAATTCCGCCGTCCAGCGTCCTATCTTGTCGTCGATCAGATCCCGGATCGCCGCCTTTGACAATGACGCGAAGCGCTCGGCCATCCACGCCGCGCGCTTCTTCAGTTCGACGGTGTAGGGCGCCTTCAGCATGGCGAGGAAGCTCGGAGCGTCCTCGCTGGCAGCGAACGAGATGCCCTCCTCGCCATCGACCACGTCGACCAGATGCACCCGTTGCATCAACAGGAGACTGTCCTCGACCAGCCGTCGGCGGACCAGAAGCTCGCCCGCCCGGTTGGGCAGATCGGGATGCAGGCTGCCGGGGACGTCCTCGCCCTCGATGTCGCCGGTGTGCACGACTAGGTGATCGAACCACGTGAGTTCGATGAGATCGCACTGGCGCGGATGGAGAGCCTCTAGCAAGACCAGAGCGCGGATGCCGGTTTCGAGCGAGGAGTTGAACGGGTGGGGACGGGGCTCCTCTGTCACTTTCTCCACGGCAGCCGTCCTTCGTTCGCGAATTGGTGGCAGGTGCCCTGCTTGACGGGAACCTTCGCATAGTAGCCTAGGATGCCTGCTGGCGACACCTGCGACGCTTGCGCCAGAACCTTCAGGACGCGGGTGAGACCGTCGACATGCTGGTCGCGGTGCGTGTCCACGACCCCATGGTAGAGGTCGTCCTTGAAAGTCGACAGATAGTCCGACGGCGTTGAGTCGCGATAGTACCGATCGAACGCGGCGGCCTCGAAATATCGCGTCCGCTGATCTTTAAGATGCTCTCCCCAGTCGGGATTGGCCAGCGCCGCGTCGAAGTCGGCAAACGTGGTGTTGCAGCGTTCCCCGTAGAGACCGATCAGTTGCGCGATGTAGGGTGCTTCCTCGTCCTGCGGCAGGTCCGGAGTGACGCCCGCGGGAGCCGCACCCGGGTCATAGGCGAACCACTTGACTAGTGCCGGTACTGCATGTTCGTCTTCGGCAAGCCCGACGGCATCAAGCCAGTAGATGCTATCGAAAGCGAATTGCCCGATGGCATCGCGGATCTCCGGCGTGAGCGCAACGACCTGGTTTTCGACAAGCTCCGACGCAACGAATTCGGCCCATCTGTCGAGGAACGCCTGGCGAAAGCGTTCCGGATGAGCGACGTAGTTCTGGACGTTCCGGACGACGCCCTTGGGGGCGACGAAGGTATACGCTCGCGGGAGCCTGTAATGTCCGGCGGCCGCGTGCATGAAGATCTTGCCGAGCTCGATGAAGGCGTCCTTTTCAGACAGCCTGGACGACAGCTGCTTGCACTGAAAATTGTCCCATTCGCCTTCGTGGCGCCTTCGGGTGGCATAGCCCACCACGTCACGACCCATATCTCCAGAACCGGCCCAACGCTGCGTGTCGACGTAGTCGCGCGTCCGGCGTTTGGCCCAGTCGTTCACAAATCTTTCCAGCGCGTCGTCGTCGAGCGCCCGGATTCGGGCAGCATAGTTTGGTATCAAGGGTTGCTCCAGATTCGGTTAACCGCCGAGCATATGAGCGCCCATCGTCCTGCGCCACTGGTCCTAGGGGGCGTCGTTGGCTGCTCGATTCCCCGAGGCGAGCCGGCGCCCTTCACGAAGGTTTTTGTGGAATAGCGCGCCGGAGCTTTTTGAGCTTCCTCCGACGAAAGCTGGTCGACCTACTCTCCACTCGGCTGCTAGTACCGCGGCGTACGATGACCGCTTTGGCCCGTATACGGATTGTTGTTGCCGCTGGTGCCGAAGTTGTCGCGTTGCGTGCTATTCGGATTGGTCGCGACGTACGGCGCCACGTAAGTCCCGCTGCTGCGGGTATATCCCGACGAGGTATGCGTACTCGGATTTGAACCGGTGCCGCTGAGATACTGCGCATGTGCGGCGGTTGTGGCGAGCGCCAGTGCGGCAGCCAATATGAGCTGTTTCATTCCCATCCCCCCAAAAAGGTTTTATCGAACGTCATATGCAACCACGTTGCAGACTGCGGGTCCAGCCCAACCATCGGATGAGCAGGATCATTCTACCGTACAGTTGGCCATCCCTCACCACCGCACGCGACAGGCGCAATGATGCCAACGTTGAGGAGCCCGTGGAGCTGGTGGGCCTTCAGCCGGAGGCGATCGAGGACCTCGGGTCTCTCGCAAAGAGGAGGGGCGGCCATGCGGTCAACCGCCCACGGCAACGCGCGTCCATCGGATCGGGCGGTTGGCGAAACTCATGTTGAAGTATCCCTTCGGCGGCGTCGGCACTTCATAGAGTTTGCAGATGCGCATCAGCACGTGCTTTTTGAGGCCGAGGCGACTTGCGACCGCCGCCATCGGCGCGTTCCAAACGCGCAACCCGAGCTCGCTTCGCGAGATGCCGGTGTACTTTTGGACCGCATCGTTCTGAAGCGCGGCGAGGCGGTCGACCAGTTGCTGGCCGCGGGCCGCCGCGAGCATCGCTTGTTTGATCTCAGGTGAGACTTCGTACGGTACGTTGTGCGCGGCAGCAACCGTTGCATCCGGTGGTGCTGGGTGTGGAGGCTGGTCACTAGCGCCGACGTCCTCCGGCGGCGACCATGATTGGCCGTCGGGATTACGCGTGAATATCGCTGTGACTTCGAGGACGTCGTTTTCGTTGCGCATGCTTTGCTCTCCCATGAGCCCCGGGGCGTTTGGGATCACTGAAACCGATCTCGGTCAACGGTGAGGGTTTGTCGGCTTTGTCGACTGCGCGTTTCGCGGGATCGTGAGCACGGATTTCAGCGCATCGTGAGCAACGATTTCAGAGGATCGTGAGCAGCGATTTCAGGCGATCGTGAGCAACGT
>NZ_JADPIX010000105.1:0-18860 GCF_023073155.1 Bradyrhizobium sp. 45 | reverse complement strand
CCTGTTCACAAAGCTGTCGAGCTACGGCGTTCCAGTCGCCATCAATGAGATGAACGGCGCCGAGATCTACGACTCAACGTTCGTCAACACCTCGACGTCTGCGTCGATGTCGGCCTGCAACTCAAACCTGGATGCGATGCTGGCGAAATTCTCTCAGTATTCGTTCATCGAGTGGATCGATCTCTACGAGCTGATCGACGAGCCGGACAAGACTGGTCCCGAAGGTCGGTTCGGGCTGATGTTCAATCTGTCGACCTCGAAGCCGCTCATGTCGACGGTTGACAAGTATACGGGTGGACCCCAATAACAGCGGCGCTATTCCGGTGCAGATTTTCGGCTAGACTCCCTTCAGGGGTGAGCACATAGGGACTATCAACCTGTGGCATTTCTGCTAATGTTGTGGTCTAAAGCATTAATTGCAGTTCATTTTGGGAAACTCGCTCCTACGCCGGGAGGGTCCAGTGCCTGATGAACACGACTCCACTTTGCGCGATGCGCATTGGAAAATGTACTCAGAGAATTCGATCCAAGCGCGTCATCACGAGACGCAACGAGCGGCGGTAGCATCTACATTCATAGGCATTTCGGGCGCAGTCATCGCCTTCATGACTTCGGACAAGACGCTGAGTCCTTTGGACCTGCCGCCTGCACTGCTACTCGTTCTGCTCGGCATGTTCGGAGCAGTGTTTTCCGCGAAGCAATACGAGCGGATACAGCTACACACGCGGCGCGCACGGGGCTATCGTGATGCCTATGATGCGCTGCTTCCAGGGTCACCTCTGAGAAGCATCAGACGGATCGCGGATGATGACAACACGCGAGAATTTCCGAAACTGAGTGTTCTACGTCTGAATCAGTTTTGGATTGCGATGAACCTTGCGATCTCTGGACTTGGCGTTTGTCTCGTGATTGTGGCGCTATTCTTCCCGATTCGGGTCATAGCCCCGTAATGGCGTTCGTAGGTCGCCTTCTCGACGGTTGCCTTCACTCCCTTCAAGGGAAGGGAGGGGAGTGCTCAATGTACTCCGCTGGCCGTACCTTTCGAGATGGCGCGCGTCAAAGCCTCGAGGCGGGCTGCGATGCCGCTCATCCGGCGGGCCGCGTGTTGAAGCGCTACTATGTCGGTCGGCCCGGCGCCGGTCGCGAGATTGAGTTCGTTCTGCAGGTGCTGAAATTCCGCCTTGCACCGGTCCAGCTCGGCGAGAAGCATCGCGAATTCGTCCATTGGCGAACGGCCCTTCTGTTGCATGGGCTATGGCCACGATAAGAATAGTCCGACAGGGCTGTCAGGTGTCTTCTCTCGGTGGGTAGTCCACCAGCATTCGATCGATCTCTTGGTCAAGCCAGCGTTTGGAGAGGCTTAGGAGGAAGCCCACCATCCGTCCAGGAATGGCTCCGGCAAAGCCCAATCGACTTGGTTGTCGTTGTCAGGGGGAGCTGATAGCTCCTGCATTCCCCCTTAGTGCCGCGTGGCGACGGAGGCGAACAGACAAAGCGACCCGTTCACCACGTCGAACGCGGCGCGACGGAGGATGTGTCCAGCGTAGTGGAGGCACACCTCGGGCGCTTCGCTCAGCTTCTTCGACCAGATCTCGAAGATCTTCCAACTCTGAGAGCTGAGAAATGAGTTCACCAAGTCGTCGAGCACAAAAGATTGGGCGAGAGCTTCGCATAATGTCCTCCCCAGCACAAAAAGCACTATCAGGACGGCTTCAGAGCAAATAGCGCGAGCGTAAAAGTGAAAACTATCATGGGTAAATATCGGATTTCAATACGTCAGGCAAATTGCCGCAGGGTGGCTGCTTCGGTCAGCGCGGTCCGAGACCATTGAGAGAGCAAACGGACCCCAGCTTCAGGGCGGTGAAGCTGGGGCTGTCTTGAGGCTGCCCCTTGGGAAAGGCACCCACCCGCTGGCAAAGGGCAACAGGAAAACTTTGCAATCGGGAAGTCGTTCCAAGCCGCTTGTCGGCCGCAGAATTCCCGGATGTTGACGCAAGCCGCTCCCTCTGGGCGCCGAGCGGTTGGGCTTGGCGGCATTTACCTTGTTTGAGATTTTGACCCCGGCTGTGCCGTTCTGAATCGAGGCGAGCCAGCAGTCACACGTCAGCCCACCGCTGCTCGTCGATTATCCCAGCGTCTGGGTGTTTTGCCGGAGCGTCGTCGTGAGTTCAGGTTCGATGCCCGACACACGAGCCGCCGTGTCTTCCACGTTCGTGACGAGGGCGAGAGTCCTCCGGAACGGTGCAGGAAGTGCGAGCAGTGCGGCAGGGCTTAAACGCTGCAGCGCTCCAGCTCGCGGTTCTGTTCGGGGGCGTGCAGAACGCGCGCATGCCGCGAGCGTTTGGCGTTACAGCTAGCGCTACAGCATGATGCACCGCAGCGCGCCACGCCCACCACGCAAGGCACCACCAGATGGCTTGCTACGACGACAAACTGGGTGAGAGAAACGATTGCGGGAGACGACGAGGTATCACTGTGAGTAATCGTCACCACCGCCGCGCTGATCTGGCTAAAATCAAACGCAATACACCTGGCGCCTTGCTGACGTATCTGGTCGAGCCCGACGAACCGGCGCTCGATGGCATGCCGCTGCTCAAGGCTGCGGCGGGCCACCGGACCGGCCGGTCTCGAAGATGGTCGTCACTGCATCATCTGCAGTTCATCCTTGTGACCAGTCGGGACATCGGCGATGTTGCTCAGCACGCCTGACATCGCCAAGCCGACCAAGTTGGTACCGCCGGAACATGCCGGGCGTGCTGGGAAGCGTGATCTGCCCGTTGAGGGAGCCGTCCATGGGTGAGGTTAGCACGATTGGTCTGGATTTGGCGAAGTCGCTGTTCCAAGTGCATCGGATCGATGTCACGCGCGCGGTCCTGATGAAGCGGGTAAGTCGGGCAAAGGTGCTGGAGTATTTTTGCCAGCAGCCACGTTGTTTGGTTGGGATCGAAGCATGACCCTCAGCGCATCATTGGGGCCGCGAACTTCAGGCGCTTGGACATACGGTCAGACTGACACCTCCGAGCTATGTGAAGGCCTACCTCAATCGCAGTAAGAACGCTACGAATGATGCGGCTGCGATCTGTGAGGCTGTGACGCGGCCGCCGATGCGTTTTGTCCCGGTCAAGAGACGACGGAGCAGCAGCCGTTTTGATGCTGCACCGGACTCGACAATCGCTGGTGCGCCAGCCTACCAATGTTGAGCAATGCACTGCGCGGGCACCTGGCCGAACTCGGCATCGCGTCGGCCAAGTGGCGCAACGGGACAGCGGAGTTACCAAGGATTATCGATTGTCGGGGCGAGACTACAAGGAGCGGAAGCTGTCGCTCGCGGCCTGAGGCAGGCGGACTACGAGATGGCAACACCAATAGACGAGCGCATGACGACTTAATGCAGATACCTCGTTCCGAGAATCGGGAGAACCCGCTTTCAGACGGTCAACGCCCGGTGGGCGAGGTAGAACATCGCGAAGGTGGAAATGATGAGGCTTGTTCGGGAGAACGACGCTCGCACTTGGACAGCAGACTCAGTGTGCGTGGCTTGAGGATGGGCATGTGACCCGATGGGGCAATTTTCGCGCCTTATTAGTCGAACATGGCGGACTTCCGTCCGCCAGCGCGGACGCGCTCTTGTGTCACATACCAGATTAGGTCAGCATGAAGAGTGCTGTACATAGCCGATCCGCGCTGGAAGATTGTGGTCGCCGACGGCGCGAAGAGAACCGCGATGTGGTTGCCGCGGGGCCTTGATCTGCTTTGATTCCGCTCGACCGAGTAATGGAGTGTTCTGCGATTGCAGCTCTGGCCCCCAACTAAAGTTTCTTTCCTTCTGGATCAGCCATGAGAAGGCTTAGTACCGGCGTCGGTTGCGCTAATCAGAGATGTCTTTCAGTGCTTCCACCAAAAGCCTATTGTCGTCTTCAGTGCGGCTTGCGATGCGCAAGAATCGTTTACCATTCTGAAGAGTCTTGCCGCCATTGTGCCTGATCAATATCCGTCTATCTTTTAAAAGTGTTTGGGCGATCACGTCCCCATCCGGCCAATGGGGCGGGAGTTCGCAGAACACGAAATTTGCGTCGGGCTTCAGAACTCTCATTCCGTCGATGCTGCGCAGGTCTGCGTATAGTTTGTCCCTGTCGCTGCCCACCCTCACCCAACTCTGCTTTGCAGCGTGCGCCAGGTGAGGAAGCTTGCTTAGAAAAAACTCAGCAAACGTATTAACATTCCACGTGGGGAGGGCGGCTCTAATTTCGTCCATCGTCTGTACATTTGCTGATGCCGCATACCCGACCCGTAAACCGCATGTCCCGTAAATCTTTCCAAGGCTTTTGAGAACGATCACGTTCGGAAATTCCAGCAGATGATTTTCCAGGCTTGCACTTCGCCCGAGCTCACTAAACTCGATAAATGACTCATCGATCAGTAGGAGTTGCTGTTGAGCTCGAAGCGCGGAAGCCAGATATAGTAAATCCGCATAGGGAACCATCCGCGAGGTGGGATTATTCGGCGATATCACGACTGCGGCGTCGACACCATTTGCACGCGCAAATGCTGCATAGCGGTGCACATCGAGTTCAAAATCTGGCGGTGACAGGAAAAAGCGTGACAACCGCCCGAGCAAGGCGGTGGTTTCATAGGGATTGAAGGTTGGGACCGGGACAGCAATCCGCATACCCAGTCGGCCAAGGAGGATGGGAATCAGTTCAGCCACGCCATTGCAAATGACAAGATTATTAACCGGCGTCTTTACCGCATCCGCAAGAAGCTGGACCAGCTGCGCATTAGGAGAGGGATAGCAAGTAATAAGCCGCGGTAGAGCGTTCTTAAGTTCGTCAAGGAACGCCTGCGGCGGAAAATATGGATTTACCAGAAGGACGAAGTCCTTGATGTCATATTTCCAATAGCCGCCGGGGAATCGGTTGACCAGGTCAGAAACCTCGTCCGGCCTAAGGGATACGGCGATTTGTGCTGCGGTATTCATGAGTGCGACTAGCTCAACGTTTCAGGGCAAACGAAAATCGTAGGATGGTCGCGATCTCCCGACAAGCTCCCGGCGAACAAGCCTCGAGCAGTGCCGATCCGTGCGGAGATGTTCTCGGCAACAAGTCTGGTGCACGCCGGGGTTGGCGAGACTACACGTCATCATGTGACCTGCATGGAGTGAAGCCTGCAAGCCCAAGAAGGCCAGTCGCTGGATCATACTTCCATCCGCAATCAAAAGGAGCGACTGGCTAAAAGCACCGATGACGCGACGGCGAAGATGCTTATTGCCGTATACATTGTTGCGCTGAGTGGTGGCACGCGAAGAGGCGCGACATGCGCTATAGCGAGCAGCAAGAAGGCAATGTTCACGAAATCCGGAAATGCTTCAGCAGGAATAAGAGGCTTAAAAAGAAATAGAAGCGCCAGGAGCGGCACGTCGTATGATAAGGGGATGCCCAAGAACCGTCCATCACGCGACCTGCCAAAGTTCGCAAAGTAGCTAAGCCTTATTGCTCCCGTCACCAGTAGAGCGGTTGCGGTCGCAAACGCGACTTGTGAAGCTTGGCTGACTTGTACCACAACTGCCGCAGGCACAACGGCTCCATAGATGATATCTGCAAAGCCGTCGAGGCTCGCTCCCATTTTTGCGACATCTGGATCTCGACCTTTCGTGCGACCTGCCACAAACCCGTCCAGGTGGTCCGATAGAACAGCCCAAAGCGCCGCTGCCACAGATAGCTCCAGGCGGTCAGAGAGAGCTAAAAACAGGCTGGCGGAGGAAAAGAGAAGACCTGTGATCGTTATCGCGTTCGCTGGATCCCAAAGGTATTTCAGCATTGAACTCTCACCTCGTTTGCAAATGACGTCTCGCCGCGTAGGCATTCGTTCGGTCCTTGAAAATGCGCTCGGCAATCTCCAAATCGTCAGCATTATCAATTTCGTACCAGCTGAGGCCGTCGCATTGCGCCGCGGCGAGCTGTAGGCCTCGCCTCGCTATCAGATAACCCAAAAGTTCTTCGGTGTAGGTCTGCCTAGCTCCAGCGGTGATGATATCGTCCAGTGTCGGAACGATCGTTGCCTTGAGTGTCGGCGCTGAAAGCCGTAGGAGGTTCATCGTCTTGAAAAGCTTTGGGCCATCCGCAACAAGATTTGCCGCGGTTTGCTTCAATCGAAAGCCTGAGATGAAGCCGTTCTGCGACAACAGGACGGCCGACCCTTCCATTGAATCATCGAAGGGAACGACTGCAGCTACGTCGGTCCCGCGGCAGACTATCAAGTGTCGCAGCGCATCCTCTTCGAAAAAGACGTCGCCCTCGAGAAGAAAGCAGTCTCCGGAGAGAAGAGCGTCGCGCGCCAGCCACAAAGAATAGGCGCTTCCGGTCCGGTCGAAGACGGTCGACTCGACATATTTGATTTTGAGTTCGCCAAAGTTGCTACCGCAGGCATATTGAATGGCGTCTTTGCGGTAACCCACCACGATCGTCACCTCTTCCACGCCAACAGATTCCAGATTGTGTAGAGCGTTGTGAAGAATCGAAGTGCCGTTGACCTCGACCAGCGACTTCGGCCGCAGATCTGTCAGAGGACGCAGGCGGGAGCCGCAGCCAGCGGCGAGAATGATGGCGTTCTTGGGAGCATCGGTCACAGTTTAGTTCCTTTTTCGTCGCGCCTCTAAGGTGAAACACCGACGGACTTCTTGCGCCAGCTTTAGCGTGCTGAAGCGAGATCAGGTCTGCCGGAGCCATCTGAAAATGGAGCCCAAGCGTTAAGACAGACAAATGGTTCTCGTCGGTCCTTTCACCAGAGAGAAGGGAGGCGGTGGATCCGGTGCCTCGAGCTGCCGAGATGGCAAAGTGCGCATTTCGGTTGAGTGAGGCGGGCTACGCTATCTCAGGACATCTCAGTGCAATGGTTAGGCATTTGAGATTGCAGTCGAACTTGGCCAGCTAGGAGGAAGTCCAGGACAGTAGGTGGACAACGAAAATGCGCTCCTGTGTCGACGAAACCCTATTTGCGCAGTTCAGCGTCGGGACGCAAATATCGCGTTTCCGCACGGGCGAGTTCGTCGTACTTGAACAGTTCGAAGACTTCCTCGAGAGTAGCGATGTGCGGCTCAATGCTCGCGGTGCTTTCCTCAGCGATGATGCGACCGCAGACTTGACGCATTGCCGCTATTGCCGCTCGCATAGACTGGTTGGCCCAGATCACCGTAGAGATGCTGGCTTCTCGGTATACAGAAATCGGTGTTCGATAGTATTTCGTCGGAACGATCACGACCGGCAGTCTGTTCTGCCAAGCGCGCGCGAACGAAAGGACTTCGTCCGCGGTGCTCCTTCGCGAATGAATGAGGATCGCATCGGCTCCCGCGTCGGCGTAGGCGTGAGCGCGCGAAAGTGCTTCGTCCATCTCATGCCCAGCAATCAACGCCTCGGTCCTTGCCACCAAGATCAAGTCGTCCGCGACTGTATCCTTCACTGCCCGGAGGCGGCCAGAGAATTCGTCGATATCGGCGAGGGGGTGCCGATGCCCAACAAACGAGTTCATCTTCGGAAAGCAACTGTCCTCGAGCGCCACGCCGGCTGCTCCACGCTGACGGAGGCTGCGTGTCACGAGGCGCGCGTTGTTGAAATTCCCGAAGCCGCCATCTCCGTCAACGAGCACAGGCAGTCCGCTCGAGTCCACGATCCGCTCGACTACATCTACGAGTTGGCTCCACGACGCTTCGTTGGCATCGCGGTAGCCCAGGGAGCAGGCAATTGACAGGCCGGACGCCCAGAGGCCTTTGAACCCCGCGCGCTCAGCGATTGCGGCGGAGAGACCATCATGCGCTTCCATGAGGAACGATAGCTCGCTGCGGCAACAGATTTCGGCCCGCAGCATTTCAGCAGGTGAGGAACCAGCGGAGTGATCGGGCCCGTTGGCGCGAACAGATGCTAATCGGTCTTGCATGCCAATTCCTTGTGATGACGGGCCTAACGTGTAGACCGGCCGATTTCATCAATCGATAGGTGACCTGCTTCCGTCATCTAGATCAATTGCGAGGGTTGGTAGTTGACCGCGCCCGCAAACCTGCTCCGTGTGGGAGTGCTCAAGAGCCATCTTCCGCGTGGTCAATCGCTACATCGGCAACTTGCAGCCCATGCCGGGCGTCTTCCCTAACTATCCCGCGCCTGTGATCCGCAATCAATCGAAGCCTAGGACTGAGACGCGCGCTTAACTTTCACGCACGCTTCGTTTGTCTGTAGGGCGCCGCGGTCTTGCCTGTCCTGCCACGTGCGAGGCTCGGCTTGTGGCGGCTTCAAACACACCGCAATACGTCCGTCGAGTTGCCATAGCTCGATGTCGATGGCATCAACTAGCTGCTGAGCACGTTCCCGTGCTTTTTGCTCGTCGGCACACTGCAAATTGGCCGCGCTTATAACGTGGCGGTCGTGATCCAAAAGGTAAGCTCGGTAGTGCGCCATCCCCTCCCCAAGGAATTGAGCGGGCCCAGACCCTCGCTGGCTTGATCATCGGACCATCACCTCAATCCCTCAATGAGCGTTCTCCGGCCGAGCGCATCGTTCGCCGTCAGAAGCGAACCGCCAAGCATTGCCAAGTAGTTTGGCAACTCGCAATCGGGAAGCGCGTTCATATTGCGCACAAACGAGGCGACCGAGTTCCTAAGATCAGCTCGGTCGAGATGATCGAAAGCCCGCTGCTTGCACCGCTCGACATATTTGTCGCGCGTCATTTCAATTAATAGGAAATGTTCCATTTCGTCTCCCCAACCGATGACTGCTTCCAATAGTGAAGTTGGAGCCGAGCGGATTTGGCCCGTCTGTCCGAGGGGCGACAAACGGCTGCGCTTTTGTTCCGTGGGAATTAGGACAGAGACACACATCGCGACCGCACTGTCGGCGCCGGGCGGAGTCCAACCCAGATACCGGGTCCGACGGCGCAGGTTTTCTGACGCGCGAGAGCTATCAATCGCTGCGCCTCCTGGTTTGACCATTCGCGTGGCCTTCGATATAGCCGGGGCTCGATCGCCATATCACCTCAGTAAGGAAGAAGGCACGCAACCTCGGCTTGCTGCTCCAGAAGCAGGCCGACCCCTCGCAACTCCATGCGAAGTGAAATCATTCAATGTTGGGCATCGCGCGCCATCGCCACCTGCGTCGATATTCGTTAGGTAGAATGGCGTAGGCCGCTCCAAATGCAGTTCGAGAATCTCCTTGGCAGCCGCGGGGCGCCATGCCGCGAACGATGTCGTCAGGGCTGAACGCCTGGATCGGGTCAAAAGGGGCGATCAAAGGCGTTGGGAGGTCAAGTCCGGTTTACCCGTCATAGCTGATGGTCCCAGCTTGGCTCAAGCTCCTTCACATCCGAGCGAAGCTCCTGCGGCGGCCACCAAATCGGCCAGAATTCCTTCAGTCGGCTCTCTGCTTTGACGCACGCCGGGAAGCCGCCGCGACCCCCAGTTCGCCTGCCGCGCAAGCAAAGGGAGCGGTTTGCAAAGAAAGCGATGGGATGCCGCAGCCTACACTACACGCGGACTATAAAACGTTGACCGTCCCCATGAGCTTCTGTTGATGATCGCGAGTTTCAAACCGTTTGATGAGTTCCGTCTCGAAATTGCCCACCAAAACGAGGGGGCGACAGCATACTTCGTGTGGAGCAAGTGTGCTTTGCGAGCGCCGTCTGCCAGGCTGCTCACAGAGAAGGACAGTCGGATGATTGCGCCGATTCGACGGAACTGGAATCCAAAAGACATTTTCGATGAGTTGACGCCGGCCATGTTCACGGCCGGACCATCGATTGTGCGCGCACGTCGGGACAAGTTGTGGCCAGAGTTGTATACTGAATACGACGCGAGGCACTTAAAACAAGAAGTGTTCAACCGAAATCTGATCGCCACCAACGAAGCTGAGGCGTTTATTAGTGCCTGGGCCGCGGATGAAGAGCGTCACACCGATAGTTTCATCCGGATCATGGAGCTTGTCGCTGGTGAATCCGAAAAAGATCTTCGAGACAGATTGGAGGCTCGATCGCATAGTTTTTCTGCAATCAATGAATACTTGAAGGACGAATTCTCTCTGATCGTTATGATCGCATTTGATGAGATGTGTACTTGCCGCGCCTATGCTGCGGATAGAGAGTTCTATGCCGGACTTGGCAGCAGCTTCCTTCGTTGCCTGAGAGAGGTGGTTGCCGACGAGGCAGTTCACTCGATGAACGCTGTTAATGTTCTCCGTGCCCGTTACTGCGAGCGCATTCCCGAAATCGGCGAGATTCTCGACAGCCTAATCCGCAGCGTGGGCGATCATCCGGACTATACAGGTACCTTCGTACTGGATTACTTCGGCGAGAATTACACGAAGCAGATGTTTGTCAACTGCCGCGCCGCTGTCCTGAGAAACGTCGGTAAGCCGCTAACAGCGGCAGTGACAAGTTGAAGCGTCGGCGCGCAACTAGACAGACGAGCGCTCATCTCCCGTCAGTGCCTCAGAAGTGCATGTGTTGGTCGGCCAGAGCGGATTCGGCTCACAGAGGATTCAGACAGCCTGCATGCGCTGTCCTTGAACGTTTTCGCTCGTTTTCAGTTTATTGGCAAGCGACACGCAATAATGAGCGATTCAGCGGTGCCTTGCACAAGGGGCACCGGTCACACGTCAAGAGAAAAAGCCAATCAGGCAATCATCACGAACAATTAAGCCAAATGCCTGTCGGCTTTCCTCCTGTTGTCGCGAATTCTTCAACGCACGCGCCCGAGGCAGCTATCGCAATTCTCTCAAGTCATTGTCGTTAAACCCGATTTTTTGGAGCGGTGCAACTGGTACGACCCTTGCTGTTCTCATCCCTAGGTTCTCTCCCTTCCCGAGATGCGTATGCAAAGTGCCCTCTGCACCAAGCAGAATTTCCGACCGCCGGCATATCGGGGTATCCCCCCGACGAACATCGTCTTGCACGACGAGGGCCGGTCGCGGTCAACCCTTAAGAATTGTTCGCGTCGGAGGCGTGCGACTAAGCCACCCAGACGCCGCGCATTGTTCATGCAAGGAGCCAAAGTTGCGCGACGAGTCTGTTGGGCTGCTCATCGACCCGGCTCTCGTCGGTGCCGGCGCGGTGAAGATCAGTTGGGGGCTGACGATGCAGATCCGTAGATCGTGCACGACCTTGGCCCATTTCTTTTCATGCTCGCCGGCAAGCCGAACATCCGCGGTGACACCGGGCTCGTTGAGCTCGGGACCGCGGAGCGGCTCGGCGACGGATTGGAACTTGCCTCCGCTTAAAACAAGCTCAATCGAGCGGCGCAATACCGACCTCTTGGGTCAGCCCGCTGAGGCGCCCAAAATGGATCTTTTCAGCTTCACCGAATGCGCGACGCGAACGCAATCGCTCCGATCGCTTTTCGAGCTTCTTGTGAGCTGTGCCAGCGACGAAGGCTTCAGCGAAGTCTCTTACGGAGCGCTCAATTTCGCGGAGCCACTTCGCCTACCGGAGTATCCGCCGCCCGCCGTGGCCGTTAAGTGGCCGCCCGAGTGGTGTGAACGATATTTTGAGCGAAAGTACCACAAAATCGATCCGGTGGTCCGGCGGACACCGACGCTTTCGCGGCCGTTTCTGTGGGATCAACTCGCCGAGCAATATCAACTACAGCCCGACGAAAGGCGCGTACTTGACGAGGCCAGAGAGGCCGGTCTCAAGCACGGCATGAGTGTACCATTGTTTGGGCCATTGGGTCGATTATCGGTCGTATCGTTTGCATCTCGGTTCGACGATGCCGATCCGCAACATTCCAAAGGCCATCTGAACGCACTAGCCTGGCACTTTCACACCGCTTGTGTGGAGATCACACGTCCGGCGGAAGATAACTGCAATATGAGAGTTGCGCTATCACAGCGGGAATTAGATTGTCTAGGGTGGGTGGCAGAGGGCAAATCGTCATGGGAAATCGGGAGGATATTACAAATCAGCGAGAATACGGTGAACTTTCATCTTAAGAACGCGATGCGAAAGCTGGGCGCGACCAGCCGGATCCAAGCCGTCATTGTGGCGATCCGCCTCAATCTTATTTTTGATGTCCATGCTGCGTGAGCATCTTGATGGACGACGATTGTACCCAAGGCGCTGACATTCGGCGCCGATCGAGCCGTTCTGCTCATTGACCGGCGCTTCGCTGGTTCTGATACTCTGGTGATAACTGGCAGCCGCCATCCGAAAAGTTCGTAAGGAGCTTGGACCGCCGACTTCATCTTTACCGGCAAGCAAACCATCGACGGGACACCGCCCAGGTGGGACCCGGATTGCGAAGCGGCTTGGGATGCTACGGCTGACCTACGTCGGCAAGATCAGAGCACTAGACCTAACCGTGCGCACAATCCAAACGGAACGACGTGCCGAAGGCGGTGTCCAGGTTCTGCTTACCAGCCCGTATCTCATTACGATTCTCGAGGCCACCACCAGATTCGCCGCGGCGCCATGGCCGGATGCGCTACGAGCCGCCCGCGCGCCAATCTTGAAATGGAACGCACAGGACGCGGGTCTCGAGGACCATTCCAAATGTGGTCTCGCCGACCGTGATCAGGTGAGTCTTCGCTCCCTCGGCGCGCGCTGACAAAGCGGTGCTGGTGGAGGCTTCCGAGCAGCCGCCGCAAGCTTTGATCCACGCGATCTTCAAGCACCAGCCAAAGCTTGAAGCGGAAGTTGCCGCACCGGTCCGCGAGTAATCTGGGCAGCTTTGTGGGCGCTATCAGGCATGCGCGTCGCTGCACAATTTCGAGGCTCTAACGCTCCTGGATAAGAACTCGACGGCAGCGCCGCGGCAAGCGCGCTCCCGACAAGAGGAAATTTCTCGGCGCGGGTCTTACGTCTTCAACACCGGCCCGTCTGGAAGGACCTCGACGTAGGGAATGGGTGTTGAGTCGGACTGCCTCAGGTTGCAGATTGACAAACTCGAACGGCGAAGTCCCCTATCGGCCAATACTAATTAGGCGCGCACCTTCGTTTGGGCCTCGTCCGTCCAGAGCCGATGCTTCGGCCATCAGTGTGAAGGCTTCGCTGGAGAACAGGAAGACATGGACGGTAGAGGTTTTCAGTCATGCTCTGCGTCGTTATGAGTTCTGAAAAACGCCACGCTCCTGCAGAATGGGCAGCAGCTTATGATGGTCCTCGATGAGATAATCCGGCTGCGCCGCTCGCAGACGCGTCTCGGAAACAAATCCGCCTGTAATGGCTACGCTGATCAGGCCAAGTTCGCGTGCAATATCCGTTTCGACCGGCATGTCCCCGATGATGAACGTTGAGCTGGGGTTCAGATTGTATGCTCGCATATACAGATGAAGCCGCTCTCCTTTGCTTGTGCTTTTATATTGAGTAGCGCGGCTTTCAAAAGCCAGAACCTCCGCGACACAATCGTCGATTCCAAGTCTTCGTAATTGGGTAATAAGGGGATCGACTATATGGTTACTAACAATAATGCTGGGAACCTCTTGTTGACGTGCCGTTTCCAAAATGCAGCGCGCGCCTTCGCGCAGTTCGGCTTTGCTCGCCAGCGGTTCGTAAGTGTCGTGAAAAATAGCGCTGTCATGGCTATCGACCGTTTCGATTTCACTCTCCGACATTCCTAGATTGCGGTAAAAAACCGAAAGTGGAACATCGAAATGATCCCGAAAAGTGTGCATGTCGATGGCAGCTCGGCCGAAGCGGTCCAAAATGGTGTTCGTCGTTTGTAGCAAGGCGTCGGCGTCGTCGAGGAGAGTGCCGTTCCAATCGAATACAAGAGCAGGTTTCATCATGGCCTCATGCTGCAGACGTTTTCGTTGAGGTGAGATCGGCGATCAATCTATTCGAAGTCTCGTCTGCGCGTTTTTGCCCGCCAACGGGGCGGCATCTCGAACGTAAACGCAGAAAGACCGTTTCCCTCATGTCCCCGCGGCAGCAAAGAAAGCAGACTTCAAAGGGCACATCAGCGTTGACCAGAGCCCCGTTCAAACAAACCGTCAAACGACGGCGGGAGGTTTTATGATTGTCAAAGGGCTGGAAGTCGGCGTCACTCTTCTCCCTGTGAGAGGGAGTGCGAACGTGTGCTATAGCTACATGCGGCCTGGAATGCGCGTCCTGCTCAGTGAAATCAACATCTGCTAGTTTGCCTGCTGGCCGGCATGACTTTGTATGTTGAAACCGTTCTTCATGCATAGATGCGGCAACGCCGAACCCCCTCTGTGCACGGTTTTCAAGCTTCGGCACCATGTGCTTGAGCTGATCGGAAACCGGCCTTTGTGAGCGGCTTGAAGGCAACAGAAATGCGCCTGCAGCACCGGACATGCTATGTCTCCTTGACCGACGATTATGGATGTCGCCCGTTGCATGTTGTTGTTTTCCCCCCTGTACGGTTGCAGACATCCGATGTCTGGAACCGACACCGAGCGGAGGTAATCCGTCGACTGGCGCGAAGCACATGGTTTTGCGCCTCAGCAAGCAAGGCTCGTACCAAGTCCTCTTTCGCGGGCAGGAGGCTTCGCCGAGCTTGGCAAGCGAACTGTGTGATTCGAAACAGCCGCCCTGATCCGGCTGCCTGACTTCCGACAGCGCGGCCGCCAAAAGTCAGCTTTGGTGGGCACGGTGCCTGATGGGGCTATCCCGCGGTGCTCCGCCTAGCAGCCGCAGCAAAGAGCGTTACGCGACTGTTGCCGCGGCGGGAATGTCTTGGTCCAATCCTCAAGCGGCCAGTCCGAACCCTACGCTGAAGAACGAAAACGTTCAGTGAACTGGACCCCCACCTGAGGGACCATCGGGCCCTGTTTGCTGATTGAATTCGTGCACGCTCCGATCTCCTTGATGTCACGGAGCGAACAGCGCTGTGCGCCGTTGTTGCAGCTTTCAATGGGTAGACGCTCCGTGACGGCATCGATACGGAAAGTGAAGGCTATTGAAGCGTCACATAAATGAGGGCGTTTGTGAACGAAGCTCGTGCGATTCGGCTAGGCTTCACTGAATGTACTTTCAGGCACATGGCGCAGACGCAAGCGAGGTCGGCAAGGGGACCGGCTCATGTTTTCACGCCGCTATGTCTGTTTTCAGCCGGGTCGTCTTGAAGACGTTAATGTCCGGTCCCCGACATCAGGGCGTAAAATGTTTCCGCGCGCGCTCGCAAAGCGCACGGTGTTGTTCTCTTGCAGCAAGACGAGGAAGGCGGTTTTCGGCACGTTGATTGCAGCGACGGTGAAGGATGCATTTCAAAAACAGCGATCTCTCGCCGTCACCAGTCAAGAGTTCAGATGAAAGCTATCTATTCCATCAAACAACTCCGTCATTCTTCGAACGTTGGAGGCGCTACGCAGCACAATGGATGGCATCGCTCGACTGGCCATACTGCCGACACGGTGGAAGTCTCGAACTCATCCAGGATATAAAGGCCACGCGGCAGGTAATAGCAGATCGGGAGGCGACAAGCGGCCGTTCCGACGCCAGGGGCATCATGTGGACTGCCGAAATGCAGAAGCGCCCGCACATCAACTTGTTCGCGCGAGAGCGAGGCAAAGCGCCCGGCTAGGATGTTTGATGAGCTCAACGCAAGCAACTCGTAAACGCCTGCTCGACGCAGGCGTGTCCTTTGGAATAAACGCCAATGTCGCAGAATACTTGCGGCCCGGTGAGGGTGAGATAGTACAAGCAGAAGTCGAGCAGCACTTGCAGTCTTGCTTGAGGCTTGGTTATCGACACTAGCCGCGACCACAACACGACTGGGACTGCAAAACGGATAGCCAAGATGTACGTGCGCCAGGTGTTCGTCGAGCGCTTTAAACCTAGCCCTGCGGCTACGGAACTTGCCAAACGCGGGCTGCCTGCAAGAGACCTACGCGCTTGGCTCCATCACCGTGAGATCGGCGCGCTCGCACCACTTTGTTCCGGTCATTGGCATTTTCATTGAGGGTTTTCGATGCGCCTCCCGGACCTTTCCACACCGCAACCGACGCTCGTGATCGGCGAGCCGGGTTGCCCCGATCTCGCGGGCCTCACCGCCGGCGCCCGCCGCGCGCTTCTCTCGGCCGCGCTCGGCTCAATGCGGCCCGGCGGCTCGGGAAGGTTCGGCCCCGACAAGCTCCACCGCATGTGGGTCGGCGTGCTGCCTGGTGTCGGTGATCGGTATCAGCAAAGTTGTGCGTGTGGCCAACTTGATCATGGCGCTCCCGCAATCCAAGAGGAAGCGTATTATGTTGGCAGACGAGCTCGAGGCCACATTAATCCGAAGGGGTTGGCCGTCATGGTTACGGCGCGGCACCAGTGCGTGTGGCGAGGCGTTCGCGAGACGGAAACCACTATGGTGACCAGCATCATGCGCCGTGTTTCCGCGACAGCAAAATACTGCGTAGCGAATTTCTGGCGCTCATCAAGGACTAAACCGTGACCTATGTATTACTCAAGACATACGGCCGTGAAATCGGCCTATCTGCTGCGTATTGCCAGCGGCGCCCGCCGTCGCACCGTCGCCTGTTGGGCCAAGATGTCGCCCGTCGACAAGCCTGCCGACGTCGACAAACTACTAACCCTCAACATCGGTGGGGCGACCAAGCCAGCAATATGGATGCAATCGTTGAGCCAAGGCAGCGGAGCTGAGCACTCAGGAGGTGACTGCACGCTTACTGAGCGCGTCATCATTCAAACACGAAGTTTCTCGGCGTGCGGTAACGGGGTTGGAAGGTTCTGCGGCTTCACCCTTGCGACGATCGCGGTGGCTTCTCCGATGTCGTCGTCCACTCGAGAGCAGCGGCAGTGGATCAGGAGGACTTCATCGGCGATGCCCGGCTCGACGGCCGCACTTCCGGCGGCATGCATCAAGGAGTTGCCCGTGCCTACCACCCGGAACTTTACACAGGTCGGCGCCCACGTCGAGACGCCAGGAAGCCCAGATAAGGCGGTCCTCGAAAACGCGCCGCTCAGGCGCGGCGACGGACCGCCCGCCATCGTGCGCTGCACCTGCCCGGAATTCACCTCGGTCTGCCCGTCACCGGTCAGCCGAGTTTCATCGTAATCGACTACGCGCCCGACGAGGCACTGGTGGGCTCCAAATCACTGAAGCAGTTCAGGACTTCGTTCCGCAAACACGGCGCTTTGCATGATGAATGCACAGCGCTAGTCGGCCGACGCATTGCCAGGGCGATCAAACCACTGTGGCTGCGCGTCGGCGGTTACCGGCATCCGCGTGGCGGCATCCCGATCGACGTGTTCTGGCAGACCGGCGCGCCACCGGAGGGCGCCTGGTTGCGCGATACAGGTGTGGCGCCTTATCGCTGCCGTCGGCTGAGCAACCAAAAGAGCGACAGCCGCTCGTTAGTAGCGCAAGAGCTGCAGGTTCGTAACTACGATTCATCAAGGGTGATGTCATGTTGAACGCGGCAGAAACTGCTGGTGTAGCTGAGAGCGATTCCTCAGCTGGTAGCTGTCGCCGTTCTCTACTTAGTGATGGCGGATCGCGGGCGGCGGTGGATCTCGAAACGCGGAGCATTCGCGGCGAGGCGAGACGAGATGATTCGCAAGGCTGGAAGATCGCCGTTGCAAATCGCCGCGGACCGGGAGTCCTACGGGCTGCTCCGGCCGTGCACAAATGGCCCGTTGGCTCGATACTGGCACTGAGGCTTTCGCCGGAAGTGCTGGGGCTGTTTCATTTCTATAGGAGAGATGGCCACCTTCTACGCGTCGCCTGCGAAGTCATCGCGCTTCCGGCGGCTTAATCAAACGAGTCCAGACATCAGAGGACGTGCCATGGCATTTAAGATTGCGACCTATCTCGATCGGATCGGCCTTGCTCAAGTCCCGACAACGGTTGATGGCCTTCTTGCGCTCCAGCAGGCTCAAATGCGAGCGATCCCCTATGAGAACATTGATGTTCTGCTGGGCGATATCCCCGATCTGACTGAGAATTCGATCTGGGCCAAACTTATCGATGCCCGGCGAGGCGGCTATTGCTTCGAATTGAACAAGTTGTTTGGCTTGGCGCTCGAAGAACTCGATTTCACGGTCCGGCCAATTCTTTGCAGGGTGCGCATGGGGGCTTCGGAAGGTGGCCCACGCACACATCATGCATTGATCGTGACCATAGAGGGTTGCGACTGGCTTGCCGATGCCGGCTTTCCCGGTCCGGCACCGATTGCACCGCTACGAATCGATGCGAAGGAGCAGCAAATAGTTGGCGGGGACGTGTTTCGTCTGCGGGCCGACCCGGCCAGTGGAGAGCTCGTGCTTGAACGCAAGAACGAAGATGAATGGTTCGCTCTTTTCGGCATTGACCGAGCCGTCGCCCTGCCACCCGATTTCGAGGGCGCCAACTTCATCTGCGCACGCTGGGATCGTATGCCCTTTCCATCCGTCCTCATGATGAGTGTGCTGACATCGGAGGGACGTGCAACCTTGCTTAACAAGAAGCTCAGATTGACTCGCAGCCAATTTAGGGAAACACAAACACTGGAAACGAAGATCGAACTGCAGCAGGTCTTGGCCAATGTCTTCGGGCTCCGACTGACTCAGTGCACCGTTGATTCGTTATGGGAAAAGCTTGGGTCACGTGGACTTGTATAGGAAAGAAAGTAAAGCATTCCCAGCGCGACGATAGCCTGTCGTCCGTGAACAAGGTTCTAAGCGATTGAGCAGGAGTCTCTTTTTCGGATTCGAGGCGGTTTGAGATTGCAGGGAATGGGAGGTTGAAGCCGCCAAACCCTGCAATTTCGCTTTTGGATTCCCTTTCCCTGCGGACCATGATTCTGTGGTGCATCGGAGGGAACGATGCGGCCGAAGAAGCACAAGACGACGGGATCGAACGATCTGTTCCGGGCGCGGCTGGACCAGATCATCAATCTGAAGCACGAGTTGGTTCTGCTTGCCGGCAAGATCGATTGGGACTG
>NZ_JADPIX010000040.1:0-19427 GCF_023073155.1 Bradyrhizobium sp. 45 | reverse complement strand
GAAGTACGAGAAGGCCGCCGATTGCCTGAGCAAGGATCGAGACACGCTACTGGCGTTCTACGACTTCCCGGCCGAGCACTGGAAACACTTGCGGACGACCAACCCCATCGAAAGCACCTTCGCCACCGTTCGCCACCGCACCATCCGATCGAAGGGCTGCCTGTCCAACAAGACGGCACTCGCGATGGTCTTCAAACTGCTCGAGGCCGCGCAGAGAAGCTGGCGTCGTCTCGATGGCCACAACCAGTTGCCAAAACTCGTTGTCGGTGTGACATTCAATGATGGGATCGAGGTCATCGCCAAGCCGACCGACCGCCAGCCCATAACCGCCGCCGCCTGACCGGCTCCGGCCGTCACCAAAATTTGGCGATAGCTCACCAGTGCCTTCTCCGAGCGCTGATAGCGTTGAACAGCTTGGTCGAGAACCGCCCCTGACGGTCCTGCGGCACCTTCACCCGGGGTGATCAGCGAGCGGGTATAGTAGCCGGAGCGATAGCCCAGCCGCGCCTCGCCCAGCGCCTCCGCCATCGTGGCTTCGAGAGCTTCCTGCACCGCACCCCGGATTAGCGGTTTCAGGATCCCTTTCCGACGCAATAAGCTGTTTGACGGTAGAGCCATCCGTCCTAATCTTCGTCACGGTCTTGGTGGCCTTGCTCCGCTAGGGGCGGTGATCTTCGCAAGCACCGGATTTACTATGACCGCTTCAGCCGCTAGCTTTTGCAGAACCTCCCGCACACTACCACCGGATATCCCGATACTGGTGGACAAGGTCGCGCAGCGACAATTCTCGTGTTCTGGAGCCGATTTACGACACGTTCGTCTCGCCCTGCTTGTGCGGCGTCTGATCAGACGATCGGTCCAGCCTCCTTGCACACCCCGCGTAACGGCTGATTGAGCGGTATCATCTTGGGCCCGGCCCTTGCGCAGGCAAGGTACCCTCCTGACGCGGCAGGTCTGAAGAGTACGGGGCTTCAGTTCGCCCATCCCGAACGATCGTCGCGGAGGCGCCGCGATATAACATCAGCACAGATTCCCGAGACGGCATCTCGATGGAGCGAGGTCGCGCCTGCGCCTCCGCCACGAGACCATTGAGCGTCTGATCCACGAGTGCGATGAAGCGTGGTGGACCGGACGCAAGGACTAGGCCATTTCCCGGAGCCGATCTCATGATGTAGCGTTCGTCGGAAATGGCGAGCGCATCGAGGGTTGCCTTGAGCGCGTCGCAGCTGATTGAGGTTAGCAGAAGCAGACGAGTTTGCGCTTCCTTTGCGGTAGAGACGTAAAGCACGAGCCCATCGTAATACCATTGAAGATTGTAGACTTGAGTCAGATGATCAAGGAACTCGCGCGGTGGCAGGTCCGGCATGTGCCCGCGAATCCGACCCTTCACCTCGGCGCTGATGGTGACTTTAATATTGAGGTTGTTGCCGAATTCCTGCAGCGCGGCAGAAAGCTCCTGATCCAGAACCGTATATCGATAAGGGGTCGAGGGCAGCGACAGGGGAGCGCTGCGCGCGATCTGTGTTCCGCCGGAAACGAAAACGGCGACACACAGAACTCCGTTCAAAACGTGCGGGATTATGGATCGGATGAGCATTCATGGTTCTCTTTGACTTAAACTAACAGGAGTACGTTCGGTACGTGAACGCGAAACGTGATCTTTAGATGGCGATGTGCGGGCGAACTCGTCAGCTTGTCGTCAGCTGGCCTGTCTAGGACATTGAGCCGCTAATCGGCTTGAACGGCTGGTCGTATCACATCTCGATGAGAGCGAGTCTTTCCATGATGATGTTAGGCGCTGCGCCGATCTCTCACAATCTAGAAGGCCTGTCCAAGGCCTGTTCGGCAACAGCGGTCGACGAGCAGGTCCAGTTTCAGCAGAGTCTCTTGCAAGCGGCTTCGGTTCAAGACCTTGCGCCTCCAGTAACGGGAGCGGCGGCGGTTCCGTCGACATCCGAGGTATCGCGTGCAACAACACAGGCGAGCCCGCTGGGCGATCGCATCCTCCAGAATCTTTCTGCGATGTATCCGGTCAATGCAGTTCCAAAAGGTGCGGAGACCGGGTCGACGTCGGAGCCCCTTTTGCTGCAACCCGGCAAAGCGGAAGCAGGTGTGCCGGGCGCCCCCAGTGGCGCAGGTGACTTCGAGGCGATGTTGGCGAATCTGAAGGATGTTTCTGACAGCGTCATCCAGGTAACACTCATTTCAAATGGTATCGGTAGCCTCGGTTCATCTCTGAATAAGCTGATATCGGCGGGCTGAGTGGGGCAAATGATTGGTTTAATCGATCGCGAAAGCGATCAGGCGCGCCCATTCCGCAAGCGGCTTCAACTTGTGGCTCTGCTGCCGCTCCTGCTTGCCCTGGTTGGTTGCAAAGCCGATCTCTACACGAAAGTTCAGGAGCGTGAGGCCAATGAGATGCTTGCGGTCCTCCTCAAGAACGGGGTCGATGCGCTCCGCGTTGCTGCTAAGGACGGGACTATCACGATCCAGGTCGAGCAGACTCAGATTGCTTCCGCAATCGACCTGCTGAATGGCGAAGGGTTGCCGCGCCACGCTTTCAAGAGTCTAGGCGAAGTGTTCAGCGCGGCGGGTCTGATTGCTTCGCCAATCGAGGAGCGCGCCCGTTACGTCTATGCGCTGAGCGAGGAATTATCTCGCACGATCAGTGATATCGATGGTGTCCTCTCGGCGCGCGTCCACGTTGTTCTGCCAAAGAACGACCTGTTGCGACGTGACACCACGCCATCTTCGGCGTCGGTTTTCATCCGACATGACTCGAGGGCAAATCTCTCAATCTTGCTGCCGCAGATTAAAATGCTCGTCGCCAACAGCATCGAGGGCTTAACCTATGACAAGGTGGCTGTTGTTTTCGTCTCAGTCGAGCGGCCCGCACTAGAGCCGCGACCGGCGGCTGCGGCTGGTCTCGCCCAAGCATCTGGAGTCATTTCGACGCCATTGGTTGCGGTTGCCATGGGTCTCGGCGGGTCTGTATTCGGCGTGCTGTCCTGCGTCTTGCTGAGCGCTCGTGGGCGTCAGCGCAGGCAATCATCTCAGAAAGTTAGCGCTGTCGGTGGGCGCTCGGCTGTCTCTGCTATGGAGATGATTCGCAAAGCGATTAAGCCTAATGCGGCGTAGTGTGGTATCCGACATGACGAGACCGAATCCGTCTGCCGAGCGGCATGATCCGCTTAAACTAGCCTCTGTAGGTATTCGTAAGCTTGCTGCCACGATTCATCCGACCCGCCTTGCCGCGCGACTTGACGCGAACCTCTCGTCTGCGACGTTGGTGCGACTGCAGAAGAGTCCTAGGCTGCAGATAAGACTGCAAGCGTTGCTGCTTGAAGATGAACTGGGCTTGAACGGAGGTGACTTCGGGCCAGACCTTCTCCTCGGGCATGATCCGAGCAGGGCTGCCCTCCTCGCCGGCGGCATTTGGCATGCCCGTTCGCTGACAAGGCTGGTTTCAAAGCATGATGTCGCCGTTCTGGTCGAGCACGTCGGCACCGAGGTGCTGGCTTTCGGGATCCGACATGCAGCGCATGCGGTTTCGACCAGATTAATTGCTGATCCTCAACAACTCGCGCTAGGGATTGAAGACGATGGACATGCCTGCCTCGGCGCTTGGCTCGATGAAGCGTCAACGCTTGATTGCCGCCGCGTGCTTCTACGCCTAGCTGTCGGAACGGCCGCCGACAATCCGGCGACTGAACACCGCGATGCCGCGGGCCAATTGTTTTCGCCGGTGTTGGCCCATTTGGCGAGGGAGGCCCCAGCGGGATGACAGACGACGAAACTGCGCCGCCCGTCGCTCCGCAGATCCGCCCCCTTGGGCCACTCATAGCGGCGAGGGATCTCGAGATTTGGCACAGCGCCCTCGAGGCGCGTGCCGTGGCCGAGCGCAATCTGAAGCGCGTTCGCGGCTGGGCGCGCAGAGCTTATCAGAAGGAGCGTGCGCGCGGCCATGCTGAGGGGGTGAGGGCCGGCGCCGAGGAAATGGCACAGCTGGTCGCGCAGGCTGCCTCGGAAGTGGCACGACGAAAGGCCGTTCTGGAGCAGGAACTGTCAGCGCTCGTGATGGACATCGTAACTGATCTACTGGGCGATTTCGATCCCGGCGAGATGTTGGTGAGGACGGTTCGTCACACGATTTCGCACAGATATGGCGGGCCGAAACTGTCCCTTCATGCGTCCCCCATGGATGCTGATGCGCTTACGCGCGAATTTGCTGCCTGCGACGGACGGGAGGACCGGCCGGAAGTCCGAATTATTCCGGACCCGGCGCTGTCAGCGAACGAATGCGTGCTGTGGAGCGAATTTGGCAATATCCATCTCGGACTTGACGCGCAGCTCCGCGCATTGCGTTTGGGGCTTGGGTTAGATCATGAGGCAGACGAATAGTGACGGCGCCGAGACCAGACCATAGCTGTCCTGATGGAGATGGGACTCTGCACGCGGCGCTGGCGCGTCTGCGAACTACGGCAAGCCATGTGGACACGCGTGCCGTACGCGGGCGGATCACGCGTGCGATCGGCACGTTGATCCATGCAGTCTTGCCGGATGCTCGTATTGGAGAAGTTTGTGTGCTCAAGGATCCGCGCACCGGATGGTCGCTTGAGGCCGAGGTGATCGGTCTGTTGCAGGACGGGGTGTTGCTGACGCCGATCGGTGACCTGCAAGGCATGTCCGGCCGCGCAGAAGTCGTTGCCACTGGCCGAATGCACGAAGTGCCGGTCGGCCCCAATTTGCTTGGCCGGGTGATCGACAGTTTCGGCCGTCCACTCGATGGCAAGGGCGCAGTCAAAGCCATGGAGACGCGCCCGCTGCGCGGCAAAGCGCCAAATCCAATGACGAGGTGCATCATCGCTCGCCCTCTGCCACTCGGTGTTCGCGTCTTGGATGGTCTTCTGACATGCGGCGAGGGCCAACGCATCGGCATTTATGGAGAGCCTGGTGGCGGCAAGTCGACGTTACTGTCGCAGATCGTAAAAGGCGCGGTCGCTGACGTGACCGTGGTTGCGCTGATAGGCGAGCGTGGACGCGAAGTGCGTGAATTCATCGAGCGGCATCTTGGGGAGACTGCCCTCCGCCGCACGGTCGTCGTCGTTGAGACCTCCGATCGCTCAGCGACGGAGCGGGCGCAATGTGCTTATACGGCAACCGCGCTCGCCGAATATTTTCGCGATCAAGGCCTGCGCGTCGTTCTGATGATGGATTCATTGACGCGATTTAGCCGCGCTATGCGGGAGATCGGGCTTGCTGCCGGTGAGCCACCGACTCGCCGGGGCTTTCCTCCCTCTGTCTTTGCAATGTTGCCAGGTTTGCTGGAGCGCGCTGGTATGAGTGAGCGTGGCTCAATCACCGCCTTCTATACCGTGCTTGTGGAAGGTGACGGCACGGGCGATCCAATCGCCGAGGAAACGCGTGGCATTCTCGATGGTCATATCGTTCTTTCACGCTCTCTCGCGGCGCGGGCGCATTTCCCCGCCATCGACGTACTGTCGAGCCGCAGTCGCGTCATGGATGCCGTCGTATCTGCACCGCATCGCAAGGCAGCATCCCTCTTCCGTGATCTTATCTCCCGTCATGCAGAGGCCGAATTTTTGATCAAGGTTGGCGAATACAAGCAAGGCAGCGATCCGCTGACGGACCGAGCTGTCGCTTCGATCGATGATCTGCGCGAGTTTTTACGCCAGGGTGAAAACGATGCGTCCACTTTTGAGGAAACCGTCACATGGATGTGCCGTCTGACCGCATGAGTTGCATACACGTTTCGAGCTTGCGGCAAGTGAAGGATATGCGCGAGCGTAGTGCTCGTAGTGAGTTGTCCAATATGGAAGCCAAGCGTCATATCGCGACCTCGGCCGCGGAGCACGCATGGCAGGAACTTGGAATTGCTGAAAAGCACCATACAGAGGCCCAGGCGGAGGTTTACCAGCAGTTGATGTCGGTCGGTACCTTGTCCGTCGTTGAACTCGATCATTGCCAGCTCACTCTTGAGAGGCTAGCGATTGAGATCAGCTCGAAACGCCGCACACTTGAGGAGGCGCGTATCACTCAGAAGCAGGCCGAGACAGCGGCATCCGAGAGGCGTGCGCACTGGGCGAAGCGTTCCGCAGCGACTCATAAATGGCGACAAATCGAGACCGACGTCCGGCGTGCGGCCGATACCCATTCGGAAGTAACAGCCGAGCTAGAGGCTGATGATGAAGTCTTGCTTCGCCATGGGAGGGGTTTGCCCACGCTGGTGGCGGGCGGTTCAATTTGATGACCGCTAGTCCAGTTGGGAACCAAATGCGCTGCCCTGTACAGTCGCCTCCTGCAACTCGCGCGAACGCATACGCGAAGTACGAGCCGAGCCAGCGTCTAACCCAGAGTCTCGTCTCATGGCTCAACAGAAACGTGCGGCCCTCCGCCTCTTTGCGGAGTAATCTTTGCGACAAGCCGCTATCGGTGCGACTGGAACGACTTGTGTGGCAGGAGGAACCTCCGGCTCTGTCGATGCTCGATTGCGTTTGGCGCCTCGGTGATGATGCGCTCGTGTTGTCGATACCGCATGCGCTTGCGGAGGTCTTGATCTCGACAGTACAGAGTGGCCTAGCTTTACTTTCCGAGCCAAGTCGTTCGCTGGTTCTCGAACTTGCAATTGAATCGTTGCTCGCGCACCTGGAGACTGAGACAGAGCAGCAACTGCGACTCCTTCATGTTGGAAAGGCCGAGAAGAACGGGCCTTATATCGAACTCGACATCATCTACGGTCCGGTCAGGGGCAAAGGTCGCCTATTTCTTTTCTCGCCTCTTGACGGACCGATACCGCCGGCGTTCCGCGCCTTAGGCGAGCTGCTCGGCCAATTGCCGCGACAGTTGTGTGAGGTCCCCGCACAGCTACCCGTTACAATTGCAGGAGAGATCGGCTCCCTCCGGGCGTCAGCCTCGCTTCTTCGCAAAACACGTGAGGGCGACGCTTTGCTGCCGGATGTAATGCCATTCGCCCGCGGTCAGATCATCCTCACTGCCGGCCCGTTATGGGCCGCGGCAGATGTCACTGGCACCCGCCTGATTCTGCACGGACCGTTTCGCTTGCGGCCGCGCCCTCTGGAGTATGCGCATATGACGACACTGCCCGGTTTACAGCAGTCGCCTTCGGAAGCCGATCTCGACGATATTGAGATTTCGCTTGTCTTTGAATGCGGCCGATGGCCCATCACGCTGGGAGCCCTGAGAAGCATCAGCAAAGGATATGTATTCGAACTTGGCCGGCCGGTCGACGGCCCGGTCGATATCCTTGCAAACGGCGTACGTATCGGGAGTGGCGACATAGTACGTATTGGGGACGAGCTCGGCGTTAGACTGCGTGGCGGGTTAGCGGGCAATGACTAACATTGAACCAGCAATACTGCCGCTTCTTGCGGTAACGGCCGCGCTCGGCTTGTTGGTCTTCGCTGTCGTCACGACCACGGCGTTCGTAAAGGTATCTGTCGTTCTCTTCCTCGTTCGCAATGCGCTTGGGACCCAATCGATTCCACCGAACATCGTTCTATACGGCGCAGCATTGATGCTCACCGCCTTCACGAGCGCCCCCGTCTTTGAGCAGAGCTACAATCGAGTCGCCGATCTGCAGCTCCGCTATCAAACGCTCGAGGATTGGGTAGCCGCCGCGAAAGTGGGGCAGGAGCCGCTGCGAGGCTATCTCAAGAACTTCACCAATGAAGAACAGCGAGGCTTCTTCCTGTCCTCGACCGAGCGTGTCTGGCCGGAAGAGATGCGCGGCAGAGCGACAGCCGATGATTTTGTCATTCTCGTCCCATCTTTTCTAATCTCAGAACTCAAGCGTGCCTTCGAAATCGGGTTTTTACTATACCTTCCGTTTATCACTATCGATCTGATCGTAACGACCATTCTGATGGCCATGGGCATGTCAATGGTGTCTCCGACAGTGATCTCAGTTCCTTTCAAGCTGTTTCTGTTCGTGGCGATTGACGGCTGGTCGCGGCTTATGCACGGGCTGGTGCTGAGCTATTCAACACCTGGAGGGTGAGCATGGATGAGGCCACTATTCTCCCTTTTATGAGCCGATCACTGGTGCTTTTCATGACCTGGGTTCTGCCTCCGCTCATTGCAGCGGCGGTCGCCGAAACCATCATCGGCATCATCCAGGCGGCAACGCAGATCCAGGATCAGACATTGCCACTGACTGTGAAGCTTTTGGTCATTGTTGGGATTATAGGTTTGTTTGCTCCGGTGCTGAGCGCCCCGCTCATCGAACAAGCCAAGCAGATCTTTACTGATTTTCCCGCGCTCACGACGGGCTACTAGCAGCAGCCGTCATGTATGATCTGTCAACCGCCGACACGCAAAGTCTGATCCAGGCGACCATCGAACTCGTCGTTGCTGCCGGCCTTGGTGCGGCCCGCCCCGTGGGCATCATGCTGGTGCTTCCGGTATTTACGCGTCCGCAGATCGGCGGCCTGATCCGCGGTTGCCTTGCCGTCGCGCTCGAACTACCATACTTGGCGCACATCGCCGATGGCCTGAAGGAGCTAGATCCGGACACTCGTCTGCTCAAGATCGCGCTACTCGGTCTTAAGGAGACGTGTGTCGGCCTACTGATCGGCGCCCTCCTCAGTATTCCCCTCTGGAGTCTTCAGGCCGTCGGCGAGTTCATCGACGCGCAACGGGGCATCAGCAGCGTGGTCACTCCCGCCGATCCCGCGACACGCAGTCAGGCTTCGGCGACGGGACTTCTTATCGGGACCACCGCGACCACGATCTTCGTCGTATCGGGGGGCCTGCAAACCATGATCAGCGGGCTTTACGGCAGCTATCTGGTTTGGCCGGCTTATCAGCTTGGACCCACGCTGAGCATGCGAGGGACGCTGGAGTTGTGGGGCGTGCTCGACAGCATCATACGTACCGCCGTCCTGGTCTCTGGACCTGTGGTAGCTTTCCTCTTGCTGGCCGACATATCAGCGCTTCTGCTCGGGCGCTTTGCGCCGCAATTCAACCCGCGGGACCTATCGTTGACGATCAAGAATATAGGTTTTGCGATCGTCATGGTGACTTATACGCTCTACCTCATCGAATACATGCAAGCCGAAATCATGCAGTCGAGCCGAGAGCTGGAGAGGCTTGAGAGGAAACTGAAGTGAGCGACACGAGCGAAGAGAAAACGCTCGCCCCCACTGAAAAGAAGCTAAGCGACTCGCGCAAGAAAGGCGTGGTTCCGCATAGCACGGATCTAGTCAGGGCCCTCAGCGCTTGCGCCGGTCTCGGTTATGTCTGGTTAGAAGCGAGTTCCATCTACGACAAATGTCGTCAAGCGCTCATGCTGACTGACAAGCTGCTTGATAAGCCGTTCAATATTGCGGTCGATCTTGCGCTCGGCGTCTTGCCCGAACTTGCACTGGGAATCGTTGGCCCGCTTCTTGGGAGTATGGTCACCTGCGCAATTCTGACGACGGTCCTAGCCAATGGTGGATTAGTGTTCTCCTCCGAGCCGATGACGCCGAAATTCGAGAACATTGATCCCATCAACGGACTGAAGCGCATCGCCTCTTTGCGTTCCCTCATCGAGCTTGGCAAGACTTTGTTCAAGGTCTTCTGCCTCGGCGCGATCTTTGTCCTCGTCGTTGTCGGCGCGTGGAAGACACTGGTCTATCTGCCGGTTTGCGGCACGGGCTGCTTCGAGTTCGTGTTCATTCAAGTGAAACTGTTGATCGGGATTGCAAGTGGTGCATTTCTTATCGGCGGATTGGTCGATCTCCTCATCCAGCGTTGGTTGTTCTTGCGCGGCATGCGCATGACTAAGAGCGATATGAAGCGCGAGGACAAGGAGCAGCAAGGCAATCCGGAGGTGAAACGCGAACACCGACGCCTTCGGCGGGAGCAGGCGAGCGAGTCTCCTCTCGGCGTGAGTCGCGCGACATTGATCTTGACTGGGCGCGAGCTGCTGGTCGGGGTACGCTACATCCGTGGCGAAACGGGCGTCCCGGTCCTGGTTTGCCGCGGCGACGGGGAGGCGGCTTCACGGCTCTTTGATGAAGCGAGGCGCCTTCGTCTCAGTATCGTCGAAGATCACGTCCTGGTCCGTGAGCTAATCCACAACACTAGCCTTGGCAATTCCATTCCTGTCCAGTACTTCGAGGCTGTCGCAAAAGCACTCTTTGCCGCCGGCCAAGTCTAGTTCGTGTTGTGAATGAGGTCGCATCGAATGACTGATGTTCTCGCTATCGAGAGGGCTGCACGGTCTGGGTGCCGGCAGACGTGGGATCTGACGGCAGCTTGTTGTTAGCCATACCCAAGTTGCTGTTATTGCCGGTCGCGAAGGTTTTGTATGTGGCAACGGGAATGGCCGCACGATTGCCATCACTCGGCACAACGGCCTGATTGTCAATCAAGTCGCGCGGATCGTTGACCATGCCGGCCAAGTTGTTGCGGATCGAGCAGCCAAGCGTCGGATCGAAAGAATTGTCGTTCACTGAAGGGCCGACGATCGCAATCGACGGACAAACGGGAGGGCGCGCCTCGTACGTAATCGCCTCGATTCGGGCGGCAGAGCCATCACGCCTATCGATGAATGGACCGTACAGGCGGATGTTGTGAGCGTCGACGCCCACTGCGCGGGCCTCAGCTGCTATCTGCGCCCCGAGCCGACGTGAGCCGACGATATCAAGATGGAGCGTGTCGTACCGACCGCGACTGGTACTCGCTATGAAGTAACGCAGACGCTGCCGTTCGGGCCCTCCAAGGGTCTGTAACAGTAAGACGTTCTTCTCTTGTTCAACCAGGATCGCTTGCGCGGTCGGCTCGAGGTAAGTCGGCGCGGTGCTTGCGCAGCCACCTAGACTGGCCGTCAGACCGATGAAGGGGCGCACGAATCGTAATCTCATTGGTCGATCCTCATTCGATGGTGTGGCCGGTGCCCCTTGTCGCGCCTGGTACGCTTATCGGGGGAGTACCGCGAACAGGCGAGCGCGTTGCCAATGTGTTCGTCAGACTGCGCGCGAGGTCTGAGGGCGGAGCGATGCGGTCGGTGGGCGCACTCATCTGCTTCGAGTTCGATCTTGGCCGCACGACGTAAGGCGTGACGATGATCACGAGTTCCGTCTCATCCTGTTGAAATGACGATGAGCGAAATAGCGCACCAAGAATCGGAACGTCGCCGAGCCAAGGGAAAGTCGTGATCTCAGTGCTGAAGTTGCGCCGGATAAGCCCACCAATTGCAAAGCTCTGGCCGCTGGCGAGCTCGACAACCGTGTTTGCACGCCGGGTGGAGAGAGCCGGCACGGAGATGCCGTTGATGTTGACAGCACCTTGTGACGATAGTTCGCTGACTTCAGGCTTCACGCGGATATTGATCTGATTGTTACTGAGAACGGTCGGCACAAACTCCAGGCTGACGCCGAAGTGACGGAACTCGACAGAGACCTGCCGATTGTCCTGCAACACCGGAATGGGAAATTCGCCGCCGGCGAGGAAGCTGGCGGATTCGCCTGACATTGCGGTGAGGTTCGGTTCAGCGAGTACGGAAGCGAGGCGCTCGTGAGCCAGTGCATCGAGCATAGCGCTGACGTTCACATGGCCAGTGTTGACCCCCATCTTCGCCGTACCGCCGCCCTGCGCCGCGCCGTATCCACCACCACTGCCACTGACCAAGCCGACAGTGAAAGGGCCAGCTTGACCGGAAGCGGAGAGGTTGACGCCGAGCTCCTTCATGGCGCTCCGGGAGACCTCCGCCACCCGCACGCTCAGATTCACCTGCAATGACCCCGCCACCTGAATCTTGTTCACGACGAGCGCACCAGACCCAAGAAACTGCTCGGTCACTTTCATCGCTATATCGACGATCTCCGCATTGGGCGCCGTACCGCTAAGGATGGCCCCGCGCGGGGTGTAGCTTACCTGGATGGGATAGTCGCCGACCTGGGCTTTCAGCGTGGCGCGCAGATCCTCGATCGGCTGGGTGACGACAACACGCAGCTCAGCGAGAGCCTCCCCGGCCTCGTTCAGTGCGAACAAGGTGGTCCGACCGGATTTTTTGCCGAAAACAAAGATGGTCCTGTTCGAAGGTGCCTGATAGTCCGCGACCGTAGGATCTGCGACAAAGATGCTCGCGGCTGGCGCTGGCAGGTGAATCGTCTTACCTAGCGAAGAGGAAAGGGTCAGCGTTGCGCTAATGCCGTCGGCAGCCGTACGCTGCGGCCCACTTCCATCATCCCGCTTGATCTGAGCTACGGCCGCAGCCGGGAATAGCAGGATGACCACGCACAAAAGCTGCCAAAGACAAGGAAGAAATGTGGACGAAAGGCCGTTGGCGGCGATCGATCCTCGAGTGACGCCAGCATGCTTGTCAAGAATGATGCTCAAGATGGTCGTTTCTTTCAAGTTCAATTAACTACGCGGTCGATGCCGCGCCTTTCAATTCAAGGACGTAGCCGATCCCGCGCGCGGTTTTGATCCGTAGCGTCGCACCGGACCGACTCAAATGACCGCGCAAACGATAGATTCCGACCTCAAGCGCATTGGTTGAGACTTCGTCGTCAAATGCATAGAGGCTATCCTCCAATGACGCACGAGCCACAGTGCGGCCGGCGCGGCTGAGCAGATGTTCAAGAATGCACACCTCGCGGCGGGCAATCTTCAGTGGTCGACCATTGACCGTCGCTTGCCGACCGATCGAATCGAACCGTAGATTGCCAAAGGTAACAATGGGGGCCGTCATTTGCGTTGACCGGCGCAGAGTAGCGCGCATTCGTGCGATGAGTTCATCAGTAGATACGGGCTTGGGCAGGAAGTCGTCCGCACCGCCATTAAATAGCGCTATCCGCCTACCGAGCTCATTGAAGTTACTCATCATCACGGCAGGCATCGAATGTCCGTCACGTCTCAACTGCTTCAGCCAATCCAAGCCGTCTCCATCCGGTAGAACCAACTCGAGCAAGAGAATGTCATAGCTGGCGCAAGAAAAAGCGGCGGCGGCCTCGTCCAGGGTGCACGCTACGTCAACGGCAAAACCGCAATCGGAGAGCGCATCTTGTACAACGCGCGCGGGGTCCCTCTCATGATCAACGAGTAGCGTTCGCATTCCAGGACCTCCTATCAAGTCACGCCAAGACACCCACCACGTCACGCCACCCCCGAGCGGAATTGAACAGTCCGGCCTCAGCGTAAGCATTGGAATCCGGAATAGACGAAGAGCTGCGGTACTGGCGAATCGCATATTGGATCGGGATTCCATTGTGAGCTCGACTGGCGTTGTTTACTGTCTCACGTGGCGCGCGTGAATCTTGGTGACGTCGAATGTGCTCTTTCCACCGGGGCGTAGGCGGCAATCAATACAATGCATCGATAGGCGGGCAGCACCCGCTCGGCGCCGGAACAATCGCGGCAGTTGTCGCCGACATCGTGAAGTCGAGATGATTGCCGAGAACACATTGATTGGTGAAATCGATGGTTTGGTTCGATGCATTCACAAGGCGGATTAGTGACAATGCCGTTCCATGGTCTGGATCTAAATCTCCTCATCACGATCGATGCTTCCGATGGCGAGCGCAGCCGCACGGCCGCAGGTTTGATGGGGGAGCAGCGATGATATGCGATTTGCATCGCGGCCCTCAATTTGCAAAGCCTCACACGCGGGCAGGCGTTCCGTGCTTGAGCAACGAACTTCCTCATTCGGCCAAAAAGGTGAGCCTCCTTCGTGCTCCGATCACCGGAGCGACAGTGATGGCCAAGCGCGGCTACGCTCAGCTGGAGAACGCCATAACGAGGCCGTCCTGCCGCGCCTTCCTATTTTTTGACTTTTATAAAATCACCGAGACGCTTTGGAAAGAACTGCTCAACGGCCGGACAATCCAAAAACGGGGGTGACATGAACTTGGCCGCACCGGGCAAAACCGTGCCTACAATCCGATCGCGGTGTCCATGATCACGTACTCATCGCAGCTTTGCCGACAGCAAACCTACGACGTTGCGTGATGCACGGCGCTTTCCCTACCCGGCAGCACATGAAGTGTGAAATCAATTCTTTGGATAGATTGCATTCACATCCTGGATAGTGACAAGACGTCTGAGGTCTGTGTCTCAGTCTCCTAGTCGCACCTGATGCTCTGATGACCGAACGCAATCTGTCGGTGGCAGCTCTGGTAGGGTGAGCGATGATTTTGGTGATTTTGCATGACGGCGTCTTCCTGCAAGGCTCACATTGGGCACCGACTCTTCTGGACTAGCAAACCCAGTCATGGTCACTCGCCCAGCAATGTCGGTTTTGCTCCATCCGGACGTGAGAAAAATGTTGTTCTGATCGACATTCTACGTCTGATCAGAATGTGCAGCATCTCGGAATCGGTGGGCGACTTGCTCAGGAAATCGCATGGTGCATGACCGGCGTCTGCAAGTTGTCCCGTCTGAGCCGAAGCGCCCCGGTCCTAGAGAGCTTGACGGCCAATAAGTCTTCCGCAGAGTGCTTGGCCGGCGCATTGGAGCGCGGACAGCTGCTTTGGTCACGTTGTGGTCAGCTAAGCTGTATATCCTCCTGGCAAAGCTTGCCGCGCACGAGCTCAATCGCGTGCACTTTGCCAATGCGGGAGCGATCTGATGTATGGCAGAATCGGTGGATCCGTTTTGCGGAAGCGGTTGCCGGCCTGGAGCGAGGTGGATCGTCGTCGGCAGGCGCGTCGCAATACTCCTTGCGTTCCAATCCGCCCATTATCAAGATCGTCGACCGAGAATCTTCCATGCGCAAAGTGAGACAGTCTTGTCCAGTGACATCATGCACATCGCCAGTAACCCGCAGGAGTATTCGGATTTTGTCGGAGAAAGCCGAGCGGGCTGCAACTGCCGGTGAAGGCTATTCCAGTACTTACGGTGATCCGGATAAGCCGGCGCGATTTTTCAGCTATCAGGTCGGGTGACGAAACTGTGAGCCGGAGGCTCAGTCCGGATCGAGGGCGACCAGTTTCGCCAACAGTTCGGGCGTAACGTCATCACGTCCCTGGTAGATGTACGCGTTACTCATCCGCTCGACGAGTACGCGGGCAATATCCTGCTGGAGCATGAACTGCGCATGGACGGCGATCATCCGTTGGTCTTATCACGTCCTGGCGCAGGAGGTATGGAACCCCGTCTAGCGGGAATGGGTCTTGTTCATGGCGGGCGCAAAAACTGGGTGCTTGATCCTCAACAGCATCCCAAAGTGTGGACGGAGAACGAGAACGACCAGTGGCACCGAGTAGACAGGCCTACAAAGTATCTTTCCAAAGTCGAGGATAGCGATGGTCAAGAGAGCTGCGAGACGGATTTCGTCTGACGATGATCCCTCGTATTACCTGGAGCGCGCTGTTCGAAGATTGGCTGTGGGACAAGGCGATTCGGAACGATGAAAGCTGGCGGAACCGACTGGTATTTCGCTATTCTAGGGGCCGGTTCACTAGTGAACTTGAAGGAAGCGCTCGCGCCGGATAGTGCTCCTCGCGCGTGAGAGATGCCCGGTTCGGAACGTCAAGTTTGACTTCCTCGGCTAGGGCTTCCGGCCGCGACGGGCAAAGAATTTTGCAGTTTTCTGCCTCGGCTCAGCGCTTCGGCGGTGAAGTTTATGCGGGTGGCAATCCGGGATTTGGACCTCCGAAAACGGACCCATGTGTCAATGGTGACATCGCTCGGCAGCTCAATCCGCTCCTGGGGGCGGGGATTGTGTATTACGGTCGATTCAGGCGGGCGCCTCTGGGGCAATCCTCCGATACGTCAATCAGACAATCGAGGCTTGGATGATGCGGAGGTCCAAACGCTTTATGGGTCGCAAGGCGAAGACCGGCCGCGTTCTCGAACGGCTATGTCGCGAACGTCCCGGGTTTTTGCACAATGTAAGACCGGCACACGCGGCTCGTTCGCCTGATGGGAGCCCAGTGACGGAGAGTCTCACGCTGGCATCCATGACAGCCCGGCGGTGAGATTCCGCCGGCCTACTCGCCAAGCCGTCTGCTCGGATGTGTGAGGGCAAAGCCAAATGGCCTAGCTACTCGACCACGATCCACGGCGATGTGGGTTTCCTGTGCAACCGGAAAAACGCCCTTCGTCAGCTACTCGTCAGCCAGCCTGTCTATCCAGACAGGCTACGCATTCTCGACTTGAGTGGAGATGGAATATGACGGGCATTGGCCGATCTGGCAGATCGCGCATTGGGGATGCTGGAGCCGGATCGAGCAGTTCACGCTTGCACTCAAGTCTAGCCCCTGGGGAAGGCAGTCAATCGTTCGATTCCGTCGTGGAGCGGATGCGCTCTGGGCCCCAAGATAGAGGGACGCCGTCCGCTAGCACGGCGCGCGGTGCCGACGATGCCCTTGGCGACGGGTCTTCCGGTCCCTCCATTGGCCCAGATCGAATCCTAGGCGCTGCGGCACGTGCAGCCGCTGCGCCACCTGCAGTCACTGCGCGGCGGCGCGGCTTTCCCTCAGTGTCTGAGGGTGGAGACACGGCGCCGGTCGCGAGCCAGCCGCCAACTTCCGGTGTGGCAGTCTCCATTTCCTCGTCAGAGGAAGAAATCAACGCAACAAGGCGACACATGGACCGCCTGCGTGAGGAACTTGGCGCTTGCGCTCAGCCGGGCGAGGATGCCGGGCTGGAGGAGACGCTAGAGCTGATCGATCGATTCGTCAAAGCAGGCTCGGCAGTTCTGGAGTACTACGCGAGCGTGCGCCCGGCCGTGGCGCGGAGCATTCTGTCCGACGCTGAGGCCCGTCAATACTGCTATGCCGTGCTCCATGCGGGGAATCAAGGCAAGACTGTGGGCTCGGCGATTATCCTCGCCTTGGAAAAGCGCAGACAGGAATCGGCACGCCTGTTCCAGCGGATTTTCGAATCCAACGCTACCCCCGACCAGCTGAGCCGAGTGGCTTCCAGTATGGTGAAGGACCATGTGCCTGTCATCGAGTGGTGGGGAAAGAAGCTGTTGCGCTCGGAACGGATGCAGTCCGCCTGCGAGACCACTGCCAACTTGCCAAGCACGACGCCCGAGATGCGGAAGGCCAACGAAGCCGCACTACGCCTGCACACCGGCTCGGCACTTTATGATGGGTGCTTGTATCTGGAATCGCGGATTAAGCTCGCGAAGCTTCTGATTGAGTCTCAGGCGAGCACGTTTGAACCAGCCGTGAGGGACGCCCTCATGGATGAGAACGGGCGGGTGCGTCTGCTCGGGACCTATATCCAGGATGCTTTTCCGGCATTCGTCTCGACGTACAAAGCCGTTCTGAACAAGGACGGAGAGCCACTCGACGCAGAGCACTGCACCGTTCTGGAAGGAGTCATGGAACGGCATTCGGAATTTGCCTCAGAGGTGGAACGTATCGTTGCCAGGCTAAGGGATGCTGGAACGGATGCCGACCTTCCATTGGAACAGTTGGACCAGATCGTGGAAGGTGCATGGGTCACCGCGCACCAAGTCACGCGACTTTTGGCAGTGCAGCCAAAGAGGCAAGTGGAGCCGCCTGCCCAGACTGCGATATCGGAAAAGACCGACTTAGCGGCTGAGAACCACGCGGCGCGCAGGAAGGGGAAAGGCAAGCGCGCACCGGCCGCACGCGAGGGGAGTTCAACGGCCGGGCTGCGCGAGCCGCAGCTCGCTAGGCCCGACGCTGCCACAGCCTCTACTGCCAAGGTTATCGTACTCTCGGATCTGGGTACGAAGAAACTCGCGAGTGCGGAGGAGGCACGCGCGAGGGCGTCATCATCGGCGACCGGGCACCTGGCGATGTGGCAGGCTCCGCCCTCCAGGAACGCACTGACGGGACTACTCAAGCGATTGGACGAGCTGCTGCAGTTCGATCTGCCGGCTCAGCAAAGCGCCGTCTCGCAAGCGCGCCAGATGAAGCCTGAGGACGCCGACCACGTCGTGGATCTCGTCCTTAAGCGCCTGGAGACGCAGACCGCCGAGATTAAGAACTGTGTAGCCGCGCTGGAGGAGCCCCGCCGACATGGCCTACTCACGCATGCGCAATTGCCTGAAGTGCACGGAAAAATAGTCCGGCTTAAGACGATGTTGTCCGAGGTTCAGGGACAGGCAAACTCGTTGAACGCACGAAAGGCGGCGATCACGATCGATTGCATGAAGACGTACGCGTTTCCGTCGCAGAAGTACCTTGAACAATTGCAGGCGGCCGAAGAACTTGCGTCTGTGGATTCACCCCGCGCCTTGAAGAGCGAGCCAGCGACGCTGTTCGAGGTCAAGCTGCAGCCCAAGGCGCTGCGCAGTGGTAGGATGCCAAATCCGATGTGGGTGCACATCCATACCAAGCTGCCGGTACATGCCTGGCAGTTGGCCACGCTGGGCGGCGCCGACTTCGCCGCTTGCCACGTGAAGTCCAATGAACAGCGCGGCTACAATCGGCAATGGCAGAGCGCTCGAGCCGCCACGGGGCACGAGAACGTTGTGATCCACCGCGGCAAGCTCACGCCTGCGTTCTGTAAGTCGTTGTTGAGCATCGTCCCATGCGACTCCCTTCGCGAGGCGGAGCATGCGTCGATGCAGTTCGCGCGCCTCAGGATGTAGTTACCTGAGTGTCTCACGCCAGAGCGTCGCTGTGGTGATACCATCAAGCAGACCGTTATCAACGAGAGGAAATCCTCGATGAAATCGAAGCCGGCGCGGGCTCCTCGAACAGATCTACAACGGGTCCGACTGAAATTCCATGGCTCGATGAGAACGACCCCGAGGGCGTCGCCTTTGAGTACGACGTGATAGGCCCGCCAGCGTGAACCTGCACCCGCAGAAGAGGCCCGCCAACTGAGGCGGCCTTACTCTCTGTGCATTCGGAGATTTACGGGCGCCTTAGAGGCTCAGCACCAGCATATACGCGAGGACCGTGGATAGAGCGCTCAAACCAACGATGGTGATTATGAAAACGAGGTCTGGCGCCGTCACGCTCCCCCCCATTTGGTTTCGCAAATCACCTGAATCTTACACTTTAATCCGGCGGCTGCAAGCCGGGTGACATAAGCCATTAGGTCATGTGAGCGCCAACATCGTTTTGTCGGGCTCACGCAGTAAGGCTTCCCGCTGCGGTCCATGCGGGAGCTTCTTGGCTTGCTCGCGCAGGCTCTTCGCACGATCCGCGCGGCACGCCAAGTTGCTAGCACAGAGGCCCGCTAGCGTGGACCGGCTCTCCCGAAACGGGCTCGCGCTAGTCGAGATTGAGCTTCTTTTGGAGAGCCCTGATCATGTCCTCGACGCTCACTTGCCGCCAGTGCGTGGAACTAGTTTGATCTGCAAGCCCATGGCGGTGAGCACACTGAGAACTGTTGAAAAATTCGGAAGCTGTTGGTCGCTGAACGCGGAGCTATCGCCCAAAGTTGGTGACGGCGGGAATCGGAAAGGCGGCATATCGTGGGGGTGCTTGACGCCTCCACTTCTCCACCGAAGGAGCGATATGCCG